>NZ_JBICZL010000022.1:0-89728 GCF_043201875.1 Streptomyces sp. NPDC048248
CGTGCGGTGAAGCGTAGACACCTCCACCACACCGGAGGTCTTCGCCATGATCAAGACCCACGACTGTTAACAACGCTCGTGATCAATACACCTAGCTCGCGGCTCACCTCCGCCTGCGCGGAGAGGTCAGTTCCTAGGGCTTGTCCCGTAACGGTCAGGAAGTCGGTTGGGATCAGAGCCCGCACGCGGGTGTCCGAGTCTTGATGACAGGATTGTCGCCCCGACGATCCCCGTGGGGCCACGTCCGTGCACACGCCTGCCGACTACCTCGAACTGGCGCGTGCTGAGACCGACAGCGCCGTTCTGCCTCGACTCGCGCGTTGTCCATACCCGTTCGTCTGGCAGGCGCTGGCCGACAATCCCTCCACGCCTCCTGGCACTTTGCTGGAGCTGAGCACCACCCAAGACAGTGCCTGGAACGACAACAGGGTGCTTTGCCTGCTGGCAGAGGACCCGAGCGCAATCAACACAGTGCTGCGAGCCGTCCGTGACGCCGTGGCTGCGCAGCTCGCCGAGGGTGGACGGCCCTTTGCCGCCGTACTCGCACTGGCAGGACGGACGGCACTCGCGGCGGCAGAATGCGACTACTCGGGGCTCTTCGCGGAGCTTCTGCGCGTCTGCGCAGTCGGCTGGGGACATCGGGCAGCCCTGTGCTTCTACAGCTTGAAGTCGTCGCTCACAACGCCAGACCGTTTCGTGAGGGTGTTTCAGACGTCCAGCCGTTTGCAGCAACTTTTCAGGCGCCGCCCCAGACCGCGGCGTCCGTGCCCCACAGACCCGGCGGGTGTGCCCAGTTCACCGGGCCTCCCTCGTACGACACCGGCTGCAGCGCGTGCCGCAGCCGACCCATGGGGCTGTCGGTCTCGGTCAGCCAGCGCCCGGCGTCGAAGCCGTCATCCTCGCCCGGAGCGGGGGCCAGGTCGTGGACCAGCCAGTGCGCGGTCTGCGTCAGGGCCAGGCGGACCAGCCGGGTGCCGCCCGTGCGGTGCTGCTCGGTGAGCGCGCGCAGCACCCCGGCCGCCAGCAGATAGCCGGTGCCGTGGTCGAGCGCCTGGGCGGGCAGCGCGCCGGGCGAGTCCGGCGCGCCCTCGAGTTCGGCGATGCCGGTGACCACTTGGACCAGGCTGTCGAAGCCGCGCCGCTCGTGCCACGGCCCGTAACGGCCCCACGCGGACAGCTGGGCGATCACGAGACCCGGACGGCGCTCGGCGAGCGCCTTGGGCGTCAGCCCGAACCGGTCCAGCGCGCCCGGCCGATAACCGGTAACCACCACGTGCGCCTCGTCGAGCAGCTCCTCGAAGACCCGGCGGCCGGTGGCGTCATCCAGGTCCAGGGTGGTCGAGCGTTTCCCCATCCCCGTGTCGTTGTGGGCTTCCTGACTCTCCGGCAGCTGTGGGGCGTCGATCCGCAGAACGTCGGCCCCGAGCAGCGCCAGCGTTCGGGTGGCGACCGGCCCGGCCAGTACCCGGGTCAGATCCAGGACGCGCAGCCCTGCGCACGGCAGCGCGGCGTCACCGAGCACCCGGTTCGGGGCGTCGTCGACCCGCGCCGTCGTCAGCAGCGGCTGCCCCGCGACGAGGACCCCCTGCTCGCTCTTGGCCCACTCCTCGGGGCCGCGTGCCGCGACGGCCAGACCGCCCGCCGCGTACACGGTCTCCTCCACCTCCAACGCGGTACGCCCCGCGATCGCCCGGGCCACCGCCTCCACCGCCTCCTCGCCGGCGTCCACCGGCACCCCGAGAGCGGCGAGCAACCGGGACCGATGGTGCGGGTAATTGGCGTGCGTACGGACCCATCCATCAGCCGCCCGCCAGAACCGGGACAGCGGCGCGAAGGTCGACCACGCTTGCCCGTTGACCCGCACCAGCCGGTCGCTGAGGAACGCCGTCGCGACCGACTCGTCGTCGACCCGCGCCCGGGGCACGGGCCGCCCCGTGCGGACGGAAGTGAGCTCGGCGGCCGCGAGTGAGCACACCGCGACGGTGGCCCTCGCCAGCTCCATAACGGGCAGCCGCGCTGGCAGTCCTCCGGACGGACCGCCGTAGGACACCCGGTCGAGCAGGGAAGAATCGGCACCCAGTGCCGCCCAAGCCTGCGACGTACCTGCGAAGATGGGAGAGTTCACACCCACACTATGGCGCTGAGTGCCATCTACGGGAAGGGTCCCGGGGGCCACGCACCGGGGGCCCTGGCCGACGTACTACTGAGGTTTTCGGTTCGGGGTCAAGCCATGTGGCAATGATCTTGAAGCAGCGTGAGGTCGAGCTGGTTGTTCATGTCCAGCTCGAAGCGGCCGTAAGGATCGACGTGGGTCCAGAACAGCGGGGATAGGGCACGTCGTCGGCGTCGGTGAGCTTCTCGGCCCACTTCGGCTCGGCCAGCACCCCCTGGAGCAGCAGCGTGTTGACGTGCACCAGACGGCTCTGGACCGGTGGAGCGCGAGCATGGAGATCTTCTGACTCTCCTTGTCGTCGCCGGTTAGGTCGCCGTCCTTGCCGAAGAGCAGGTCGTGGTTGGCGATACGACGTGTCCGTGCAGGCAGGTCGGGTAGCGGCGCTCCTCGACGAACTCGGCCTTCGTCCCGTCACCGTGGTCGGACACTCCAGTGGCGGATATGTCGCCACCGCGCTTGCCGAACAGCGCCCCGACCTGGTGAGGTCGATCGCGCTGATCAGCAGCGGGCCGAGCCTTGATGCGCTCCTTCCGCAGCCGCTCCTTCTTCGGGTCCTGCTGGGCCCGCCTCTCGGCCCGCTCCTGTGGTCGAGGCGCTCGGACGCGCTGATCCGCAAGGGGGTCAGCGCGACGGCTGCTCGCCCGGTGGATGTCCCGGACGACATGGTCGCCGAGATACGGGGCACCACGTACCGCACGTTCAGGACGGTGCTGCGTCGGAACACGGAGTACATCACCGAACGGAGCGTGCCCGAGCGTTTGGCTGCCCTCGGCGTTCCCGTACTGGTGATCTTCGGCGCGGCCGATCCCCGTTGGGAGCCGTCGTCGGTGCACCAGTACAACGCGGTGCCGGACGCAAGGGTCGAGCAATTGCCCGACGTCAGGCACATGCCCATGCTCGAAGCGCCCGACGCGACCAGCAAGCTGCTCCTTGACTTCACGGCAACAGACCGCTGACGCCCGCTCTTGATGACGTCTAGGCTGGTCATATGCTGTCGACAGGGGCACCACCCGACTGGTCGCTCGCGGACATTGCCGTCCCGCGCCCGTCAGATCGGCTGCCGGGCATCAGCATGGCCGGGTTCCGCCATCGTGCCTCCGCATTCGTGGACATCGCTATGGTCGCGCACCCGTCCGTCAGCTTGTTCATCGATCTGAGCGAGGGAGAAGGACTCGTCCACCACACCTGTGGCCGACACAGGCGCGGCAGTGTCGTCATCGGGCTCCTCCCCGGCGATCTCCGGACAGGTGGCCGGGCGGGCGAGTGCCTTCAGATCCGGCTGGATCCGACCGCAGCGGCTGCAGTGCTCGGCACCGCGACCGAGCTCACCGGGGCCGTGGTCTCCCTCGCGGATGTCTGGGGCCCTGACGCCGGACGAGCCGAGGACAGGCTGCGCGCTGCCGCGTCGTGGGACGAACGGTTCACGATCGCGGGGGAAGTGCTTCCGGGCCCAGCTCGGTATCACGCCCAAACGCGCCGCCCGACTGGTGCGGTTCGACCACGCTGCCCGCCTTCTCGCGGCGGGTCACGCCGCGGCTGGCGTTGCCGCCGAGAGCGGCTACGTCGACCAGTCCCACCTTCACCGCGAGGTCAAGTCGTTCGCTGGGCATACTCCCACGGCCCTGGCAGTCGCTCCGTGGCTCGCGATTGACGACGTTGCGTGGCCTGGTTCATCGCCGACGCGGGCCCTGTGACCGGTGGGCGAACACATCCCTGAGCTTCGTGGCGGCCGGCTGGCCCGGCCTGCCGGCGGCCCCGCCGCCCCCCAAGGGTTGTCCCGTAACTGCTGGTCAAGGGTGAGATGATCTTGCTGTGTCTGGTGTGATCACGGCGTCGGAGCCCTCCTGGATAGCCCCGTTGAGTGGGCTGAGCCCGCGTCAGTTCGGCAAGCTCATCACCGCGCTTCGCCGCGAGGGGGCGGATCCGGTGCGCAAGGGCCGGCCGTGGAGCCTGCCGCTGGAGGACCGCGTGCGGGTCGCCGCCTACTGTCGGACGGACCTGACCCTGCGCCAACTAGCGACGCTGTTTGGGGTGTCCAAGTCCGCCGCCGACCGCATCATCGACCACCTCGGGCCGTCGCTCGCGCTCCAGCCCCGCAAGCGGTTCCGCAAGGACACCGTGCTGATCGTGGAGGGCACCCTGGTCCCCACTCGCGACCACACCATCGCCGCACAGTCGAAGAACTGCCGGTACTCCACCAACCACCAGGTCCTCATCGACGCCGACACCCGGCTGGCGTCGCGGTCGGCCGCCCGTGCCCGGCAACCGCAACGACTGCAAGGCATGGGAACTGTCCGGTGCGAAGGCCGCCGTCGGCCGGACGACGGTGATCGCGGACGGCGGCTACAGGCACCGGCCTGGTTATCCCGCACCGTCGCGAACCCGGCCCGAGCGAACTTGAGGCCTGGAAGGAGGAACACAATGCCTCTCACCGAAAGGTCCGTGCTCGCGTCGAGCACGCCTTCGCCCGGATGAAGACCTGGAAGATCCTCCGCGACTGCCGCCTCAAAGGCGAGGGCGTCCACCACGCCATCTCGGCATCGCCCGCCTGCACAAGCTCACCCTCGCCGGGTGACGAAGAAACAGGCAGGTCAACGAACGCGTCGTAGATCAATTACGAGACAACGCTTAGGCACGCCTAAGGAACCTGTGGGCGAAGACCGGCACACCGGCCCGTGCACCGAAACCGAGCCGACCCGGACCTGGCCGCCCGCTCGGCTCGCAGATCCGGCAACCGGCCATCCGCTACGACGTCGGTCGCGTCCTCGCCACTGGCGAGTCCTACACCCGACCCACACACCGCAAGGTCGGCACCAAACCTCGACGAACTGTATAAGCGGCAAGCTCAGCCGAGCCGGATACTCTTGGGTTTCGTCTCCCCGAAGACGAGAGAAGTCCCCTTGCGGATGGTAGTGAAGAACTGCCCACACCATTCATGCGTGAAGAGCGCTCCGTCCGTGCCCGTGAAATGGTCGACGCCGGTCGCCGCTGCGTCGAAGGAGCAGCGCACGCCGTCGGTCGGATTGATCGCCTCGTGTTTGAGCCCTGCCTGGTCCGTATAGCTCAGGGTGCCGGTGGCTGCCTGAGCCGCGGTGGACAGCCCAGTCACTAGTGTGAGTGCTCCGTCGAAGGGCAGGGCCAGCCGTGCCGTTCGTCCGAATAGGCGCCTGGGTGCGAGGCCGACTCCGGCATCGCGCGGGGTTACGGCGGACGAGAAGCTCCGCATGGGTGACTACAAATCTCTGAGCAGCAAACAGCACGGCCGCACCCTGGACAGGAGGGCCCGGCATGCCGACATCCGGCACCGCCGGGATGCCGCGAGCAGCGTGCTCAGCAGTGGGGCAGTCGTCGGCCTTCGTGGCCAGGGCAGCCGCGAAGGCCCTCGTGCCCGTCGGCGGGGCGTCGAGCCCTACTCACTTCTGCGAACGCATAGCGTGACCACCTTGACCTACCGTGACCGCCACTTGACGCTCACCGTGGCGGTTCCCAAGCTGGTAGGTGGGGTCGGTGAAAGGGACCGTTGCTGTGAGTGAAGGACAGAGTGAACTTCCCCGGCTGCTGACGGCAGCGGAGACGGCGGCCCCGGTGGACACCGTCGACGTGGTCGCCGAGCACCTGCGGCAGCGTTTCGCGGCCACGGCAGTCTCCTTCCTCATCGTGGACCTGACGGGCAAGGCCGTGGCACGGCTGTCCACCGCTCCGGCCGTGGAGGGCGGGCGGGAGGCAGAGCGGATTCCCCTGTTCGGCAGCGTCTACGAGCAGGTGATCCGTACCCAGCGGCGCTATCAGGAGGCGACCGGCCAGGGACTGCGGCTGATCGTTCCGGTCACCAACCGGGGAGACGCCATCGGGCTACTGGAACTGTTCCTGCCCGCCGACCCCGGCGAGGACGTCCTCGACGCGGTCGGGGAAGCCGCCCACATCCTGGCCTACATCGTGATCGCAAACGGGCGCTTCACGGACCTCTACACCTGGGGCAAGCGCTCCAGGCCCCCCACCCTGGCAGCAGAAATCCAGTACCAGCTGCTGCCCTCGTCGCTGTCGTGCGAGGCGGCTCAGTTCGCACTGTGCGGGAGCCTGGAGCCCTCCGAAGACCTCAGCGGCGACACCTTCGACTACACCCTGGACCGCGACACCCTCCACCTGTCCGTGACCGACCCCATGGGCCACGACATAGATGCCGCCCTGGCCGCCACGGTCCTGGTGGGCGCCCTCCGCGGCGCCCGCCGCGCCGGAGCGGGCCTGACCGACCAGGCCCACCGTGCCGACCAGGCACTGGCCGACCACGACCACGGCCACGCCACCGGACAGTTGCTGCGCATCAACCTGCACACCGGGCAGGCCCAGATCGTCAATGCCGGCCACCCCTGGCCGCTGCGCATGCGCGGGGGAGCTGTGGAGGTGATCCCCTGCGAGGTGGACCCCCCCTTCGGGCTGTCCGCGGTCGCGCCCCACCTTTACCGGGCTCAGGACATCGACCTGCGCCCCGGTGACCGTCTGCTCATGCTCACCGACGGCATGCTCGAACGTCATGGGGAGAGGGTCGATCTGCCCGCCCTGCTGAAGAGGACCCGGGACCTGCACCCGAGGGAGGCCACGCTGATGCTGACGTCCGCGGTCCGGGACGCCGCCGGCGGCCGACTCGAAGACGACGCCACGGTGATGTGCCTGGACTGGCACGGCCCCCAGCAGACCCAGCGACACGTCAGCTCCGGAGCAGACACGCAGCAAGCCTCCGCCGGCCGAACCAAGCAGTAGCCACCACCAGAGGTCTCAGCCAGCTCCACTGTCGGGGGACAGGGTGAGGTAGAGCCGGCGGAGGACGGCGAAGAAGCGTGGCATCGTCCATGGCAAGCCACCCTTCGGGTGCGTGAACAACGCTGCAGGTCAGTACACCAGTACTCCAGTTAGAAATCGTTGCCTGAGCTGGTCCTTCTTTGGTAGTGGCAGCGGCGGGCGGTGGCTTGGTGGCGTCTGCGCCAGAGGGACCAGTTCAGGGCGTGGGTGACTGGCCCGGGGTGGTGTGTGGGACGGGGCAGGAGAGTGTCCAGGAGTTTGCGGATCTCTGCCACGGTGAAGCGGATGGTGCTGGTGGTGTCGTTTCTGCTGCCCCCTTTGGGTGGTCTGGGCTGCGACGACGGCCAGGAAGGCGTGAGTGAGCATGGCCAGAGTGATGTGCCGATACCAGCCGGGATGGCGGCGGACTTCGTACTGGTCGAGGCCGCATTCGTTCTTGGCGGCCTGGAAGGCTTCCTCGATCGCCCAGCGCGGGCCGGCGATTCGCACCAGATCGGCGATCGTCGTGCCGTTGGGCGCGTAAGCGAGGTAGTAGGCGATCTCGTCTGGTCGGGCCAAGCTGCGGCGAGCCAGCACCCATCGCTGATGGGTGGGCCGGTCGCCGTCGAAGACATCGATGACTGGCAGTCGGGCGGCAACCCAGTCATAGAGGCGCGGGCCCTTGGCGCCGTCACCGTTAGGAGTGGCGTTCCCATGCCTCCTCGGGAGCATCGGCGATGGCCTGGTCGATGCGGCCGAAGGGAGCGTGTAGTTGCTGCGACTTCGGCACGGCCAGGACGTAGCCGAGCCTGGCCTCTTCCAGGGTGCGGCGCATGCGCCATTCCTGGCCGTAGGCGCAGTCACCGGTCACCCAGGCGATCGGAAGGGGGGAAGCCAGGGCTCGCAGGATCATCGCGCGGGCCAGCTCGCCCTTGGTCGTGAACCCGCGGCTGCCGGGGACCTTCGCAGCCCAGCAGCGGTCCGCATCCGCGGTCCATGGCTTCGGCAGATACAGCTCCCGGTCCACCAGTGCCCTGCCCTTGGCCGATGCGTAGGCGGCGAAGACTCCGATCTGGCAGTTCTCGGTGCGGCCGGCGGTGCCGGAGTACTGCCTGTGCACCCCGGCAGACGCGGTGCCCTTCTTGAGGAAGCCGGTGTCGTCCACGATCAGGACCCCGTCCGGGGCGCCGAGGCGCTCGGCAACGTAGTGCTGGAGGTCGTCCCGGACCTCGTCAGCGTCCCAGGACGCACCGTTCAGCAGGTGCTGGAAGCCGGCGGGTCCGCGGTGACCTGCGTACTCAGCGAGCTGCCAGCCGTTTTTCCGTTCCACCGGTGCCAGCAGTCCACGCACGTAGTCCCGCATCCGCCACCGCAGATCCACCCTTGAGAACCGGACCGCAACCTGCGCGAACACCGACTCCAGGAGCTGGGGCTCTGATAGAACTCAAACCGCCGTTCCAAATCGCGCGGAGATCATTCCCAACTGCATGCATAGGGCAATCATATAGGCCTCCGGGCTCTCCGAAGCAGTGCCGCTCTGCCGACCTGATCGGCTGCAGCGTCATGGGTTTTCTCGCTACTCCACAGCGCGGCCGATGAGTTTGTGGCTCCCGGCCGGTCCAAGCTCGTGACACCCCAGGAAAGGACACCGCCATGTCGGAGCTTCTCGTCGACTTCATCACCTCCCTCGACGGCCACGCATCGGGAGAGGGATGGCCCGGGTTCTGGGGCCTCGAGGGCCCGGAGTACCTTGCATGGCTCGGCGAGCAGCCCGAGGCCACCCACCTGATGGGAGCGAACACCTATCGCCAGATGTCGGGCTTCGCCGCAGGCAAGGTCCCGGATGGCCAAGACGAGTTCAGGCCCGAGGAAGAGGCGTCCGTCGACGAGCTCACGCAAGCGTCCAAGGTGGTGTTCTCCTCCTCACTCGAGGAGCCACTGACGTGGGCCAACTCCACGCTCGTCCGCGACGACGCCGTCGAGGCGGTTCGCGCCATGAAGTCGAGTGGCTCTGGGCTCCTCAGCACGATCGGCAGCCTCAGCCTGTGCCGGTCCCTGCTACGAGCCGGACTCGTCGACCGCTTCCGGGTCGTGATGTTCCCGGTGATCACCGGGGCCACGGGCGAAGAACGCATCTACGACGGCTATCCGGACGTTGCCCTCGAGATGATCGAGCACCGCACCTTCGACGGCCGCATCCAGCTGGTCGAGTACAAGCCCCGCGTGCTCGAGCACCCGCCGCTCGGCATCCCTGCGTGACGTCGCCCCGTCCGCCGGTCTGGACGGCCGCCAGGTCGGCGCCGGAGGGCGCGGAGCAAGACCTAATAGGGGGCGAACGGCCAACGTCAGGACGCCCGATCCAGGTCTTCTTGAGGAGCAGGGGTTTTGTTCCCCAGACACGGCGGCAGCACGACGGTGCTGTCAAAACTCATGAACATCTCCCACCGGATTGATCACCAACTGCCTCCGGAACTCATGCACAAGTGCTGTCGCTCAACGTGAACGAAGCCAGTTGAGCCAGAACCCGAGAACGGGCGTCGGATGTTCATGACTTCGGAAGCCACGGAGAGGGGCCGTCGTTCGAATTGAGTGATGGAGTCTGGCCGCATGCCATGGCATGGGGCTGCGACCGAGTGGGCGCGTGGTGGTACGAGCTGGAGATCGAGATACCCGACTGCGACGAAAGCGGCCGCAATGGGGCCGCCCTCACCTCCCGGGTCGCCTCTTTCAGCGCCCCGGATGTCCTCGCTGAGCAACTCGGCTTAGCCCTCGGCGACGCGACCCTCGACCGAGTCGACGACGTCGTCCGCCGACTTCTGCAAAGTCCGCGGCCCGGAGAGATCGGCAGACCTCATCACCGTCCTCGGCGGCCTCATGACCGGGCTCCTCGCCACCGTCGCAGGGCCAGACGGCGACCAGGAAGCCCTCTTCGACTCGCTGATCCGCGCCCACGTCGACGAAGTCCGCAATGCCATCCATAGGCAACGCTGACGGTCAGGACTCATCCGGTCGATCCTGTCTCATGTCGTTGATGTTGGAAGGGGGAGATCTGAATGATGCCGAGCGGGAACCACTGCGCCGGTCCTCGCACGTTCGCCCGTCGGCCTCCGGTCCGGCCCGTCACCCCAGGGCACTTGACCTCAAGTCAAGTTGAGTTTCTACGGTCTTCCCATGACCACTTCGAGCAGCACCTCAGCCCCCTTCGTTCCCTCCCACGACGACGCCGGCCTCATCGCTCAGCCCATCGGGTTCTGGGCCAACGCGGCCGGTCAGGCCGTCGTCCAGAACATCCGGGCCGCGCTCGGCGCGCTTGGCCTGACCCAGCCCGCCTGGTGGGTCCTGCACCACCTCAGCGAGCGCCCGATGGGCTGGGGTCGCGCGGAACTGACCGAGTTCCTCAGCTACTACCCGGGCCCCGGTGATGATCTGCCCGGTGACATCGACGGCCTCGTCGCCCGGGGCCTGGTCTCCCAGGACGAGGATGGGCACCTGCTGCGGACCGAGTCGGGTGCGGAGCTGTATTCGCGTGCGGCGGCACGGCAGTTGGAGCTGCGCCGCCAGGTGCACGAGGGTATTCCGGACGAAGAGTACGCCCGTGCCCTCAAGGTCCTTCAGCGTATGATCCACAACGTGAAGGGCGATGCGTGGCACCACTGATCCGGGCGGCCTGCCCCGCCTCACCGCTCGCGCCTCCTGGCTCCCCGGACCGGTGCCTGTCCAGCACGATCCTCCGGACAGGCCTAGCCGGCGGCGGTGGCCAACCTGCAAGAACCCGTGCCCGGTGGATGTGTCCACGTCGATGCGCACGGGCGGGCGCTGGAGCGCCGTAAGTGCTGCGAGGGGGCCCATCGGGCAGGCCCTGGACGCTGGCAAGCTGGTCAAATGGCAGTCACATGACCGGCCGGGCCGCTGAGGACGGCACGTAATTCGGTCGTCTGGTCAGCTGTGTACCCAGTCCGGCGCCCACACGTCGTGCGGGGTTCGCGGACCTGCGGTGTGCAGATGGGCGCGTAGCGCGGTCAGCACGGGGTGCTGGTCTCCGCTGCGGGACAGCAGCACGTGCGGGTAGACCGGGGTCGGGTCGTGCAACGGGATGCGCCGTAGGTCGTGGTTTTGGGGCCACAGGTACCGGTCCCCACTGCCGACGAGGGTGGCCAGCGAGGCCGAGTCGGCTAGCGCG
Organism: Streptomyces sp. NPDC048248; assembly: GCF_043201875.1. Classification (NCBI taxonomy): domain Bacteria; kingdom Bacillati; phylum Actinomycetota; class Actinomycetes; order Kitasatosporales; family Streptomycetaceae; genus Streptomyces; species Streptomyces sp. NPDC048248. The sequence goes on from NZ_JBICZL010000022.1 coordinate 11,130, forward strand.
TCCATCAGGGCCTCGTCACCGAAGTTGGGGCCGAGCGCGTCGATAATCAGGCCGAAGGCCTCGGACAGTGCCCGGTAGAACGCCGCCCACTCCGTGCCTGGCCTGATCCCGGGGATCCAGATGCGGTGGCCGGCCAGGTCCGCAGGACTGACCCAGGGCGCATCAGCCAGCGGGTGGCCGGGTCCGACCAGGAGCTCCAGGGGTGCGTCCAGGAGTCGTTCGGCGCTGATCCCGTTGGGGACCTGGTCTGCTGGCAGGGCACGGAAGGACGCGTCGACGGTCCCTTCGAGCACCGCCTGGGCGGCCTGGGCGGCGTTCTCCATGCTCAGCGTGACCACGTCCAGGTCCGTTTCGGGGTGGGAGCGGTAAAACCGGTAGACGGCCTGGGCAGGAGCGATGCGCCGATTGAGGACATCGACACGCAAGGCCCGGCTGCCGGGGCGCACAGCCTGCTCGGCCTGCTCGATGGCCGCCACGACCTTCTTGGCGTGCGGCAGGAAGACCTGCCCGTCCAGGCTCAGCCGGGAGCCTCGGGGAGTCCGCACCAGGAGCGTGACCTCGATATGCCTCTCCAGGGCCGCGATCCGTTTGGAGACCGCCTGCTGACTGATCCCCAGCTCGTCGGCCGCAGCCTGGAACTGGCCGGTATCGGCGACGGTCACGAAGGTCCGCAGCACTTCAACATCCACGCTGCCACCCTATCTCCACAACCATTGGTTGTGGCCTCTGTGGTGCAGGGTTGTTTGATCCGGTGTTCTGCGCGGTGGTGAGATCAGCGCATGTCTACCCGCACAGAGCAGGTTATGTATGTCCAAACGCCTAAGTTCGCGCGTCACGTGGAACGGATCGTGGAGGTGACCGATGCGACGTCTCGCCTGAACGTCCTTCCGTTCAGCGACAGCAAAGGCCGCGCCGAACTACTTTCTGTTGTATTCGGTGGCCCGCTGCCGGAATCTGTGATGATCTACCCGCCGTTCTTTACCGAGCACGGGCTGAACACGACGTTCGGGGAGAACGTCTTCGTCAACCAGGGATGCACCTTCATGGACAAGGGAGGTATTCGTATCGGAAACGGTGTCATGATCGCCCCGAAGGTGAGCCTCATCACCGGAGGCCATCCACTGCCACCGACCGAGCGCCGCGAGTACCTCTCCTTCGCCCCGATCCTCATCGAGGACGACGTCTGGATCGGGACGGCTGCCGTGATCACGCAGGGGGTGACCATCGGTGCCGGTGCGGTGGTCGCTGCCGGGGCGGTGGTCACTCGTGATGTTCCTGCCGGCACCGTGGTCGCGGGAGTGCCCGCCCGGGTGATCAAGAAGATCGACTGAGCCCGGCCGGGCTGCTGGACCGGGGTGCGCAGCACCTCTGCGGTCTGATCCTGATACCTCGTCATGCCCGGCTGATCGACCGGCAGTGCGAACGCAGTCGACCTCTGCTGCCCGCCAGTACCGGTCGTCGTGGCAGGCATGGGCCGATCACCGCCGCATTGCGGAAGCGGTCGTCAACCGGTACCGCACCGGTATTCCTTGGCGGACATCCCAGCGGGGTTCGGATCTGGAAGACCGTGCGGTCCCGCCATCGCCGCTGGGCCGCCGATCGGACCTGGGGCCGCGTGCTCGGCGTGCTACTGGCCTGCGCGGACGATGATGGGTTGATCGACTGGCGGGTGGTGGACTCCACCACCGCCCGGGCCCATCAGCACGCCAGCAACACCCGCCGCCTCGAGAGGTGCCGAGCCGCAGCCATAGGGCAGGGCCTCGACGCCCACCGAGAGCCCGCCGGGCGCGCGATCGGCCGGTGCCGCGGCGGGTTGACCACAAGGATTCACCACGCCGGGCGGTGGCCACGAGATACGACAAGCGCGCCTACGTCTTCCACGGCACCGTCACCGTCGCCTCAACCCGACTCTGGCTTCGCCCATGACCAGCTCCGGCCGATCCTCCACAGCCCTGACCCGTGCATCCCCCACGGCATCGTCGGTTGACGCGCACGCCAGACACCGATTTGCTGCCCTGATGAACGATCTCCATATCCGCGCGGTAGACGATGATGCCTCGATTCGCGATTGGCAGTACGCCCACAACCTGATCGTCCCCGGCGCCGTGCTGTCGCTCGACGACGTCCGGGCCCGTACCGGCCGCAACCGCATGGAGGTTGCCTACGTCGGTGACGTCCTGATCGGCTGCACCACTGTGCGCCCGCCCACGAAGGACAACGGCGCCACCTCGACGGTCATCGTCCGTGTGCTGCCCGAGCACCGCTGCCGAGGATTCGGCACACGACTCTATGAGCGTGCCTTGGACCAGGCCCGCGCGCTGGACGCTCAGGTAATCGAGACGGTAGTGCTGGCGTCCAATCCGGATGGGCTGCGCTTCGCCGAGCAGCACGGCTTCGTCGAGATCGAACGCTATCTGCTGCGCGAGGGCGACACCGTGCACTGGATCGACCTACGTCTGACCTGATTCGCCGACAGGCATGCGCGATCGGAAGCGGCGAAACGCGGGGCGGCTCACTGCGGTGCCCGGGAGTTCGCTCAGTGGAGCCCGGGGGCTGCCGGGTCAGGTCACCTGCAAGCGCGCGGTGTAACGGTCCTGACGCCACACCTCAGCGGCCAGGACTTCGCGTAGAACCTGCACGGCGTCCCACACGTCGACGGATCGCAGGGAGAGCGGAGTGAAGCCGAAGCGCAGCAGGTCCGGTGCGCGGAAGTCGCCGATGACACCGCGGTCGATGAGCGCCTGCATCACGGGGTATCCGTCGATGTGCCGGACGGCGACCTGGCTGTCGCGAGTGTCCGGGTTCCGCGACGACGCGATCTCAAGGCCGAACTCCCCGCATTCCTGTTCGACGAGGTCGATGAAGAGGTCGGTCATGGCCCGGCTCTTGGCCCGGAGCTGTTCCAGGTCGACGCGCTCCCAGATGTCGAGACTCGCCTCCAGGGGCGCGTACGACAGCAGTTGGGGGTGCTGCACTGGAACCGCTTGATTCCGGTGGCCGGCCGGTAGTCGGTGGTGAACGCGAAGGGGTCGGCGTGTCCGTGCCAGCCGGACAGCGGTTGGTGGGCCGCTTCCTGGTGCCGCTGTGCGACGTAGACGAACGCGGGGGATCCCGGCCCGCCGTTGAGGTAGTTCGATGAGTTCGGGGGGGGGCGTGGCGGGAGGCGGATTGGAGGAGGCCGGCTGCGACGACGAGGAGTGCGGTGTGGCTGGTGGGGTGTCCTGGATGGGAATGCTGTGCGGATGCGGTTGGTGGTCTGGGGCGCGAGGAGGGAGTAGGCATACAGCAGCGCGGGGTCGTAGCCGACTGGTGCCAGGCCGAAGCCTCCGAAATCCAGCACGGTCGGGCCGCTGGTTATGAAGTTGGCGAAGTGGCAGTCGCTGTGAGCGATGGCCCAGTCGATATCGGCCGGCGCGGGAACTCCCGCGTATTGGGGGAGGGCGCGGTCGATCCACTGCCGGCGTATCGCGACCCGCTCGGTGGGGGTGGTGGCGATGGTCTCCAGATCGGCGGACAGGGACTTCCACCATGTCTACGGCAGCTGCAGCTCACCGGTCAGCATCGGTTCGGGTGTGCAGGTGGGGGAGTCGTTGAAGGCGGTGAGTTCGGCCCGGTAGGCGATGCTGTCGCGCTGTGCGCCGTCGTGGATGCCGTACAGGGGGGCTTGCGCACTCCGGGGAAGGCGGCGGCTGCTTCCCGGTTGCCCTCCCACAGCTTCCCGTTCGCGTGCTCGACGGGCGCGGAGTTCGCACTCCTGCACTGGTTTCGCTGCCTGCGCACCTGCTGGCAAATTCGTGACGACCTCCACGAAGCCGTCCGCACCCTCGGCTGCGCCATCATCTGTTGGCGCAGCCCGCAGACCTCTTGTTGCTTGGAGCCCCGAAGTCGGTGACGTCCTCCGCTCGGTCAATCCCGCCGTTCCTGCTCCGGCTCCTGGCATAGGTGTTCGCGCTCTTGCGGGAGTCCGTCGGCGCGGTGGTTGTTGCGCTTGATTTCTGCCATGTGCTGCTCCGCCCACGTACGCAGGGCGTCCAGCGGGCCGTCCAGGGAGCGGCCCAGCGCGGTGAGCTGGTAGTGCACGCGGGGTGGCACGGTTGGTTCGACCCGGCGGGCAACGAGGCCGTCGCGGACAAGGCCCTGGAGGGTGGTGGAGAGCATCTTTTGCGAGATGCCCGGTATACGGCGCCGCAGTTCCGCGAAGCGCACCTCGTCCGGGGCTGATTCGGCCAGGACCTTCACCGTCATTGAGGTCCATTTGGTGCCGATCCGGTCGAGCAGCTGCCGGGTCGGGCACAGCGGGTTGAGCAGATCGCCGCGCTTCGACGTGGTCACCTGGAGCTCACCACCTGAAGGGAAAGTGCCGTCTTGGAACGTCCAGGTTAGTTCCCTAGCGTTTGCTGGTCACCATTGGTTACCCGCGACCTCCTGGAGTTCTTCATGCCTGACCTGTGCCGGATTCCTGTCAACGGCATAGAGGTGAACGTGGCCGTGGCCGGCTCGGGGCCGGACGCCCTGCTGCTGCACGGCTTCCCCCACACCTGGGAGCTGTGGAGCCACGTCATGGCGGATCTGTCCGACCGTTACCGAGTCATCGCACCGGACCTGCGCGGCTTCGGTGCGAGCACCCCGGCCCGGACGGGATACGACGCGATGACCCTGGCCGAGGACGCCAGGGCCCTGCTGCAGGCGTTGGGGGTGCGCTCGGCCGCCGTTGTGGGGATCGACGCGGGCACCCCGCCGGCCTTCCTCCTCGCTATGCGCCATCCCAAGCTGGTCCGGCAGCTCGTCGTCATGGAGGCCCTGGTCGGCCACCTGCCCGGCGCAGAGGACTTCCTCGCCGGCGGCCCTCCGTGGTGGTTCGGCTTCCACTCCGTTCCGGGCTTCGCCGAAACCGTGCTGGAAGGCAACGAGACCGCCTACATCGACTGGTTCCTCAATGAGGGCACCCTTGGGTCCGGCCTGCCTACGCAGGCGCGGGATGCGTTCGTCGCCGCCTACACCGGACGTGAAGCCCTGCGCTGCGCGTTCTCGTACTACCGGGCCCTACCCGAATCCGCCACACAGATCGAGGAGACCGTCGCTGCCAGACGGCTGACCATGCCCACGATGGCCATCGGCTCGCATCCCGTCGGCACGGCACTGGAACGCCAGCTCCGTCCGATCGCTGACGACCTCACCGGTCATCTCCTTGAAGACTGTGGCCACATCATCCCGCTGCATCGCCCCGACGCCCTTCTCGGCCTTCTTCGCCCCTTCCTGGCCGGTCACCAGAGTGAGCAGACGCTCGTGCCTAGGCGAACCGGAGCATGACCTCATGAAGGCTGCGAGCAAACCGGCCACGGCATGGTGCGTGGGCCAACAGAAGTCAACGGGCTGAGGAGCCTTCCCGGCTCGTAGCGGTGTCAGGTCCTGTACAGCACGAACAGGATCCCGTTGAGCCCTCGCCGGTCATCCAGCCGTGTGCGTCCCAGGGGCCGGGTGCGCCGCCAATCCCCGGCAGCAGCGGAGCGATCCGCGCCCCAGGCCCATCCTCGACTTCCCGCGGTCAGCCCTTCGTCCAAACGAAGCGACGGCGGCCCCGACTTTGGTGACGATGGCTCAGCTCGGCTTCGTGCGTGGGAGATGCCCTCAGCGTGATCGCCGTCGACGCCTTTGGTCAACCGGACCGAGGGGCCGGTCGAGTCGATCGGTTCTGACCCGGAGATCCTGGCTTCGGTCGGTCAAAGTCACCTGGCTGGAACTATTCAAGCCTCGCAGGCGGGTTCTGCTTGCGGAGGTTGTGTCAGCCTCCCTACGACATCTTCGGCTCGCGCTCGAGCAGCTTGGCGATGCCTGCCTGTTGCGCCCTCGCGATCCGTGCGGGATCGGCCTCCGCACGCTCCTGGTCGAGCTTCTTCCACTTCGCGGGTTGCATGAACAGCATGTCGTGGCTGTCGGGGACGACCATGACGCCGCCGAAGAGGGGGTCACCGGCGAACCACGCGCCGCCGTCCTCCGCACCCTCGGGCCAGCGGCGTACCGCCGAGGCGTTGACGGCTCGCATGTGGGGAGCGCCGTGCTGGCCGCGCTGGGAGAGCTTGACCGTGTACACCGTGCCCAGGAGCAGCCACTCGGCCTGCTTCCTGTCCACGCGCGTGCGGTATTCGAGCGGGTAGGTGTGCAGCACCTTCTTGCACACCTTCATGCGCAGTCCGTTGGCGAGCCGGATCGACAGGAAGAGGAGCACCCACATGCCGACGGGGATGCTCAGGGCCACCAAGTTCGTAGCACCCAGTGCATGCAACACCGACGGCAGTGCGAGCAGAGGGACGCCGATGGCCAGACGCTTGGCGACATCCCGTTTGAGCAGGGTGGAGTTGTGTTGCAAGACCCGTTCGATGTCGGGTGGCACCAGCTCAGTCATCGGCTTCCTGAAACCTTCATCGTGAAAACGTTCCTTACGGCCCGCAGTCGCGTCTCGGGCTCCGACTCCATGTCCCTGGACCGGCCTCGTCCGTGGAGTGGTGCCGAGCAGGATATCCCGGTAGGTATAGGCACTTTGCACGGCAGTTGGGGAGAGCCGCCAGCTCCACCGGGCGCTCACCCTCGCCCGACGTGTCGTTGGCCGCTCGCCGTTTCAGCAGCGACCAGCCTGTTGCCACCCGTACCTCCAGGTAGCAGAAGGCGCCGCGCCTCCCATTCCACTCAATGCCATCGACGTTCTGTCCGGCCGACGCTGTGAGGTCGCTGCGGCCGGCTGGAAGGCGCATCTCAACAGACTCACGTCACGGATGGGCACAGCTCTCGCTGTGCCCATCCGCTTGTCGTGCCACCCGACAGATCGTCATAAGCTCCGTGATGCCCGGGCCGTCACAACAGGTAAACGGATCGGGAGCCGGTGCCTGCGAACGTGGACGGCAGGGTGTCGGGCGGGCTGCGGCCGCCGTCGAACGGCCACAGCAGTCCCGCGGACCGGGCTCGGGGCAGTGAGCGGTCAGGCGAGCGCCTTGGCGGCCGACGCGTAGGCAGTGGTGGCGGCTTCGGCCACCGGCATCCGCCGTAGCTCGTCGGAGAGGATCTCCACCCCCCAGGGGCCCGTCCAGCCGGTGGCTCGCACCGCTTTGATGAATCCGGACACGTCAAACGCGCCCTCCCCACAAGGCCGGCGTCGGCGGACGGTGTCCTCGAAGTGTGTGCCCACCAGGGTGGCGCTGCCGTCGTTCAGTTCGACGGCGGTGATGTGGTGCGGCGGGAGGGCGGCGATGGCCGACAAGGGAGTGTGCGTGCGTTCGGTGTGCCAGATGTCGACCATGAGGCCGCCGGCCGGTGCGCCGGCTGCCTGGATCAGGCTTGCTGCCAGGTCCAGGCAGTGGATGTTCGTCCATGGGAGGAACTCGAAGGCGATGCGCGTTCCGGCATCTGCCGCTTGGGCGGAGAGTGTGGCGAATTCGGCGGCCCAGTGATCCATGTCCCAGGGTCTGTTCGCCAGATCCGGCCCGACCTTGATGTGGCGGGCGTTGAGCGCCTCGGCGGCGGTGAGCAGCGTGCGCCGCCGGAGGTCTGATTCCTGGCGTTCGGTGCCGTCGGCCCACCAGCCGTGGAGCATCTCAAGTTCGAGATTGGTCATGCCGTTGTCGTCGAGGAGCGCTCGAATGCCGGGCATGCCGAGGTCGTCCGCCGCGGTCAGGAGGTCCTCGTAGAGCAGACCGAAGCCGGTGAATCCCGCGGCGGCCGCGGCTTCCACACGGGTGCGCAGCGGCCAGGGGCTGCGCTGGTCGGCTCGATGTGGCCCGGTGTCCCCGGCCGTTGTCCAGCAGCTCGCGAGGAGTCCGTCCACGTCACACCGTCCCGGTCAGCGGGTGCGGAAGTCCGGCGTCGAGTTCGGCCCGCAGGCGGGACAGGTCCGCCGTGTGGCCGTGAGCGGCCACATGTCCGTCCGGGCGGATGAGGTGGTACCCGTTGTCCGCGCAGCCGGTGAGGTGGCTGGTCTGCCGTGTGCCGGGCAGGTCGACGAGGCGCAGCCGGCGGCCCGCGATGAGTTCGGTGAGGGAGCGGGCGTGTCGTGCCCTGAAGCCGCGGGTGACCGCCAGGTGCCAGGCGGCGGGGTCGATGTCGGGGCCGGTGATGCCCAGGTCCCGGGCGAGTTGACGGGGAAAGACACCACCCACGGTGGTACGGCCGGGCAAGCGGCTTCGCAGCCGGCACGTCGTGGTCCGGTCGGCGGGATGCTGGGTCTCGCGCAGCGGCTGGTAGGCGAGCCGGCGGCCCGCCATGACGGGGGCGTAGTACTTGGCGGCCGTGCCGGTGCGCTCCATCAGGCGGAAGGCGGCGTTGCGGGCCGTGATCTGCGCGGGGTGCTTGACCATCCAGGCGCGGGTCTGGATCTCGGTGTCGCGTACCACACGTGCGGCAGCCGCGACGCGTTCCTCGTCGTAGCTGTGGAGAAGGTCCGGGCGGGTCTCGCCGTTGAGGACCGCGGCGAGCTTCCAAGCAAGGTTGTGGGCGTCGTGGAGTCCGGTGTTCATGCCTTGCCCGCCGGCCGGGCTGTTGACGTGGGCGGCGTCACCGACGAGGAACACCCGGCCGAGCTGAAATTCGGTGGCGCGTCTGCCATGGACCCGGAAGGTGCTTTGCCACACGGGTTCGAGGAGACGGACGCCGCGCGGCCCTCGCTCGTCCACGATGCGCTGCATGGTGGCGAGGTCGAACCCTGCCGTGTTGGTCGGCAGGCTGGTGAAGAAGCGGAAGACGCCCTTGGGCATGGGGACGACCGCCAGGCCGCCCGACGGCGACTGGAAGTACAGCACCTGGTCGGAGGGGAGGCTTCCCTCGATCGGTGCGTCGACGAGCCCGAAGGCGGTCTCGAAGGTGGATCCGACGAAACCCACGCCCATCTGGCCGCGGACAGTGCTCCCGGCCCCGTCCGCACCGATGACGAAGGCCGCGCGGGCCCGCTCGATGCGGCCGTCCTTGTGTTCGAGGATGGTGGTGACGCCGTCAGTCGCGGTGATGTCGCCGGAGAAGTCGAGGCCGTCGAAACCGAGCAGCCGGACTTCCCGCTCGATGTGACCACCGAGCCGGTGCAGGCAGTCGCTGAGGATCCGCTCGATCTCGTACTGAGGCACCGAGAACGGTCCCATGCACCCCTGTGCGTCCGTGAGGAAGGTATAGGTGGCGAGCGGCTGCTGTCCGGTGAAGTAGCTGAAGGCGTTGATCTGGGGCCCGGCCAGTTCGACGTCCTCGACCAGGCCAAGGTCCTCGAAGAGGTCACGTGTCCGGGGCCAGACGAGCAGCGCCTTCGAGTAGGGAGAGGGCTGCGCGGCACGGTCGATGAGCCGGACGGATATGCCACGGCGCAGCAGTTCACATGCCGACAGCAGACCGGCGGGGCCTGCTCCGACGATTATCACCTTCGCGTCCGGGGCGTGGGGGTTGCCGGAGGCGGCGTGCTGGCCGCCGTCCCGTCGGGTTTCAGGGGTGTGAGGCATCGAGGGGGACCTTTCTGTGCGGGGCGGCCCTAGCGTGCGAGGCGACCGACGGTCAGCCGCAGTGCCAGGACCACAGCTCCCAGGCCGGCTCCGAGTACCGAGACGCCGGACCAGCCGTGCTGGGTGTAGAGCAGCGAAGCCAGGGACGAGCCCACCACTCCGCCGAAGAAGTACATGGACATGTATGCCGACGTAATCCGGCTGCGCGCCTGGCTGCTGAGGCGGTAGATCTCGCTCTGGTTGGTGATGTGCATCGCCACCACGGCGAGGTCGAGGACGACGATTCCGGCGAGGAGGGCGGTCAGCGACCGTTGGCCGAGGGCAAGCGGGATCCACGAGAGCACCAGCAGGACGGCACATGCGGTGGTGAGCTGGGAAGTGTGTCCGCGGTCGGCGAAGCGGCCCGCCACTCTGGCCGCCATCGCTCCGGCCACGCCGGCCAGGCCGAACAGGCCGATGACACCGGCGGAGTAGTGGAAGGGGCGTGCGGCGAGCATCAGCGCGAGCGGTGTCCACAGCACGCTGTAGATCGCGAACGCCAGACCTCCGTATGCGGCGCGCAGGCGCAGGACCGGTTCCCGGCGGAGCAGTGTGAACGCGGAGGTCAGCACCTGGCCGTAGCGCATGGTGGTGGTGCTTGGACTGGCCGGCAGTGCGGCACGCAATGTGGGAGCCAGGATCAGCATGAGCCCGGCCGCGACCCAGAACACCAGGCGCCACCCTCCCAGCGAGGCGAGGGCTCCGGCGGCGGTACGGGCGAGCAGTACTCCGATGATGAGTCCGCTCATGACGGTGCCGACGACCTGGCCGCGCTGGTGGGCGGGGGCGAGTGTCGCGGTGAAGGCCACCTGCATCTGTGCAGTGACCGACAGGATGCCCACGACAAGGGCCGCCACCGTCAGGAGGAGGGCGGACGTCGCGGTGGCCATGAGCACCAGGGCGCCCGCGCTTGCCAGAGTCATGGTGACGCTGAGCCGTCGGCGTTCGACCAGGTCACCCAAGGGAACCAGGAACAGCAGGCCCACCACGTAGCCTGCCTGGGAGATCGCCACGATCGCGCTGGCCCCGGCGGGCCCCATGTGCAGGGTGTGGCGGATCGCGTCGAGCAGGGGTTGCGCGTAGTACAGGCTCGCCGCCGACAGGCCGGTGGAGATCGACAGCAGCAGGACCACTGCGCGGGGCATCGGTCTGCCCGGGACGTTGGCGGTGCCCGTCGGGGCGTGGGTCGGTGTCTGAGGAGTGGATTCGACCTCGCTCATAGGACCTGCTTTCTCAGGGTGGGGCGGTTGGGTGGGCAGGTGTGCGGGCCGGACGGCTTTCCCGGTGAGCCGGCCACCGGGCAAGCCGTCCAGCCGGTCAGAGGAGTCCGCGGATCGATCCGCCGTCGACGCCCCACACGCTGCCGGTGACGAAGGAGGCAGCGTCGGAGGCCATGAACGTGATCACGTCCGCGACTTCCTCAGGGGTGCCCATGCGGCCGAGCGGAAGTTGACGGCCACTCAGTTCGTGCTCGACCGCGGCTTTGGCGTCGCGGCCGTGGACGAGGCCCAGCGTGTCGGCGAAGCCTCCCGGGCGGGTCCACAACGGGGTCCAAACGGGTCCGGGAGCGACGGCGTTGACCCTGATGTGCGGACCTTCCGACAGGGCGAGGCTCTTGGTGAGGCTGACCAGCCCCACTTTGGAGACCTGGTAGTCGGCCGGATTCGCCTCCGGCTGGCGAGCCAGGTCGGAGGCGTTGGTGACGATGCAGCCGCTGCGCCGCTCCCGCATTCCGGGTAGGACCTGCCGTACGGCCCGGACAGCACTGAGGAAGTTGGTCTCGAAGGTGTGCAGCCAGTCGGCGTCGTCGAGTTCATCGAAGGTACGCGCCAGGCACTGGCCGACGTTGTTGACCAGGACGTCGACCACACCGTTGTGCCTGTCGAGCACCTCCGTGAACGCGCCGGCCACTCCGTGGGCACTGCCGAGGTCGGCGACGACCGTGGTCACGGCTGCGCCCTTCTCGTGCAGCGTCTTGGCGGTCAGCTGCAGCGCTTCGGCGTCCCGGTCCAGCAGTGCGAGCGTGGCACCTTCGGCAGCCATGGCTTCGGCGGTCGCCCGCCCGATCCCGCTGGCGGCGCCTGTGATGACGACGGTCTTGCTGTCGAGTCCCAGCCTCATGCGCGCACCTGCGAGGGGACCTGCCGCTGGCCGGGGATGGGAAGGGAGGGGCGGCCCACACCCGGCAGATAGGCGTTGACACCAACCCGGACGAGGTCCTCGTCGACCTGGGTGATGACGTTGTCGCCGACCCAGTGCGGACAGCCGAGGCCCTCCAGCAGCACCATGTCCACCGCACCGGGTCGCGCGGGGACGTAGCCGCGCTTGTTGTCGAGCCTGACGGTCTCGATGATCTGGTCCGCCGTCAGTCCGGCCGGCAGCGCGGTGGGGGAGCCGTTGCGCTCCAGCAGGATCTGGTGGGCCTTGAGTTCGTCATCGGACAGCAGCCCAAGCTCCGTGCCGATCCGGCCGGCGACCAGCATGCCCACACCGATGGCGAAGCCGTGGCGCAGCGCTCCGCCGGTGAGCAGTTCGGCTGCGTGGCCGACGGTGTGGCCGTATTCGAGGACGAGCGCTTCGCGCTTCTCCCGCTTGTCGTCGCGCATGACGCGGGTCTTGGCGTCGACGCACAGCTCGATGAAGTCGGCGAATGTCTCGTAGGAGTACTGGGCGTCGATCCTGAGCCGTGCCGCGACCTCGTCGTAGCGATCGGGGCAGATGCCCAGCACGTTCTTGATCATCTCGCACAGGGCGGACTGGATCTCTTCGCGCGGCAGGGTGTCGAGGAAGTCCAGATGGTTCCAGACGAAGGCCGGCGCGTAGAAGGTTCCCAAGTGGTTCTTCCCGACTCGGGAGTTGACGGCCTGCTTCAGGGACAGGACCGAGTCGGACATGCCCAGAAGGGTGGTGGGCAGGTGGACCAGCCGCAGGCCGCGGAAGACGAGAGCGGCCAGGAGCCCCGCGACGTTCCCGGCCAGCCCGCCGCCGAGCGCGACGACGACAGAGTTGCGGGTCACGCCGCTGAGAATGGTGCGTTCTGCCAGGTCGTCCAGCGTCGAGAGCGTCTTGGCCTTCTCGCTGGCAGGGAGGCGCAGGACGTGCGTGGGCACGAGTGCGGACAGGTTCGCCCGCACCTGGTCGGCCAGCGCATCCGGCACGCCGTCGTCGGTGATCACGATGAGTCGGTCCGGTTCGAGTGCCGCAAGACGGGCCGTCAGGCCGTTCCAGGACTCCGGTCCACTGCGCACGTGGAAGGGATAGGTGACGTCACCGAACCGCACCTCGCGGTCGACCGCGATGGTTTCCTGATGAGACAATGCAATTCCTTTGGGTCAACGCCGTGCCGAAATTACCCCGTCAACGGGATTCGGCATCGGAATATCAAGCGCCCATTAACGGACTGAATCGGCGATGAAACGCGATCGTGCGAGACGGTCGCGCTCATTTTCTCCTGCTTCACGGGCAGGGAAACGCTCTCCCCAAACCCCCCGTGGAATACCGGAACGCCTTACAGGCAGGCGCGCCGGATGTGTTGCGTCAGACTCGCTTCGATGCGCCCCGGTTGAGCGGGAGCCAGTCGAAGCTCTGTGCGCTCGGCCCGCTGGGCTTGTATTCGAGGCCGATCCACCCGTCGTATCCGGTGGCGGCGATGCCATCGAACAGGGCTGGGAAATCCAGATTTCCGGTACCGGGCTGGCTGCGGCCGGGATTGTCCGCGATCTGGATGTGGCCGATCTTGTCCGCGTACGTCTGCAATACGTCGCCGAGGTCCTCGTCCATGCGCGACAGGTGGTACAGGTCGCAGAGGAACCGCGCGTTGCCCAGGCCGGTGGCCTCGTTGAGCCGGTCGACCACGTCGACGGCGGCGCGTGAGGACACCAGGGGGTAGTCCGGGCTCTCGTACGCGTTGGACGCTTCGATGAGCACCGTTGCGCCGACCCGGTGGGCTGCCTGAGCGGCCCGAGCCAGGTTTTCCATCGCCAGGCGGTCCTGTTGCTCAGGAGTCGCCTCGCCGACCCGGTTGCCGTAGAGCGCGTTGAGCGCCGTGCAGCCGACCGAGCCAGCGAACTCCGCGGCGATGTCCAGGTTCGCCCGGAAGTCGGTGGACCAGGCCGGAATCGAGGCGGCTCCGCGGTCCGGTCCCGGCAGTTGGCCGGCGTAGAAGTTCAGCCCCACGAGCTGGGTGCCGGCTTCCTTCAGGGCTTCGCGCAGTGCGTCGAGTTCCGTGGCGGGCGCGACCGGCAGGTCGGGCCAGGGCCACCACAACTCGACCGCGTCGAAGCCCGCGGCGGCGGCAGCGGCCGGTCGGTCGAGCAGGGGCAGTTCGGTGAAAAGGATGGACAGGTTGGCTGCGAAACGCAGACCCGATGTCTCCATCAAGGTTCCTTCTTTCGTATTGCGGAATCTCTCATCCGCATGACGGAACGATGGCAGTCGGTCGAGTGCTTGATCAAGCCGATTCGGGAGGCCGGGCCATCCTGGTGGCGGCGTCACTTTGCCTTCTCTTGACCAAGCGGCCCCCTGGTTTGCCAACCCATTGCCTTCGCGTGCCCGGAATCCGACCCTCCGGGCCCGCCTTTCTCGCCACGCGAGGAACCCGGTACCTCGTTCGGTGCATTGCTAAAGCTTTGGCAATGGCGTGAATGGCCGCGCGTGCGTACGCATTCCTTCCGGGAATTCCTTCGGATGCTCCGCTTCCGCTTCTCCCATCGGAATACGGAAGAGCTCCTTCCGTATTCCGCATTGCGGAGTTGTCCAGAATTTGGAACGGCTTGACTCCGCTCGAAAAATCGATCTAGCCTGCGCAAGCTCGCCTTCCGCCGGTCCAACGAGCATCGGAAACGCCACGCCGGTCGAAAGGCCGCTCATTCGATGCCGGGGAATCTTCCGTGCACGCACCGGAATTCTTCGCAAACGTCCCCCGCCGACATGAATCCGGACTCCGCAGCAAGAAGCCGCAGCCTTCCGGTGCCCGGAACCTCGACACCAAACGGGTCCCGGCCGCCGGCCTCCGGCCACCAGATGAAAAGGAAAACGATGACGACACTTCCTCGGCAGGTCCCCCCTGCTGCGGGGGCCACGCCCGGACCGGAACTCGTCCAGCTGCTGACCCCTGAGGGCGAACGCGTCGACCACCCGGACCACGCCGTCGACCTCGGTGCCGAGCAACTGCGCGGCCTGTACCGGGACATGGTCCTCACCCGCCGTTTCGACGGGGAGGCGATCGCACTACAGCGCCAGGGCGAACTGGGCCTGTGGCCCTCGCTCCTGGGCCAGGAGGCCGCACAGGTCGGCTCCGCCAGAGCACTCCGCGACGACGACTACGCCTTCCCCAGCTACCGCGAGCACGGCGTCGCCTGGTGCCGAGGGGTGGACCCCCTCAACCTGCTCGGCATGTTCCGCGGAGTCAACCACGGCGGCTGGGACCCCACCAGCAACAACTTCCACCTCTACACACTCGTCATCGGCGCGCACGTACCGCACGCCACCGGCTACGCGATGGGCCTGGCCAAGGACGGCGCGGATGCCGCCGCCGTCGCCTACTTCGGCGACGGCGCCACCAGCCAGGGTGACGTCGCCGAGGCGTTCAACTTCGCCGCCGTCTTCGACGCCCCTGTGGTGTTCTTCTGCCAGAACAACCAGTGGGCCATCTCCGAACCCAACGAGAAGCAGACCCGGGTGCCGATCTACCGGCGCGCCGCCGGCTTCGGTTTCCCCGGTGTGCGGGTGGACGGCAACGATGTGCTGGCGGTACTCGCGGTTACCCAGACGGCCCTGGAACGTGCCCGCAGCGGCAACGGACCGACGCTCATCGAGGCGTACACCTACCGGATGGGCGCGCACACCACCTCCGACGACGCCAGCCGCTACCGGCTGGACGCCGAGCGCGAGGAATGGGAGGCGAAGGACCCGATAGCCCGCCTCAAGACCTACCTGAGTGCCGAGGGCTTCGCCGACGACGCGTTCTACGCCGAGGTCGAAACAGCAAGTGACGCCCTGGCCCGCCGGGTTCGTGAAGGCGTCCGGTCGATGCCCGACCCTCAACCGATGGCCATCTTCGACAACGCCCACGCCGATGGTCACGCGTTGGTCGATGAGGAGCGGGCACAGTTTGCCGCCTATCAGGCTTCGTTCGCCGGTTCGCAGGAAGGCGCCGCCTGATGACCACGATGACGCTCGCGAAGGCGGTCAATGCTTCGTTGCGGTCAGTCATGGAGGCCGATCCGAAGGTGTTGCTGATGGGTGAGGACATCGGCAAGCTCGGTGGCGTCTTCCGGGTGACCGATGGTCTGCAGAAGGACTTCGGCGAGAGCCGGGTGATCGACACCCCGCTGGCGGAGTCTGGGATCGTGGGAACCGCGATCGGTCTGGCGTTGCGGGGCTACCGACCGGTGGTGGAAATCCAGTTCGACGGTTTCGTCTTCCCCGCGTACGACCAGATCGTCACGCAGTTGGCGAAGATGCACGCACGCGCGCTGGGGAAGGTGAAGCTGCCGGTCGTCATCCGCATTCCCTACGGTGGTGGCATCGGCGCGGTGGAGCATCACAGCGAGTCGCCGGAGGCGCTGTTCGCGCATGTGGCGGGCTTGAAGGTGGTGTCCCCGGCGAATGCGGCGGATGCCTACTGGATGATGCGGCAGGCAATCGAGAGTGACGATCCCGTCATCTACTTCGAGCCCAAGCGGCGGTACTGGGACAAGGGTGAGGTCGATGAGATCACCCTTCCGGCGCCATTGCACTCCGCCCGGGTGGCTCGGGAGGGGAGCGATGTGACGCTGGCGGCCTACGGGCCGACGGTGAAGCTCTGCCTGGAGGCCGCCACGGCCGCTGAGGAGGAGGGGCGCAGCCTGGAGGTGGTCGACCTGCGGTCGATGTCGCCGATCGACTTCGACACCGTGCGGCAATCGGTGGAGAAGACCCAGCGGCTGATCGTGGTCCACGAAGCCCCGGTGTTCCTGGGCGCCGGCGCGGAGATCGCCGCCCGGATCACCGAGCGGTGCTTCTACCGCCTCGAAGCCCCGGTGCTGCGGGTGGGCGGCTTCCACACCCCGTATCCGCCGGCCCGGCTGGAGGAGGAGTACCTGCCCGGCCTGGACCGAGTACTCGACGCCGTCGACCGCGCGCTGGCGTACTGAGGAGGGGCAACGTGACAGATACCGCTACTCGTTCCCTCCGGGAGTTCACGATGCCCGACGTGGGCGAGGGACTCATCGAGGCGGAGATCCTCAAGTGGCACGTCCAACCCGGTGACACCGTCACCGACGGGCAGGTCGTGTGCGAGGTGGAGACAGCCAAGGCAGCCGTCGAACTACCCATCCCGTTCGACGGGGTCGTCGGCGACCTGGTGTATCCCGAAGGTGCCACCGTCAGCGTCGGCGAGGTCATCATCACGGTGGACGTGTCGCCCGGATGCGCACGGGGCGCGCCCCAACCGGGAGGCCGACAGCCCGTATTGGTCGGCTACGGGGTGGCGGAAGGGACGTCGAGACGGGCGGCCCGCCGCAACAAGCCCGCTGCGCTCGCGACGGGAGCACCACCGCGCCTGGAATCCGGCACCCCCGTCCGTCAGGTCGCCGGCGCGGCCGGCCACACACCACTGGCAAAGCCGCCCGTCCGGAAGCTGGCCAAGGACCTGGGCATCCACCTGGCCTCGGTGGTGCCCAGCGGACCGGGAGGTCTTGTCACCCGCGACGACGTGCACGCCGCAGCAGTGGCGGCGGCCGCGCCCCAGCGGGCCGACCGTCCTGACGCCCGCGAGAGCCGCATCCCCATCAAGGGAGTCCGCAAGGACGTCGCACGGGCGATGGTCAGTTCCGCGTTCACCGCGCCGCACGTCACCGAGTTCGTCACCATCGACATGACGCGCATGCGCACGTTCCTCAGGAAGCTCAACGAGGACACCGAACCGGTCGGCTCGCGGGTCAGCCCACTCCTGGTCATCGCCAAGGCCCTGCTCCTCGCCGTCAAACGCAACCCCGACATCAACGCCACGTGGGACGAGGCCAACCAGGAGATCGTGCAGAAGCACTACGTGAACCTGGGTATCGCCGTGGCTACCGCGCGTGGACTGGTCGTTCCGAACATCAAGGACGCGGGCGCGATGACTCTGCCGGAACTGGGCGAGGCGCTGGGCGATCTCGTCTCCACCGCCCGCGCGGGCAAAACCCCGCCCGGCGCGATGCGGAACGGGACCATCACCATCACCAACATCGGAATCTTCGGAGTCGACACCGGCACGCCGATCCTCAACCCCGGCGAGTCCGCGGTCCTCGCGGTGGGAGCGATCAAGCTCAGGCCCTGGGTGCACAAGGGCAAGGTCAAGCCGCGTCACATCGCGACTCTTGCGCTCTCCTTCGACCATCGGCTCGTCGATGGGGAGCTGGGGTCGAAGGTCCTGACGGACGTCGCCGCGATCCTCGAACGGCCCGAGCGGCTGATCGCGTGGAGCTGACCCCCTCTCGCGCCCTCTCGTTCACACAGCACAGGGAGATACCCATCCATGATTTTCCACGATGACCTTGCCATCGAAGGCGTCGCCACCTGGCTCCCGGACCGGCGACAGACGGCCGAGGAGGTCGTTACGACAGGCCTGATCGATCCGGAAGCCGCGGCCGCGACAGGCGCGCTCGAAGTTCCCGTGTCCGAGGGCATATCCGCGCCGGAGATGGCGGCGAAGGCCGGCAAGCTGGCCCTTGAGCGGGCCGACATCGACCCGGTTGATGTGACGCTGCTGGTCCATGGGCACGTGTACCACCAGGGGCACGACCTGTGGTCTCCGGGGCACTACATCGCCCATCAGGTCGGTGCGTCCAGCGCGGTACCGTTCAGCCTGCTGCAGATGTCCCACGGTGGGGCCATGGCGATTCACATGGCGGCCGACCACCTGAGGGCCCATCCACAAGCGCGTGCGGCGATGGTGACGACAGCGGACCGGTTCACTGAGCCGGGCTTCGACCGCTGGCGCTGCGAATCCAACATCGTGTTCGGCGATGGAGCGACCGCCGCCGTGCTCGGCAGGTCCGGGCGCGGTCTGCGGCTGGTGTCGCACGCGGTAATCGGCGTCCCCGAGTTGGAGGGCATGTACCGGGGAAGCGACGCATTCAGCCTCGCGCCCCTCGCGCACAGCATCCCCATCGACGGCAAGCGCCCGAAGAAGGCGTTCCTCGCAGCGGGCGGCGGAGAGAGGTTCGCGCATCTTGCTCCCATCAAGATCCGTGAGGTTGTCACCACCGCGCTGGCCGATGCGAACCTCGATCCCCACGATCCGGCCATCCGGAGTATCACGCTGTCCCGGATGGGGCCCAAGCCACTGGAGATGCAGTACTTGCCCGTCGTGAAGGACCTCCTCAAGGCTGACGTGCTGCATCTGGGCACACAAACCGGTCACCTGGGGTGCGGCGACGTCCTCGCCAACCTCGCCGACATCACCGAACAACGGCTGTTGGAACCCGGCGAATACACTCTCGCGCTCAGCGGAGGCTCCGGACACACCTGGTCCTGCCTCATCGTTCAGCAACTGTGAGGCTGCCTGCCCAACGTACGCACCACCTACGGAAAACTACGTTCGGCTACCGCCCCTGGTAGGAAGTCTGATGCTTCTTGAAGCGGCCCCGCATCCGTTTCGGGGCGCGGGGTGACGTCTTGCTCTCCCGCGGGCGATGGGGGTTCCGCTACCTGTTCACGAGCGGCGGCAGCCCCCGATGGGTGCTGCCGCCGCTCGCGTCGCGCCTACGTGTAGTTCCGCGGGCTCAGTCGGCGGATTGCTACCCACCTTGGTCCCGAAGGTGGGGCTGGCTGCCTGCCCCACCTTCCTGCAAGACCACGGTGCTGTCCGGGCTTCGTGTAGCTGGCGTCAGCAAGGTGCGACCGCTGCTGGTCAGGGGCGGTCGCCGGGCGCTGTCGCCCCTGACGCGTGGAGCAGGGTCCGCGCCGCCACCTCCAAGCCCTCCATCTGGCCCAGCTCGGTGTCCTCGTGCTCGATGTTCACCGCCATGTCGGGGTCGATCCGGTGCAGTGCGTCCAGGAAGCGGCCCCAGAATGCCTCGTCGTGGCCGCGGCCCACCGCGACGAAGTCCCAGGTCGAGTCCTGTGGCCAGCGGTTGAGGGTGTGGTGACCGCCGAGCTGGACCGGGTCGTCGGTGACCTTGGTGAAGCGGTCGTCGAGGACGCCGTTGACCCGGCACCGTTCCGCGTTGATCCGGGTGTCCTTGGCTGCGGCGTGGAAGACGAGGGGGCCCAGGTCCTCGATAGCGGCAACGGGGTCGATGCCCTGCCAGAAGAGGTGGCTGGGATCGAGTTCGGCGCCGATGTGCGTCGCGTCGGTGCGCTCGACCAGCCGCTTCAACGTCGCCGGGTTGAACACCAGGTTTTGCGGGTGCATCTCGATGCAGACCTTCACCCCGTGGGCGGCGGCCAGCTGCTCGATGTCCCGCCAGAAGGGGACGGCGATGGTGTCCCACTGGTAGGTGAGGGAGTCGAGGAAGGCGCTGTGCCAGGGGTTGACGTTCCAGGCCGGGACGGCGCCGCCCGGTTCGGCGGCCGGCAGCCCGGACATCGTCACGACGCGGCGGATGCCGAGCAGTCCCGCGACCTGGATGGCGCGCCGCAGGTCGGCGGCGTGCGCGGGGCCGGCCACCGGGTCGGGGTCCAGTGGATTGCCGTTGACGTTGAGCCCGGTGAGCTCGATGCCGGCCTCGGCGAACGGCTTCAGATATGCCTCGGGGGACAGCGCACCGGACAGCAGCTTTTCGACCGGCAGGTGCGGGGTCGGCAGGAAGCCGCCCGCATTGATCTCGGCGCCCGTCAGCCCGAGCGAGGCGATGGCCGACAGCGCCCCTTCGAGAGAGAGGTCGTGCAGGACAGCGGTGTAGATGCCCAGTTTCATCGCGTCAGCTCCTTGGTGATCCGGTCGAGCATGAAGGCGGATGACTCGCAGGCGCGTTCCTCCCAGGCGAAGACGCAGGCCGTCGCGACGCCGTCGAAGTCCAGCTCGCGCAGCGTGCCGAAGAAGGCGTCCCAGTCGACCTCGCCCTGTCCGATGTCCAGGTGCTGATGGATACGGGCGGCCGTGCCGGGCGGGTTGAGGATGTAGCGCAGGCCGGACGAGCCCTTGTGGTTGAAGGAGTCCGCGATGTGTACGTGCTGGAGCTTGTCCCCGGCGTAGCGCATCATCGCCGCGATGTCCGCCGTCGGGTCCGCGCCCGAGAGGTGGAAGGAGTGCGGGGCGCAGTAGAGGTAGTTCACCCAGGGCCTGTTGATCGCGCGGACCAGGTCGACCGCCGGGCGGTTCTCCTCGCAGAAGTCGTCGGGGTGCGCTTCGAGGTTGAGGGCGATGCCCTCGCGTTCGAAGAGGGGGAGGAGCTCCTCCATGGAGCGCCAGAACGCGGCCTCGCTCGCCGCCGCCTGGTCCGGGCGTCCGTTGAACTCCGAGTTCATCAGCGGGCAGCCGAGGTCCGCGGTGATCTCGATCATCCGCTTCCAGTACCGGACGGCGGCCTGCCGCTCGGTCTCGTCAGGCGAGGACCACTTGTAGAGGGGTAGCACGCTCGACAGCTGCACATCGTGCGTCCGCAGTGCCGTCTTCAGCTCCCCGATCCGAGCGTCGTCCGCGCGCGGGTGCAGGAAGAAGGGCATGAAGTCGTTGCGCGGCGACAACTCGATGTAGGAGTAGCCGAGTTCGGCGACGGTGCGCACCATCTCGTCGATCGGCAGCGCACGGAACATGTACGGGTCGAGGGCGATTTTCATCGGGCGTCTCCGGTGGTGTAGAAGGCGGGCCGGTCCTTCAGGTGGACGTCGACGATCCGGCCCGATTCCAGCGCCTCGACGGTCGTGTTGGTGATGACGGTGGCGGCGTAGCCGTCCCACGCGGACGGGCCGGTGGGCCCGGTTCCCGCCTGCACGGCGGCGATCCACTCCCGGAACTCCTCGTCGAAGGCGTCCGTGAAGCGGCCCTGCCAGTCCTGGAGTACCGCGGTGCTGTGCCGGGCGGCGCTGCGCACACCGACCGCGGCCGGGTCGGGCAGCCGCACCACGCCGGTCTCGCCGACCGTCGCGCACTGGATGTCGTAGCCGTACCGGCAGTTGACGAAGACCTCCAGGTCGATGCGCACACCGGCCGCGGTCTCGAAGAGCATGATCTGTGGGTCCTTCAGGTGCGGGTGCCGGTTGCCGGTGGCACGCGGGGTGAGCACCTGGACGGAGACGATCTCGTCGTCCAGCAGCCAGCGCAGCACGTCGATCTCGTGCACCGCGGTGTCCAGCGCGGCCATCCGGGAGGTGTAGGACTCGGGGACGGTCGGGTTGCGGTGGGCGCAGTGCACCATGAGCGGGGCGCCGATTTCCCCGGTGCCGAGGACCTGCTTCATCTGGCGGTAGCCCGCGTCGTAGCGGCGCATGAAGCCGACCTGAACGAGCTGGCGGCCGTGCGCCATCTCGGCCTCGACGATCTCCAGACAGTCCTCGGCGCTGGTGGCCAGCGGCTTCTCGCAGAAGACAGGCTTGCCCGCGGCGACGGCGCCCAGCACGTGCTCGGCGTGCGTCGGCCCCCACGAGGTCACCAGGACCGCGTCGACCTCGGGCAACGCGATCAGCTCGGCTCCGGTGGGCACGGCGCGGGCGCCGACACCGGCCGCCGCCTCCTCGGCGCGGGCGGTGTCGATGTCGGTGACCGCGACGACTTCGGCGCCCGTGATGACGTGGGTGAGGCGGCGGATGTGGTCCTGGCCTATCCATCCGGCGCCGATGACCCCTACACGCACAGTCATGGGATTCCTTTCTGCGGTTCTTCGAGCCCATGGGCCCGGGAGGAAATTCAGGAAAAGCGGCTGCGGAGTTCCGCTTCGAGGGCTTCCAGGGAGCGGCCCCTGGTCTCGGGCACGTACCGCTTCACGAAGGCGATGGCCAGGAGGCCGAGTGCCACGAAGACGAAGAAGGTGTTGGAGATGCCGACTCCGGAGACCAGCGAGGGGAAGGCGAGGCCGATCGCGAAGTTGGTCAGCCAGAGCACCACGGCTGCGATGCCCATGCCGAAGGCTCGCATCCGGGTCGGGAAGATCTCCGAGAGCATGAGCCAGGTGACCGGCGAGATCGCGCCCTGCTGGAAGGCGAGGAAGGTGACGGTCATGGCGAGCACGGCGAAGGCGCGTCCGTCGCCGGCCGGCATCACGTACGAGAAGACGCCGATCAGCAACAGGGCGCAGGTCGTGCCAATCTGGCCGATCATCAGCATCGGGCGGCGGTTGACGCGGCCGAGCAGCCAGATGCCGGCGAAGGTGGCCAGTACGGAGATCACGCCGTTGGCGATGTTCGCGGTCAGCGCGCCTTCCGAGGCGAACCCGGCGTCGGTGAGGATCTGGGTGCCGTAGTACATGATCGTGTTGACACCGGTGATCTGCTGGACGACGGCGATGCCGAAGCCCACCCACATCAGCCGGCGGAGCCACGGGGTGGCCCTGAGGTCCTTCCAGCCCCCCAGCTTCTCCTGCTCGTCCTTGACGGCGAGCGCGGAGACCTCGCTCAGTTCGGCCTCTGCCCGCTGCGTGGACCTGACCTGCTTCAGCACCTCGAAGGCGTCGCTGAAGCGGCCCTGCGCGGCCAGCCAGCGCGGGCTCTCCGGCATCACCAGCATGCCGAACCACAGCACCACGGCGGGCACCGTCGCGATCACCAGCATCCAGCGCCAGACGCCGCCGGACTCGCCGCCGAGATGGGCGATGACCGCGTTCGACGTGAACGCCAGCAACTGCCCGCTGACGATCATGAGTTCGTTGCGGGTGACGAGTGCGCCACGGCGCTCCGCCGGTGAGATCTCGGCGAGATACACCGGCACGGTCACCGACGCGCCGCCCACCGCGAGACCGAGCACGAAGCGCGCCACGATCATCACCGCGGTGCCGGGCGCGAGCGTGGCGCCCAGCGCACCCAGGAAGAACAGCACGGCCAGGAGCAGGATGTTCCGGCGCCGGCCGCGGGCGTCCGAAAGCTTTCCGCCGACGACCGCCCCCAGGGCGGCCCCCAGTAGGAGGGAGCTGGTGACCATGCCCTCCGTGAGGGGGCTGAGGCCGAGGTCATCCCTCATGTACGGCAGCGCGCCGTTGATGACCCCAGTGTCATAGCCGAAGAGCAGTCCGCCGAAGGTGGCGATGAGAGTGATCACCCGCAGACGGTGCGTCACCTGGCGGGGCGCGTCTCCTGGGTGGACGGGTGGTGCGGTGTGTGCCATCGCGTCGTCCCTGACGTCCATGGCCACCTCCTACCGATTGTTCGGGCGTCGGGTGGCGGAAAGGCCGCAGTCGGCCAGGTGGGTGCGGGTACGGACGGCGATGGGCAGCGGCACGTCCGGGGCGCACGGGTACAGGTCCTGCTCGACGATGACGAACAGTTCGGCATCCAGCCGGGAGAGCTCGGCGATGACCGACGCAGGGTCAGGGACGCCCGCGGGCGGCGTCACGCACACCCCGCGCTTGACGGCCTCGCCGAAGGACAGTTCCTCGGCGGCCACCTGCGTCAGTACGTCGGGGTCCATCTGCTTGATGTGCACGTACCCGACGCGCTCGCCGAAGCGGCGGATCAGGTCGAGGTTGTCACCGCCGCCGTAGGCGACATGGCCGGTGTCGAGGCAGAGGTTGGTGTAGCGGCTGTCCGATTCGTTGAGCAGCCGCTCGATCTCCGGCTGTGTCTGGATGTGGCTGTCGGCGTGCGGGTGCAGGACCAGACGGATGTCGTACTCGTCGAGCAGCAGCTTGCCGAGCCGGTCGGCGTTCCGTCCGAAGCCGGCCCACTGAGCGGCGGTCAGCTCGGGGGTCTCGGTGAAGTGGCCGGTCTTCTCGTCGCGGTACATGGGTGGGATGAACACCAGGTGGTGGGCGCCCGCCGCCGCGGTGAGCGCGGCGACCTGTCGGACATGGGCGAGCATGCCGTCCCATGCCTCGGGCCGGTGCAGGGCCCCGAAGGCAGTTCCGCCCGAGACCTTCAGGCGGCGGACGGCGAGCTCCTCGGCGAGGACCTCGGGGCGGGTCGGGAGGTAGCCGTAGGGGCCCAGCTCGAGCCATGTGTAGCCGGCCTGCACCAGCTCGTCGAGGAATCGGCTGTACGGGACCTGGTGTTCGTCCTCGGGGAACCAGATGCCCCACGAGTCGGGCGCGGAGCCCAGGCAGAGGTTGCCCGCGACGGTACGGAGCGGGGACGGCGCCGCTGTCATGGTGAGTCCTTAGGGAGACGGGAAAGGGAGGTGGATCAGTGGGAGGTGGGGAAGCTGAAGCCTGCGGCGACCTGCTGCCGGGACTCCGGCCAGCGGCTGGTGACGACCTTGGGGCGGGTGTAGAAGCGGATGCCTTCGGCGCCGTGGATCGGGGAGTCGCCGATGAGGGAGTCCTTCCAGCCGCCGAAGGAGTAGTACGACATGGGCACCGGAACCGGCACATTCACGCCGATCATGCCGACCCTGACCCGGCGCTGGAAGCGACGCGCCGCCTCACCGCTGCCGGTGAAAACCGCGGTGCCGTTGCCGTACGGGTTGGCGTTGATCAGGGCGATCGCCTCGTCGAGGGTGTCGACGCGGACCACCGCCAGGACCGGGCCGAACAGCTCCTCCCGGTACGCGTCCATCTCGGTGGTGACGTGGTCGAGCAGCGAGGGGCCGGTGAAGAAGCCGTTCTCGTGTCCCTCGACCTTCAGCCCGCGGCCGTCGATGACGACGGTGGCGCCCTGACCGGGGGCCCGCGCGACGGCGTTCTCGACCCGCTCCTGAGCGGCCTTGGTGACGAGCGGGCCCATGTCGGTGTCCCACGCGTCACCGGGCCCGACCTTGACCTCACCGGCCTTGCGTGCAAGGAGGGGCACCAGCCGGTCCGCGGCGTCACCGACCGCGACGGCGACCGACAAGGCCATGCAGCGTTCGCCGGCCGAACCGTACGCGCCCGCCGTGATGTGGTTGGCGGCGAACTCCAGGTCCGCGTCGGGTAGCACCACGGCGTGGTTCTTGGCGCCGCCGAGAGCCTGGGCCCGCTTGCCGGCCGAAGTCGCTCGCTCGTGCACGTACTTGGCGATGGGTGTCGAGCCGACGAAGGACACGGCTTCGATGCCCGGGTGGGTGAGGATCGCGTCGACCGCGGTCTTGTCGCCGTGCACGACGTTGAAGACCCCGTCGGGCAACCCGGCCTCGCGGTACAGCTCGGCCACGAAGTTCGCGGCGGACGGATCGCGCTCGCTCGGCTTGAGGACGAAGGTGTTGCCGGTGGCGATGGCGATGGGGTGCATCCACAGCGGCACCATGGCGGGGAAGTTGAACGGAGTGATGCCCGCGACGACGCCCAGCGGCTGGCGGAAGTCGTGGACGTCCACGCCGCGGGAGACCTGGTCGGAGAAGCTGCCCTTGAGGATGTCACCGAGCCCGCAGGCGAACTCGACGACCTCGCGGCCGCGTGCGATCTCGCCGCGCGCGTCGTCGACGGTTTTGCCGTGCTCGGCCGAGATGATCCGGCCGAGCTCCTCCTCGTGCTTCAACAGAAGCTGGCGGAAGGCGAACATGACCTGGGTGCGCTGGGTGAGCGACGACTCCGACCAGGTCTCGAAGGCCGTGGCGGCGGCGGAGACCGCGGCGTCCACGTCGGAGCTTTCTGCGAGCAGGACGCGGGCCTGTTCCTCGCCGGTGGCCGGGTTGAAGACGGGGGAGGTGCGGGTGGCGGCGCCGGAGGTGGCGCTGCCGTTGATCCAGTGCTTGATGGTGTTCATGCAGCTTCCTTTGCGGGGCTTGCCTTGCGGGGGCTACAGGTAGTGGCGCTGGGTCTGCTTGGCGGCGGCATACGTGGCGTACGCCTCCTTGGTGGAGTCCAGGGCTGAGGTATCGCTGACGGGCACGTCCCACCAGCCGTGACCAGGTGGGTTCGGGCCGTAGAGATCGGTCTCGATGTGCACGACGGTGGCGCGGTCGGCGGCCTTGGCCTTTTCCATCGCGATACGGAACTCGTCGACGCTGGTGGCGTGCAGGACGTCCGCGCCGAGGCTCGCGGCGTTCGCGGCGAGATCCACGGGGAGTACGCCGCCGTCGAGCTGCCGTGTTTCCTCGTCCCGGAAGCGGTACTGCGTGCCGAAGCGCTGCGAGCCGAGGGACTCGGACAGCGCGCCGATGGAGGCGAAGCCGTGGTTCTGGACGAGGACGATGATCACCTTCAGGCCCTCGGACACCATCGTCACGATCTCCTGGGCCATCATCAGGTAGGAGCCGTCACCGACGAGGACGACGACCTCGCGCGAGGGGTCGGCCATCTTCGCGCCGACACCGGCAGCCACCTCGTATCCCATGCAGGAGTACGCGTACTCGACGTGGTACGCCTTCGGGTCGCGGGCTCGCCACAGCTGCTGGAGGTCGCCCGGCATGGACCCGGCGGCGTTGATGACGACGGCGTGGTCGTCCAGGGCATCGTTGAGCGCGCCCAGGATCTCCGTCTGCGAGGGCAGCGGACCATGTCCTCGGCTGAAGCACGCTTCCTCGATCTCCCGTGTATGGGAGATGAGTTGATGGGTGTGGCGGCGGTAGCCTTCGTCGACGTGCCAGCCGGCGAGTGCCCCTGCGAGCGCCTCGATGCCGAGCTTGGCATCGGCGACCAGCGGCTCCGCGGAGTGCTTGACGGCGTCGAGCCGGGCCACGTTGAGATTGATGAAGGCGACGTCCGGGTTGCCGAAGACGGTGTGGCTGCCGGTGGTGAAGTCGCTGTAGCGGGTGCCGATGCCGAGCACCACGTCTGCCTCCGCCGCCAGTGCGTTGGCCGCATGGCTGCCGGTGGAGCCGATGCCGCCCACCGCGCACGGGTGGTCCCATGCCACCGCGCCCTTGCCGGCGTGCGTGTCCGCGACCGGGAGGCCCGTCGCCTCGGCGAGGGCGCGCAACTGGGTGGCCGCGCCGGAGTAGACCACGCCGCCGCCCGCGACGATCAGCGGCTTCTTCGCGGAGCGGAGCAGGGCGACGGCCCGTGCGAGCGCGGCTTCCTCCGGCACCGGGCGGCCCACGTGCCAGACCCGGCGCCGGAAGAATTCCACCGGCCAGTCGTACGACTCCGCCTGCACGTCCTGCGGTAGGGCGAGCGTCACCGCACCGGTCTCCACCGGGTCGGTCAGCACTCGCATCGCGGCGAGCGCGGCCGGAATCAGCTGCTCGGGCCGGGATATCCGGTCGAAGTACTTCGACACCGCGCGGAACGCGTCGTTGACCGAGGTGTCGCCGGCCCGCGAGTCCTCCAGCTGCTGGAGCACCGGCTCCGCCACCCGGGTCGCGAACATATCGCTGGGCAGCAGCAGCACGGGCAGCCGGTTGGTGGTGGCCAGCGCGGCGCCGGTGAGCATGTTCGTCGAGCCGGGCCCGGTGGACGCGCTGCAGGCGAACGCCGCGAGCCGGTCACGCATCTTCGCGTAGGCGACGGCGGCGTGCACCATGCCCTGCTCATTGCGGGCCAGTAGGTAGGGGAGGTCGGCCTCCTCGGTGACGGCGGCCTGCAGGAGGGCCTGCCCCAGCCCCGCGACGTTGCCGTGCCCGAAGATGCCCCAGGCACCCGGGATCAGCCGCTGCTCCTGGCCGTCGCGTTCGCTGTACTGGGCGGCCAGGAAACGGACCAGGGCCTGCGCGGTGGTCAGTCGTACGGTCGTGCTCATCGCTGCTGGTCCTCTCCGAAGGGGAGCCGGTCGTCGATGTCCTGGTTCGTCCAGGCGGTGCGGACCCAGCCGTGGGCGGGGTCGTCGCAGATCAGCCAGGCGCGATCCTGGCCGGGGCCCGCCATGACGTTGAGGTAGTAGAGGTCGTAGCCGGGTGCGGCGATCGACGGGCCGTGCCAGCCGTGCGGGATCAGCACGGTGTCGCCGGAGCGGACCTCGGCCAGCACGTCGATGGGCCGCTCCTGGGTGCCGTACACCCGCTGGTAGGCGAAGCCGTTGCGGCCTGAGACCTCGAAGTAGTAGATCTCCTCCAGCTCGCTCTCGCCCGCGCGCGCTTCGTCGTGCTTGTGCGGCGGGTAGGAGGACCAGTTGCCGCCCGGTGTCAGCACCTCGCAGACCAGGAGCTGGTCGGCGTCGAAGGTTCCCGGCAGGCAGTAGTTGTTGACCTGGCGCGAGCAGGCGCCGGCTCCGCGCAGCTCGACGGGCACGTCCTCCTTGCGCCCGTACCGGGGGGCCAGGACCACCTCGGTACGCGCGGAGGGCAGCGCGAACCTTCCGCCGGATGCGCTGCTGATCAGGGCCGTGGAGCTCCGGGGGACGTAGGCGAAGTCAGTCGCCGAGGCGAACACCCCGGTGCGCCCTGCGAGGCCGAAGGTCTGCCCGCCGACGGTGACCGTGCAGCCACCAGACAGCGGCAGGACCAGGAACTCGCTGTCATCGGTGTCCAGGGCATGGGCCTCGCCGGGTGCCAGTTCCAGGATGCGCAGCCCGGAAAAGCCCCAGCCCGCGGACTCGGGCGTGATGACGAGGTCGTACGGTCCGTCCTTGGTGCTCCCCTTGGGCAGGTGGAGCTTGTCGTCGTGGATGCTCACAGCAGGCTCACCGCCCGGTCCACGGCCCCGGCGACATCGCCGTCAGAGGGGTAGAGCAGGGACCGGCCGACTGTCAGACCCTGCGCGGTGGGCAGCTTGAGGGCCTTGCCCCAGGAGGCGAAGGCGGCCTCGGGGTCCTTGACCTCGCCGCCCAGCAGCACCGCCGGCAACGTCGAGGCCGCCAGGACGCGCTCCATGTCCTCGACGACCGGAAGCTTCAGCCACGTATAGGCGCTGCGCCGGCCCAGGCCCGAGGCGATGGTGACCGACTTGATGACGGCGTCGGTGGAGAGGTCGTTGCGGATACGGCCGCCGTCCCAGACCGAAAGGAACGGCTCGACCATCGCCACCAGATGATGGTCATTGAGCTCGTCCACGGCACGGGCAGTGTTCTCCAGCGCGGACGGGGTCGCCGGGTCCTCCAGCGCGATGCGCGTGAGCATCTTGCCGCCGTCGAAGCCCATCGTGGCGATGGTGGCGGCGTCGTACCCGGTGAACCGGTCGTCGATCTCGAAGACCGAACCGGCCAGCCCGCCGCGGTTCATCGACCCGAAGACGCTCTTGCCGTCCAGCACCCCGAGCAGCAGCAGGTCATCGAGGATGTCCGCGGTGGCGAGCACCCCCGTCACACCTGGCCGCTCCAGGGCGGTGCACATCCGGTCGAGCAGCTCGAACCGGTCGGCCATCGCGGACGGGTCGGAACCCACGGCGTTGGCGCCACGGGCCGGGTGGTCGGCGGCGATGATCATCGCTTTGCCGTGCTCACCGAACGGCGACGTGGCTTTCACGCGGCGCGCGGCCGCGGCCGCGATGGCACCCGGGTCCTTGACCCGGGCGTCCACGATCCGGCTCACCTTGTCAGACAGCACTGTTCACCTCTTGGAGCTTGTTGTTGACCTCGGACTCGGTCGGCATGGCGTCGGAGCAGGCCAACTCGCCGGCGACCAGCGCGCCGGCGGCATTGGCGAAGGACACCGCGCGATGGGTGTCCCAGCCCGACAGCAGTCCGTGGCACAGCGCGCCCCCGAACGCGTCACCCGCGCCGAGGCCGTTGACGACATCGACGGGCACCGGCGGGATCTCGGCCGCCGTGCCGTCGCGGTCCATGGCAATCACGCCCTTCGGCCCCTGCTTCACCACCGCTAGTTCGACACCGGCGGCCAACAGGGCCTCGGCGGCGGCGTACGGTTCACGCTCGCCCGTGGCCACCTCGCACTCGTCGAGATTGCCCACGGCGACGGTGGCGTGGCGCAGCGCGAGGGCGTAGCCCTTGCGGGCTTCGGCGGGATCGGACCAGAACATCGGCCGCCAGTCGAGGTCGAAGACGGTGATACCGGCCTTGGCCCTGTGCTCCAGGGCCGCGAGCGTCGCCGTACGGCTCGGCTCCTCGCTCAGACCGGTGCCCGTCATCCACAGGACGCGGGCGTCACGGACGGCGTCCCAGTCCAGCTCTTCGCGGCGTATCTCCAGGTCAGGAGCTTTTGGCTGCCGATAGAAGTAGAGGGGGAAATCGTCCGGCGGGAAGATCTCGCAGAAGGTGACGGGGGTCGGCGCGATGTCCGACGTGCCGACGAAGCGGCTGTCGACGCCGTAGTCGCCGAGCGCCCGGCGCACGAACGCCCCGAACGGATCGGCGCCGGTCTTGGTGATGACCGCGGTGCTGCGCCCGTGCCGGGCGGCGGCCACCGCGACATTCGTAGGGCTGCCGCCCAGGTACTTGCCGAACGACGTGACGTCCGCAAGCCCCACCCCCGTCTGGAGCGGATACACATCCACTCCGACTCGGCCCATGGTCAGCACATCGAACGACATCTTGGTCCCTTCGCCTTTCGGGTCCCCGTGGTTTCGGTTGGGAATCCGTGGGGATGACGGTGACTGTCGCGCTCTACTAGCGCGCTCTAGTGGCTGTATGATTGCCCTCGTTCAAATGTCATGTCAATGGGTTGTTGCGCAGAGATTTCCTGCGTGTACGGCTCGCGAGAAAGGGGGCGTAGGTGGATGTATCGGGCGAACGGCGCCCCACAATGTCCGACGTCGCGGAGAAGGCAGGGGTATCCAGAGCACTGGTCTCCATCGTCTTCCGAGACCGGCCAGGCGCGAGCAAGGAAACCCGCGAGCGCGTGCTGCGCATCGCGGACGAGCTCGGCTACCACCCCGACAACGCCGCCCGGTTGCTCGCCCGCGGCCGCAGCCGGACACTCGGCGTGCTGCTCACCGTGCACCAGCCCTTCGACGCCGACCTCGTCGAGGCCATCTACCCGGAAGCCGAACGGCTCGGCTATGAGGTGCTGCTGTCCGCCAACGCGCCCGGCCGATCCGAGCAGAAGGCAGTCGAGGCGCTGCTCAGCCACCGCTGCGAGGCACTGATCCTGCTCGGCCCCGCCTCGGACGCCGCCTACCTCGATGCACTCGGGCAGCGCACGGTCGCCGCGTCGATCGGCCGTCGCGTCGTCGGCGCCCGCATCGACAACGTGCACACCGCAGAGGGCAAAGGGGTGCGCGAGGCCATGGCTCACCTCGTCGGACTCGGCCATCGCCGGATCGTCCATGTCGACGGCGGCCGCGACCCGGGCTCGGCCGAACGCCGCCGCGCCTACCGCGCCGCGATGCGCCGACACGGTCTCACCGACGAAACCCGCGTCCTGCCCGGTCGGCACACCGAGGATGCGGGCGTCGCGGCGGCCCGTCTGCTACTGGGGGAGGGCAGCTTGCCCACGGCCGTCCTGGCCGGCAACGATCGTTGCGCACTGGGCCTGTTGATGGCGTTCACCCGAGCCGGAATCGATGTACCGGGCGACATCTCGGTCGTCGGCTACGACGACAGTCATCTGTCCCATCTCATGCCCGTCGGCCTCACGACGGTCCGTCAGGACC
Organism: Streptomyces sp. NPDC048248; assembly: GCF_043201875.1. Lineage (NCBI taxonomy): Bacteria > Bacillati > Actinomycetota > Actinomycetes > Kitasatosporales > Streptomycetaceae > Streptomyces > Streptomyces sp. NPDC048248. Next base: position 43,030 of record NZ_JBICZL010000022.1, read on the forward strand.
CGGCTCTGCTCGCCGAGCGCGCGGTGCGCTTCGTCGTCGAAAGGCTGGAGGGGCAGGGGGTGGAGCCGCAGGAGGCGGTGCTGGACCCCCACTTGGTGGTACGCGCCTCCACTGCGGTGCCGCGGGACGGCGAGCCGTCGACCGGCGCGGGGTCGCGTCGCGGTCGCGTCGAGTTGCCGCAGGAGTCCCGATAGATTCTGTCCGGCATTGCTCGCCTGGACAGATGCAAGACCAACCATATGAGTCGTGGGCACTGCGGCCCGTTATGTGATGTCTCGCGGCACCAGTAGACCCTCGATTGACGAGTGCCGTCGACCTCGAGATCCCGAAACCCTGTGGCAGAAGTGCGTTAGTGGTCTCGGCCGCGAGCCGGTTGACCACCTACGCGCTCGGGGTGGCCCGGTCGACCGGGCGGTGCTCGCCGCCCCGGAGCGCGGAGCCCGGGTGCGTAGCCCTTCGTCGTAGGAACCGGCCACAAAGCGGGGTCCCGCTGCCCTGGGGCAGGCTGCCTGAGGGCACGCTCGCCTCGCAGGGCCCTCATGGCAGCGAAGCGTCCGGCGCAGGCTAGCGCGGGGCCTCGACCGTGGCCAGGGACCGCGTGAGTTCCTCGACGAAGTCGTGCACGTCACCGAGGTCCCACATCCCGGCGCTGCCGTCCAATAGAAGCCGGCCGTGCACGGCCGACCACACTGCCACGGCGGCCGCCTCCGGTGCCTGCGTCATGCGCATGCCTGATTCCGCCAGCCGTGCCACAGCGCCACGCCAGCGCTCCGCCAGGCGCGTCGTCTCGTCCCGGTGCCGGTCACGGTCGGCGAACATCACGCGGAAGCTCGTCCGGTTGCTTTCAGCGAACCGGCAGTAGGCGTGGGCCAGTTCGGCCAGCCGCCGGGCGGGGGGCAGGCCGTCCGAGGTCTCCTCTGCCCGGTCCATCTCGTCCAGGAGCTGTTCGAAGAGGGTCCGCACCGCTGTGCGTGAGAGGTCTTCCTTGTCCGCGAAGTGCAAATAGATGGCCGGCGCAGTGACTCCCGCCTCGCGGGCCACCTCCCGTAGGGACAGCGGCACGGTACCCATCCGGGTCTCGTCGGCGATGAGTCGCAGCATCGCCTGCAGGATTTCCTCGCGGAGCTTGTCCCCCTTCCCGCGGGCGTTGCGGGGTCTGCGTCCGGAGGCTGAGTCCTCGGGTGACGTGGGAGTTCGGGGGAGATCGGCCATGCCTCCAGCCTTGCACAACCTCTGGCCCGAAGCCCTGGCCGAGTCCGCCACCTCGCGGGCGGCCCTCTTGAACCGAAGACTGAACGGGTGTAAATATACAGTCGTTAAGTTATTGCGCGGCGGCCTCGCCCGGATGCTCCCGCGCCGCGTCCCCGATGGGAGTTCCATGCGCATCACGATCGACGAGGACAAGTGCTGTGGCGCGGGCCAATGTGTGTTGGTAGCCCCGAAGGTTTTCGACCAGCGGGACGAAGACGGCGTCGTGATCCTGTTGGACGCCGAGCCGCCGCTTGGTCAGCACGATGCCGCACGCGAGGCCGCAGGCGTCTGTCCGGCCGCCGCCATCGAGATCCACGCGTGACCAGGTCGTCTCGCGGAATCGTCGTGGTCGGCGCTTCCGCGGCGGGTCTGGCCACCGTCGAGGGGCTGCGCCGAGGTGGCTACGGCGGTCCTTTGACGCTGGTCGGCAGCGAGCCGCATCTCCCTTATGACCGGCCGCCGATGTCCCGCACACCCTGGGACCAGGCTCGCAAGAGCTTCCCCGTCTCCGTCTGACAGCTCACAGGAGGTCCCATGACCACCGCCAGCACAGCCGACGCACCGGCGTTTCCCCTGACCCGCGGCTGCCCGTTCGCCCCACCGGAGACCGCCACCGCCTTCCGAGAGGCCGGCGTACCTCGCCGGGTGACGATCTGGGACGGTAGCCGGCCCTGGCTGATCACCCGGCACGACCAGGTCCAGCAGGTCCTCGGCACCGGCGGCCGGTTCGGCGCAGATGTCACGGACCCCGGTTTCCCCAACACCTCCAGCGCTCAGCCCGCAGTCGAAGGCAACATCTTCTTCCGCAAGGACGGCGACGAGCACCTGCCGATCCGCCGCATCCTCAACCCGGACTTCACCGCCAAGCGCTCCGAAGCACTGCGCCCACGCATCGCCGAGCTGACCGAGCAGCTATTGGAGGAGCTGACGGCCAGGGGCAGGCCCGTTGACCTCATCGAGGAGTTCGCCCTCGCCTTGCCCACCGTTGTCATCTGCGAGGTTCTCGGCGTCCCCTACGACGAGCGGCACACCGTGCACGAGTCCTCGAAGAAGATGGTGCAGCTGAGCCTCCCCAAGGAGGAGAAGCTCGCCGCACACCGGACGCTGCACGAAAACCTCAGCCGCAACATGGCCAAGAAGCGCACCGAACCCGACGACGGGCTGCTCTCCCGCCTGGTCAACACCTGGGTCGATGACAAGAGCGTCCTCTCTTTCGAAGGCGCCGTCGGACTCGGCACCCTCGTGATCGGCGCCGGGCACGAGACGACCGCCAACATGATCGGCCTGGGCATCCTCGCCCTTCTGCGCGAGCCTGAGCAGCGGGACATCCTGCTCTCGGCTCCGGAGAAGTACGCGGGCCCCGCGACCGAGGAGATGATGCGCTACTGGAGCATGGTGCAGACGGAGCCGCGGCGCGTGTGCCTTGAGGACACAGAGATCGGTGGCGTCCTGATCAAGGCCGGCGAGGGCGTCATCTGCAGCCTGCCCGCCGCGAACCGCGACTCCGAGGTCTTCGCGGCCCCCGAGAAGCTCGATCTCACTCGCACCGAGCGCAAACACATGGGCTTCGGCTTCGGCATCCACCAGTGCCTGGGCCAGAACCTCTCCCGAGTCGAGATGCAGGAAGCCTGGCCACGCCTCTTTCAGCGATTCCCCACACTGCGGCTGGCGGTGGCCGAGAGCGAGCTCCACTTCCACGACGACTCCCTCACCTACGGTCTCGAAGAACTGCCGGTGACCTGGTGAACGCCCGGGAGGAAGCCGGCTCGGGCGTGAGGGGCGAGGAGACGTCGGCCGAACGCTCCGCACGCGGGCGGGCGGTCATGAGTGAGGTCATGCAGTGCCCGGTGCCGGAGTTCATCGGCGAGCCTGACTCGCTCGGCGACCTCGCTGCCCAGCACATCTTCGGCGACCTCTGGGACCGCCCGGGACTGTCCCGGCGCGAGCGACGGCTGGTGACCCTGGCCGTCCTGGCGGCTCTCGGCCAAGACCGCCCGCACGCACCCCTGCACATCAAGGCCGCCCTGGAGAGTGGCGACCTGTCCGAGACCGAACTGCGGGAGACCGCCGTCCAGATCGCCTACTACGCCGGCTGGCCGCTCGCCACCTCCTTCGACGCCGCCGTGGACAGAGCCACCGGCCGCAGCACCGGCTACGACGAGGTGAACGACCGCGCGTCCGGCCCTGCGCACAGCGCAACACCCCGTACGGAAGGAGAGGAGCAGCCGTGACCACACGCCTGCAAGGAAGGACCGCCGTGGTCGTCGGCGGTGGACAGACGCCAGGCGCCGCCATGGGCAACGGACGCGCCGCGGCGCTCACCTACGCTCGCGCGGGGGCGCGCGTCCTGGTCGTCGACCGGGACGAGAAGTCGGCGGAGGAGACCGTCCTCCTGGTGCGCGAGATTGGCGGCACCGCCACAGCCCACCGCGCCGACATCACCATCGAGGAGGACTGCGCAGCCCTGGCGCAGACCGCCCTGGAGATCTTCGGGCAGATCGACGTGCTGCACAACAACGTCGGGATCGTGGCAAGTGGCCGGACCGAGGACCTCTCCTCGGCCAACTGGCGCCGAGGCTTCGAGGTGAACCTCACCGGGATGTGGATGACCTGCAAGTACGTGCTGCCGCACATGCGGGCGCGAGGACGCGGGGCCATCGTCAACATCTCCTCGATGGCGGGACTCCTCGCGGGCGGTGAGACCATCGCCTACACCACCTCCAAGTCGGCGGTGCACGCGATGACCCGCAGCCTGGCACTGGAATACGCACCGCACGGAGTCCGTGTCAACGCCGTCGCGCCCGGGATGATGGATACCCCCATGGGCGTGGATTCCGTTGCCCGGTCGACCGGCGCTCGGCGGGACGACGTAGCCGCCCAACGGGCGAGCCTCGTCCCCATGGGGCATCAGGGAACCGGCCAGGACGTCGCCGACGCGGCGCTCTTCCTCGCCTCGGACGAATCCGCGTTCATCACCGGTGTCGTCCTGCCCGTCGACGGCGGCTTCACCCTCAAGACCGGCACGCACTGACACCGACCACCACCGCAGGCACGCGGAGCACACGCTGCCGTGCCCAACGCCAGGCCGGCCTCGCACCCTGCGCCGGCCCAAGGCCGGCACCCGAGGAGATCCATGGCAGACACGGAGAACAACGCCCGGCCACCGCTGCGCGCGGGCGTCATCGGGCTGGGCATGATCGGTGGCGGCGTCGCCGTCAGCCTGTCCCGCAGAGGCCGCGTCCCCGTCATCCACGACATCCGGCCCGACGCCGCTGACGGTCTCGCCGGAGTTCCCTGCCCGGTGGCCTCGCCCGCCGCGGTGGCACAGGCCAGCGACGTGATCATGGTCGCCGTCGTCGACGCCGACCAGGCACGGTCCGTGCTGACCGGCGAGGGCGGTGTGCTCTCGACGGCCCGCGCCGGGAGCACCGTCGTCCTGCTCAGCACGGTGGCCCTCGCCGTCGTGCACGAGCTGTCCGCCGCGTGCGCTCGCGCCGGAGTGCGCTTCCTGGACTGCGGCGTCACCCCCGGCGACAAGGCCGCCGAGCACGGAATGGTGGCGATCGTCGGGGGCGCCCCTGAGGACCTCGCCCACGCACGTCCGGTTCTTGAGGACTGGGCCCGCACGGTGGTCCACTGCGGCCCCACTGGGACCGGGATGGCGGCCAAAATCGCCCGGAACGTCGTCACCTACGGCAGCTGGCGCGTGGTCAGCGAAGCGGTCGCGCTCAGCAGGGCGGCGGGAGTGGAGCCCGCCACGCTGGCGAAGGTCCTCGAGACCGCAGACCCGGCCGGCGCCACGCTCCTCCAACTGCTGCTACTGCAGAGCACCGACGCCCTCACGCCGGACCTGCGGCGGCAGATCGCCGATCTCATGTCCAAGGACCTGGACGCAGCCCTAGCCCTGGGCGGCGACCTCGACGTGTCCCTCCCCTCCACCACCACCGTGCGGGCAACCGTGACGGACACACTCGCCCCCGCACGGGCCCGACCCCACCAACCGGAAGCTTCCGCGAAGCAGGAGAAATGAACGAGACGCTGCCCTGCATGCCCGTCCACCGCGACAGCCTGCTGGACCCACCCGCCGAGTATCACCAGCTGCGCGAGGAGCAGCCCCTCACCCGGGTCCGCTTCCCCAATGGCACCACTGGCTGGCTGGTGACCCGCTTCGAGGAGGGGTCCCAGGTCTTCTCCGACCCCCGAATGAGCGCCCGCCGCCCCCGCCACGACGTCCCGGCGGAGGAGGGAGCGGAAGAGGCGCCGTTCGACCCGACGTTCGTGATGATGGACGAGCCCGACCACAGCCTCTACCGGCGTCTGATCGCCGGACGCTTTACCCCAAAGGCCGTAGCCCAGCGTCTCCAGCCCTACCTAGATCGCATTGTCGACGAGCACCTCGCCGCCATCGCCGCCGGCCCTGATACCTTCGACCTCGTGGAGGCCCTGGCCCTGCCGGTCCCTTGCCTGGTCATCTGCGAGCTGTTGGGCGTGCCGGCCGCCGACCGCGAGGGTTTCCACCACGCGACCGAGCGGATGATGGATACCGGCCTCAGCCGCGAGGAACGCGGCGCCGGAGCGAAGTGGCTCATCGACTACATCACCACCCTGGTCGCCGCCAAGCGCTCGAGCGGGGACACCGAGGGCTTGCTCGCCGACCTCATCGCCATCGCCGATGAGAAGGACCCGATACTGACCGAGGCGCAACTGGTCGGCATGGGCGTCCTGCTCCTGTTCGCAGGGCACGACACCACCGCCGCCATGCTGGGCCTGTCCGCCCTCACCCTGCTCACCCACCCGCAGCAGCGCCGGCAGTTCCTCGACCAGCCGGAGAAGACCCGGCCCGCAGTCGAAGAACTTCTGCGCTACCTCACGATCGTGCAGTTCGGTCTTGGTCGCGTCGCCCTGGAGGACCTTGAGATCGGCGGAGAGCGCATCCGCCGGGGCGAGCTCGTTGTCGTCGCCATGCCCACCGCTAACCGCGACCCCCGGGCGTTCGACAACCCCGATACCCCGGACTTCGACCGCCGTATGACCCGCCACCTCGCCTTCGGCTACGGCGTTCACCAGTGCCTGGGACAGAACATCGCCCGCGCGGAACTGAGCACCGTCCTTCCCCGCCTGTTCCGCAGGTTCCCCGGCCTCCGCCTAGCCGTCCCAGCAGATCAGGTGCCCATGGACACCTACGGCACCAACTACGCGGTCAAGAAACTCATGGTCACGCGCTGACGGGCCGAACGTCCCCGTGCTCCGACGCCGAAGCGAACGCTCGCCTCCGGAAGGCCCCAACGAGACTCATGGCAGCGTGATGACGATTGTCCGGGGCGCACTGCCGGACGCCGGGCAGGGCGGACCAGGCCCAGGTCAGGCTGCAGGTCGGTGAAGGTAGGCGAGCCGCTGCTCGGTGACCCGGCCGGGGCGGGCGCGACGATGCGGTGGCCCCGTCCGGTTCCCGCGTACCCGCCGGCGGCGCAGCCCCGGCCCTCGCCCTCGTCTCGGACCTCGATGCCCAACTCGCCGCCCAACGGCCTGCTCCCGGCGCAGCTCATTGGGCACCTACGCCTGCAAGGCGGGCGTTCAGTCGGTATCGCGGCTTGAGTTTCCGCCGTGGAGGCCACCTCAGGTAATGCGGGGCGTCGCCCTGCCTTCAGTCGTGGGTGTGACTGAAGGCAGGGCGACGCTCCTGATTGGTCGGGATGAGCCGGGCTCGACGCTCGATCCCCTCAGCGTTGTACGTCGCCTACGGTCTGCCGTGTTTCCAGCACGGCACGCGTCGGCATCCCTTCCCAGTCGCCGCGCACGGTACAGAGCAGCGCGCCGGCCAGTGCGGCAGTGGCCAGAGCGGACTTGGGGTCTGCCCCCGCCAGATGCTCGGCCAGGTAGGCGCCGACGAAGGCGTCTCCCGCGCCGACCGGGTCGACCACATCGACGGGGAAGGCTGGCTGCCGGTGCAGTGTGCCATCGGTCCAGGCGACCGCGCCGTCCGCGCCGAGTTTCACCACGGCGGTCGTGGGACCGAGCGACGCGAGCTCACGGGCCAGTGCGTCCGGGCTGCCGAGCTCGCGGTCGAGGACCATGGCGGCTTCGTCGTCACCGGCGAAGACGATGTCGGCCTGGGCGGTCAGCTCCCGCAGCGCCGGGCGAGCACTCTCCGAACCCCACAATGTGGAACGGTAGTTGACATCCACGGAGACTGTGGTGCGGTGGCTCCGCGCAGTCTGCACAGCGTGGCGGACGGCCTGGGCCGCGTCGGCGCTGAGGGCGGGGGTGATGCCGGTGACGTGCAGCAGTTGCGCCCCGGCGATCAGGTCCGTGTCGATGTCCGCCGGGCACAGTCGGGAGCCCGCGCTGTGGGAACGGTAGTACCAGACTTTGACGGCCCCACCGGGCAGCCGCTCCTTGAGCATCAGCCCGGTGGGGCGTCGCTGTCACGGGTCGCGCGTACGTCGATGCCCTCGCCGCGCAGTTCGCGGACCACCCGGTCGCCGACGGAGTCCGCGCCGAGCCGGCCGGTCCAGACGACCGGGGTGTCCAGGCGGGCCAGGGCCACGGCGACATTGCTCTCCGCGCCCCCGATGCCCAGGGCCATGTGGGAGATGTGCGGCAGGTAGCCGGTGTCCGTGGCGGCGAGCAGGCCCATGGTCTCGCCGAGCGTGACGGCGTAACTCCGTGCGGCGGTCATGCGTGCACGTGCGCGGTGGCGTCGGCCGGGTCGTTCAGGTCGCGGTCGAGCGTCTCCGGCGACAGCCGTACGGCGATCAGGCTGATGAGGCCCATGAGCATCATGTACGCGGCGACAGGTATCCAGGAACCGGAGAACGCGGTGACGAGCCCGGCGCAGATCAGGGGTGCGACGCCACCGCCGAGCACGGAGGAGAACTCGCGGCCCAGGGTCACCCCGGCGTAGCGGTAGCGGGCGCCGAACATCTCGGGGAAGTAGCTCATCTGGACGCCCACCGCGCCGTGTGCGGCGAACACGAAGCCGAGGACGATCACGACGACGACGGCGGTGGTGGATCCGGTGTTGAGGGCGATGAAGCTGGGGGCGGGCAGGACGATCAGCGCGCTCATGATGGCGGTGGAGACCGGGCGGCGGCCGAAGCGGTCGGAGAGCCGGCCGGTGCACAGGGCTGCGACACCGCCGCACAGTGCGCCGATGACCAGTACCTGGGGCACCAGGCCGGAGTCCACACCGACGGTGGTGATCAGGTAGGAGGCCATGAACACCTGGTAGGTGTACGACTGGGCGCTGACACCGAGGCTCATGAACATCACCAACAGCAGCGGTCGGCGCCCGCCACGCAGCACCTCCCTGACGGGGGAGGCGGGCTTGGCCTGCTGCGCCTTGAGTTCCTCGAAGACCGGGCTCTCGTTGAGCTTGCGCCGGATGATCAGGGCGCCGATGGTGACCAGCAGGCTGCTGGCGAAGACCAGGCGCCAGCCCCACGTCATCAGGTCGTCGTCAGGCAGGAGTTGGACCAGCGCCCAGGCGGCGGCGCCGAGTGCGGTGCCGATGGCGGCCCCGGTCATGACCATCGAGGCGAGGACACCGCGATGGCCCTTCCGGGCGGTCTCGGTGAGCAGGGTGGAGCCTCCGGACTGCTCGGCGCCGGCGCCGAAGCCCTGTGCCATCCGGCACAGCACCAACAGGGCGGGGGCGAACGCGCCTGCCTGGGCGTAGGTGGGCAGCAGTCCGATGGCGAGGGTGGAGCCGCCCATCAGGAGGAGTGTGGCGACCAGTACCCATTTGCGTCCGAGGCGGTCGCCGTAGCGGGAGAAGAAGAGACCGCCGAGCGGGCGCGCGGCGAAACCCACGGCGTAGGTGCCGAAGCTGGCGAGGACGCCGACGGCCGGGGAAGATCCCGCGAAGAACAGCTCGCTGAAGATGAGGGCCGACGCGGTGCCGTAGATGACGAAGTCGTACTGCTCCAGGGCGGTGCCGACCAGGCCGGCGAGAGCGGCTCGGCGGACCGTGCGGGGGTCTGGGGCGGGCTGCTCGGCCGGGGCGGCCGCTGGTGCTGTGGGCGCGGTGGAGTCCATCGTCCATGCCTCCTTGGATGGATGGGGCGCTGCGGAATGGGGACGTGGGGAGCGGTCACCTGGAGGTGTCGCCGGGCCGGATGACGACCTTGAGGTGAGTGGGGTCGGTGGTGGGTGCACGGAGGGCTTCGGCGGCGCGGTCCAGGGGGAAGCGGCCGGTCAGAACGGCGGCAAGGTCGACACTGCCGTCGGCGGCAAGGGCGATCGCGGTGGGGAAGGCGTGGGCGTACCGGAAAGCGCAGACGAGGTCGATCTCGAAGCGCTGGAGATGGGCCAGGGGGAGGCCGTCGACCGCGGGGGGCGCCTGGCCCACGACCGTGGCGCGGCCGCCGGGGCGCAGCGTGTGCAGGCCCTGCCGGAGCGCCGCGGGATGGGCCGAGCACTCCAAAAGCCGGTCCATCCCCGTGAGGTCGAGGTCGTCGCGGGCGGTGTTCACGGTGCGGGTGGCGCCCAGCTTGCGGGCTTGGGCGAGGCGGGCGTCGTTGACGTCGGTGACGACGACCTCGACCGCTCCGGCGGCGCGGGCCACCTGGGTGCACAGGATGCCGATGGGGCCGGCGCCGGTGATCAGCACACGGTCGCCGAAAGCCACCTCGGCGCGGCGCACCGCCCATACGGCGACGGCCAACGGCTCGATGAGCGCGCCGAGTTCGAGAGGTATCGCGTCCGGGAGCGGGTGCACGGCGCGGCTCGGGGCGACCAGGTGGGTCGTGAGGGTGCCGTGGGTGGGCGGCGAACCGAAGCACGCACCGGTCGGACAGAGGTTGTACCGGCCGGAACGGCACGTGGTGCACACCCCGCAGCCGACGGCTGGTTCGACGGCCGCGCGGGTGCCGGGTGCCACCGTGGCGGAGGCGCCGGCTGCGACGACGGTGCCGGACGCCTCGTGGCCGAGGGCGGTGGGCTGTCGCAGGACGTTGCGGCCGTTGCGGCCGTGGGCGAAGTAGTGCATGTCGGAGCCGCAGACACCTACCGCGTCGACGGCGACGAGTACGTCGTCGGCGCCGAGCGGTGGCAGCGGCAGATCCTCGACGCGCAGATCCTCGGCGCCGTGCAGGACGGCGGCGCGCGCCGTGGTGGGCAGGGAGAGAACTGATGTCATGAGCTCACGTCCTTGTGAGGGGGGCAGACATGCGGGGGAGAGGCGGGGCTCAGGCGGAGCGGGCGGCCTCAAGGGCGGCTGCGTGCGGTCCGCGGGATTGGATGATGTCCACGAACTCGCCGATCCTGGACGGGAATTCGGGGTGTTCGCGCAGCTCGTCGCCGAGTAGGCCGTCATCCAGGACCGCGGCGGCGAACGACGGTCCGTCCTCGGTCCGGGCGCGCAGCGCGGTGAGGCGCTCGCGCGACGGGTCGATCATGGCGGCGGCATGCTCGCCGGGGTCGGATCCGGAGGCGGGGGCCAGGCAGCTCAGATAGGCGGCGATGGTGAGTGCGAGGTGGTGGGGCATGCGTCCGGCCCGCAGATGGAGGAGCGCGGGGTCGGGGACGCGCTGGCGCAGTTTGACGGAGCCGTCCGAGCCGACCTGCCGGGTGCGGTGCCCGAGCGCCGAGTTGGACCAGCGGGTGAAGAGCTGCGCGACGTAGGCGTCGAGATCGACGTCGTCGGGGACGGTGAGGCTCGGCAGGTACTCGTTGTGCAGGACCGCGCGGGCCGCCTCGGTGACAAAGGGCTGCGCGGTGGACTGCGGGATGGTGTCGCAGCCCGCCAGGGCGCCCAGGTAGGCGATGAGTGAGTGCGTGCCGTTGAGGAGGCGGACCTTGAGGAGCTCGTAAGGCTCGACGTCGTCGGTGAACAGTGCGCCGCCGGCCTCCCAGGCCGGACGGGACGCGGCGAACCGGTCCTCCAGGACCCACATGGTGAACGGCTCCGCCGGTACGGGGACTTCGTCGTGCAGGCCGAGCGCGTCGGCGACGGCGGTGCGCTCGGCGTCCGTGGTCGCCGGGACGATCCGATCGACCATGGTGTTGGGGAAGCTGACGTTCCCGGCCGCGAGCCAGGCGGTGACTTCTTCGCATTCACCTGCCGGCAGGTGGGCGATGAACTCCTCGACGAGGCGGCGCGTGTGGTCGCCGTTGCCGACGAGGTTGTCGCAGCTGAGGACGGTGAGCGGGGCGCCGTGGGTGGCGGCGCGTTCCTGAAGCGCGCGCACGATGCGACCGAGGGTGGTCTGCGGGGCGGCACGGTTGCCGCGCAGATCGGCTCGGATGCCGGGGTGGTCGAGGTCGAGGCCGCCCGTGCGGGGTGAATACGTGTAGCCGTTCTCGGTGACGGTCAGGGAGAGGATGCGGGTGCCGGGGGCGGCCAGGGCGCGCTGCACTTGCTTGGGTTCGCGTGTGGTGGCCAGCACTCCCGTGTGTATGGCGGGGATGGTGTAGCGCATGCCGTCCGGGGAAACCTCGGCGACGGTGTAGCGCAGATCCTGTGCACGCAGCGCGTCGGCGACGGCGGTTGAGCGTCCGGCGACACCGAGGGTGCCCCACGGGCCTTCTTCGTGTGCGAGTGCGGCGCCGGTGTACACGGCTTGGTGGGCGCGATGGAAGTTGCCGAGGCCAAGATGGACGATGCCGGTGTCGGCCGGGGTGAGGGTGCGGTGGTGGAGCAGCGTGCCGACCGGGGAAGTGGCGGCGGTCAGCCGGGCCGTTTGGGTGGGGGCGGTGTTCATGGGGGGAGTCCGTCCTTGCGGCGGGCGGGGTCACCAGTCGGTCATGGAGCCATCACGCCGGCGTGCCACCGGCAGATAGGCCGGCTGGTAGGCGTGGCGGGCGGCGAGTTCCTCGTCGACCTCGATGCCGAGGCCGGGCGCGTCGCCCGGGTGCAGATGACCGTCGTCGTACGACCAGGAGTGCCGGAACACCTCGTGCACCAGCGGGTCGTAGCCCATGTACTCCTGGATGGCGAAGTTGGGTGTGGCCAGGCCGACATGGAGCGAGGCGGCCAGCGCGACGGGGGATACGTCCGAGGGGCCGTGCGGGCCGAGCTTGATCTGCCAGATGTCGGCGAGAGCCGCGATCCGGCGCAGGTGACTGATGCCGCCGGCGTGGGTGACACAGCAGCGCACATAGTCGATGAGCTGCTCGGTGATCAGTGCCTGGGTTTCCCAGATGGTGTTGAAGACCTCGCCAATAGCGAGCGGAACGGTGGTCTTGGCGCGGATGGGGCGCAGGACCTCCTGGTTCTCGGCAGGTGTGACGTCCTCCAGCCAGAACAGGTCGAGGTCCTCTAGCGAACGGCCAAGCCGTGCCGCCTGGTTGGGGGTGAGGCGGTGGTGGGCGTCGTGGAGGAGCTTGATGTCCGGGCCGATGTGGGCGCGGGCGGCCTCCAGGGCCTTCGGCGCGTGGCGCAGATAGGCGTCGGTGTCCCAGACCTCCTCGACAGGGGCAAGGCCGCGCCCGGCGGGCTCGTATCCGGCGCCTTCCTTCGTGACGCCGTAGACCACGTCCAGGCCGGGGACTCCGGTCTGGGCCCGGACTGCCTGGAAGCCCTCGTCGAGCCGGGCGTCGATGGAGTCGAGGAGCTGCGGGACGTCCCAGCCGGTGGTGTGGGTGTAGGAGAGGATCCGATCGCGCACCGCGCCACCGAGCAGTTGGTAGACGGGCAGCCCCGCGGCCTTGCCCTTGATGTCCCACAGCGCCAGGTCCACCGCACCGATGGAGGTCATGGTGACCGGGCCACGGCGCCAGTACACACCCCGGTAGAGGTACTGCCACGTGTCCTCGATGCGGGCCGGGTCGCGGCCGATGAGCAGTGGGGCCAGATGGTCGCGGAGGTAGGAGGCGACGGCCAGTTCGCGGCCGTTGAGGGTGGCATCGCCCCAGCCGACGAGACCTTGCTCGGTGGTGATCTTGAGAGTGACGAAGTTTCGTGTGGGGCTGGTGACCAGGACGTCGACGTCCTCGATCCGATCGGGCTTGCTCATCAGGGCTGCTCCACGATGTTGGTGAGTTCCTCGCCCGCGGCGAGGCGCCGGATGTTGGCAGCGATGTCGGCCGCGCGGGCGGTGAAGGTCTGGCGCGTCAGGCCGCTGGAGTGCGGGGTCATCAGGACGTTGGCCAGCGTGTGGAAGGGGTGGCGACTGGGCTGCTGGTGCTCACCGGGCGCGGACGGGTAGGCGTACCAGACGTCGAGCGCGGCGCCGCCCAGGCGGCCGGAGCGCAGCGCCTCGTACAGTGCGTCCTCGTCGACGACCGGTCCGCGTCCGACGTTGATGAGGACCGACTCGGGGTGCAGTCGGGCGAGTTCGGGTGCGCCGATCAGTCCGATGGTGTCGGCGTTGAGCGGTACGGCGACGACCACGACGTCGCTGCGGTCGAGCAGATGTGGCAAGTCGTCGACGGAGCCGGACCATTCGAGGCCCTGGGCGGCCGCGTCCACCTCACCGCGGCGGGAGACGGCGACCCCGCGGGCCCCGAAGGCCCGGAGCAGCTGCCAGGAGCGGGCGCCGATGTGTCCGAATCCAACGAATCCGACTGTTGCCCCGGCGAGGGTGGGCTGCCACTCGGCTTCGGCGGGGGCGTACACGGGGCTGAGCCAGCGACCCTCGCGCAGGGCGGCGTCCTGGCGCAGCAGCCCGCGCCGGAGGAGGGCCGCCGTGGCGGCCACGTACTCCGCCATGGAGTCCTCGTGGTGGTACGTGCAAGCCACCTCGGTTCCGGGCGGGAGCGCGGAGAAGTCGATGCCGTCCGTGCCGGCACCCGCGGCGTGAACCAGACGCAGCCGCTCGGCGGTTCGGACGGTGGAGGCCGAACAGGTCCCGGACACCAAGACGTCGGCCTTGGCCAGGGCCACCGCGACAGCGCCCGAATCGGCCGGGTCGGCCCACCGGACCGTGCTGCCGGAGGGCAGCTGATGCTCGAACTCCGCGCGCAGGGGACGGAGGTTGGTGTCGGCCACGACGATGTGCATGCCTTCCGTGCTCATGCACGGCCTCGGCACGCGAACTGCTGGTACATGGGTGCTCCTACGGGACGTGGGCTCAGGAGTGGGTGACGAGGGTGGGGGCGGCGGCCCGTACGGGGCCCGTGGAGCCGCGCACGTGGAGTTGGGCGGCCAGCCGCAAGGTGTCCGGTCGGGCGCGGTCCGGGTCGGACAGTGCGTGGGAGATTCGTTCCACCGCGCTTGCCGCAGCCCGTGCCATCGGGACGGCGACGCTGGTGAGCGCCGGGTGCGAGACCTCCGCGAACGGGATGTCGTCGAAGCCGACGACGCTGAGGTCCTCCGGAACGCGCACGCCGAGGGTACGGGCGCCGGCGAGGATGCCCAGGGCCACGAGGTCGTTGTGGGCCAGGACGGCGGTGGCACCCGAGGCGACCACGCTCGCTGCGGCCGCGGTGCCGCCGGCCACGGTCTCCGACTGCCGCCCCAGCAGGTCGAGTTCGAGCCCTGCCTGCGCCGTGAGGTCGCGGGCCAGGGCGACGCGGTGGGCGTTGGACCAGGAGTGTGTGGATCCCTGTACGTAGGCGAGCTTGCGGTGGCCGAGGGCCGCCAGGTACTCGATGGTCTGGCGCAGCCCCTCGCTGGCATCGGCGAGTACGCAGTCGGCCTGGCCTGTCTCGCGGTTGACCAGGACCACCGGAGTGTCACCGCTCAACCCGATCACCTCGTCGGCCTCGAGCCGCGGAGAGCAGACGATCAGCCCGGCCGCGCGCTGCCTCAGATGCCCGATCAGTTCGCGCTCATGGTCGGGATCGAAGTCGGTGTCGGCCAGTACGACGGCCAGCCGCCGGTGCCAGCCCTCCCGCTGGGCGCTCTTGACGAAGGAGCCGAAGACGGGGTTGGCGACATCCGGGACGATCACCGCGAGGGTGTCCTGCTGGAGGTCCCGGCCCGCTCCGCCCTGCGCGCGACCGGAAGGCGCTGCGTATCCGAGTTCCCGGGCCGCTTCGACAACCTTGCGCAAGGTTTCTGGACCCAGGCGGTCCGGATCGTTGAACGCGCGAGACGCGGTAGAAAGGGCGACGCCTGCGCGTTTGGCCACGTCCGTGAGAGTGGGGGGCACCATGCCTCCTGAGGGGTATCGCGGTGCCGCGTTACCGGCGGGGTGAAGGCCGAGGGGGCGGCCTGCCTCATCCTCGGCAATGTTGCGCAAGGTTGTCAACGGATTGCCGACAGGTAAATTGAGGTCAGCGGGGGCGCCATCGTGGAACCTATGAGTGGAGGCGCGTCCAAGGGAGCCGCCGAGGAACGCCGACAGCTGATCATCTCCTCCACGGCGCGACTTCCACTGTCCCCTCCTGTTCGCGCTCGGGCGGCGATGATTCCGCGACGGGCCGGTTTGGTGGGGACGCGCAACACCAGGTCGCCGAGCGGCAGCCGCCTGGAGGTGTGGGGTTTCGAGAAGCTCGGTTTGGTCACCGAGCTCATCACCAACGCGATCCGCTACGGCAGCCAGCCGATCATGGTGCGCGTGCTGCGCGACCGCACCCTGGCCTGGAAGGTCCCCGACGGCAGCAGCACCTCGCCGCGTCTGCGGTGCGCGGCCACCCGGACGAGGGCGGGCGAGGACTCTCGTCGTCCAGTTCGCCGAACGTTGGCGCGCCGGCTACACCGAGAATGGGGAGGTCACCTGGGGCGAACAGCCCCGGAGTGCGCTCAACCGCAGTTCCTCATGCCGAAGTTGTAGGCCACAGTACCCACGAGGGGCAAGACAGCATCCCGGGTCGGCCAACCGCTCGCCGTGCCGACTCCGGGCTGAGGTTCGTCCCCTCGAGAGCCGCCTGCCCTCACCTCACCGACTCGCCGGCCGGACGGATGTCATGCACGGGCACGATCACCTGGACTCGGCGATCCGCGAGGGAGCGGCCGGCTTCGATCACGTACCGGCCCGGCAGGAGCTGCCAGGCGTCCTCGTCATCGTTCCAGACCTGGGCTGCCCTGCGTGGCAGGGGGATGGTGACTCGGACGGTTTCGCCCGGGGCGGCGTCTGCGGCGGCGAAGCCGAAGAGCCAGCGGGTGGGGCGTTCGACGTCGGCCCCCTGGCCCGGCCCCAGGTCCGCGTCAGACAGGTACGCCTGGACGACTTCGCGTCCCGGCCGATGACCGGAGTTGCGTACTTCGACGGTGAGCGCGCCGAGGATTCGCCGTCCGGACCGTCCGACGGGACGAAGTCTGCGGCCGCGTACTCCCAGGTGGTGTAACCGAGGCCGTGACCGAACCAGTAGCGAGGCTCGGCGCCGCTCCTCTCCCAGGCGCGGTCACCGATGAAGACGCTGTTCATGGTCGGCCTGGACGGCTCCGTCGTCTCGATCGCCAACCCCGAGATCGGCCGGGACCTGAACGCGTCCACCGCCGACCTGCAATGGGTCACCAACTCCTACCTGCTGGCCCTGGCCGCCGCGCTGATCCTCGGCGGGAAGCTGGGCGACCGTTTCGGCAGGCGCACGTACTACCTGATCGGTCTGGTGGGCTTCACGGCCGCCTCCGTCGCCATCGGCCTGGCGGGCTCGATCCACGGCGTCATCGCCTTCCGCGCTCTGCAGGGCTTGTTCGGCGCGCTGCTGATGCCGAACACGCTAGGTCTGCTTCGCGCGGTGTTCCCGCCGAAGAAGTTCGGTATGGCAGTGGGTATGTGGGCGATGGTTTCCTCGGCGTCCACGGCCCTCGGCCCCATCGTCGGCGGGCTGCTCGTCGAGCACGTGAACTGGGAGTCCGTCTTCTACATCAACGCTCCGATCGGCGTCATCGCGCTCATCTTCAGCGCGCTGGTGCTGCCGCAGAGCAAGAACGCCGCCGGTCGGCACCGCTTCGACGTTCCCGGCGTCATCCTGCTCGCGGTCGCCCTGCTCGTCGTGGTCTTCGGTGTGGTCAAGGGCGAGACGTGGGGCTGGAGTTCCGGCTTGACGCTGGGCGCGCTCGCTGTCGGCATCGTGATCCTGCTGGTGTTCGGCTGGCACGAGACGCGTGTCGAGCACCCTCTTCTCCCGATGCGGCTGTTCCGCAGCCCCGCGCTGACCATCGGCACCATCATCACCGCGGTCAACTTCTTCGTCCTCCTCGGTGTGATCTTCTTCGTCATGCTGTACCTGCAGAACGTACGAGGCTTCACCCCCGTCGAGGCCGACGTGCGCACCCTGCCGCTCAGCCTCGCCTCCGTCGTCGCCTCGCCGCTGGGCGCCAAGCTCACCGAGAAGTGTGGCGCCCGGCTGACCATACCGCTCGGCATGGTCCTCCAGGCCGCCGCCTCCTTCGCGATGCTCGGCTGGGGCGTGCACTCCTCATACGCTCCGATGTGGCCGCCGTTCATCGCCCTCGGCCTCGGCGTCGGCATGGTGATGGCCGACTCCTCCGACGCGATCGTCGGCAACGCGCCCGTCAGGGACGCGGGGGTGGCGGGCGGCCTGCAGGCCACGGCACTCCAGGTCGGCGGGGCGCTCGGCACCTCCGTACTGGTCTCCCTCGTCAGGAGCCGGGTCGGCTCCACCCTGACCGGCGAGCTGGCCGGCGCCGGGGTGCCCGCGCCCATGGCCGAGAAGATGCACGAGGCCAAGGACGCGGTGGCGATGGGTGTCGCGCCGGTCAGCGGTGACCTGCCCGCGCAGCTCAAAGCCGCGGTGATCGAGGGCAGCGGCCAGGCGTTCGTCAACGGCGTCCACACCGCCGCCCTCGTCACCGGCGTATTGTGCGTGGCCGGTGCCGTCCTTGCTGCGGTCGGCGTACGACGGAACCCGCAGACCGCGGCCCATCATTGAGGTGGGTCAGGATCTGCCCACGGGGAGCTGAAGCAGGTCCTGGCCGACGATGAGCCGGCCGGAGTAGCCGCGCTGCGCCGCTTTCCAGCGTCGGGTGGCGTTGTTGCCGGGAACGAGGTGGTTGAGCACCAGATTCCTGGCTCCGGCCGGCTCCGCCACATCGCGGCCCACCTGCTCGATGGTCGTGTGGGCGGCGAGCAGGTGCTGCCGCAGCGGATCGCCGATCTCCGTCGGCAGGGTCGCGACGAGCCGGTCGACGAACACGGGGTCGATGACCTCGTGGACCAGGTAGTCGGCGTCCTGGGCCAGGTCGATGAGGTTGTCGCTGACGCCGGTGTCCCCGGAGAACACGACCGAGCCGTCCGGGGTGTCGAACCGGTAGGCGAAGGCGGGTGCCGTGGGGTGGTGGTCGACCAGCGTGGCCGTCACACGGACATCGGCGTCCTCCCACACCGGGATGGGCGCCCTGAGCCTGGGCGGCTTGCCCTGCGGGTCGATGTCCCAGATGCCGGTCAGGTCGATGTCGTGTACCGAGAACAGGTCGTCTGGGCTGGTGAAGTTGCTGTCCCGTGCCCGGTCGTTGAAGTCGTTCGCGAACGCCTGTCGCAGGTAGCCGGTCATGGCGGAGATCCCTGGTGTGGGGTCGTCGGGGTTGAACACCGGCGGCGCGGGCCTGCCTGCGGGGAACACCCGCGGCAGGGAGCCGCGGTCTCCCGGGCCGAACACCTCGATCGGCGGCAGGGCGCGCCCCACGATGTTCATCGGTCCGGTCGCGTAGAGAGCGGGCCAGTCGGTGACGTGGTCGCTGTGCAGGTGGGTCAGGAAGACGGCCCGTACGGCCGACAGGGAGGAGCCGAGGCCGCCGCGCCCGCCGAGGCCGCTCTGCACCAGGCGCTGTTGCGAGCCCGCCCCGAGATCCACGAGGTGGACCCGGCCCCGGTGGACCACGGCGCTGGAGACGCCGCATCGGGCTCCGTCGATCCAGGCCGGCCCGCCCGCGGTCCCCAGGAGTACGAGCCGGGTCCGGTGCCGGTCGGCTTCGGGACTGCGCTGCACGGATCGCGCCGCGGCCGGTCGCGCGCCAGCCGCCACCAGTCCGCCTGCGGCTGCGGTGGCTCCGAGGGCTTGCAGGAACCGGCGGCGGCCGGAATCGGGAAGGGAATCCCCTTGGCCGAGGACCCGCGCGACGAGATCACACACAGTGGATACGCTCCTTGCTCGCTGGACATGAGGGACGTGCTGGGTATGAGGAACTTGCCGAGCGGGCCGGCTACTTCTGCGGGGCACTCTCCGCAGCCGCGGCCCCGCGACGGACGAAGAGCAGCAGTGCGCCGCCCACTGCTGCCGAGGACGCCGACGGCCGCGGCCAGGCTGCCAACGAGGCTGTCCAGGGCCAGCAGTACGAGCGGGCACACGAACTCGTCCCCGAAGAACGCGGCCAGCCACAACCCAGCCTCGGCTGCGGTCCGCGTAATCGAGCTTGGACATGGCCAGGGTGAGAAGGGAGGGCAGGAGGGTGCCCGTTCCGAGGCAGTTGAGGACGGAACCGACGACCAGAACAGTGGGGTTGCCGGCGAGGGCCATCAGCATGAATCCGGCCGCGCACAGCGCGAATACGGCGGGGAGCCTGCGCGCCGCTGGGCTGGAGAACTTGGTGAAGGCGATGGAGCCGTCACGGTCGCGGGGCTCGCGATCGCGGTGGCCGCCCCGATGGCGCCCGTGGATGCCACTCCCAAGTCGTCCATCAGGTATGCCATTTCGACCGGACGGTGTAGAAGACCATGGTGCCGAACAGGGTCAGCCCGCCGATCCCTGCCAGCCGCCGCACCGGAAACGGAGTCGGCCGTTGCGACGCGCCGGCGGTAGCCGCCTCACCGCCGGACCGCGGCTTGGGAAGGAAGGCGGCCATGAAGGGAGCGATCAGCAGGCTGACGGCGTAGATCCAGAACGGGCCCGCCAGCCGGCCGAACCCACCACTCCGCCGAGTACGAAGAAGGCCGTTGCGGAGGCGGAGGCGCACATCGTCTGCAGAGCGAGGTAGCGATCGCGTACGCGCCCGCTGTAGTGGTCGCCGAGCAGCGTGGTGCAGCAGGTCATGATCGTCGCCTCGACGACACCAACCAGCGCCCGGCTCGCGACGATCGCCCCGAGAGCATCGAGCCACAGCGGGGCGGTGCCGAAGACGGCGTACAGCCCGATCGCGACGACCAACAGCCGTTTGCGGCACAGCCGGTCCACGATAGCGCCGGCAAAAGGGGCGAGCAGGGTGAGCGCGAGGGCCGGAATCGTCAGTGCGACGGGAACCAGCGCTTTCGCACCGGCCACGCCGTGGAAGTGGTCCTGCATCCTCGGCAGCACCGGAGCGATGAGCACCGCGCCCAGTATCGGCAGACAGCTGCCGGCCATCAGCAGCGTTACGCGCAGCCGATGCGCCACACCCGAAGGTGCCCGGTGTACCGGCGTCCACAACGGCGGATGGGGTGGGGGAAACCGGTCCGGGCATACGAGGCTCCACATGGCGGCAACAGGAGGAAGGCGGCCTCTCCTCGACCAGGACACGCAACGCCACGGGCCTCGTCGCACCTGCGGGGAAACGGCCCGGAAGGAGCGGGCCTCGGCAACTGCCACGACTATGGGCGAGGCCGTCAGCGCTGCCTAGCCCCACGTCCATCGATATCTCGGATGAACCTCATTCGGGCCGTGGATGAGCCGGGGGCGAGGACGCTTGGACGGCGATCCGCCCGGCCGTCTCGCGGAGCCAGATATGGGCGGCGTCGTGCGTGTGCACGGGATGCCACCACAGGGCCTCCTGGACGGGTACGGCTTCGTAGGGGCACTCCATGACGCGTACGGGAGCCACGCCACGCAGCCGGTCGGCGAGGAGTTCCTGGATGAGGGCGATGCGGCGGGTCCCGGCGACGAGCCACGGCAGCGCCTGGAAGCTGTCGACGGAGACCTCCGTCCTGGGTTCGATGCCCAGCATGCCGAGCTGCCGGACCGCAGGCGCGTCGTACGTGCGCTGGTAGGTCACCCACGGCAGGCGGCGCAAGTCGTCGAGCGTGAGGCGTTCGCCCACGTCGGGATGGTCGTCGGAGACCAGGAAGACCCAGCGGTCGCGGTACAGCTCGACCGTGGGGAAGCCACTGATGACGCCGTGTGGCATGAGCAGGCCGTCGGCTGTGCTCAGCAGCGTCCCGGTGTTCTCGGTGACGTCCGTGGGCGTCTGCTGGAAGCGCAGACGGATGCCCGGGGCCTCGGCGTGGACCGTGCGGGCCAGCTCGGCGCCGAAGACCGCCACGGCGTAGTCGGAGGCGAGGAGGGTGAACGTGTGGGTTTCATGGGCCGGATCGAAGTCGGCCTGACTGGTGAAGACGCGTTCCAGCAGTTCGCAGGCGGTGGCCGTCCGGTCGAGGAGGACCTGCCCCAGGGCGGTCAGTTCGTACCGGTTGCCGACGCGGGAGAGCAGGTCGTCGTCGAAGTGACGACGCAACCGGGCCAGGGCGGCGCTCATGGCGGGCTGGCTCAGCCCGACGCGTTGCCCGGCGCGCGTGACACTTCGCTCCTCGAGGAGGGCTCTCAGGGCAATGACGAGGTTGAGGTCCAGGCTGGCCAGGTTCATGGTGCTTCCTCAGGTGCGATGGCTGCAGCTTCATTCGTCGCATGGATGGAATGCATCCACAGAATCGATTTCCTTTATCCGTGGTGCTCGGGCCAGATTAGTTCCCATCGCAATCGGGAGGACATCTTCGTGAAACCCGCAGCATCTTCCGCCCTCTTCTCCGGGCCTTTCGCCCTCGGTACGTTCTCCGTCCGCGGGTTCGGCACCCTTGCCTACCCGGGCCTGGTGGCGCCCGAGGGTGAGGTGCTCGACCTGCGCGCGGCGCTGGATGACCCGGACCTGACCGTAGTTACGCTCTTGGAGCGCTGGGACACCGTGCTGCCACGTCTGCGTGAGCTCGCCGCCTCCCGAACAGGGGACCGGCGACCGCTGGACGAGCTGAACGTGCACGCCCCGGTCGAGCCGCGGCAGGTCTTCCAGTCCGGCGCCAACTACCGTCAGCACGTCATCGACCTGGAGATGGCGCACCGTTCGCCCGACGACCCGCGCACGGAGGGCGAGGCACGGGCCGAGATCGCGGAGATCATGGACCGGCGTGCCGTTGAGGACCTGCCATACGTGTTCATCGGACTGCCTAGCGCGATCACCGGTCCGTACGACGACGTGGTCCTGCCCGACTGGTGCGAGAAGCCGGACTGGGAACTGGAGCTGGCCGTGGTCATCGGCAAGCCGGCCCACCGGGTGTCGGTCGAGGAGGCCCTGTCGTACGTGGCGGGCTACACCATCGCCAACGACCTGACCGACCGCGCCTGCGTCTTCCGCAGGGACATGCCCGCCATCGGCACCGACTGGCTGCGCTCCAAGAATGCGCCCGGCTTCACCCCGCTCGGCCCCTACATGGTCCCGGCCGAGTTCCTTGCCGACCCCGGCGACCTCCAGGTCACGCTGAAGCTGAACGGCGAGACCATGCAGGACGAGTCCACGAAGGACATGATCTTCGGTGTCGCGCGCCTGATTTCGTACGCCTCCCAGACGGCTCGGCTCCTGCCCGGCGACCTGGTGCTGACGGGCAGCCCGTCCGGCAACGGCATGCACTGGGGCCGGCTGCTGCGCGACGGCGACGTCATGGAGGGCTCGATCACCGGACTCGGTACGCAGCGCACCCGCTGCGCCGCTGAGGAGGCGTCGTGATCGACCGCACCGATCCCGAGGGCGCGATAGCCGAGGCAGCCAAGGCGTACTCGAACTGGGGGCGTTGGGGCGCGGACGACGTGCTCGGCACGCTCAGCTTCCTGGACGCCTCCAAGCGGCGCGAGGGTGCCGTGCTCGTTCGCGGGGGTGTGAGCTTCTCGCTCTCGCAGAGCTTCGACATGAACGGCCCGCAGAAGGGCTGGCGGCGCCGCACCAACCCGGTCCACACCATGCTGGACACCGGAACCGACGCGGCCCTGGGCAACCAGGGCTTCCCGCACGGCATCGGCGGCGCCGACGACGTGATCGCCATGCCCCTGCAGTGCTCCACCCAGTGGGACGGGCTCGGGCACATCTTCGACCACGGCAAGGCGTGGAACGGCAGGGACGCCGCCAAGACCGTCACCTCCGACGGCGACCAGATCACCGGCATTGAGCACATGGCCCCGTACGTCGCCGGGCGCGGCGTACTCCTCGACGTCGGCCGGGCCATCGGCGAGAACGGCGAGTTGCCCGACGGCTTCGCCATCACCGAGGAGCACCTCACCGCCACGGCCGAGGCGCACGGCGTCACCGTCGGCCGCGGCGACATCGTCGTCGTACGCACCGGGCAGCTCGCCCGCACCAGGCGCGACGGGTGGGGCGACTACGCGGGAGGACCGGCGCCCGGCCTCTCGTTCACCACCGCGGGCTGGCTGCACACCAGCGAGATCGCCGCGATCGCCACCGACACCTGGGGATTCGAGGTCCGGCCCAACGAGTTCGACGCCGCCTTCCAGCCGCTGCACCAGGTCGCCATCCCCCACATCGGCCTGCTCATCGGAGAGATGTGGGACCCGGACGCGCTCGCCGAGGACTGCGCCCGCGACGGGGTGTACGAGTTCTGGCTCACCGCCGCACCCCTGCCCATCACCGGAGCCGTCGGCTCCCCGGTCAACCCGATCGCCGTGAAGTAGCCCGAAACGTGCCAGGTGCGGCGCGTCCTGGACAGCTGCACCGCACCTGGTTCTTGACAGCACTGAGCCGGCCTCCAGTCGCCGCCCGAGGACCCGCGGCCCCTCACACGGGAGGAACCCCCAACATGACCCACACCCGTAACGTCCTGGTAGTCGGCGGAGGCACCGCAGGCAGCGCACTCGCCGTCCTGCTCCGCAGAGCCGGTATCGCCGTCGACCTCGTCGAGGCCAAGGCCGACTGGAACGCCACGACAGGCTCCGGCATCACCCTTCAGGGCAACGCCCTGCGCGTCCTGCGCGAGATCGGCGTCTGGGAGCAGGTGAGCGCCCACGGCTTCTGCAGCGACGGTGTCACCATCGTCACCCCCGATGGCACCGAGATCTTCACGCAGCAGGACGTGCGCACCGGCGGCGACGACCTCCCCGCCACCGTCGGCATGCAGCGTCCCGCGTTGCAAAGGATCCTCATCGAGGCCGTACGGGCATCGGGCGCCCGGGTCCGGCTCGGCTGCACCATCGACACGCTGATGCAGGACGCCACAGGTGCCGACGTCTCCTTCACGGACGGCACGGCCGGCCGGTACGACCTGGTGGTCGCAGCCGACGGTCTGAACTCCCGCACGCGCGAGCTCATCGGTGTCACCGACAAGCCCACCCCGACCGGCATGGCGATCTGGCGCACCCCCGCGCCCCTGCCGACCGGCGTCACCCGCACCCATCTCGCGTACGGCGGTCCGGCCTACATCGCCGGGTTCTGCCCCACCAGCGACACCACCGTCTACGCCTACCTCGTCGAACCGAACCGCGACCGGGCCTCCATCGACCCGGCGTCGTACGCCGAGGAGATGCGCCGCCTCGCCGAAGGCTACGGCGGATTCTGGGACGAGATCCGGGCGTCCATCACCGACCCGGCGCAGGTCAACTACACCTGGTTCGACCGGCATCTGGTCGCGGGAGCCTGGCATCGCGGCCGCGTCGTGCTCGTCGGTGACGCCGCGCACGCCTGCCCGCCCACCCTCGCCCAAGGCGCCGCGATGTCGCTGGAGGACGTATCCGTCCTCGCCGATTTGCTCGGCTCGCACGACGCTGCCTGGGACGACGACTTGCTGACCGCCTACCGCGACCGCCGCATGCCGCGCGTGCGGATGGTCGTCGACGCCTCGGTGCAGATCGGCCAGTGGCAGCTCGACGGGGTCCACGACGCGGACGTACCCGGGCTGATGGGCCGCACCCTCGACGCACTGAAGGAACTCCCGTGAACGCTCTCACGACGACCGCCCCCACTGTGGACGTCCACGCCCACCTCCTGCTTCCACAGGTGGAAGAGGCCGTGGCCGGACAGCCCGTCCTGGCCGAGGCCCGCAAGCTCAACGCCCGCCGTAATGGGCCCGAGGCACTGGCCGTCAGCGGACCTATGGTGCGCGACCGCATCCCGCTGCTGAGTGACGTCGACGAGCGACTCACCGCCATGGACGCGGCGGGCGTCGACATCCAGCTGGTGTCCCCGTCGCCGTCCCACTACCACTACTGGGCCGACGAGGAACTCGCCCGCACGCTCTACGAGCTGGCGAACATAGGCACCGCCTCCCACTGCGCCCGGGCCCCCGACCGCCTGTACGGACTGGGCCTGGCGCCCCTCCAGCACCCCGAGCTCGCCGTCGAAGCCCTTGACCACGCCCTGGAGCAGGGCCTGCTGGGCGTCGAGATCTCCTCCCACGCCCCCGGCCGCGAACTGTCCGACCCGGCGTACGAACCCCTGTGGGCCCGCGCCGCCGACTCCGGGGCGGTGATCTTCCTGCACCCCTTCGGCTGCACCCTCGACGAGCGCCTCGACCGCTGGTACCTGTCCAACACCGTCGGCCAGCCCACCGAGAACGCGGTCGCCCTCTCCCACCTGATCTTCTCGGGCGGCCTGGACCGGCACCCGGGCCTGAAGCTGATCGCCGCACACGGAGGCGGCTACCTCCCCACCCACATCGGCCGCTCCGACCACGCCTGGCGAGCCCGCCCCGACGCCCGGGGCTGCGCGCAGGAGCCGAGCAGCTACCTGAAGCACCTTTGGTTCGACTCGCTGGTGCACGATCCGGCCGTCCTGCGCGAACTGGTCCGCGCCGCCGGGCCGGACCGTGTCCTGCTCGGCTCCGACTTCCCCTTCGACATGGGTACCGACGACCCGGTGGCCGCCCTGCGCGCCGCGGGCCTGTGCGACGCCGACTTCCACGCCGTACGCGGCGCCAACGCGACCGCCCTCCTCCAGCTGGAGCGAAAGGACTGACATGCGTCTGCTCACCCACCTGCGGCACGTCGACCTCGCCGTGCCCGACTACGACAAGCAGCTCGACTTCTACTCCGGTGTCTGGGGCCTGACCAAGGTCGCCGAGGACTCCGGCATCTCCTTCCTGGCCACCGAGGGCTCGCCCGAGCAGTACGTCGTACGCCTTCGCAAGGCCGACGAGAAGCGCCTCGACCTGGTTTCGTACGGCGCCGCCTCCCGTGCGGACGTGGACGCCCTCGCCGAACGGCTCCTCGCCGGCGGCGTCCAGCTGATCTCACGGCCGGGGACGGTCGACACCCCCGGCGGTGGGTACGGCTTCCGCTTCTTCGACGTCGACGGCCGCACCATCGAGGTCTCCGCCGACGTCGAGGTGCGGCAGCACCGCAAGATCGAGGAGAAGGAGGCCATCCCGGTCAAGCTCTCCCACGTCGTGCTCAACTCCCCGGACTTGAACCGCACCAGGGCCTGGTACGAGCAGTTCCTCGGCTTCGCGCTGAGCGACACCCTCAGCTCCCCGCACATGGGCGAGGTCATGCACTTCATGCGCATCAGCAACCAGCACCATTCCATGGCCATCGCCCAGGGCCCGCACACCGCCCTGCACCACATCTCCTTCGAGATGCGCGGCCTGGACGAGTACATGCGGGGGTCGGGCCGGGTCATGCGGGCCGGCTTCCGCAAGATCTGGGGACCGGGCCGGCACATGGCGGGCGACAACACCTTCACGTACTTCCTCGACCCGCACGGCAACACCGTTGAGTACACCACCGAACTGGAGGAGCTCGACGAGGACACCTGGCATCCCCACGTCTACGACTTCTCCCAACCCGAGGTCACCGACCAGTGGGGGACCGCCAACGCCATGAACGAGCTGGTGGCGAAGGAGTCCTTCAACGACGTGGACCGCGGCGTGTTCGTCGCCCCGCCGGTCTGACTCTCCCTGGACCCCGGGAACGCGGCACCTTATGTCAACTGACTGCCCGCCGCGCCCCCGGTTTCCCACCCTCTGGAGCCCCTCTCATGCGTTTCGCCAGTTACGAACATCTCGGCCGTCGGCGTCTCGGCGTCGTCGAGGACGACGGTCGTCTGTATCCCGTCCCCGGCTACGACTCACTCCTCGACCTGCTCCGCACCGGCCGTCTCCACGAGGCGGGCGCCGCCACCCTCGACGTACCCGCCGGGCCGCGGCTGAGGGACGTGACGCTGCTGCCGCCTCTCAAGCCGCCGACCGTGCGGGACTTCGTCACCTTCGAGGAGCATGTGGAGGGCGTCCGCCGCTCCCTCGACGGCACCGCCGGCGTGCCGGACCAGTGGTACGAGGCTCCGACCTTCTACTTCACCAACCCCTACGCAGTGATTGGCGCCCACGACAGCGTGCCCATGCCCCCGGGCTCCTCGGTCCTCGACTTCGAACTCGAAGTGGCCGCCGTCATCGGCCGCGAGGGCCGTGACCTCACCCCCGAGCAGGCCCGTGACCACATCATCGGCTACACGATCTTCAACGACTGGTCAGCCCGCGACCTTCAGTCCGCCGAGATGAAGGTGGGCCTCGGCCCCTGCAAGGGCAAGGACACCGCCACCACACTCGGCCCCGTCCTTGTCACCGCCGACGAACTGGAGCCCTACCGCGACACCGACGGCATCCTGTGCCTGGCGCTGACCGCCGAGGTCAACGGCGAGGTCGTCGGCACGGACCTGTTGTCCAACATGAGCTGGACCTTCGAGGAAATGGTCGCCTACGCCTCGCGCGGCACGTACGTCATGCCCGGCGACGTCCTGGGCTCGGGCACCTGCGGAAACGGCGGCTGCCTCGCCGAACTCTGGGGCGTACGAGGCGAACAGTCACCGCCTCCGCTGAAGCCGGGCGACACGGTCACGCTCACCGTCGAAGGCATCGGCACCGTCTCCAACACCGTCGTACCCGGCGTGGACCCGACACCGCTGCCCACCGCCCGTAAACGCCCCCGGGCCCGGTCGTGACATCACTTGTCGGCAAGGTCGTGGTCGTCACTGGAGCCACCCGTGGCCAAGGCGCCGCCGAAGCCGAGGCCCTGGCCCAGGAGGGGGCCACGGTCATCGCCACAGACGTGACCGCCTCCTCCGGCTGCCGCCGCCTCGACGTCACCAGCGAAACGGACTGGGCCGCCCTCGCCACCGAACTGCACACCCGGCACGGCCACATCCACGGCCTGGTCAACAACGCCGGCGTCACCTGGCGCGCCCGCCTCGACGAGGTCACCGCCGACGACTTCGCTCGCGTCCACGCGGTCAACGTCACCGGCCCGCTCCTCGGCATCCAGCACCTCGCGCCCCTGATGCCACCGGGCTCCTCGATCGTGAACGTCGGATCCTCCGCCGCCCTCACCGGCCACTACCCGGTCGCGTACACCGCCTCCAAATGGGCCCTGCGCGGACTGTCGAAGACCGCCTGCACGGAACTCGGCCCACGCGGCATCCGCGTCAACACCATCCACCCCGGCTTCATCGAAACTGAGATGACCGCCTCGACCGGCCCTGCCTTCCGCGAGGCGCAGATACGCGAGACGCCGCTCGGCCGTACCGGCACCGTCGACGAGATCACGCCCCTCGTAGTGTTCCTCCTGTCGGACGCCGCATCGTTCATCACCGGCGCCGAGATTCCCGTCGATGGTGGCTACACCGCCCACGGCGGCGCCAAATCCATCTCGGACGCGCTTCGGAAACCCTGACAGGCGACTGCGCACATATGGACAAGGTCTACGCGAGCTGGCCCGGTGACGCACGACGAGGGTTGGCCCTGACCTGCGCAGCTTGTTCCGCGCGCGCAGTGAGTGAGCGAGTGATCTTCCCCAGCCGTACCCGAAACCTTCCGACCGGCGACAGGGACTGTAAGAAGAACGGTGTAACTCCTGATCATGGAGGATGCACTGATGACCAGTAACAACACGCCTGAGGACGAGAGTTCAGAGGTGGCTGCCCCGCAGTCGGCGAAAGCGGTGGATGACCAGCTGATCGAGGAGTTGGTGGGCAAACCCGCTCCAAGACAGTGCTGACCGAGGTCGGCCCGGTGGAGATTGCCGTGCCCCGTGACCGGGACGGATCGTTCGAGCCGAAGATCGTGAAGAAAAGGCAGCGGCGTCTGACCGGCGTCGACGAGATGGTCATCTCGCTCGCCGCGAAGGGCCTGACGGCCGGCGAGGTCCAGGCCCACCTGGCCGAGGTCTATGGCGCCGACGTCTCGCGCCAGACAATCTCGACCATCACCGACAAGGTCCTCGAGGGCATGGCCGCATGGCAGAACCGACCCCTCGACCCGGTCTATCCCGTCATCTTCATCGATGCGATCCACGTGAAGATTCGCGACGGCGCGGTCGCCAACCGTCCGGTCTATGTGGCCCTGGCCGTCACCACGGAGGGCCGCCGGGAGATCTTCGGCCTGTGGGCCGGAGACGGCGGCGAGGGCGCAAAGCACTGGCTCCATATCCTGACCGAGATCAAGAACCGCGGCGTGGGCGACGTCCTCATGCTCGTCTGCGACGGCCTTAGGGGCCTGCCCGAAGCAGTCGAGACCGTCTGGCCGGCCACGATCGTCCAGACTTGCGTGGTCCACCTCCTGCGGAACTCGTTCCGCTATGCCGCCCGCCAGGATTGGGACAAGATCGCCAAGGCTCTCAAGCTCGTCTATACGGCCGCGACCGAAGACGCCGCCTTGGAGCGGTTCGCCGCGTTCGCCGATACCTGGGGCAAGAAGTATGCGGCGATCGTCAGGCTCTGGGAGAACGCCTGGGGGGAGTTCGCCCCGTTCCTCCGGTTCGACACCGAGATCCGCAGGATCATCTGCACGACCAACGCCATCGAGTCCGTCAACGCGCGGATCCGCCGGTCGGTCAAGGCCCGCGGCCACTTCCCCAACGAGCAGGCCGCGCTGAAATACGTCTACATGGCGATCATGTCGCTGGACTCCACCGGCAAGGGACAAGCCCGCTGGACCAGCCGCTGGAAGACCGCCCTCAACGCCTTCGACATCACCTTCGACGGCCGACTCAGCGCAGCACGCCACCAACCTCAACAACCCCAGATACGCCGTTGATTGGACAGTCCCTCGGTCCGGTTCGCCGTGACCAGCCACGACGTGCTGAGTAGCCGGACGGTGCCGTCCGCTACCTCATGTGCGCGCAGATGACCCGTCAGGGTACGGCGGGCGTGGGATCGTGTGACCGCGTCGGCCTGTTCCATCAGGGCGCGGCCGGGGCCGGTGCTCAGCAGGAACGTCGCCGCGTCCTCGGCTCCGTGTCCCCATGTCCCGTAGGCCTGCGTCTGGTTGATACCGATGCCGGTGAATCCGGCCGCGGCGAGCACTTCGCGGATGCGGTCCGGTTCGGCTAGGGAGAACATGCCGGGCAGCCCCGGCCGTCCGAAGCCATCGACGGGCAGGTAGTCGCGCAGCGACGCCATCGCCGCAACCCAGCCGTTGAGCTTGGCATCGGCCGGGCAGACGAACGCCAGGTGCCCGCCGGGCCGCAGGGCTCGGCCGACGTTAGCGAAGGCCGCTACAGGGTCGGCGAAGAACATCACCCCATAGCGGCTGACCGCCGCGTCGAACGCGCCCTCCTCGAAGGGGTACACCTGGGTGTCCCCTTGAAGGAAGGAGGCGTTCGTGATGCCCTGCCGCTCCGCGGAGGCTCGCGCCTCGGCCAGCATCGGGCCCGAGAGGTCGAGGCCGAGTGCGTGCCCTTGGTGCGCTCTGCGCGCGGCGAGGTGTGTGGTCTGCCCGGAGCCGCAACCAAGGTCGAGGACCCGGTGGTCCTCGGCGATCCCGGCGGCATCGAGCAGTGGCTCGTTGAAGCCCTCGTTCACTGCGTTCCAGCGGTCCTGGTTGCGGGCCCAGTGGGAGCCTTCTGGGCCGTTCCACGCTTGTGCCTGTTCGGTGTTGATGACGTCCGGCACTGAGGGTCTCCTGTGGTGAGAGGTGGGGAATGGGCGTTTGCCCAAACAGTATGGGCGGGTGCCCAAGCTGGCAATTCCCGCTACCATCCACGGAGTTGTGCCGAGTGAGGACGGCGGCACGAGAACGGAAGAGAGGTCCATGTCACCGCGCGGAGTGGCGACGCCGGACGTACGTGAGCGACTGTTCGCGGCGGCCGAGCGCGTCGTGGAGAGGGACGGGCCCGGCGCGCTTACCAGTCGGGCCGTCACCACCGAGGCGGGCTGCGCCAAGGGGCTGTTGCATGCCCACTTCGCGGGGCTCGATGAGTTTGTGGCTGAGCTCTGCCTGGACCGGTTCGCACGGACGACGGCGAAGGCGCGGGCACTGTTGCAGCTCGCGGGGCAGGGCACGGTGGCGCGGAACCTCACTGCCGTCGCCCTCGCGCTGTTCGACTCCGCCGGCCCGGCTCTCTCGGGCCTGGCCATGAGCCGACCCACCACCACGCGGCGAATCCGCGAGTCCCTGGGAGGCGGGGCGCCCGGCTTCACCGCGATCGAGGAGGCCATCACCACCTATCTGGCGGCCGAACAGAGGCTTGGCCGGGTGGCGGAGGCCATCGACCCGAGCACCGTGGCCCTCGCCATAGTCGGCACCGCCCACCACCTTTTGATGACCAACTGGCCGGGCACACCTGACCCACGGCCCCCCATGACGCGCCTGGTGGCCACGCTGGTGGGAGGTTGATAGAGGTCGTTTCGCTTGGTCGTCGGGGTAGCCAAGCAGATTGTTGCTCATGGCGGTGACGGCGTCGGTGAGAGCGAGACGGAGTGCCGTGGTCCAGTGGCCGGCCCCGCCCCGCGTGCGAGGGCATCGTCGCCGACCGCCGTGCCGAACGGGGAGCGCAAGCGCCGTGAGCAGCGGTTGGCTGCCGGAGCACGGCAGCCGGCCCGGCGCGGCCCGTCCGGCACGTGTGGCGAGTGTGAGCCCGACCGTACGGCGGCCGCCGGATTCAGGCACCCTCCCCTCGTGCGGCGATCAGCGGTCCCAACAGTTGGGTGCCTGGCCCGACCCGTCCACCGGGGCCGGGCAGTTGTGTCGTGTCGGCCACCGTGAGCGGTTCCTGGCAGGCATCGCAGGCCACGACCGGCGTGGCGACATGCCCGCAGATGTCGTGGCGGATTCGGGCGGGCGGTCCGGCGGGCTCGGTGTACCACTTGTCACCCCAAGCCATCAGCGCAAGCAGGACGGGGTAGAGCTCCCGGCCCTTCTCCGTGGCCGCGTACTCCTCGCGCGGCGGGCTGGCCTGGTACTGCTCGCGCGTCAGCACCCCCTCGTCGACCAGCCGGGCCAGCCGCGCGGCGAGGATCTTGCGGGACAGGCCGAGGTCTTCCACCAGCTCGTCGAAGCGGCGGATGCCGACGAGGATGTCCCGCATGATCAGGGCCGTCCAGGCGTCGCCGAACAGGTCGGTCGCGCGGGCGATCGAGCACGCAACGGCGGAGAGGGAGGTACGGGTCATGGTTCCATCGTATCGCCCACGGGTTTCCTCAGGGAACTCGCACAGTGCTAAGTTCCTTCAGGGAACCTGACAGGAGCGTCGAGGGAGTCTGCCATGACCAGCACCCCGCACATCGCACTCGACTCGGCCGGACCCGCGTCCGTCGACGGCCGCCACATCCGGGCGCTGACCTTCCAGTCCTTACGGATGGAGTACCTGCGCCGCACGTGCGGGGAACTGAGCCTCGTGGCGGCCGGCAGCCGGGCACTCGTCGTCGGCAGCGGGCGCGGCCTTCTGGCCCGCGGTCTCGCCCAGTTCGGCTTCGAGGTCGTCGCCGCCGATCCGTCCCCCGCCGCGACAGCCCTCGCCCTGGACGCGGACGACGGGCTGGACGTCACCTACCTGACGGCACCCGCAGAGGAACTCGCCCTGCCGGACCGCTCCTTCGACCTCGTGTACTGCGCCGACACCCTCGAAATCACCGAACGGCCGGACGCGGTACTCTCCGAGGCGGCGCGTGTGCTGCGCCCCGGCGGGGCCTTCGTCTACGACACCGTGAACCGCACACTCGTCTCCCGCCTCATCTATCTCGGCGCCTTCCAGGCCTTCCCGGGCACACGGATCATGCCCCGCGGTCGCTACGCCGCACAGCGGATGCGCCGCCCGGCGGAGCTCGCCGAGGCCCTCGGTCGGGCGGGGCTGTCAGCGAGGGACGTCTCGGCGTTCAAGCCACGCGACGCACGCAGCCTCGTGCGCGCGACACACGGGCGCAGACGCGGCACGCTGACCGACGCGCAACTGCCGGAGCTGGTCGACATGGTGCTCGATCCCGAGGGCAACCCGCTGGTGACGTATTTGGGGTACGGGGTCCGCCGGGCACGGTGAGCAGGCTCGGCCCCGTCCGGGAGGCCGGAACTCGCCTCCCAAAGCCGGGTTCTGGATCTGTCTCAGTGGAGCGCGCACGTTGGTTACTGAACGGCGGCTCACCTCCACGCCGGGTCTGGAGCCCCCGCGGTATGACCGGCCGGCCTTCGTCACCGGCAGGTCACCGAGCCACGGCGCTCCCACCAGGCAATCCCTGTGAACCGTGAGGCGGGCCCCGCCGAATCGCCGGGTTCGACAGAGTGAACTGCCGGGCGGCTGGCCCTGACCAGCACACCGCCGACCGGCGGGGTCCAGGGCGGGACCAGCAGGACGAAACGCTGCCAGGGGTCCGGATTGTCCCGGTATACACGGCGCATCGTCATGGGTGTGAGCGCCCTTTGGGCACTCTGTGCGCCCTGCCGGTCCCCGAGGGTGACGGAAATGATGAGCGCACCGCACGCATGAACCAGGTGATCCGCGGTCCCCTGTCCCTAGGCCGGGTGGACTGGCGGCGGAAGGAGTTCACGGTGTTGCTTCTCATCTCCCCGGACGGTGTGGAGGAGGCTCTCGACTGCGCGAAGGCGGCGGAGCATCTCGACATCGTCGACGTCAAGAAGCCTGATGAGGGCTCGCTCGGCGCGAACTTCCCCTGGGTCATCAGGGAGATCCGCGACGCGGTCCCGGCGGACAAGCCGGTGTCCGCGACCGTGGGGGATGTCCCGTACAAGCCGGGCACGGTGGCGCAGGCCGCGCTCGGCGCCGTCGTCTCGGGGGCCAAGTACATCAAGGTCGGCCTCTACGGATGCACGACGCCCGATCAGGGCATCGAGGTCATGCGCGCGGTCGTCCGGGCGGTGAAGGACCACCGCCCCGACGCGCTCGTCGTCGCCTCCGGCTACGCCGACGCCCACCGCGTCGGCTGCATCAATCCGCTCGCCCTGCCCGACATCGCCGCCCGCTCCGGCGCCGACGCGGCCATGCTCGACACCGCCGTCAAGGACGGGACACGGCTCTTCGATCACGTTCCGCCGGATGCCTGCGCCGAGTTCGTCCATCTTGCCCACGCATCCGGTCTGCTCGCCGCCCTCGCCGGCAGCGTCAAGCAGGCTGACCTTGGTCCGCTGACCCGCATCGGCACGGACATCGTGGGCGTGCGCGGAGCGGTCTGCGAGGGTGGCGACCGCAATGCTGGACGGATCCAGCCGCACTTGGTCGCCGCCTTCCGGGCGGAGATGGACCGGCACGCCCGGGAGCACACCGCCGATGCCCGCGCCGCGAACTGACAGTCGGCATGCCGATGCCTGAGGCCGACCGCCTCCCTGGACGCAGGGCCGCACGTTTCTCCGCCGTCAACCCGGCCACCGGGGAGAGCTCCGCCGAGGTCCTCGACCAGCAGCCGGACGAGTTGGACGACATGGTCGACCGGGCCTGGCACGGTTGGAGCTGGGCGGTAACGACGTCGACGTGGACCGGATCGCGAACCGGCTGGTCGGGGCGGAGTTCCGCACCTGCGGGCAGGTTCGCATGGCGGTCAAACGCCTCTACGTCCCCGCCCGACTCCACGGCGAAGTCTTCGAAGCCCTTGCCCAGCGTGCGAACACCGTTGCCGTCGGGCCCGGCCGCGACCCCGAAACCCGGTCGGGACCGGTCAACAACGCCCCGCAGCCGGCCTGGGTCGAACGGGTCACGGAGCAGGCCCTGGCAGGCGGCGCCCGTCCGGCGCCCGGCGGCCACCAGATGGACGGGCCGGATTACTTCTTCGCTCCCACGATCCTTTACCGACGTCCCGCCCGACAGTCCGGTGGTGATCGAGGAGCAGTTCGGGCCGGTTCTGCCGGTGCTTCCGTACCGGAACCTCGACGAAGCCGTCGACGGGGCCAACGACAGCGGATTGGGTCTGGGCGGCTGCGTGTGGCGCACCGATCTCGACCGGGCCGAGGTGGTGGCCGACCGGCTCGAATGCGGCACGGCCTGGATCAACCCTCATGCCGAACTGTCCCTCGCCCAGCTCTTCGCAGGCTTCGAGGACAGCGGAGTGGGCGTGGCGGGTGGGCCGTGCGGGCTGGACGGATACCTCCGGCCGTTCATCGTCCACCGCCCGCAGGAGGCGCGACGATGAGGTTCCAGGCGGCCGTACTGCGCTCGTACGAGAACCCGTTCACGGTCGAGGAGGTGGTTTTGCGGGCAGAGCCCGACGTCGGCGAGATCCTGGTCGAGATCGCGGGCTCCGGGATGTGCCGGACCGATCTCGCGGTCCGACGATCCGCCGGTCGGAGCCCCCTGCCGGCAGTCCTTGGCCATGAGGGCGCCGGGGTCGTGGTGCGGGCAGGGGAGGGGCCGGACACCGCGATCGGCGTCGGTGATCACGTCGTGCTGAGCTTCGACTCCTGCGGACACTGCCGGAACTGCCGCGGCGCGGCCCCTGCCTACTGCGAATACTTCGCTTCCCTGAACCTCTTCGGGGGGCGCGAGGAGGAGCTGCCGCGGCTCGCCGACTCGACCGGTAAAGCGCTGGCCCCCCGGTGGTTCGGGCAGTCCTCGTTCGCCGAGTACGCACTCGTTCCGGCTCGCAACGCCGTACGGGTCGACCCCGCACTACCGCTCGAACTGCTCGGGCCCCTCGGCTGCGGTTTCCTCACCGGCGCAGGAGCCGTGCTGAACACCTTCGGTGCTGGTCCCGGCGACACCCTCGCGGTCTTCGGCGCGGGAGCGGTGGGCCTGGCCGCGGTGATGGCGGCCACCGCCGCCGGCGTACTGACCGTTGCCGTCGACCGTCATCCTGAGCGGCTGGCTCTGGCCGAGCGGTTCGGTGCGACCCCGTTACACGCCGCCTCATCCGACCTGCCCGAACGGATCCGGCGACTGACCGACGGCGGCGCTCAGCACGCCCTGGACACCACCGCCTCACCCCCGCTCATCAACAAGGCGCTCCAAGCCCTGCGCCCCACCGGCAGCCTCGGCCTGGTGGCACGCCTCCACACCCCGCTGCCCCTCGAGCCGGGCACGCTCGACCGAGGCCGCAGCATTCGCCACATCTGCGAGGGGGACGCCGTGCCCGGAGTGCTGATACCCCGCCTGATCGGACTGTGGCAGGCCGGGCGCTTCCCTTTCGACCAGCTGATCCGCACCTACCCGCTGGCCGGCATCAACGAGGCCGAACGCGACTGTGACGCGGGACGTGTGGTCAAACCCGTCCTGCTCCCGGAGAGGACAAGCCGATGAGCGAGGCACGCGGCACTGGGAGCTCACCCCATCCGACAAGGGAACATCTGGCATCCCCCACTCCCGCCGACGGAGGAAGCATGGCCGGCACGACGCCGCAGCGCACAGACCTTGAAGGCGTGGACGGAGGCGTGGGCTTGACCGCCCTCCTGGTCGCCGCGGCACGGGCGATCGAGACCCACCGCCACGACAGCCTGGCCCAGGACGCCTACGCGGAACACTTCGTGCGCGCGGCGCCTGCCTGTAAGGACTGGCCGGTGCGCATCGAGCAAGTCCCGGACGGGGACAGCAACCCGCTCTGGGGGCGGTTCGCCCGCTACTTCGGCCTGCGGACGAGGGTCCTTGACGACTTCGTCCTCCGGTCGGTCGGTGCGGGCGCCCGCCAAGTTGTCCTGCTGGGAGCGGGGTTGGACACCCGCGCCTTCCGGCTGGTACTGCCGTCCGACTGCGTTGTCTTCGAGATCGACAGGGCGGGCGTGCTGGCCTTCAAGCAACGGGTGCTCACGGACCTGTCGGCCGCCCCGAAGGTGAAGCGCGTCCCCGTACCGGTCGATCTGCGCGCGGACTGGGTCAGCGCGCTGACCACCGTCGGCTTCGACCCGGCCGCGCCGAGCGTTTGGCTGGCCGAGGGACTCCTCTTCTACCTGCCGGGTCCCGCCGAGACGTACCTCATCGACACGGTGGACAGGCTGACCACCGCAGGCAGCGCCCTGGCCTTCGAGGCCAAGCTGGAAAAGGACCTGCTGGCGTACCGCGACAGCCCGATCTACACGGCGACGCGCGAACAGATCGGCATCGACTTGCTCCACCTCTTCGACAAGGGGCCACGACCCGACTCCGCGGGCGACCTGACGGCCAAGGGCTGGTCCACCTCGATGTACACCCCCTTCGACTTCACCCGCCGGCACCGCCGTGGTCCCCTCCCCGAGTCGAACGACGCGCTGGAGGGGAACCGATGGGTCTTCGGACACAAGCACCGGCCATGACGTCCGCAGCGTGCACGACGACGTCCGTACGGGGGTTGAGGGCGGGGCCTTGCGGCAGGCCCCGCTCAGGGTGGGACACATCTCAGAAGAGGCGGCAGGTCGGTTGCGTGGGAGCGGTTGCCGCCCGAGCCCGGGGCAGCCGCTGACGAGCCTTGTCAGACCCGGGCGGTCACCAGCTGGTCGCCCGGGATCCCGGCCATGTCCGGCGCGTAGTAGTCCTCGATGCCGGTGGCCCACGCAGTCACGGTGATGCGGTCCTCGGCGTCCGGGCCGAAGGCGTTGAAGAGGGCGTGGATGTTCGCCTCCTCGAAGCCGATCGCCGTCATCAGCGACACGAAAAGGGGGCGCTCGATCAGGCCGTCTCCGTCGGGGTCGCCAAGTGCGGAGAGCGCCTCGGCGAACTCGGCGATCGTGGAACCGAAACGTTCGGGGTCGAGCACGAACGGACGGAACTCGTCCACGGTGATCACGCCGTCTCCGTTGGCGTCCAGTTCAGTGGCCAGCGTCGTCCAGTAGCGGCGGAACGCGGCCCGGATGGCGGCCTTGGCACCGTCGTCCGACGCAGCCGCTGCCTCCAGAACTCGGCCCGTCATCAGGTCGAAGTCGTCGGAGTCGATGACTCCGTTGCCATTGGCGTCGAAGAGGGAGAAGACCAGCTCGACCCGCTTGGCGGCCTCAGTGCGCATATCCATCACCTGTCTCCTGCGACCCGAAGATCCCGGGCCTGGCCCAATGAGGCCTCTACCTAACCGTGTTTGGCCAGAAGGTTGACGGTGAGGCGGTCTTTGTCACCGGAAAGCGTGAGTTCCCAGTCGTCGAACCGTGCATGTCACCGACGCGCGTGTGCTTCACGGCGACGTCTCACCATCCCCACGGGTGACAGATTTGAGGATTCGCCGGTCGACCGCCTACTTGGGCAGTGTCGGGCGTGGACAGGCCTTGGCATCGTCGGGGAGGGCGCAGACATGCGTTGGCGGACTGAGGAGTTCGGGTCGTCGCACGAAGGGCTGGCGGGAGCGGTGCTGGACGACGGCACCGAGCCCAAGCCGGTGTTTTTGGACGCCGGGAGCGGAAGGCACATGCACCAGACCACGGAGTGGTCAGCGTACGACGGCAAGTTGAGCCGGCCACGGGCGGAGGAGGTGCGGGGGTCGGTTTCGTGCGGTTGGCGCGGCACGAACCGCTACCCCATCGACTGGACCCAGCGGGACCACGACGGCCTCCACGATCTCGACACCTCCGGCCCACGCGAGGACTGGGCTCAGCACATCGCCGACGTCGAAGCACGCTCCCTACCACTGCCCAGCCGACTGGAGGAGCTGCTGGAGCGGCTGACGGGCTGTCACGGTAGTCGGGGCCGAGTACCGAGAGCGGTCGGAACCAATCGGCATGCAGATCTCGTGCGGTCGCCGCGTCACCCGCTTCGTCCGCAAGGACGGCTGTCAGGCGGGAACACCCGCCCGGTTGAGGACGGCGGCAATCTCGTCCTCGGGGAGCGCGGGGTTGGCACCCGCGCTAAAGGCCATTTCAGGGACGTCAAGGGCCTCGCGGAGCCGGTGGAGCGGCAGGCGCGGGTCGCCGGCCGCCGCCTGGCGCGTCCAGACCGCGGGGTCATGGCTGAGCCGTTCGATCAGCGCGGGCGTGGCGGCCGGGTCCCGGATGGCCAGCCGACGGTAGTTCCCGTCCGGGTGGTCCGCGTAGCGGGCGGCGAGACCCTCGCGGGGAAAGCGGGGGTGCGTCTCTGACATCCAGGCGGAGAACGTCCCGCCGAGCCTCGCGTACACACGCATCAGGACCTCCTCCGGGGTGTCGGGGTGGTGAATGCCCAGGCGGTTCTCCACCATCGGGTCCTCGATGCGCGCGAGTAGGCGCAGCAGGTCGGGCGGCAGGTGGGGGCTCTGGGCGGCGGCGCGCCGGAGCAGCGGGTGGGAGGAGACCGCGGCCCGACGCAGCACCTCGGGGTCGGCGAGCCCATCCCGGACCCATTGCACGCCGTCGCCCCTGTCGAAGTCCCCGACCGTGAAGTCGATCGCCATGCGCCGTGTCTCGTCCAGCTCGGGCCTGAGGGAGACCGCGAGCCGCACGGCCTCGTCGGGGTCGACGGTGAGCCGCTCCACGAGGTCGGCGGGCAACGACGGGTTCGCGGCGAGGGCTGCCAGGTGCGTCCGCTCGGCGACGCACCGCTCGGCGTCGGCGCGGACGAGGAGCCCTCGGCGCAGCGCCTCGACGGCGAACGTCGGATCACCGAGGAGTTCGGCAGTGACGCGTGCGTCCCGCCGGCACTCCCACAGCGCGGCCGCCCGCCGCACCTCGGAATCAGGGTCGGCCAGCAGCGCCGACCGCTCGCCCGGCGGCAGGATCTCCCATGCACGCACCGCGCGCCGGCGCGCTGCCGAACTGTGATGAGTAGCCATCGAGGCCACGAACGACGGTGCCAAATGGGGCGAGTCCAGCAGTGCCGTCCGGACAGAAGGGGCGGGGTCGTCGAGCAGGCGGACGCACACGGCGTCCGGGAGCGGCGCGACCTTAGTGCGCGGGTCGTATACCTCGGGTCCGTACGCAAGAGCAGCCCGCACCTTGGGAGAAGGATCGTCCGCGAGCCGGGCCCGCTGTGCAGACTCCGCCCTGGCGCTCATCGCGAAGTCGATGCGGGCGCGCATGTTCGGGTGGGCCAGGATCACCACAACGGCCGACTCGGGGAGTCCGGCCCGCTGGAGGGCGTCGCGGGGCGGACGGTCACCGTCCCCGTCGAAGGCGAGCAGGCACAGTAGCAGCGGTGTCGGCAGCGCCGGATTGCGGGCGACTCCGTCCAGCGCGGATGCGTGGAACGCCAGCATGATTTCCCTACCCCCTGTGTGTCTTCCCCAATTGGTCCGCGACCATGATCTCCCGTATGCCCGTCAGGAATCGCCGAACGGCACCAGATGCCCGGCTGGGCCTGCGCTGTCCGGGTACCGGGAAACCCGGCCATGCCGAGAGACATCGGGTCCTTACCGTGCAAGACATCTGTCGGCCACCGTTCCACCCACCCTTGAGCCTCTGGCCAGCAGCAGGAAAGGGCGATTCGCTGTCGTGCCCACGCCTCAGACCGCCCGGCTCAGCTCAGCGCGTCCATCACGGCGGTGAGGTAGACATTCAGCCGCTCCGCCACGGCTGGCGTCGTCAGCTCTGTCCTTCCTGCTGTCCGCCATGGCTGCGACACCAACTGCACTTCTTCTGAGCACGCCAGTGCGTCCCGCACCTGCCAGTACAGCCGCTCGCTCGCGGCCGCGGCCAGCGCCCCGCCGGCCTCCTCATACGCCTCAGCGAACCGCAGACCCCATGCCGGGCCATGCAGCAGCGCGAGGTTGGTGGAGCAGTGCGCCACATCGAGGTCCGCCGGGCCCCAGGAGGTCGCTGCCCAGTCGACGACGCCGGTGATCCGGGGGCCTGCAGGGCTTGGAGGAACGTCGAACAGCACGTTGCCGGGTTGGAAGTCCCGGTGCAGGAATCGCCCTTCATAGGGCGGCGGGGGCTTGCGGATCACGTCGATCGCCGCGGCCCATGCCGCCACGTCGGCGCCCCGCGGAGTCACGACGGTGTCGGCGGTCGTCAACGCCATATACTCCCGGGGCCGCTCGGCGGGGCGCAGCGCGTGGATCGCCACAAGTTGCTGGGCCAGCAGAGGGACGCGGGTCTCCAGTCCCTCCTCGTCGAGGACTGTCCGGCCTGCCAGATGTGTAATGAGGAGCGATGGGTACTCGCAATGCGCGGCGGTCGGATCTACCGCGACCAGTCCAGGAGCCGGCACCCCGGTCCCCGTGAGCAGGGCCAGGGTGTCGGCCTCCCGGTTCAGCCAGTCTTCAGCATGCTCCACGTTGACGAAGCTCCGGAGCACCAGGTCACGGGTGCCTCCTTCCTGCATGCCGATGGTCAGTCGCCGCATTTCGGCAGTGATGCCGCCGTGCAGAGCCTCGGTTCTGACGATCCGTTCGCCGGTCTCCAGGTGCCGGCTCGCCCAAGCCAGGGTCAACGGTCGGACAGCCGCCGCCTCAACGTGATTGGTCACCGTGCCACCTCATCATCCGGACGTCGGCGCCTGTCCTTGAAGACCACTGCGTTCACCCTCCGCGACCGCTCCCCAAGATCTGTGTCAGAGCCCGCTCGCGAACTGAGCCATGACGGGCTTAGCGGGCCTGCAGGTAAATTCGCGCGTCTGAGCACGCGTGGTCACTAGCCCCGGTCGAATCTGCGGACAACGAGCTCGGGGTAGTCAATTTGGGGCCCGTTGCCGACTCGAAGAGATCATCGGCACCACTGTGTACGACTACTTCGCGACGCCATCAACGCTGCTGTGCCGCTATTCGCTGCAGATCCGGACTCGGCTCAGCGCCGAGCAGGTCCCCGGCCTGTGCCCTACGACGGCTTCTTCGCCAGCTCCTCGGCGAATGCATTCTCACACTCGGCGCTGTTGTCCGTAGCGTCGAAGGAGATCGCCAGGAACGACTCGGCTCGGTCGTGGTAGATGGCCCTCAAAGTCCAGCCGCTCTTTTCCAGGGACGTGATGACCGACCCCTGCTGCTTGAGTTCCCGCGCCTGCTTCCAGCCGCCTTTCTTCAGGGCCGCCAGCGTCCCGGCGTAGGACTTCTGCGGGTCTGCGGCCTTCTTGACGTCCGCCTGCCAGGAGACCCCGCACCTTTCGAGGGAAGCCGGGATACCCCCCGACGGCTCCCCCGTGAAACCTGCTGCCGCGGCCGCCTCCACGATCTGTTTGGTGGCCGCGGCGGCGTCCAGGCTCCCGCCCCCTCCCGCCGGAGCGGCGGACGAGCCGGAACGCGACGCCCCGGACTTGTCGTCCTTCGCACCGCTGCATCCCGCCACCAGCAGCACCACACCGGCGGCCGCGGCCGCCCACCTCGCGTTGCGCACAGGACTCCCGATTCACGTCGCGCGCGGGCCCCTGCCCGCGCGAACAAGAGAGCAGTCTCGCACAGCAGTTCGCGCATATTCGCGGTGTTTGGGCGAGTGGCGAGCAGGTGCTGGAGTTCGTCGACGACGGCCAACAGGTGCGTGACTGACGGAGCGAGGTGTGTTCGTCGCTTTTTCCTGCCTACGAGAGCGCTGTTCGTGACGTCCGCCTGGGGCTGTGACCGGGGACATCCCGACCTCGTTTGCCGACCGGCGTCGCGATGTTCGCGATGTCAGCTCAGTCGGCATGGAGGTCACGTGGCACAGAGACTGGCACTCGGTCAGCTCCGGGTACAGAAGGTGCGGCACCGGGACGGCCGCTGCTCGTACACCGTCTTCGACTCGGCGAGCGGGCTGCATTCCGGGGCCGACTGGTACCTGTCGAAGTACGCGGGCCCGGGTTCGGACAGGACGTATGCGTACCTGCTCGTCGATCATCTGCGGTGGCTGGAGCATGAGGGGCTAACGCCCGAGAGCGTGGTCTTCCGCGATCTCAAGCGGTACATGGGGGCCTGACGACCGAGTACCCGCGCGGCGCCGCCCACGGGATGCTGCTCGTCCAGCAGCACGGCCGGAACCTCGGCCTGCCTTGGGCGCCGGAGGGGGCCCGCAAGATGCTCAAGCGGGCCGGGTTCCGCGCCGAGCTGGGCCTGATCCGCCCGCACATGTTCCGGCACACGTGGGCAAACGCCGTGCTCGACGCCGCGGACGGCAACCTGGTCATCGTCCGCGACGCGGGCGGCTGGGCTTCGACCGAGACGGTCGAAGAGATCTACGCGCA
Source organism: Streptomyces sp. NPDC048248 (assembly GCF_043201875.1). Taxonomy (NCBI): domain Bacteria; kingdom Bacillati; phylum Actinomycetota; class Actinomycetes; order Kitasatosporales; family Streptomycetaceae; genus Streptomyces; species Streptomyces sp. NPDC048248. The sequence goes on from NZ_JBICZL010000022.1 coordinate 86,191, forward strand.
TGTCGACGTCAACGACCCCACCTTCAACACCGCGCTGCTGGCCACGTGGGGTGAGATGCAGTGAGTGACGTCCTGCTGCCTCTGCACTCCGTTGCCGACCCGACCAAGCGCCGGGAGACCCGCGACCGGCTGGAGGTGCTGACTGCCCTGCTCGGCGGCCCGCACGTCGAGCCGCTCTTTCGCGAGGCCCTGATCAAGGTCCCCGCCGACCATCCGGTCTTCGGCTGGCTCTGCCGGGTCGAGCACTGCAACCACTCCCGCACCAACGCCCGCGATCTGTGCCATCCGCACAAGATGGAGTGGGAACGCGGCCGACGCGAGAATCCCCAGCTCACCCGCCGCGAGTTCCTGCGCGACGCCAAGCCAGCGAAGTTCTACGACCGCATGGGCGAGCCTCCGGTCTGCCGGATCTGTCCCGAACGCCCCTCCCGCCAGCACGAGTTGCGGTTGTGTCTGGCCCACAACAGCCGCTGGAAGAAGGCCTCGGCCACCCGGCCCGGGCTGGCCTTCGAGGACTGGCTCACGACGCAGACCGAGCCGTTCCACGGCTACGGCGACTGCATCGTCACCTCCTGCCAGTCCTTGTCCGGCAGCCCCATGGGGTTGTGCCGGGTCCACGAGCTGCGCTACCAGGCGGACGGGCGCCCCGGCGGCGCCGAACGCCCCAAGAAGTGGTTCAACTGCTACGAGAAGGTCGGCAAGCCCGTCCCGATCCTCTACGAGGACGAGGCCGCGTTCCGCCGCTGGTGCCAGACCGCGCATCCCGTCTCGAGGGCCGGCACGGTCAACCTCCAGGGGCTGCCGCCGCTGGTGTTGGCCGAGTTCCAGTGGGCACTGTTCGCCCACACCCAGCGGGCCGCCCACACCTACTGGCCGACCTGGTGGATCCAGCAGCTGGTCAACCTGGTCCGCGACCGCCGCGTCGGCTCGCTGACCGAGATGGCCGACGAGCGCATGCAGTTGGACTCGCGCAAGCGGTTCATCCTCCACGAAGCCCTGACCGAGCTGCGGATCGTCTACTTCACCCCCGGGGAGACGAAGGAGGCCGGCTACATCGAGAGCGAGCACTTCGGCGTCCGCTTTCCCCAGCGATACAGCAACTTCGACCTCACCACCGTCTCGCAGCGGTGGTTGCGGGACCTGCTCTGGGAACACTTGGCCGATCGTCTGGAGTCTCCCAAGGGCCCTCGCAGCACCGGTCCCGTCGACCACGACCGGCGGGCCTGCACTGAGCTGAGCGCGTTCTTGGAGATCGCCGCTCCCGAGGGCGGACACGACCCCTGCCTCCTCGACGAGGAGCTCGGCATAGAACGCGTCGCTGGACGATAGCTCCGGGTCCCACGGGTTCAGCAAGTCCTACAACGCAGCAGCGTCAGCGTTTGAGTACACCGCGACAGTGTCCACGGCCCCGCGATGGCCCTCAACAAGATTACGGCGGCGGGACGCGACGCAGCCTGCGCAGGCGACCAATTGGCCAATTACGTGACGTCAGCCGTGGGAAATTACGTGACCGTCGACGCTAGAGGAAGCTGGTGAGCCGGGTGCACCCCAGACTTCGGTGTCGCGCAGGCTCATCGCCTAGCACGGGCCACGCCTCCCGTCTGCGACGGTGCAGCCACGTGGTGGCCATCTCACTGCGTAAACTGTTGGCTCGTATGGCCGTCTGTGATGGCTACACGCACACTGATTGTTTCCCGTTCGACCCGCAGGACTGAGCCGTGCCCGACCGACCTGAGATTGTCTGCATCTGCGGCTCTACTCGGTTCGTGGACGAGATGAGCGCGGCGAACCGTGATCTGACCTTCGCAGGTGTCATCGTCGTCGCGCCAGGCGTCTTCCTGCGCGCCGAGGGTCACGAAGCAGACGAGTTGATCACCAACGAGCAGAAGACCGCGCTGGACGCTCTCCACCTGCGCAAGATCGACCTGGCTGACCGGGTTCTGGTCGTCAACCCAGGCGGGTATATCGGCGAGTCCACGAGCAGGGAGATCGCCTACGCCCACGCCACCGGCAAGCCGGTCTCGTTCACCGATCCCTCCTGACCAGTAGACGCTTCGTGGTGCGTGCGGAAGCTTGGCGCCGACGAGTCTGACCTCGAGCCCTCAGACGGGTAAGTGATACCAGCAACGGGAGGAGACTCGGGCTGCTGTTTGACACGCGGTGGGCCTCCTGCCGACGCTGGGCAACGCAGGCCGTCTCTCAGTCATTGGTGGGCGTGACTCGTCCGAATCGTGCCAGGCAGTGCCAGACCTTCTTGAGGTCCTGGACGGCCTATCGGCCTGTGCGGGCGGCATCGCCGATGATCTTGGGATTGAGCAGGCCGCCGTCCGCGATTTCGGCGCCCAGGTCGACGTATTGCTGTCCTCGGTAGTTCGGGTGCCGTCGCAGTTCATCGACGCTGAGCTGGAAGCCCGCGTGCCATTCGATCGGACACGGGAGGCGGCGGGCCGCGGATTCGACTGTCGTGCCGCCATAGCTGGGATCCAGTACAAGTGCCTCCACGTCGCGGGCGAACGTGACCGGTCCGTGGATCTGTGCCTCGATGTGACCGTCGAGGGGGTCCAAGCCGTCGGCCTCGGCCAGCTCGATGAGCGAGCAGCGGGTGGCGGTGCCGAAGTCGGTGGGCTCGGTGGAACTGTCGGGGTAGCAGAACGTGGCTCGGGCAAGGGCCTGGGAGGTGAGCCTGAAGTGCGAGGAGCCGAACCGTGGGGCGCCGCCCAGGGGGTCATGACGGTGGTTCAGGGCGCCGTAGACGGGCCGTTCGTCAGGGGTGGCGCGGTCGTATGCGCCGGCGAAGATGCGGCTTTCCCAGTGCCATCGGTCCCCGTCTGGGTGAGCGGTCAGGCCGCCGTTGCTCGTGCCTGTCACGAACTGTGAATGGTAGATGCCGTCTTCCGCCATCCTGGCGAGGATCGGTCGGTCTCCTGCGAGACGGTCGGGGTGAAAGTGCATCGTCACACGCAGGTCAGGAGTAAGAGGGCTGCCCGTGGAGATGGCCGCGACATGTCGCAGGGCTCGGTCCTGCAGTGATGCGGCGAAGTCAGCGGCCATGCATTGCAGTGCGCACTGGCGGGTTCTTGCCCTGCACCTGGGTTAGGGCGTGAGTGCCTGGCGCCAGGGGCATGCCCTCGCTGTCAGAGCTCTTTGAGTATCCGTGCGAGCTCAGACGGCGGAAGCTCCGGGTACAGCGTCTTCCGATGCCGCACCACCGCTGCCTCGCTCTTCTCGTCCTGCACTTGGCGCGCCTTCTCGATCGCCTCGGCACGGAAGTTCTCGTACGTGCGGAACTTTCGGTAGAACCAGTCACGCTGTCGTCTGCGGTGGTTGAAGACCCCGGCCGTGATGAACAGGACGAAGGAGAGTAGAGACGAAGGGAGCACAGCCCGGTTCGCAGGCCGCCTCGCTGAACGGCTCGGGACTATCTCCATGCCAGGTCGTCGAGCCCTTGGTGGCCCACGTTCGGCGCGCTCACGGCCAGCCACCCGTGGCCTCGAATCTCGGCTTCGGCGTCGATCGCGTCCGGGTGCACGGACAAGTA
>NZ_JBICZL010000023.1:0-86883 GCF_043201875.1 Streptomyces sp. NPDC048248
CCCCGATCTTCGACCTCGTCGACTACGGCATCGTCGGCGACCTCTTCGAGGTCGTCCCCGCCCTCACCGAAGAGGTCAAGACCCGCAAGGGCTGACCGCACAAGGCCGAAGGTGAGCGTGTTCCTGGGGCAACTCACGGCAAGCACCGTCCCGTTGGTGGCGCTGCCAGCAGCAACTCCAGGCCGGCCCACCCACCGCTGAGCCCCAGCGCAGCAGCCCCACAGCTGGAGCCGCTGTGGGTGTGCCGGATACGGTCGAGCCGCTCTCCAAGGCCGCGTTCGGCAGAGACCGTCATCCCTACGCCGCCGTGCCCCAAGACATGGGGCACGGCGGCAGCATTCTTGCCGACCATCAAGAGACATGCCTCCAACGGCGACCAGTCGGCCACGCAAGTGATCGCCGACTCCGCTTCCATGGCGCCCCTGGACATCGCGGAGATTCGCGCGCCGGCTCAGACGGAGGCCACGAGACCCATCACGTCAGGAGGGCGCGCCAGCGGTCGGCCGACTCCGTCATGTCCAGGACGACCCGCTCCAGGAACGTCCCTCCCCTGGCCAGCCGCTGCCCCACGGGGCTGTCGAGCCCGAACGCCTCCGCCATCGCCATCGAGGCCTGCACCGCCGCTAGCGTCTGCCGCGAGCTGAGCACGATGGAGTGGTACCAGGCCTCGTCGTCGATCACGTAGACGTCGCGACGCCGCTGCGGATCGCGCTCGCGACGAACATAGCCGTGCTGGACCAGGTAGTTCGTGGCCACGGAGACGGAGGCGGGGCTGACCTTCAGTCTGCGTGTCAGCTCGGCCGCGGTACGCCTGCCGCCCTCGGACAGCAGCAGGTCGACGTGCACGCGCGCCGTCATCCTCGGCATCCCCGACCTGACCGTCATCTCGATGACCTCCTCTCCCGTCGTATATCCCGGTGGCCCGGCCGCGCGCGGGGGTGCGGGCACGCCCCGTCGTGCCCGCTGGATGGTCGCCTGGTGCGCCTGCTGGGGCTGGTAGCCGCGGGGGCCACCGTTGCGTCCGACCTCCCGGCTGATCGTCGAGGTCGGACGGTCGAGTCGCCTCGCGATCTCGGCGTAGGAAAGCCCGCCGACGAGTCCGGCCGCGATGCGCTGGCGGTCCTGCTGAGTCAACCGTCCTCCTGGCATGTCGTCAGTATTGCCTTCGCCTCCATCCATTGCAACGCGGCATTGCATTCGAGCTCAGCGTCATTGCATCAATTTTGCGCCGTCCACCTGGGAAAACAATTCCTGACGGATTGACAGCAATTCTGAACGCAACGTAGCTTTCGAGCAATGCCGAACACGTAATATCGCGAGATGAGGAATGGCCATGGGGGAATCCCTGCACACCGTCACGACGATGCCGACGACGCGTCAACCCGGCTGCCCCTTCGACCCGCCGGCAGAGCTGATCGACGCCCGTCGGCACGGCCCCATCAGCCGCTACACCTTTCCCGGCGGAAAGCCCGGCTGGCTGGTCACCGGATACGACCTGGTCCGCTCGGTCCTCGCCGACTCACGGTTCAGCTCACGCAAGGAGCTCATGCTCCACCCGACCATCGACTACGGCGACCTCAAATCCCCTCCGGCGCCGCCCGGCGAATTCCTCCTCATGGACGAGCCCCGGCACAGCCGCTATCGGAAACCGCTGATGGGCAAGTTCACCGTGCGACGGATGCGCCTGCTCACCGAGCGCGTCGAGCAGATCACCTCCGACCACCTGGATGCCATGGAGAAGGCCGGGCCGTCGGCGGACCTGGTGACCGCGTTCGCCAAGCCCATCCCCGCCATCATGATCTGTGAGCTGCTGGGGGTGCCGTACCAGGACCGGGGCTCCTTCCAGGAGCAGGTCGACTCGTTCATGAACGGGGAGACAAGCGACGAGGAGCTGATGGCGGCCTACACCGCGACCCAGGACTACCTCGCGCAGCTGGTGGCCGCCAAGCGCGCGAACCCCACCGACGACGTGCTCAGCGACCTCACCGGCAGCGATCTGACCGACGAGGAGCTGAAGGGGATCAGCCTGATCCTGCTCGCGGCCGGTCTCGACACCACCGCGAACATGCTGGCTCTCGGAACCTTCGCCCTGCTGCAGAATCCGGAGCAACTGGCCGCACTGCGCGCCGATCCCGCGCTCGCCGACCGCGCAGTGGAGGAGCTGCTGCGGTATCTGAGCGTCGCCAAGACATTCATGAGGACGGCGCTGGAAGACGTCGAACTGGAGGGCCGGACCATCAAGGCCGGGTCGCCGGTGATCCTGTCCTACAACACCGCCAACCGTGACCCTGAGCGCTTCGCCGATCCCCACGCGCTCGACCTTCAGAGGCAGGGCGGCGGGCACCTGGCCTTCGGACACGGCATCCACCAATGCCTCGGTCAGCAGCTGGCCCGCGTCGAGATGCGGGTCGCGTTCCCTGCTCTGGTCAACCGCTTCCCCACGCTGCGCCTTGCCGTACCGGCTGAAGAGGTCGCCCTGCGCCCGGAGATCGCGGACATCTACGGAGTGAAGAGCCTCCCGGTCACCTGGGACGTGTGACCGCGAGCCAGGGACGGCGGCTGGTGCACTTCCCCACGCACGGCGCGGAGTGAGATTCGAACCGCGCTGGACGTGCCACGACGCCGCGTACCGGGAGCGTTCCAAAGCCTCGGTCTGTCGATACATCGCTTCACGCCCCAAGGCCATGTGGGTCACGCGGTGCGGACGGGACGCGCAGGTCGCTCAGCACCTGATTCCACGGCACGGATGTCTCTCTGAGCTGTATGAGGGAGGTCCGCCAACGGATCTGACGCCCAGCGGGATGCTCCGTCCGGGCACAGGCGGCCGACTCCGCCTCACCAGGGCGACATGTCTGCTGTGCGTGGATATCCTGCGAAGTGTGATCAAGCCTGGACGGCTACGCCTCCGTCGTCGCCTCGGCCGGAGGCCACTCATTCTGCTGTCTCCGGTGATCCTGACCGTTGTCATCGCCAGCCTGGCCTACGTGACTCCCCCGGAAGTGGCCTTCAGCAGGCTCCTGCCCGCAGCACCAGCCCTCGCCGCCGCCATGTGGCCCGTGCTCCCCACCGTCCTGCTGGGGACGGTCTGCCTCCTTCTCATGATCGGCCTCAGCCTCGTGTTCCCCGGCCTGGGGACGTGGTGGACCGCAGCGGGGATCGTCGCCGTCACCGTGGCGGCCGCGTACGGGAGTCATATCCGGCTCCAGCGGGAGCAGACCCTGCTCCAGGTCCGGCTCGTCGCAGACGCGGCGCAGCAGGTGGTCCTGAGCCCGATGCCGCGCCGTTTCAGGGACGTCGAGATCGAGGCGCTGTATCTCGCGGCCGCGGCGGAGGCCAGTATCGGCGGCGACTTCTACGAGGCGGTCGACACGGAGTACGGGGTCCGCCTGCTTATCGGCGATGTGCGGGGCAAGGGTCTGCCGGCTGTGGGCACGGCCGCGGCGATGGTCAATGCCTTTCGGGAGGCGGCCTACGACGAGGCCGACCTGGTCAAGATCGCCCGTCGCCTGGAGGCCAGCAGTACCCGTTACAGCGCTGCCTTTCCCCCCGAGGCCATGATGGAGCGCTTCGCCACCGCTCTTCTCGCCGAGATCCCGCACGGTGGCGGCAGTATCGGAATCCTCAACTGCGGACATCCCCCGCCGCTGCTCCTGAACCGCGGAGAAGTCCGCGCCCTGGAGCCCACCGCTCCCTCACCGCTGCTCAACCTCGCGGAGCTGATCGGTGATCACTACAGCATCGATTCCTTCGACTTCGCCCCTGGCGACCTGCTGTTCCTCTATACCGACGGTGTCGCCGAGGCCCGCGACCGCGCCGGCGAGTTCTTCTCGGTGCCGGCCTGGTTGCGTCGACAGCCCCAGGGGCGTCCCGGCGAACTGCTCAACGCCCTTCACCATGACCTCCTCCGCTACAGCACAGGCCCCCTCGACGACGACATCGCTGCCCTCGCCGTGAGCTTGGGCACCTCCCCGGAACCGATCGAGGTCCGGAGGGCGAGGGCTCACCCCGCTTAGCCTGGATCCACGCCCGCCCGTACAACGGACGCAGCGCTCGCCGACCTCCGCTTGAACAAGTCGGCAGCAGTACGAACTGCGCCACCGGCAGACGGAGAATCTGCTGTTCAGCGGCTCGCCGGGACGACGGTGGAAACCGTGCAGCGGTCTGCCGATGCCGATCAGCTGGTCAGCCCGGGCCTTTCGCCGCACACAAACGTGTGCGTACGCGTCCTGCCGTCGGCGCCCGTTCACCTGCCACCTGCCTCGCCGTGAGGAATGGTTCGGTGAGTTCCGAAGGCGCGGAAGCTCTGCGCATATGCGGGTCGAGCCCACCAACGCCAGGCGTCCGATCCGGAAGTAACGGCTCGATCCTCCTTCACCGCACGTCAGTCAACGACACCTCCAGGCCAACCACGAGATGGCGGAAGGAACTGCTCAGAGAGTTCTCCAGTATTCACGCAACCACTGGCCGTCCGGCGCGTCCCCGAGAGCAATTCCCGCGCTCCGGGCGTCCGGCACCACTGTGAGCTCGCCCCAACGCACCGGCCAGGCCAGACGCTCGTTCACTGTCCAGGCGAGAACCTCGTCCCATGACTCCATTTCTCGGCCGTCCGGAGCGATCACCACCCCCTCCTCGAACAGCGCGCACCATGTCTCGTCGTCCGGCGCGAAGTGATGCCTCTCGAAAAACCAGTAGTTGTCACCCAGCGGCTTCGGGGCCCGCGGTTTGTGGGGAAAGGTGAAGTCGCCGAGGACCTCGCCGGACCCGGCCCGGAGGAACCGCAGCGTGGTGGGACTCATCGCGACCAGCACACCGTCGGCGCCCCACAGCAGCACACCGGTCTCGGACGGGACGTCCAAGGTGCGCAGCCGCTTCGGCTCGTCCCCGTCCAGTGACCACACCTCTACCCGCCCGTCGGCCGTGAGCCAGGCTCCCGCGTCGCCGGACGGGGCCCAGGCCCACGAGTCGGCGTAGACCATGTCCTCTTCCACCGGCGTGATATCGAGGCGGTAGCGGAATCGGTCCTCGTCATAGATGAGGACCCCTGGCTGGGCCCTGGCGGCATTGCCCTCCCCCACCAGGGCCGCCAGCCGCGGCACTTCGCCCTGCATGCCCCATTGCAGTGCCGAAACGCCTTGGGTCCCGACCTCCTTCCCTCTCGGCTTGCCGGTTTCCGCGTCGAGGAAGATCAGCCCCTTGTCGTAGTGCACCAGCAGCCGGTCGTCCGGGCTCCACGCGACGAGCTCGCCGATCTCGGCCAGCCAGCTCACCTGACCGGACGAGACATCGATGGCGAATGCCTCCGTGTGGCCCCTGCTCCCGCCCTGCGCCTGCAACCGGGTGCCGTCCCGCGACCAGCGGGCCCAACCGTCTGCCTGGAGCGTGACGTCGTCGTGGGCATCCATCTCCTCGGTCCGCAGATCCTCCCGGAGCTTCTCGGCCAGCAGGAACGGGTGCGCGGGCGTGGCGTCACCGGAGGTCCAGTTCAGCTCGCCGCTGTCCATGGGGACGATGCAGCCACCCACCTCGCACCGAGTCCTGGAATTCGCGAAGAGACGTCTCCCGTCAGGCGCCAGCGCCCAGGTCTCCGGCCCGCTCGCGTCGTCCGTGATCAGGCACTGCGCGAGGGTGACGGAACCGAGGTAGGGGCTGAACGGATCGAAGACGCCGACGCGGTTGGTGTTGTACGCGAGGCCGATCCGGCGACTGTCGGCCGACCATTGGATGCTGCGCTCGTAGCCGGGCCGGCCGATGCCGCCCTCAATACCGATGGCATTGACACAGCGTCCTGTGACCATTTCCCAGATCTGCAAGGTGCCGCCGTAGTCGTTGCCGCTCAAGGTGCCGGTGGCCAGGTAGTGGCCGCAGGGGCTGAGGGCGTAATCGTTGATTTCCACCTGGTGGCCGTATGGATGGCGAAGGAGTGTGCCCTCCCTCTCTCGGAGCTCTCGCGTGGCGGCGCGGTGCTCCTCGGTGATGCCCTGCTCGCGCTCCAGTTTCAGCAGCCGCGCACGTAGGGCCACCAGATTTGAAACCGCTCCGACCTGAGGGCCGCCACGGTCGGACGCGTCCTCATCAGCGAGCAGGGCACGTAGCGCCTTGTCGTCGAATATCGGGAGGTTGCGATTCCGTGCCTCCCGGAGCTTCCGCCCCACGTTGTAGTGGAGGCTGTCCACGAACACCAGATCCGTCCGGCTGGTCACCGAGCCCGTCACCCTGGCTCCCAGTTCCTCCAGCCGTCGCTGCGCCTCGTCCTGACGCAAGCCGTCGAAGCGACCGATGAGCACGACCGTCATCCCTCGTACATCCATGCTGCAGACCGTAGCCGTAGCCGCTGACAACGGCCTTGCCATGACATTCAACAGCCGGTTCAGGGGCGGAGGTTGAAGTGTGCGGGGAATGCGCCGGGGACTGGATTCGCTGCCACTGCGCTCTGCGGCACTCTGCACTACCGCGGCCTGCTGTTCGGCCTCTCATCGACGAGGGCGGGCTCGACGGGCTGCCGACGGTGTACATGGCTGCGCGACCCGCACCCCCGACGGCGGCGGTCACTTGGTCGGCGGCCGCACGGTCGACAACCCGGAACAGGGTGCTGCTTCAGGGGGCCTTTTGGGGTAACTACGCCGGGGGCACGGAACGGATCGCGGAGATATCGAACTGCAGCCGGACTTTCTCGCTGACCATGGCGCCGCCCGCTTCCAGGCGCTGGTTGTAGACCAAGCCCCAATCGGTGCGGTCGATGGTGGTCGTGGCGTCAAAGCCGGCCCGCTCGATGCCGAACGGGTCCAGGACCGAGCCGAGGTAGTCGAGTTGCAGCTCGACGGGCCCGGTGATGCCGCGAATTGTCAGATCCCCTGTCATGCGGAAGCTCTCCCCGCCCTCATGGATCGTGGAGGTGCTGCGAAAGACCATCTCCGGGTAGCGGTGTGCGTCGAAGAAGTCGGTGCCGATGAGGTGTGCGTCCCGCTGGTCCACGCCCGTGTCGACACTGGCGACCCGAATGACGAGTTCGGCCCGGGAGCGGGAGGGCCGGGCTCCGTCGAAATAGAGCGTGCTGTCGTAATCGGTGAAAGCACCCCGCACCGTCGTCACCATGGCATGCCGCACAGAGAATCCGATGCGACTGTGCGGACGGTCGATCGTCCATTGCCCGGTCAGCGCACGAAGTGCGGGGTCGAGCGCGACTCCGGTGGCATCGCCCTCCGGAAAAGGCGTACGGGGGCCAACAGCCGGGGTCGGCTCGATAGTCGCGCTCTGGCGACGGCTGAAGATACCCATGCGGTCGTAACCCTCCTCGAAACGAATTTCTCCGTGCTATCACGGCATAGGCAGGCTCTACATAGCGGGATGGACCGTCTCGTCCGGATTTCATGCCGCCGACTGCAAAGATGCACAGGATCAACACGAATATTGATGCACTGTCCGGCAGCTCTGTGTCACGTATTGTCACCTTGGCGCTCGCCTGGCTCGCCAAAATCCCGGAGGGGCACCACCCGTAGCGGCGAAACCGGGCCACGGGTGGCCCGGAGCCTGAGGTGATGCTCTGGAATGAGCCGACGGCCGGCCGCCCCACCCGCCGAACTCGCCGAATCGCCGTACTCGCCGACAAACTGCACGACTTACGAGCCGACTGCACTTGGTAGGCGTTTCGCGAAGCCCATCTGCGAACAGTGCGGCGGGTGTTCTCGTGGTCATCGGCGGAGGGCCCCCACGCGGGCGAGGTCGCCTGAGTGGACACTGCTGTCGTCCTACGAAGAGGCGGCAGCGGAGAGGGCGAACCCCGTGTAGCCACCTCGGGCCACGGCGTCGCACTCCTCCCGGTAGCGGTCCAGCCCGCCCGCGTAGGCCAGGAACACATGGGCTTTGCCCGGTACGTTCGCTCCCCTGTACCAGGATTCCGCGGCCGGGTAGAGCGTCCGGGCAGCGACGTCCGCCACACGGACCCCCCAGTCCGCCTCGGCACCCGCAATGGCGTCGATCTCCGTGAGGCCGTTCCTCCGAAGATGGGCGATGCAGTCAGTGATCCACTCCACCTGCTGCTCCAGGGAAACCGCGATGTTGGTGAGCACGGACGGGCTGAGGGGACCCAGGACAGTGAAGAGGTTGGGGAAACCGGCCGAGACGAGCCCCAGGTAGTTCTGCGGGCCGTCCGCCCATTTGTCCCGGAGTGTTGCGCCGTCCTTGCCCACGATGTCGATGGCTAGCTGAGAGCCGGTCAGGGCGTCGAATCCGGTGGCGAAGACAATCGCGTCGAAGTCGTGCTCCCGGTCCGTGGTCCGGATGCCCCGGGGCGTGATCGTCTCGATGGGGGTCGCGCGCAGGTCCACCAGCGTGACGTGCGGCCTGTTGTAGGTGGCGTAGTAGCCGGTGTCCAGGCAGGGTCGCTTGGTCGCGAAGGGGAACGTGCGTGGGGAGAGCAGTTCCGCTGTCGCCGGGTCGGTGACGATCGACCGGATCTTGGACCGGACGAACTCGGCCACCGTCTCGTTGGCCGTCTCGTCGGTCAGGATGTCGGTGTAGGTGCGCAGCAATCCGCTCAGCAGGCCCGAATCCCAGGCCGCCTCGTAGGCGGCTGTGCGCTCCGCCTCGTCCGCTTCCAGGGCCGAACCGGTCGGCGGCTCGAAGACGGTCCCGCCCCGGGACAGCCGCTGGGCCCGCCGGAACTCCGGGTATCGGGCCTTGAGCTCCGCTATCTCGGTTCCGAAAAGGGGGCGGTTGTGGGCCGGCAGGGCGTAGGCCGGGGTGCGTTGGAAGACGGTGAGGGAGGCCGCCTCCTCGGCGATGATGGGGATGGCCTGGACGCCTGAGCATCCGGTGCCGATCACGGCGACCCGCTTGCCGGCGAAGGAGACGTCCTCGCGCGGCCAGCGGGCGGTGTGGAAGGTGGCGCCCGTGAAGCTGTCGGCCCCGGGGACCCCTGGGTCCTTGGGCACCGACATGCAGCCCGACGCCAGCACGACGAACCGGGCGGTGACGGTCCGTCCGGTGTCCGTGGAGACGTGCCAGACGTGGGCCGCCTCGTCGTAAACGGCTCGGGTGACCCGGGTGCGCAAGGTGACGTCCTTGCGTAAGTCGAACCGGTCGGCGACGTGGTGGATGTAGCGCAGGATCTCCGGCTGAGACGCGTAGCGCTCGCTCCACTCCCATTCCTGGTCCAGTTCCGGGGAGAAGGAGTAGGAGTAGGACATGCTCTCGACGTCACAACGGGCCCCCGGGTACCGGTTCCAGTACCACGTGCCGCCGAGGTCCTCACCGGCCTCGAAGACCACTGTCGTCAGGCCCAGTTCACGCAGCCGGTGGAGTTGGTAGAGGCCGGAGAGCCCCGCCCCGACCACGACGGCGTCGACCGGGTGGGTGGCGGAAGGCGGGACGGGGGTGTTGTCCATCGAGTTCTCCTGTCTCCTCGCACGAGGTCGCGTGACCGCGCGGTGTGCGGTGTGCGGGGCGCGTGCGGTCGTCGTGCGGAGGGCGGGGCGAAGGCGTGGGCGGGTAGGGCGTAGGGGCGGCGTCGGCATCCTGCTCTGAACTTCCGGTGTTACGAAAGCCCGTACCGTGTCCAACGGCCGCGGTTCCGAGCCGGTTCCCCCGTTCACCGCAAGAGTCCGCGTCCGCGCTGATGGCCCGCCCTCCCCCGGCCCGCTCGCCTTCTCGTCCCCGACGCCCCACACTCGCGAGTGCGCTCAGGCTCAGGTCCCTTAGCGACGCGCCCACTTGCCGACCGCCGTAGTTATGTTGGCGGTCGGCACCCGACCAGTGATGCCGCCCAAGGCGACCCGACGCAATCCGACGAGAAACTCTCGGGGCCGCCGCCCAGCCGGCTCACGACCGGCCGTGCCGCCGTGCCGACCGGCCGTGCCGGACCAGGACGGTGACGATCGCCGCCAGGAAGAGGAGCTGGGTGGCTGTTCGTGGCCCGAGCTGGTCCCACCAGGGGACGTCGGCGCCGGCCGCGTACACATTGGCAGGGAACATCACGACCAGCAGCAGGCCGAGCACGGCGGCCGAGACCCGGGCCGTCCTCGACCACAACAGGCCGATCGCACAGCCGAGTTCAGCGGCGCCGGTCAAGGTGACGAGCAGCCCGGGGAAGGGCAGGGCCGGCGGCACCATCGCGATGAGCTGCTCGCGCATGCCGATGAAGTGTGCGCCGCCGGTGAGGGCGAACATTGCGGCCAGTCCGCCGCGCAGGGCGACGTCCGGACGCCGGAGCCGTGTTGCTCCGAGCGCCCCGGCGAGCAGCAGCAGGCCGGTGACGGCGGCGAGGGTGAGGAGGGGTTCCACTGGTGTCCTTCCGTCTCAGCCGGACTCGCCGGTCACCGCGGCGGCCGACCTGCCGACGGTCTCCGGGTCGATCTGCTGGATCTGGACGACGACGCCGTCCGGGTCGGTGACACGGAGGCTGCGGCCGAAGTCCTCGTCGACGATTTCGTAGGCGTAGCCGGTGCGTTCGAGCCGCTCCGCGACCTCCTCCAACGGCTCGTCCGTCGTGAAGCCGAGTTCGGCGGTGCCGGGCGGGCGGCCCTTCGACACTGCCGCGTCGTGGATGCCTACGGCGCCGGCGGCGGCGGTCAGCCGGACCCAGACGGCCGCGCCCGGCTCCTGCCGCACGCCGAGCCCCAGCCCGGCGTAGAAGTTCCGCGACGCCTCGACGTCGGCCACATACCTGATGGGAAGAACGGTCAACATGGTGTACCTCGCTCTGATGTCTCCGAGTGGTGCGGACAGCGTCGCGCCGGACGCCCTGGCGGGCGCTGTAGATTCGCCGGGAACGACGCGATCCGCAGTCCGGAGGGGGCAAGGTGACGCAATCCGTCATGCTCGACGCATTGGACCGTCGCCTGGTCCACGCGCTTCAGCTGGACGGACGGGCGCCGTTCAGCAGGATCGCCGCCGTGCTCGGGGTGCCGGAGCGCACCGTGGCGCGCCGCTACCACCGGCTGCGGTCCGCCCTGGTCGTCCGGGTCGTGGGACTTGTCGACAGCTCGCGCATCGGCATGCTCGACTGGTTCGTCCGCGTCGACTGCGCACCCGACGCGGTGGACGCGCTGATCGCCGCCCTGGCCCAGCGGGATGACACCTCATGGGTCGCCGCGCTCGCCGGTGGAAACCATCTGGCCTGCATGGTCCGCACTCCAGGTACAGGCGCGGACGGTGGGCGTCCGTTCTTCGAGCACATCGGCCGTACCCCAGGGGTGCGGGATATGGAGGCGAGCTGCGTCCTGCGGCCGGTTGCCGGGGTCGGAGGATGGGCGGGCCGGACGAGCGCCCTGAGCGAGGACGAGGAAGCCACGCTGCGTCGGCTGGCGGCATTGGACGACCGGGAGGTACGGCAGGAGGTTGTCGGCGAGCCGGAGGACGGGGGCAGGTCGGTCGAAGGCGGCGGGCCGGTCGACCGGGACGAGGCTGACTTCCGGCTGGTGGGCGAGCTGGCCAGGGACGGCCGGGCGGACGTGCGACGGCTGGCAGCCACCACCGGGTGGTCGGCTTCGACCGTGCGCCGCCGCATCGCACGGCTGCGGGCATCCGGGGTAGTGCACTTCGAGGTGGACGTGGACCCCGCCCACTTCGGCTCCCCCATCGAGGCGCTGCTGTGGCTGGAGGTGACGCCTGCGGCGCTCGGCGCGGTGGCGGACGCGTTGTCCCACCACGCGCCGGTCGCCTTCGCCGCCGTCACCACAGGTCCCGCGTCCGTCTTCGCCATGGTTCAGTGCCGCGACACCGGCGCCCTGTACGACTACCTCGCCCGCGAGCTGAGCGATCTGCCAGGCATCGGCCGCACGGAGACCGCCCTCGTACAGCGCCGCACCAAGCGGGCGGGCCCCCTGCTCGTACCGATCCCGCCGGCAGGGCGCGGACGAAGAGCCTGAAGCCCTGCGGAGCCTGATGTGGGCGGCGCCATCGTGGCGTGCTTCAGCTGACGTGCGACGTTCGAACTCTCAACTGTTGTGCGGAGCAAGGCATACGGCCCGCAGCGGCGGCGAACCGCAAGGCTGCGGACCAGGCCACCACACGGATGCACGTGCCGGCTGCGAGGGCCCCACCCAAGCACCTTGACCTAAAGCATTGTTGAGGTCCTAACGTCATCGGTCATTGGATCACCGCCTGATGACGGGAGAACAGTTCATGATCCTCGTGACCGGAGCCACCGGAAATATAGGAAGCGCCCTCTTGCGAGAGCTCCATACGTTCGGCGCCGGACCGCTGAGGGGACTCACCCGTGACACTGCACGGGCAGCGTTCCCGGAAGGGGTCGAGGCAATTGCGGGTGACTTCGCTCAAACGGCTTCGCTGAAGCCCGCGTTGAAGGGGGTGCGATCGCTGTTTCTTGTGTCTCGCATGGGTTCGGACGCAGAGATCATCGAGTCGGCCCGGCGGGCAGGCGTGGAACACGTGGTGCTGGTGTCGTCCATCGCCGTCCAGACCCATCGGCACCTGGGGCCTGCCCGCGAGAACCTGGCTGTCGAGGAGATGCTCAAGGACAGCGGTATGTCGTGGACGATCCTGCGGCCGACGCAGTTCGCCTCGAATGCCCTGTGGTGGGCGGGAGTGATCCGCGAGTACGAGACGGTCCGCGTGCCGTATGCGGATGTCGGCCTCCCGACGATCCACCCCGCAGACATCGCATCGGTGGCTCGGGCGGCACTGATCGAATCCGGCCACCAGGGCCGGACATACGCACTGACCGGTCCGGAACGGATCACCGCCCGGCAGCAGGTCGGGACGATCGCGGCCGTACTGGGGCGTGAAGTGCCCTTCGCCGTGATCAGCCGACCCGAAGCGCATCGCCAGATGGCCGTCTTCCTTGGCGACGAAGCGGCGGACGCAGTGATCGACTTGACGGGCGGCGACGTCAACGACGAGATGCTCAGGGTGCGCGACACCGCTTCCCGGATCATCGGCGCCCCGGGCAGGACGTTTCGGCAATGGGTCTCGGAGAATGCCGCCGCTTTCCACTGAGCCGCTGTTCCGGGGCAGGCGTTTCAGGACCATGACCATTCCCCGGCCGGTGGACAGAGCTCCGGCCCTCGCTGCAGTAGGCCGGAAACGTGCGTATTGAATGTGCGTACTGAAAGGCTCGCAGTCGGCGACGGTGTTCGGCAGGGACTCGACGTCCGCCAGTGGCAGGGTTTCGGCGTAGCCGGATGGTGTCCGGTTCATGACGGTCTATCGGGACCCCTTCCGGCGCGTCACGGTGCGGAACCGGGCTGTAGGACGTGCGGGGTTCGCCGGCTGTGTGAGGCATCCCTCTCCCGTCGTCGTGGCGTTGATGGCCTGGGAGGGTGACCATGTAGTCATGACCTCCTCGCCCCGCCCCCCGCACGTCGGTGGCCGACCGGATCCGACGGGCGGGACTACCCCGCTCGGTGGAGAGTCCACTCCCGCCCGCGGGTACCTGCTGGACAACGCGCGCGCCGAGGCGGGCGAGCGATTCGTTTGGCTGGCCGAGCTGTTCGACGGTGTGACGCGCGGGCACTTCGATCGACTGGGAGTCGGCGCCGGCTCGCGCTGCTGGGAAGTGGGGGCCGGCGGCCGCAGTATCCCCGAGGCGCTCGCGGCGGCCGTCGGCCCGACCGGGCACGTGCTGACCACGGACATCGACCCGTCGTGGCTGAAGGCGGGCGACGGGTACGAGGTGCGCCGGCACGACGTCGCCGCTGATCCGCCCCCGGAGCCGGGGACGTTCGATCTGGTGCACGCCCGGCTCGTGCTGGTCCATGTACCCGACCGAGCTCGCGCGTTGGCCACGATGGCGGCAGCGCTAAGGCCCGGCGGCTGGCTGCTGGTCGAGGACGCCGATACCGCTCTGCAGCCACTGGCGTGCCTGGACGACAGCGGCCCTGCGCAGCGGCGGGCCAACCGGCTGCGCGACGCGGTCCGGGAGCTGCTGACGCGCCGCGGCGCGGACCTGCGCTACGGCCGGACACTGCCGCGTGCATTGCGTGAGGCCGGCTTGGTGGATGTCGCCGCGACGGGCTCCTTCCCGGTCGGCGGGCCGGCCTGCGACCAGCTGGAGGCGGCGACCATCCGGCACGTGCGCGGCGAGCTGCTCGCGGCCGGCCTGGCCGACGACGCCGAGATCGACGCGCACCTGGCCGCCATCCACGCGGGCGAACTCGACCTGACACTCGCGCCGCTGATCTCGGCCTGGGGACGCCGTCCGGCCGAGCACCCTCCGGCACTCGGGTAGGAGCGGATCCAGGCGTTGTCCGACCTGCCCACGAGCGATGTTCGTGGAGGGAGGCCAGGCAGCTCGCGCAGGTGCGCGCTGCGCGTCACCGGAGCTGGGGCGGGACCTCGCCATCTGCACCTACCTGACTGATTTTTCAGTCGAAGGGTCGGATCGAACGCCCATCCGGCGAGAAGGTGCGATCCGTTGGTACGGCGGAGGATGCCCGAAGGCGCCCGAGGCTACTTTTCCCGCAGCAGTGCCAGTTCAGCGTCGATGGCGCCGCGCACCAGGTCACGCGCATGGTCGAGCTGCACTCCGCCGCTGAGCCAGCGCATGCTGAGACCTTCCAGCAGGGCCGTGAGGCGCTCGCCGGCGGCGGCCAGGGCCGGTGCCGGTGCCATGGGCCGCACCTGACCGAGTAGGGCAGCCACCTCCTGCACCCACACCAGAGTCGCCCGGGCGAGATCCTCGCGCAGCACCTCGTCGAAGACGGCACTCGCCCTCAACTCCCCCCAGGCTGAGCTGTTTTCCCTGACCTCCGAGGTGTCCTGCAGTTCCAGGAGGAGGGTCTCTTCCAGTTCCGCGCGGGGGGTGAGCGGTTCGGCGCCGGAGTCGCGACCCGTCGTGTAGCGCTCGGCGCGGTCGTTGATGAACTCAAGCGTGTGGCGCAGGATCCCGGTGCGGTCCTTGAAGTGGTAGTAGATCAGCCCCGTCGAGACACCGGCCTCGGCGGCGAGCTCTTCGACGCGCAGGCCGCGGACCCCGCGACGGGCGATCAGCCGTGCGGCCGCTTCGAGGATCTGAGTAGTGCGAGGCGCCATGGATCCGAACCCTACCGGGCAGGGAACGGCCCGGTGATCTCCGGGACCGGCAACCGAAGTGTGCAGCAGCGCGGCCGGTACCCACTCTTTGACTGAATTTTCAGTTTGTGTAAGAGTCGAGACGGGGAGCGGCTCTGTCCGCATCGCGCCCTTCACGTGCCACGCCCGTCCGCACCGCGCTCGTCGAGCGTCACGCCATGCCGACGGATAACTTGACCCCGTCACGATGGTTGGAGTTTTCACCGTGTCCGTTCCGCTCACTTCCCGCCGATCAGCGCTTCGCACACTCGCCGGGGTCAGCGCTGTCGCCCTGGGCGCCTCGGCGTGCGACCCGGGCGGCGGAACGGCGGGGGCCGCAAGCGCTGCCGCTGACGAGGACACGACAGCCAAGGAGTTGCGCATGGGTGCCGAATGGGAGAGTCACGCGCGTACCTTCATGTCGTGGCCCGCGCTCGATTCGGTGTGGGAGGCGGACCTCCGCTACGTGCGCGAGGACATCGCGCGCGTCGCCCGCGCCATCGCGGAGTACGAGTACGTCGTGATGATGGCCAGGCCCCACCAGCAGGCGGCCGCGCAGAAGGCCTGCGGGCGCGACGTCGAGGTCATTCCGCTGGCCGTCGACGACCTCTGGGCCCGCGACATCGTGCCGGTCTTCGTCGAACGGGACGGCGACGTCATCGGCATCGACTTCAACTTCAACGGGTGGGGCAACAAGCAACAGCACACGAACGACGCCCGGGTGGGCCGCGCTCTCCTGTCCAAGTACGGCATCCCCCGCGAGAAGGCGCCCCTCGTCGCCGAGGGAGGGGCCATTGAGACCGACGGCGAAGGCACCCTCCTCATCACCGAGAGCTCGATCGTCAACAACAACCGCAACCGCGGAAAGAGCCGGGATCAGATCGAGGCCGAGCTCAAGCAGACGCTGGGCATCAAGAAGGTGATCTGGCTGGCCGGCGTACGCGGCGAGGACATCACCGACGCGCACGTGGACAGCCTCGTTCGCTTCACCGAGCCCGGCGTGGTGCTCCTGGACAGGGCCTTCCCCGGAACGCCCGCCGACTCCTGGTCACGCGCGGCGGACCAGGCGAAGGCCGTACTCAGCAAGGCCACCGATGCCAGGGGCCGGCCCTTCGAGATCATCGATCTGCCCCAGCCCGACCTGGACAAAATCACCGGCGAGGGCGATGACTTCGTGTCGACCTACGCCAACTTCTACGTCGCCAACGACTCCGTCTTCATGCCCGAGTTCGGCGACCGGAAGGCCGACAATCGCGCCCGGAGCATCCTGCAGGAGCACTTCCCCAAGCGCGACATCGTGCCGGTCCGGATCGACACCATCGCCTCCGGTGGCGGCGGTATCCACTGCTCCACCCACGACGAGCCCGGCAAACCCGTCGACTGATTTCCGGCCCGCTCACGGAACCCAGCGGTCCCGATGCGACGCCCCCGTACCGCCGCAGACTGCTGATCGCGGGCCGGTCCTGCGCCGTGGCGGCGGGGGCCTCGCCTCGGGAGGGATCGATGCGCGGCACCTGGACCGGTTGCGGAGCGCGCGGCTGGTCGCGGAGGTGGAGCAGGGGCGGTTCCGCGCAACGTGAGTTCGTGGCGGTCGCCCGGATTACAGAGCCGCCGAGCACCAGGACCCGACACCGCGACGCCAGCCGTGACCGCCTGGGAAGTCTTCGACGGCCCCGCGCACGCCCCCACAGCCTCAGGCAGACGCCGAGCCGCCTGCGTACAGGTGACCGGAATGCGGACACCCGCGCGGACGGGAACCGGACGGTGCATACGATTCCGCGGTACGTCCCTGCACCGCCTGCACGACACCGGAAGGCCCCTGTGAGCTCCACCTCCCCCCTGCCAGTCAGCACGCCGCAGGAGACGGTGTCCGGCACGGTGCTGATCCGTACGGCGGCCGACGTCTCCGATCTGGTGAATTCGGGCGCGGCACGCGGCCGGCACGCCAAGATGATCGTGATCATCGCGCTCGGCGGCATCTTCCTCGACGCGTACGACCTGAGCTCCCTCGCGTACGGGCTGCCCGACATCACGAAGCAGTTCGGCCTCAGCTCTGCCGCGGCCGGGCTGGTCACCGCCTCGATCAGCGTCGGTTCGCTGGTGGGCGCCCTCCTCGGCGGCTGGCTTGTGGACCGCATCGGCCGTTACCGGGTCTTCATGGCCAACATGTTCTTCTTCGTCGTCACCGCGCTGGTGTGCGCGGTGGCGCAAGATGCGTGGACACTGACCATCGCCCGCTTCGTGATGGGCATCGGCGTCGGCATGGACATTCCGGTCGCCATCGCATTCCTCGCCGAGTTCTCCCGTCTGAAGGGCAAAGGAAGCAAGGGCTCGCGGACGGCCGCTTGGTCGCCCGCCTGGTACGCCGCGACCAGCGGCTGCTACCTGGTGATCATGCTGCTGTACTTCCTCCTGCCGGACGCCCAGTTGGGCTGGCTGTGGCGGTTCACCGTCGGTTTCGGCGCTGTGCCCGCACTGATCGTGCTGCTGCTGCGCAGGCGCTACATGAACGAATCCCCGACCTGGGCCGCCGACCAGGGTGACCTGGAGAGCGCGGCGAGGATCCTGCGGGAGTCGTACGGCGTGGACGCGCGCGTCGCCGACGGCGTGCCCCCGAAGGCGCCCCGCCCGCCCCGGCCCGGCCTGGCCTCGTACGCGCGGCTCTTCAGGTCGCCGTACCGTGCGCGCACCATCCAGTCGGTGACGGTCGGCGTGGCCGAGACCTTCGGCTACAACGCGGTCGCTTTCGGGCTGCCGATCATCATCGCCACGCTGATGACCCAGGGCCCGCTGACCACCATCGCGTCCTCCTTCACCCTGAATCTCGTCTTCGCCCTGACCGGCGGGCTGCTCGGCATCCGCTGGGCGGCGACGCGGGGTGCCTGGCCGATGATGACGCTGGGTTTCGCGATCCAGTTCGTCGCCATCGCGGTGCTCGGCCTCCTCGGCGAGCCTTCGGGGACGGCTGTCGTGACGGCGGGGATCCTGATGCTCGGCGCCTTTATGTTCGCCCAGGGTTTCGGCCCCGGCGCACACATCATGAGCTACGCCTCGCTGGGCTTCCCGACGTCGATGCGCGGGGTCAGCATCGGCTTCAACCAGGCCGTGCTGAGGCTCGGTTCGACGCTGACGCTCTTCTTTTTCCCTGTCCTCAGCAGCACCCTCGGCACGGATCTGTACTGGGTCATCCTCATTGCACCCGTCCTCGGTTTGATCGCTCTGCTCGTGAAGCGCTGGGAACCCGTCGGCTTCGACGCGGACGCGGAGGAGCGGGCACGCCTCGATGCCGAGGCTTCCTGCGGCTGACTCCGGGGCCGCCGCCCAGGGCGTGACGGCCTACGCGTCGATCTCCCGCTTCACGCCGCGGCGAGACTCCCCCGCCGCTGCCGACCGCGCTCTACTGCCAGGTCGCGGTGTCGGGGTCGATGTCGTGGGCGCGCGCGCTGGCGTCGATGATTCGACGGAACCACGTGGCAAGGCCGGCGCGGATGCCGTCGTAGTGGGCAGAGTATGCCGGATCGCCCTCGAACATGCGGCCGAGACAGACCTGCATCTGCCTGGTGAGGGGAAAGTACGAAGCAAAAACTTCGCGGTGCCGCTCGACGAGGTCGTTCGCTTCCGGGCTACCAGGTGTGACGCCGGCGTCCATCGCATCCCCGAGGGCACGGTCGAGACCGGCAACGGCGTCGGCGATGTCCTGCCAATCCTCCGGACCGCGCGAGGCTGAGCGTTCGGCGTACTGCCGCCATTGCGTCGTGTCTCCGTAGCGCTGACGTGCTCGGGCGGGCCAGTCCGGGTTCCACTGAGGGCCGAAGATCGTGGCCTGTTGCTCGACGGTCAGCAGCAGGCCACGCTCGTGGGCGTCGATCATCCGGTCCAGTCCGGCACTGAGCCGCTGGAGGCGGTCGATCCGTTCAGCAACCTGGGTGCGCTGCGCCCGCAATGCACCGGGCACGTCTGCGGTCGAGTCGTCCAAGACGGACTGAATCCTGTCCAGGCCGAGGCCGATCTCACGGTAGATGACGATGCGGTGCAGACGTTCCAGATCACCAGCGGTGTAGAGCCGGTATCCGGCAGCCGTGCGCAGCGACGGTCGCGCCAGGCCGATCTCGTCCCAGTGGTGCAGCGCGCGGACCGTCACGCCCAGACGCTTCGAGACCTGACCGACGGTCAGGCCATCGGCGTCGGCGTCAGTGGCATCAGGCATGCTCCCCATTGTCGCCGATGCCCGGTGGGGTGATCCCGACTGCCGCAAGGTTGCGCGCCTCCTCACTGGCCGGATCAAAGGGCTTCGCCGCAGTGAGAATGATGCGTGCGTTCTCGGGCGTGGTCACCTCCACATCGCGGGTGGTCCAGGGAGTATCCCGTGGACCGTCGACCGAGTTCGGGCGCAACGCACGGCAGGCCTCGACGAGGGAATCGACCTCGCTGAGCACGCACGCGAAACTGAAGCTCACCGCTGGTGTCTGTTCCGGAACGCTCGTCGCCGGGACGAGGAGTACGTCCTGGAACGCCCACCGGCGCAGATGCACGACCTTGCCGGGGATGCTGAACAGTTCGAAGAATCCGAGCCCACGGGTCCAGAAGTCCACCGACTCCGCCAAATCGCTCGTGGGGATCGTCACGAACGCGGGCATTCCGTAGATGCCACGGCACGGCTCCGGCGGAACCGCATCCGGGCCGGGGGCGGGTACGGGGCTCATCTCGAACGCGTTGTAGTAGTCGCTCATGCACCCCAATCTCCAGCCTCACGCAACGTGAGGGTCAAGCCGAATCCGAAACTCTTCCCTTCATCGATGCGACCAACGTCGCGGCCCGGTGCGGCTAGTGGGCGGCGGGCAGCACATGGTCGCCGGTCCGGTCGGTGCTCAGGCACAGCGAGCAGACCACCGCGTCGTGGGTCCGGCAGGCGGCCAGGTCCGGGCGCTCGAAGTCCTGCCGGCAGACATGGCAGGTGGAGGTGGTCGCGCTGGGGTTGCCGTCCGCGTCCAGCAGCGGTTCGTCGATTCCGTCATCGGGGCGCCGCAGGTAGTAACGGCCCTTGGTGGCCAGCGCCATCAGCGGCGTGAGGACGAACGCGATCACGGCCGCCGCGACCGGTGAGAACGGCTGGAGGGCGTCGCCCAGCGCATGGAAGTACATCGCGATCGACAGCCCTGAGGCGGCGACGAAGGCGACCACGCCCACGGGATTGACCGGATGGAGCATGCCCCGGCGGAACTCGGGAGCGTGCGGGGACAGCTTCAGCAGGTACTTGTTGACGATGATGTCGGTGGCGACGGTGACGACCCAGGCGATGGCGCAGTTGGAGTAGAAGCCCAGGATGGCGTTGAGGAAGCTGAACATGTCCGCCTCCATCAGGACCAGGGCGAACGCCAGATTGGCCAGGACGAAGACCATCCGGCCGGGATAGCGCTTGGTGACCCGGGTGAAGGAGTTGGTCCACGCCAGCGAACCGGAGTAGGCGTTCGTCACGTTGATCTTGATCTGGCTGATCACGACGAGGAGCACGGCCAGTGGCACCACCAGCCAGGAGGGCAGCATCGCGGCGAAGGCGCCGGTGAACTGCTGGATGGGCTCGGTGGCCGCGGCCGGGCCCACCTCGGCGAGGACATGGACGGCCAGGAAGACCCCGATGGCCTGCTTCAGCGCGCCCAGCACCACCCACCCGGGGCCGGCCATCACCACCGCCGTCCACCAACTGCGCTTGTTCGCCTCGGTCTTGGGCGGCATGAAGCGCAGGTAGTCGATCTGCTCACCGATCTGCGCGATCAGCGACAAGCAGACGCCCGCGCCCAGCAGCACCGATGCGGTGTTGACGCCACCGCGGCCGTCGGAGCCCGCGTACGACACGAAGCGGTGCACCGTTCCCGGGTCGGTGGCGACCAGATAGAGCAGCGGGCCCGCCATCAGCAGCAGCCAGACCGGGGTCGTCCAGACCTGGAGCTTGCTGAGCGCCTTCATCCCGTAGATGACCAGCGGGATCACCATCACCGTGGAGACCAGATAGCCCAGCCACAGTGGCAGCCCGAGGCCCAGCTTCAGCCCCTGCGCCATGATCGAGCCTTCGAGTGCGAAGAAGATGAAGGTGAAGCTGGCGAAGATGACGCTGGTGAGCACCGAGCCGTAGTACCCGAATCCGGAGCCGCGGGTGATCAGGTCCAGGTCGATGTTGTACCGCGCCGCGTAGTAGGCGAGCGGGAAGCCGGTGACGAAGATGACGACGGCCGCGACGAGGATCGCGGCAAGCGCGTTCCCGGTGCCGTGGGTGAGGCCGATGCCCGCGCCGATGGAGAAGTCGGCCATGTAGGCGATGCCGCCCAGCGCGGTGGTCGCCACCACCATCGGCGTCCAACGGCGGTAACTGCGCGGCGCGAAGCGGAGGGTGTAGTCCTCAAGGGTCTCCGATACCGCCTGCCCATGGGCGGGCTCTGCCGCGACAGCCGGTTTCGCATCAGCCTGGGTCATGCCGCGCCTCCTGCGGTGCCGTGGGAACTGCGACGTGCTGCGTCGCTCACGGCCGGACGTTAGGAAGCGCGTGTTTCCGCGGCGTACTTCCCGGGTGAACCGGCTGTTTCGAATGCCCGGCCGCCGCCGGCCGCCGCCGGCCGCCGCGCGAGCGGTCGAGACGGCGGAGGCGACCGCCGTGGCCTGACCGGTACGGGCTACCGGCCCGTGCCGGCGAGGTCAGGGCGTGTCGTCGCCCGACGCGGCCGGCGACGGTGCAGGGTCGGGCCCGTCGCCCTGGAGACGTTGCAGGTCGGACGCGCGAACCTGGATGACCAGCAGGGCGATCAGCGCCGCGACGATCGCGAAGGCGGCCGCGACGAGGAAGGCACTTGAGACCCCGGAGGCCAGGACCTCGTCGCCCCAGGGAGGCGGCAACTGTCCGGTCTGCCGGAACTGCAGTTGTTCGGCGGGCGACGCCTGCGACAGAAACGCCGGAATCTGGTCGGTGGCCTCGTTGCGGCTCGCCGTGCCGAAGGTCGTGACCAGGATGGACAACCCCAGGGAGCCGCCCACCTGTTGGGTGGCGTTCAAAATCCCGGAGGCCGCCCCCGACTCGTGCGCTGCCACACCCGAGACCGCCATCAGCGTCAGGGACACGAACTGGAAGCCCATACCGAAGCCGAACACCAGCATCGGCCCGATCAGGCTCCCGAGATACGTACTGTGCACATCCGTCAGCGTCAGCCAGGACAGCCCGCCCGCCGCGAGCAGCGCCCCGGCCACCATGAACGGCTTGGGACCGTACTTCGGCAGCAGCTGGGAGGCGATCCCCGCCCCCACCGCGATGACGGCGCTGACCGGAAGGAAGGCCAGACCGGCCTGCAACGGGCTGAAGCGGAGCACGTTCTGGACGAACAGGGTCAGGAAGAAGAACATGCCGAAGAGCGCCGCGGCCAGGCTGAGCATCATCCCGAAGGCACCCGCGCGGTTGCGGTCTCGGAACATCGGCAGTGGTGTGATCGGCTGTCGCGAACGGCGCTCGATGGTGAGGAACACAGCGAGCAGCACGACCGCAACGCCGAAGGCTCCGATGGTCAGCGGATCGCTCCAGCCGTCCTCCGAGGCCCGGATGAAGCCGTAGACGAGCGCGACCATGCCCGCCGTGGAGGTGAGTGCGCCGAGGACGTCGAAATGACCGGGATGACGCTCGGACTCACGGATGAAGCGCGGTGCTGCGACGGCGATGGCCAGGCCGATCGGCACATTGACGAACAGCACCCACCGCCAGTCCAGCCACTCGACGAGCATGCCGCCGACGAGCAGACCGATCGCGCCACCGCCGGCCGAGACGGCGGCGAAAACCCCGAAGGCCCGGTTGCGTTCCGGGCCTTCGCGGAAGGTGGTGGTGATGAGGGCGAGTGCGGTCGGGGAGGCGACGGCACCACCGATGCCTTGCAGTGAACGTGCGGCGAGCAACTGCCAGGATTCCTGCGCCAGGCCGCCGAGCAGCGAGGCGAGGACGAACAGCAGGATTCCCGCGATGAACACTCTGCGGCGGCCGAGGATGTCACCCAGCCTGCCGCCGAGCAACAACAGTCCGCCGAAGGTGAGGGTGTACGCATTAATCACCCAGGAGAGACTCTCGGTCGAGAAGCCGAGCGCCTCTTGGATGTTCGGTAGCGCGATATTCACGATGGTGATGTCGAGGACCACCATCAGCTGGCACGAGCAAATGACGAGGAGGGCAATCCCACTGCCTCCACCCCGCCGTTGCCCGGAGCCGGCTGTCGGTTCGGGGGTCGGCGTGTGACTCGTCATGGAGTTGCCTTTCCGCTCCGGGGAACCGGACCGGTCATTTCACCCACGTTATGCCTGGGCGCCAGGCCCCACCAGTCGATCAATCGGGCGTCTCGGAAGGCGCCGGCAGCGGTTACCCGGAGGGGTGCGGCACAGCAGTCGTGGGGCGAAGCCCTGTCCTGGTGAGGAGGGGCGCAGCCGTGTCCTCACCAGGAGGCTTTCGGCCTGGCTCGCGGCCCCCGGTAGAGGCAGACCGGGCCGGTCCGGCGGAAGCAGCCGTCGAGGCGGTGGGCCGGTGGGACGCCGCTGTGGGCGGCCGCCCGCAGCCAGCCGACCACGGTCGGTATGCGACCAGCCTGACGGTGGTGGGCCGCCCGGGAGCCGCGGCGGTCACCGGCGACCTCCTCGACCGGCGGACAACCACCGTCCACGGACAGCGGCCTCATCCTTCGACGAGTTCGCCGTCCCTTGCGACCACGCGTCCACCGCGCACCACCATCTCCCGCCGGGGGAGGTCCACCACGATCTGGGGCAGGCACTCACCGCGTACGAGAAGGAAGTCGGCGGGCGAGCCGGGCTTCAGGTCGGCGCGCGGCAGGCCGAGGAGCTGAGCACCGCCGTCGGCGCCCGCGCGGAAGGCAGCCTCCAGATCCTCGTCCAGGCGGACGTCCTGGACCCAGGCCAGCAGGTGGGAGCGGTGCAGCATGTCGGCGTTGCCGAAGGGGCTCCATGAGTCGCGTACGCCGTCGGTGCCGAGGCTGACGTGGACCCCGTGCTCACGCAATCGGTCGATCGGCAGGACAAGGTCGGAGGACGGCGCCACCGTGGTGAGGGAAATGCCGGCGTCCGCCAACTGCACGGCCATGTCGTCGAGTTCGCGGCCCTTCAGGCCCGGAATGCAGAAGACGTGACTGACGGTGACCTTGCCCTGGAGCGACAGCGCGCGGGTGCGATCGATGATCGCTCGGAGGGACTTCACGCCGGTCCCGGCCCGCTCGTGGAGGTGGATGTCTACGCCCACACCGTGCCGGTCGGCGATACCGAAGACCACGTCGAGCTGTTCGTCGAGCGCCTCATCGAATTCGATCGGGTCGATACCGCCGACCTGGTCGATGATCCCCGTGCGTGCCGCCTCCTCCAGGAGTTCCTTGGTGCCGGGCGTGCGGATGACGCCGTGCTGAGGGAACGCCACGATCTGCACGTCCAGGGCGTGCCGCAGCTCCTTGGCAGCGGCCGCGATCCCCTCGACGCCCTCCAGGTCGAAGGCGGGCGCCACATCGGCATGTGCGCGCATCGCCCGCGTGCCCTGGGTGACGGCGTGCGTCATGAGGCGTTGGGCGCGGTCCTTCAACGGTGTGCGCAGTGCGTGGTACAGCTTCACGTCCTCGGCCGCGTACTCGGCGATGGTGTGCGCGGGGTTGCGCGTCACCCACGGCTCACCCCATGCCGTTTTGTCCGGGTGCACGTGTGCGTTCACCAGCGTGGGGAGGGCTATCCTGCCCTTGCAGTCGACGACCTCGGCGCCCTTCGGCGCCGGGCCGTCCGTGACGAGGCCGTCGACGACGGTGAGATCGACCGGGGTGTCGGCGCCGTAAGGACGGACGTTCCTGAAGACCGTGGCGTTCGGGTGGTGGCCGGCGTGCTCGGTGATTCTCGCGGCGGCGACAGGTGCCGATCCGGAGCTCTGAGCCGCAGCGGTCTCAGGAGTGGCCGCGGCCATGGTTCCTGCGAGGGCGGCGGCTCCGGCCAGCACGCCCCGACGGGAGAGGCTGCCGGTGAGAGGGTGGGACGACTCGGCTCGCATCGGTTGGCTCCTTCGATGTGGCGGGGAGGAAGAGTGAGGCTGAGGAGACGATTGGCCGCCCGGCGGCTACACCACGAGACCGGAACGGACCACGTGCGAAGGCTTCTTGAGGACGCTGAGGTCGGCGAGCGGATCGCGGTCCACGATGAGTACGTCGCCCGCGAAGCCCCGCTCCAGACGACCCACCGCCCCTTCCAGCCCCAGCAGCTTCGCCGCTCCGGTCGTCGCGGCCCGGATCGCCTCCAGTGCGGAGAGCCCGGCGGAATGCATCAACTCGACCTCGCCGCCGATGGGTTGAACCGTTCCGCCGGAGGAGTCGGTGCCCGCGACGAGCGGGACGCCACGCTCGTGCGCTGCGAGCACCGCCCGCTTGAGGACCGGCAGGTAGCTGCGGCCGCGTTCCGCCAGAATCGGATCCGGGGAATCGACGAGTCCGGCGATCGCCGTGAGCGTGGGGGTGAAGTACGTTCCCCTGCGCCGCATTTCGTGCAGCGTGCGCTCGCCGACGAACACCCCGTGTTCCAAGGAGCGAATCCCCGCCGTGACCGCGTCGTGGCAGCCCTTCTCGCTGTAGCTGTGGCATAGCACGCCCTTGCCGCCGCGCTGTGCGGCCGCGACGATCGCGGACAGCTGGTCGTGGTCGTACACCTGGGTGAGCGGATCCTGCTCGGGCAGCCCGGCGCGCTCGTTCACCCGGGTCTTGATGACGTCGGCGCCGCGCGCGAGGTTGACGTCGACCACGCGGCGCAGGGCTTCCTCCGAGCGGACACCGTTCCGCAGCCGGGCGAGCGGGGCCAGATCCGGATCGGCGAGGATCGTGTCGCCCAGGTCCGGCGTGACGAAGATGCCCGCGGCCCGGAGCCGCGGCGCCTGCTGCGGCGCCTGGTGGGCCAACTCCCGTACGGCGACGTCCTGGTAGAAGTTGGTCGATCCGCTGCGGGCACTCGTCGCGCCCTTGCGGACCGCGTCGCGCGCCTCGGCCGCCGTGTTGAGGTGAATATGTGCGTCGACGAGTCCCGGCAGAATCCACTTACCGTCCGCCCGCAGCACGGGTGCGCCGCCGGGGACCTGGGCGGCGGTACGGGCCCTGGAACCGGCGACGCGGACGCGGCCGCCGGTGATGATGACGAGCGCGTCCTCGGTGACCTCGCCGGTGTCCGGGTCGAGCAGCGTTCCGCCCTCGACGACCAGGTCACCGCCGCGACCGCCCGCAAAGCGGCGGCCGGTGGCCGCGGCCCCGGGAGCGGACGCGGTCAGCAGTGCCGACGTGCCGGCCAGGGCGGCGGCGCCCGCGAGAACACCGCGCCGGGTCAGGCGGCTCGGGGGCGGCGGGGCGGGCTCTACGCACATCGGTGGGCTCCTTGATCGCTGTGGCGAATATGGGGAGCACTTTGTATACCAGCGGACACTGGTGGCTGGGAAGATGCGATTCCGTTCCCGCGTAGTACGCACCCTTTACCCTTGTTATTGCGGTAAGCGCAGCAGCCGCTGAGGGAGACCACGTCCGCGTCACGCAAGCGGAGAGCCAGGAAGCGGGGTCTTGGTATACAAAGTAGGGGGCCTGTGGGTGGACCCGGCTCAACCGGCGCCGAAGAGGGAGCGCTGAGCCACCGCACGGCTGTCGCGTACGTGCAGCAGGGTGCTCGCGGCCGCCGAATCCTCGTCGCCCGCGGCGATGTGCCGGAACATCAACGCGTGCTGGGCACGCATGTGCTCCGGCTCCTCACGCAGGCCGAACAACAGTTGGAGCTGCCAGCTCAGTTGCTCCATCGTGCGGGCGAGCAGGGGATTGCCGCTCAGTGTCACGATGTCCTCGTGAAACGCGGTATGGGCCGCCACCTCGCTCGCACCCTCCCCGTCGGCGGCCGCCTGCTCCGCCCTTTCGAGGGAGGCCCGCAGAGCGGAGAGCAGAGACGACTCGTCCGCTCCCGCCCCCGCCACACGGCGGGCAGCGAGTCGCGAGGCCTGTACGGCAAGGGGCTCCCACACCTCGTACAGGTGCTGCACATCGATGCGCTCAAGCCGACGCACGCGGACGCCGCTGTGCGGCAGCAGTTCCAGCAGGCCCTCGGCCACCAGCGCGCGCAGCGCCTCGCGTACCGGTACGCGAGACATCCGCAGCTCCTCCGCGACCTCCCGCTCCACGAGGCGGGCGCCCTGGGGGTAGCGCCGGTCGACGATCCGCTGCCGTACGGCGTCGCGCGCGCAGGCACTGAGCGAGGTACGCCCGGCGGCCCCGGGGGTGGCGCTCCCGCCGCCGGCCGCACCGCCATGCTGCTTGCTGCTGCCCGCCACGTGCACCGTCCTTCGCTCAGCTTGCTCAGTGTGAGGATACGCGGCAGCACACGGACGACGCGGGGCTCGGGGCGGGGCGGGGCTCGGAGCGGTGCGGTGCGGTGCGGTGCGGTGCGCCGGCCTGACTCCCTTGGCTCGCTCGGGGACGACGGCCCGGCCGAACCGGATGCCGGCGATCTTCTCGCACTCGTCGATGAGCAGCAGCACGGCTTCCAGGTTGGCCGGATTGGCCACTCGTCGGACGTGTCCGGCAGCGAGGCGCCCCTCCCCCAGTCCCCCGCAATCCCCGCAGCCGCAGCCGGGACAGAGGAGCTTCCCTGAGCCAGGTGGCTGCGTCCTGGCTCGGCGGGCGCTCGACAGCGGAGGGTCTGAGGACAATGGATCCCCCGCCGACCCCTGCGCAGGCCTCGCAGTGAGAGGACGATGCCCCGCCGGAATGCTAC
The DNA here is from genome assembly GCF_043201875.1 of Streptomyces sp. NPDC048248. NCBI lineage: Bacteria > Bacillati > Actinomycetota > Actinomycetes > Kitasatosporales > Streptomycetaceae > Streptomyces > Streptomyces sp. NPDC048248. Next base: position 27,796 of record NZ_JBICZL010000023.1, read on the forward strand.
GGCGGGGGCATCGTCCTCTCACGCCCTCTGACGCCGCGCTCACCACAGCCGCGTACAGCCCGTGGCCACCGACAGAGAGACGCGTCCCTCAACCGGTGAATGCCCGCACGAACTCGTTCGTCTTTCCTTCGGTGCTCGAACAGGTCGCCATCGCCTTGGAGTTGGCGCCTCCCGGGCAGGGCTTGTCCCGGGTGGCCGACCACATCGACAGCCGGCCGAGTCCCGTCTTGTCGGCGAACCTCTTGAGCTCGACCGCGTCGGCGGGAGTGAAAACCTCCACCTCGACGTCGTTCACGCCGATCATCGGTGTGACCGCGACGGCCTTCCAGGCCGCGGCATCACGCCGGATGCCGAGCGCCTTCTTGATTTGTTTCTGGGTGGCCGTAGCGGCTGAGATGGCGTATTCGCCCATGTCGCCGTCGTAATAGCTGCCGTAGTCCATGGCCATGATGTTCACGGAGGAGACCCGGGCCCCGCCCTTCTTCGCGTTGTCCAGGACCGCGACGGCATGCCGGTTGAGACCGGACGGCAGCACCGGGAGAGTGAAGGACACGTCCAGGCCCGGGTGCTGCTTCTGCAGCCGTGCGATCGCCTGGGCGCGGAGGGTGTTGGCCTTCTTGTCCGTCAGGGCGGGGCCCTCGATGTCGAAGTCGACCTTCTTCAGGTCGTAGGCGTGGATGACCTTCGTGTACGCGCGCACCAGCTTGTCCACCGAGCCGCAGACCCGGGCCAGTTCGTGACCGCTCTGGCCGCCGAAGGAGATCCGCACATCGCCACCCTTGGCGCGCAGCGCATCCGCCTGGCGCGCCACCGGGTTGTCGCGCAGCTCCTGCCTGCCGCCCCACTTGGGCGTGCAACCGCCTCCGGGTGAGACGAAGGCCAGGTTGTACTCCTTCACCCCGGTCTCCTGCGCGCTCCGGAGGAGGTCAAAAGAGGGCTTGAGCAAGGTATCCACGTACGGCGCGAATGCGTTGGGCTCCGGCGCGGGGGGTTCGGTCCCCTTGGTGGGAGGCGCGCTGGAGGGGGGCCGGCTCTCGGTGCGAGAGGGCGCCGACGGTGTACGATCCGGCGGCTCCTCGTCGGCTCCGGACGAACAGCCGGCCAGCAACGAACCCGCAACCGCCGCCGCCGTCACGGCAGCGCCGATCGGCTTCAGTCCCCTGCTCCGGGAAGCCCGCATGTCTGCGTCGTTCGTCATCGTCGGCCTGTTCCTTGGGACGGGGTGGGCAGTTGGTGGCGGATAGGGCGCCGGAAAGCGTCCAGGTATGAGAATCAGTGTGGCGGGCCGAGCTCGGAAGACGCTCGGCCGCGAGGGGGAAACGGTAGCGGCGCGGTGCCACGGTGGGGCTCATTTTCCGTCGTCTCCACATCCCGAAACGGCACCGAGCGAAGCCACCGAAAGCGAGAGGTGCGACGAATCGGGTGATTACCAGAAATGGGCACCCGGATAGGACACGTCCACAGGGGGTCATTCTTCTCTTGCGAGTTGGGCCATGACTGTCCTCCCTGAAGATGCACCTGTTCGACCGAGCGTAGGCGACGGGAGGCAGTCGACCGCTTAGGGGGTTCGTTCCGCGTATGCACCCCCATTCGACTGAGACAGCCTGCGCCTGCTTGCAGGCCGAGGTGGACGGAAGAGGTGCACAGGTGGCCTGAGGGCTCGCGGCCATCGGCGTGGAGCCGGATACGGAAGACCAGACCTACTGACTCAGCTTCCCTGGAGAACCTGCAATGACTTCCACCGGTTGCTGGCCGCCATGGTCGTGCCTCCGGACGTCTGCGTTCAGCGCTCCGCCATGTCAACGAGGACTGGATCGATATTCGCACCAAGAGCCTCGTTGCAGCCGCATAGGGTGATCGGCGTCACCGCCGGCCGGGCCGAACGTCGGGTCCGATGACCCACCCACCGCAGCAGCCTCCTGCTGAAGTTGCCGCAAAGTCACCCCAGAGGTCCCGCCGCAACGAAATCCGGCGGGACCTCCGGCGAACGCGATCAACGATCGGACTCCGACAACCCGAGCTGTTCGCGATGGCCCTTCGAAAGGGCACCCTCTTCGACTCCGACTTTCCCTTCATCGGCAACACCGATAAGAGCACGCCTCATTGATGCGTAATCAACATGCGACGGCACATCGATTGCCCACAGAGCCTCCGTGGCATCAATCTCCCAGGAACACCCAAAGCTGCGGAGCGTCGCGTCAACCATGCCCCTTACCTCGTCGTCTTTGATGATGATGCGGACGGTCGAATGCCCCGACTCTGACACGAATTCATCGAAAACGAACTCTCTGCGCTCGTGATCAACCCTGACCCGCACAATGTCCCTGAAGGCGATCCCCTTCACATAGAAGGGAGTGTTGCGAACTTCAACCTCCATCTGCACGGAGGTTTTCCCGGTCCAGAGCCGCTCCGCAGATGCATGGGCCCAATCGGCAGTCTCGGCAGGGAGGTCGAAGGCCACCTTGTAAAGCCTCTCAGGCTTGCTTTGCGGCACCGAACACCCGTCGCTAGTTGAGGAAATCTCTGAGCTCATCGTCCCAATCCTCCAGAGGCTTCGTGGACTTATCCCTGTTACATCGACGGCAGGCCACAGCTCCGTTGTGGTCACCACCATGCCCGCCACTGGCCTTCGGCTCTATGTGGTCGATCTGAGCATCGTCGGACCTTCCCTTGACGGGATTTCCGTTGGCGTCTCGCGAAGCGCGCCGTTCCACCTTTTGCCCACAGTAGTCGCACCTGTACTCGCCACCATTCCTGGCGGCGTTGGCGTCGTAAACCTTCTGTCTCTCCGCATCAGTGAAATCCAAGCCGGCTCTGTTGCAGTTATGAACCAGAACCGGCGCAGCCCCCGCCAGCACATAGTACGTGTGCAAGTCGGCGACGGTCAGGTTTCGGACCGTGGCCTGCTTCGTCCAGCGTTTGACCGCGGTGATCTGGACGTGCGTGCCGGCATTGGTGCGCAGCCACTGACCGGGGTGAAGGTCGGTGGCATCCAGCCACTTTCCGATCTCCGGGATCCAGAAGGGGTGTCCGTCCGTCGCGGTGACCGACGCCTTCTTGTCGCCCTTCTTGCCGTCGGTGTCGACGGTGACCGTGACGAGGTGCTTGGTCCCCTTGCCCGTGATTTCGGCTGTGACCGTCTCGGACTTGGCCTTACCGGTCTCGGGGTCCGTGGCGACGACCTTGTCGCCGATCTTGACGTCCTCGATGTCCTTTCTGGATCCGTCGGCCATCAACACCTTGGTTTTCGGGGCGAAGCTGTTGGAGGTCGAGCATGGCGCCGCCGCGTCGGCGGCCTTTTCCGCCGCTGCCTCCAGCTTGTCGGCCCGCTTGCCGGTCTCCAGCCACGAGGTGAAACCGTTCTTGATCTTCTTGAGCAGGCCCCATACCCGCTTTCCCAGCGCAACTGCCTTTGCCCACTTCCATGGCAGCGCGTACTTCGTGGCGAACTTGCCCACGAGGCCGCCGACGAAGCTCGTGGCGATGTTGAGAACCGTCGAGCCACAGGCACCGAGGCTGCCGGTGGTGAAGCAGTCCAGGGCGTCGGTGATGCCCAGTTCGTCCGCCGCAATCTTCGCCATTTCCTTCGCCGCCGAGATCGCGCGCTTCTTGGCTGCGTTGGCCTTGGTCCGTTCCCGCTCCGCCCGACGCTGCGCTGCGGCGGCGTGGGACTGCTCGGGTGTGTATTTACGCCCCGCAGAGGTGATGGCGCTCATGAGGAGAAGGGGCGCACCACTGACGACCATGGCCATGCCCAAGAGCCAGCCGAACAGGAACTCACCGCTCGGGTCGGTGAAGGAGACTGGGCTGTTGTTGGCGTAGGCGTAGCCGTTTATCTGCTGGGGGTCGGTGAAGTCGATGACCGGGTCCGCCGATACGAAGCGGCCGTTCTCCGGCTCGTATTCACGGGCGCCGATGTGGGTGAGGCCCGTCGACCTGTCGACCGGCTTGCCGAGGAAGCCCTTGTCATCGACCCATGGTTTGGACTCGTCGCCTCGCTCCGCGCCGAAGGGATCCATCCGGCGGCGGGTCGTCTCGCCCGTCGTCGCGTTGACCGAGATCTCGGCGGTGCCGTGGTGGTCGGCCGAGAGGAACTCGACGCCGTTCTTGGTGCGCAGTGCCACCGTGCTGTCGCCGAAGACGTAGTAACGAGCCCCGGTGACGGCCTTGCCGGCCGTGTCCAGGCGCAGCTCCATGCCGGGCAGGTAGAACGTGGTGGCGTCTGGTTCCTTGCGCAGGACCCGCTCACCCCCGGCGTCGTAGCCGAAGCTGGATTCCTTCGTTCCCTCGGTGGACTTGGTCAGCTTTCCTTCGGCGTTCCAGTCCAGGTTCTGGGTGTCGCCGTTGAGGACGCGTTTGTCGGTGTTGCCTGCTGCGTCGTAGGTGAACGTGTCCTGGGAGTGGACCGCGGGGTCCGAGCCGCCGGCCGCGACGTCCTGGACGACCTTGGTGAGGTTGTGGGGTCCGCCGTCGCCGGCTTCGCCCGGGGTGCCGTCCTGATCCTCGTCGCCGTAGGAGTAGGAGCGGGTGGTGTCGCCCTCCCCTCCGACGCCGTGGATGACCTGCTTCTTGCGGTTGCCGGACGCGTCGTAGGCGAACTCGTGCCAGTACGGGGCCGGGCCGCCGATGGTGCTCGGCGAAGGGGCGTTCGCGCACGCCGCGTTGCCGTTGCCCGAACCCACCGCGCCATCGGACGCGTTCGTCGTGGACCACGCGTTCGTCAACCGCCGCTGCCAGTCGTGGGTGAAGCACTGGACGTCGGCCTGGCCCCCCGTCGGGGCGTCGGCGATGGCGGTGACGTTGCCCGACGTGTCGTAGGCGTAGCGGGCGTCGTAGGCGACGGCCGAGGCCCCCTCCCGGTCGACGCGAGAGCGGGTGAGCAGGTCGGTGCCACGCTCGTACTCGTATGTCAGCCAGGTCTTCTTGTCGGTCGCACCACCCATGGTCAGCTCCAGCTGCTGGAGCTGACTGATCGGGGAGTAGCGGGCCGCGTTGACGTAGGTGCTGCCCAGCGAGGTCTTCAGTTGGGTCGGCCGTTGGAGCTCGTCGTAGACGTAGGAGACCGTTTCGGCCGGCAGTCCGCCCGCGGCGGGCATGCCGAGGGACTGCACTGTGCCGTCACGGTTGTACTGCGTGGTGTATTCGTACGTTCCGTTGAGTTCCGGAGCGGCTGTGCCTGCCAGCGTGTAGCGCGTTTTGGTCGGCTGGTACATCTCGTCCAGCTCGGCGACGACCGTGCTGGACTGGACGGCGCCCCCGGCGTAGCGGTAGCTCCCGTAGAGCTCGCCCTTGGCGAGTTTGTCGTAGGTGGTGACCGTCAGTTTGGTGCCGGTGTCCGGCTCGCCCTCCCAGGTGGACAGGGTGCGGCCGATGGCGTCGTACTTCGTCGAGGTCGTCCTGCCTCGCGCGTCCGTGGTGGACGTCAGTCGGTCAAGACTGTCGTAGGTGTAGGTGGTCCTGCCGGTGTCCGGGTCGTCGGCCTGCTTCTTACGGCCGAGTTGGTCGTAGGTGTAGGACCAGGTGTTGTCCGCCTGGTCCTTGACCGTTTTGAGGCGGCCGGCCGGGTCGTAGGTGTACCGAATGGCTTCGTAGTCGGCCGATGTGCCGCCGGGAAGCGGCTTGTCTCCCCTGTAGCGCCGGATGTCGGTGGTGCGTCCACGCGCATCGGTGATGGTGGTCGTCGGGGCCTGGCCGGCCGGCGGGTCGACGTGTACCCGGTCGCCGCCGTACGCGTACGTGGTGCGCCACTTCTCCTCGCCGGCCACCCGGAAGACATCGGCGGTCTTGCGGCCCGCGCCGTCGTACTCGGTGAGGTTCTGGGCGTCGACGTCACCGTTGACGGCGTTGAACAGCTGATCACTGGGCGTGCCACTGGTGTAGTAGTCGGTGTAGGTCCTGGCGATGCCGCCGAAACCGTTGTAGAAGGTGTCGGCGACCATGCGGCCGCCTCCAGGGCCCTGGGTCTGCTCCTGTCGTGGCCGCAGGAAGCCGTCGTACAGCGCGTACTCGGTGCCGTAGCCGCCGTCGTTCTGGACCTTCTGCGTCCTCACGGCCACCGGGGCGGTCTTGCGGACCAGGTAGCTGTATTTGATCGATGGTGTGAACGACGCTTTCGGGCGGTCCGGCATCCACACCGAGGTGAGGCGTCCGAGCGCGTCGTACCCGAGGTCGGTGCGCTTGCCGTTCATGTCGACCTGCGCGGACGGCGCACCCCACGCCGGGCTGTACTCGGTGGTGGTGACCCACCCCAACGCGTTGGTCTCGGACTTCTTCGTCGTCAGGCCGTCGGTCTCGGCGTAGGCGGTGGTGGTGACGTTTCCGGCCGCGTCGGTCACCTTGGTGAAGCGGCCGTAGATGTCGAAGTCCGTCGGCAGGGTCTCGGTGACGGTCCGGTACGCGGCCGTGGCACCGTCGTGGGAGGCGAGCTTCTGGACCTTGGTCGTATCCCCCTTGGTGGGTGCCTCTCCCACGCCCTTGCCGTCGTAGAAGGTGCGGTCGTCGGAGATGACCTGGGTCTTCCGGTCAACGGGGGCGTCGCAGGAGGCAGCGACCTTCTCGACCCGGGCGACGAGTTCGAGCATGTGCTGCGCTGTGTTGTCGGCGTAGCTGGTACGGGTGCACTGGTTGTCGGAGGCGTCGTCGGCCGAGCCGTAGTCGTCGACCTCGGCGACCCGGCCGTTGGCCTGGTCGTAGCGCGTGGTGCTCTTGAGCTTCTGCCAGCCGCCGCTGGACAGGGCGGTGTAGGTCACCGTCGTTTCGGGGCGGACGTACCACGCCTTGGTGGTACCCCAACTCTTGACCTGGGTGGCCGTCGTGCGCGTCCACGGGGTGCTGATGCTCTTGCTGACCACCTTGTCGGCGCTGTAACCGCCGTTGTAGGTGGTCGTCTCCAGTTCGAAGCCGGACAGCTCGTCGGAGTCGATGTGAGCGACGCCTTCGGAGTCGGTGACGGTGCCGCCCATACCGCGTAGGAAGACATGCTCACTACGTGTATTGGACGCGTTGACCGTGCCCTCGGAGTTGGTGACCTGGACCTTCTCGTAGCCACGCCAGTCACTGCGCGTACGGTACTTTTCGTCCGATATGCCGTCGGGCTTCGGGGTCTTCCAGCCCGCGTCGCCGCGATAGTCGTACGTGTTGACCATGTCCGGCGCGCCGCCGGTGAGGTCGGTTTGGACGACGCGGTCGACGACGTACTTGTGGAACCAGTCAGTGATGGGGTCGGTGACCCCCGGGGGGTTCCATTTGACCGGGTAGCAGCGCTTGGTGGAGGAGTCGGCACCCGGGAGGCTGTCCGCCGAGCAGTCTGCCGGGGCGTAGACGATGTCCAGCTGACCGCCGGTGTCGTTGTCGACGGCGGAGAGCCGGAAGCGGTTCATCGCCTGGATGTTGTCGCCGGCCTTGTCCATGCGGTTGGGCAGCTGCTGACCAAGGAGTTCCACGGAGGGCATGGAGGCTGTGGAGGAGCCGACGTGCCCGGTGTGGTCGATGTTGTTCAGCCACAGCGACTTGGAACCGTCGCCGTTGTCGGTGAAGAGATGGGTGAACTTCCAGGACTCGACATCGCTGTAGCCGGCGCCGGAGCGGATCTGTGTGGTGACCTCGCTCAGCTTCTTACGGGTCCAGAACGTCGGGGAGTTCTGGCCCTCGCACTTGGTGTCGGCCTTGCAGTTCTGGTCCCACGGCACGTCCGGCCAGTGTGTGGCGGTGGTGTCGGTGAGGTCGCCCGGCTCGCAGTCGGCGGCCGGGCCGATGCAGCGTTCGTCGGTGGTGAACTTGACGCGGCCGGCGGCAGGGGCGGTGTAGACCTTGCCGTCACGCTGGCCGTAGTCGATGCGCTTGAGGTAGCCGCCGCGGGTGTATGCCTTGCCGTTCTCGGTGGTCTTCAGGCCCTGGGTGTAGTAGTTGGTCTCCCGGCCGTAGAAGAACGACATCACGTTGCCGTGGGTGTCCTTGACGTAGTCGAGGTTCCAGCGCCATCCCTGATTGCAGTAGGCGTCGGCGAAGGCCGCCTTGTAGCAGGGCTCTCCCTCGTCGTCGCCGTAGACCGGAACCGTCCAGGTGGAGTCGGTTTCCTCTTTGCCTGCGGACCAGCCGGGCAGGCGGTCCAGCCCGAAGGAGTACTCGGTGCCGTCCGAGGTGGTGATCCGCCAGTGCTCGCCGTTGTCGTCCTCGTTGGCGCCGCCGGTGAGGTGCTCGACCTTGGAGTTGTCATCGGACTCGACGCGCCACTCGCCGGTCTTGTCGTCCTTGACCAGCCGGCCCGAGGGGCCGCCGGCGATTTGGATCGTGGCGTTGTCATATGCCCAGCACTGGTCGCCGTTGGTATCGGCGTGGCCGTCGTCGGCGCAGCTCTTGTAGCGGCGCTCGATGAAGCCGGGCTCATAGCCGAAACCCTGACCGATCCAGGACCCCTGGTTGTTGGTGGCCGCGGTTTCGCCGTCGACGGACTGGGAGTTGTAGCCGAAGGAGACGGACGGAGCGAGACCACCGGGGACCGGCGGGGTGCGCAGCGGGTAGCTCCAGTTGAACGCGCCGGAGGAGTTGGACACGCTCCACTCGGCGGACGGCGAGAGCGGACTCGCCCCGTAAGAACCCTGGCCCGAGCTCGGTCCCGCGGTGGCCGCGAGCAGCGTGTGGGTGCCGGGGGCGGTGGTGGCCGCGGTCTTGAGTTGGGTGCGGGGCCCACGGGCAGCGGGTGCTACGGGAACGTCCGCGGCCAACGTGCGTGCGGCTGCGTTGTTGCTGCTCGGCAGCTCACGCGGAGTGTGGCACTTCGCCTCTTCGGGCGTGGTGAGCAGGCACGCGGGGTACTCCACGAAGCGGAGCCGGGAGCCGTAGTTGCCGCCGTAGGCGCCGGCGAAGCCGGAGTAGTCCAGCTGCAGGCGAGCCGCGCCGTTCTTCGTGCCGTCGTCAGTCCGGGCGACCTTGAGCAGCACGCCGTCGATGCCCGCGGCCGTGGCTCTTTTGCGGCTGACGACCTCGACCTTGACGGACTCGGGTGCGGGCTCTGCCCGGGTGGCGCCGGCTCTCTTGCCGGCGTGGGCGTCCGCCTTCGGCTTCTCGACCCGCAGGGGCAGCCCGTCGGCCTTGGCCGGCGCGGTGCCGATGTGCAGCTCGTCCGTGCCGGGCGTCGGCCATACGGTCTTGGCCGGGCGCTTCACCTCGGCTTTTTCGGCCGGATTGGCCTGATGTGGCTTGGACTTGGCATTCTTGCCGCGTACCGGGTCTCCGGTGCCCTGGAGACCGGGACGTCCGAGCCCCTCGGCTTCGGCCGACGGCGCGTACTGCGGCAGCAGACCAACCGTGAGCACGACGCCGACAGCCAGGGCGACGCGGCACTGGGCGGAGCGACGCCGGAAGGGATTCCGGCCTCTCCACCATGATGGCATGGACATGACTCTCCGTTGATATGGGTTCAGCGCGGAGCAAAGCGTGGGGGCGGGAGAAAGAGTGGGTGGGCCTGGCCGGAGGCCACGCCCACCCACGGAGGACGACTACGCTTCGCTCAGGCTCGAACCGGAGGCGAGCCCGGCCACCGTCACGACGGTGCTCCCGTCGAGGGCGCCCTGATAGGCACGTACGTCATCCAGCGCACCGGAGAAGTACTCACCACCGGCGGTGCCGGTGACGTTTCGTCCGACCTGCACCCCCGCCTTGGAGAAGTCCCAGGTGTGGCGCCAGGTGGTCTGTGCCCCGGCCAACTGGCCGTTGACGTAGAGCCGGACCTCGCCGAACAGCGCGTCGTGAACAAGTGCGAGGTGATCACCGTCGCCGTCGGCGCTGGGCAGCGCCGCGGTGTCGACGGCCGTGGTCGTGACCGCTCCTGCGGCGTCCTTGTCGGTCACTGCGAGCTGCCAGCGGTTCGCGGCCTTCGAATACCGCACCACGACCGCGGTGGAGCTGGCACCTGGCAGCGAGAGGACCGTCTGATCGCGTGTCGCGGTGGGTGAGGACAACCGTGCCCGGGCGCTGATCGTGAAGCTGCCCTCGGCGGGGAACAGTCCGCTGCCGCGCGATGCGTAGTCCGTGCTGCCGTTCAGTGACAAGTGGCCGTCGCCCCACAGCGGCTCCGCGACCGGAGGGCACTCCGGCTGGGTCGCCGGGTCACAGGAGTCGTCCGGCTGGTAGACGGAACTGTTGCCGGACAGTGCGAGACCCGTACCACCCGCGATCTCCGGGGAAATGCCGGCGGCGGCTTCGTCCAGCGGCCAGTAGGCGAGCTGGTGCGGCGGGATCCCACCGACGAACCGGCCTTCGGCCTCGGTGATGACCCGGTCGTACACCTCGACATCCGCGACGTTGCCCTTGAAGTGGTAGCGGTAGCCGTCGAGGGACAGCGCGCGGCCGATCTGGACACCGCCTCGGGCGTTCCAACTGGTACGGCGCGGCTGAATATCGTCCTTGATCAGGTAGCCGTTCACGTACATCTTCATCTCGCCCCGTTCGGCGTCGTAGACACCGATCAGGTGAGTGGGCACGTTCTTCTGTGCCTTGACGCCCAGCACCTTCCAGGAGCCCAGCGATTCGATCTCGCTCACGGGCGCGCGGAACGACCACATCCCCGATTCGCCGTCATAGCCGAGCGTGAAGCCCGCCTCCGCGACGCCGTCCTGACTGACCACCGCCATCGAGTGGTCCGGCAGCTCCGACAGCGTCACCCAGGCCGAGACCGAGAAGGTCTTGCCGGTGTCGACGGCGGGACTGCCGGCGTCGAGGTACGCGTTTTCGGTGCCGTCCAGTGCGACGGACCTCTCGTTGGGACGTCCGGGGACGGACTCTGCGAACTTCACCCCGGGTCCGGCCTCTGCCGCCGGCGTGCCCGGCGATCCCGCGGCCTCGGTGGAACCGGCCGCGTCCCCCAGCGACCAGGCGGCCCTGGGCGCGCGCCCGTCGTTCACCAGGAAGGTGTGCGCCACTGCCGTCTCCTGGGTGTGGCCGGCGCCGTCGACGGCCTTGGCCTCCAGGTTGAACGGGCCCTCGCGATCCGGCATGAAGCGGATCGTCGCTGCCGCGCCCGGGGAGGTGGCGTCCACGGTGCTCCAGCCGGGCTGACCGGTGAAGCGGTACTTGTACTTGGTCACATCCGAGGACGGCGAGTCCATGGTGAAGCTGCCGTGGTCGCCGACTCCGTCGTGCCAGACGTCGTCATCCGGGTAGGCCGTCGAGGTGACCACGGGCGGCTTGGGCCGGGTGGCGTCGTAGATGAATTCGCAGCGGGTGGCGGCGTCGCCTGCACTGCTCCACGGGCCGGACGAGGCGTCGTCCGCGCCCTGGACCTCCCAGCCGATGACCGCGTTCTCCGGAATGCTGAACGCGGCCACGCCGTCACCGGGAATATCGGAGCCGACCTTGTACGAGAAGGTGGCGTAGCCGACGTCGGGGTTGTTCTTGACGCTGTGGGTCTGCTTCGCCGCGGTGAACGGGTAGTAGGTCTTCGTGACGCCGCCGGAGGTCCAGTAGATCTTGAACTTGGCCCGCAGCTTCTCCGTGTTGCCGCCGACGTCATTGTGGTCCGGGTCGCGGATGACGGCCCTGAGCGTCGGGACCTCGTCGGCGTAGTGTTCGTCCGCTGCGCCGTATTCGCAGGTGCCGCCGTGGTTCATCGACAGCTCGGACATCTTCGGCTGGTACGGCGGGCGGTTGTATTTCACTTCGAGGTGCGCGTTGCCGCAGAAGCGCTTCCAGTACGCGTAATCGTCCTCGGATCCCGCCTTGAGCCGGAACGTGGTGGTGTCCCAACCGCTGTCCGCGGCCTTCTGCACCGTGCCCTTGACGTTGAATCGCACGTTCTGGTTCGTGGAGGTGCAGGAGCCGGCGGGGTTCGTCGGTGACTGCGAGGTGATGGTCTGCTTGAGCGACGGCTGGTTGCTCCAGTTGGTGGAGGAACTGATCGCGCTGCCGCCGGTGCTGTTGACCCGGCCCAACTCCACGGACTTCCCGGTGGAGTTGTAGGTGTGCACCATGGTGACCGCGAACTCGGCCTCCAGAATGGTCTTGTTCTCGTAGCCCGCGGTCGGAATGGCGAAGAACTGCCGCTTGCGGTCGTCGAGGCTCGCGCAGCGGTACGACACGTCCGCCGGGCAGCGGCCCAGGCCCTCGTGGTCGGAGAACTTCCAGAACTCCGCGGAGGGGTAGTGGGAGGAGACCATGGTCCAGCCGGTGCGGGTGGACGTCTTGGTCACCGGGTCGATGTAGACCGGGTAGACGGTGTCGTCGCCCTTGAGCAGCCCGGTGTCCGGGGTGAGCACCATGGCGTCGGCCTGCATCTTCACACCGACATCGGCGACCTTGGCGCCGTCCTTCGGACCGTCCTGCGGCTCGCCGCCACCACCGGCCGCGTCCGACTCTTCGTCGGACGCGGTCAGCGCGGCGGTGCGCCCGCTCGTCCGCGACTCTGTGTGCGGCGCCCGCTTCACCACGGTCTCCGGAGTCGCCGACGGCGGCGCCGACGCCACGTGTCCCGAATCCCACATCATCGGCCGAGGAGCTTCGAACACCTCCCCACCTGAGCCCTCGTCCTCGGCGACCAGACCGCCGTCCTCCTGCGCCTTCAGCTCCACACCGTGCGTTTCGACGGGGAACTCGATGGTCGCCAGCTCCGGGTTGGCCGCGCCCTTGGCCGACTTCACCACGAGCAGATGCGAGAAGCCTTCATCCGCGGCACGCACCACGAGGTCCACATCCGGCAGGACGTTGGCATAAGTGGCGGCGCTGCCGTCGACCGTCGGCGCGGGCAGCTTCTCCGGCCACGACAGGGACATCGTCCTGCCCGACCGCTCGATGGTGGCGAAAGCCTTGCTTCCCCCGCCCGAGAACGTCATACCGGTAGTTGCCGCCCTCGGCGCGTACCCCCCGCGCGGTGTCTTGACCAGCGTGGAGTCGAGGTCGGCCCACTTGCCGTCCTTGCGGGTGCGAACGGGCTGTACGTACTCCCTGCTGGTGAACGTGCCGTCCGGGTTGGCGTACGTCTCGGAGCGTTCGTCCCGCAGGGACAGCACCTCCACGCGGTCGCCGGACTTCGCCGCCGCAAGTTGGGCAGCTCGTTCGCCGACGGCCGTCGCGGCAGCGCTGCTGTCGGCGGCCACCGCCTCGGGAGTGATGTCCGGCGTTCCGGCCGGAAGCCCGGTGACTCCGGCGGCCAGTACGGCCATCAGCCCGCTGGCCACCGCTGCTGCCCGGGGTATCCGTCCCCGTGCTCTGCTGCTCATTTCCTCACCTTCGAGATGCGCGCCGGCCCTGGTCACCGAATCACCGCGCCGAATGACCGGCCCGCGTCCGGAATTCCGTCGGCTCCCGGCTTCAGCGTCCTGACCGTGCCTGTGCCACCGCCGACGACCGCCCACGGCAGCACGTATACGACTCCGCTCGACTCGCCGGCTGACTTGCCGTACGGCACGCCGACGTACAGGTCGGTGGCAGAGGCCGCGAGTCCCATCCCTGCGAAGTCGCGCTGCGCGGCTGCTCCGGGGAGGATGCCGCCCCCGCGCGAGAGGATCTTGTCGCTCGCTCCGGCAGCCCCTAGCGCAGGGAGCACCTGCACGGCTCCGGCGTCGGACGCTCCGGTGACGTCGTGGCCCGGGACGCCGACCGCGAGTTTCATGGTGGCGGCGGTGCCGACGGAACCGGGGCCGGTGTTCGCGATCGCGACGCGTTGACCGAAGAAGTCCCCGGCCGTCGGATCGCCCTCGACGTCCGTCGTCCCCCGGTCCGCCGCGTTCACCTCCTTGTACGCGCCCGACGACGGGATCTGTACCACCTGGATCAGACCCGCGTCGGCGGCCGTGCCGACGTCCTCGTTCGGAACGCCGATCGCCAGCAGCGCGTCGGTTTCCGATGCGGCGCCCGACGGACGGTAGGGGGCCAGGGAGATCGCGGTGCCGAAGCCGTCACCGGGCTCGGCCGAGCCGCTGATGCCCGGCTGCTCCTGGTCCAGGCCCGCGAGCGCGGTGGGCACGCCATTGGTCAGCGTGTGGCTGAAGACGGCCACTCCCCCGGCGAACGTCTTGTCGCCGATCGACTCCCCCGGGGCTGCGACGGCCAGGTACCTGGAGGTCGCGGTGAGCGCGTAACCGAACCTGTCGTGCGCCTCGGCCTCACCGGGTACCCCGGCGTCGTCCTCGGTGACGGTGGTCTTCGTGGCGGCCAACGCGTAGTGGATGCCACCCGCGTCGGCCACGTCACCGACGTTTTCGCCCGGCACACCGATGGCGAGAAAGGGCTGGCCGGAGGACGTCTTTCCGGCTGCCAACGCGAAGCCGAACCAGTCGTTCGCCTCGGTGGCTGTGGTCGGGTCGAAGCCCTGCTGTGAGTAGTCGTCAATGGGCGATCCGGTGCCGATTCCGCTCACCGAGCCATGGATGACGTAGACCGCGCCCGCGTCGACAAGGTCGGCCCCGCTGAGGGGTATGTCCTCGTACGGCGCTCCCACGACCAGGTCGGTGCAGCCGTCGGCGTCGGCATCGTAGGTGGCCATGGAGAGTCCGAAGTGATCGCCGGCCTCCGGTGTCGCGTTCATGCCCGCGGTGGCCTGCGATATCTCGCTGACGCCCTTGCCTCCACCGAGCACAACTCGGACCAATCCGGCCCGCTCCGCGCCGTTCACCGTGGCAAGCGGATCGCCGATCGCCGTGTCCCGAATGCCGTCACCGTTGAAGTCGGACTCCGTCCCCGCCGTGCAGCCGGCGGCGGCTGCCGTCGGCGCCCCGTACGGCAGCGCGAGCCCCGACAGCGTCGCCGCGGACAAGAGCACCAGCCCCGTCAAGCCCGTGCGGATACGCACTCCCCACCCCCCATATGCCGCCTTCGTCCCCGGAGGTACGGCTAAACGGCGATTAGACACTGCCTAAACAGCGGCTAAGTAAGAGGGAAGATCGACTCTCATGTCAACCCCTGTTTACCCAAAGGGCAGTTGACATGGCTGGATAACGCTTCAAGAGCTCTAATTCGTGATCACTCACCTAAATCCAGACACGCCTCCCAGATCCCCCTACGGGACTTGACGTCTTGTTGAAAAGTACGGCTATAGTGCGTTCACTCGAACATGCAGGCGTTCGAGATCCCCCCACTTGCACCCATTCACGCCGCTTGGACGAGGGCTGCACGGTGCCTCAACTCAGGCCTGCCAACAGGGGGAAGGCAACACTTGTGGGGCGGGCTCTCACGCTTTTCGCATTCTGCGCCGCGCTGGTCGCGGCGCTCTTGACCGTCGACATTCCCACCAGCCAGGCAGCGGGTCGCAGCGAGGTCACCTACTCGTACGGATCGCATTCCCGGCAGAAGCTCGACGCCTACTGGGACACGGCCACAGCGCCCCGCCCCGGAATCGTCGTTCTGCACGGGGGCTACTGGTACGACGACTCCGGATGGGCCACCTGGTCGCGGGGCGCCGCCGACAAGGGCTACGCCGTCTTCTCGGTCGACTACCGGCTCGACTTCGACGCGCCGTGGCCGGCTCAGCGCGATGACGCACTGGCCGCACTCGGCTGGATCAAGACCAACGCGGCGAAGTTCAACCTGGACCCGAACCGCATCGCGCTGCTCGGCTCCTCGGCGGGCGGGCAGATCGCCACCTCCGTCGCCACCTACGGATCGGGCGGCAGCCGGATCAAGGGCGTCGTCGGCCTCTCGCCCGTCGCCTCCCCGTACCGCGCCTGGAGCGACGGCAACACCAGCACCGACCCCAAACAGCGCAAGGTCCGTGACAACGCCGCGATCCTCGCCCGCTGTTACCCCGACCCGGCCGACACCGACACCGCGATGCACGCCAGTTGCTGGGACACCTGGAAGGACATGGTCGTCAAGAACCGCGCCTCCGGCGCCAACGACGCCGCCATGTACCTCATCCACTCCGAGAACGACTTCGTCCCGGTCGCCCACTCGACCGACCTGGAACAGGCTGAGGAAGCCGACCATGACATGCCGGACAACGGCGTCACCGTCGAGACGATCCCCGGCAGCGCACATGGCGGCGCCCTCCTCGACGACCTAGGGCTGAACAAGAAGGTCATGGCCTGGATCGCCTCGCGTGTGGGCACTCCCTGAGCGCTGTCCGGAACACACAGATGTCGTGATGGTCGCGCGTCCGGGCCTCGCGACCTGCCGCTTTTCGAAACCGTGGCCCAGCCCGCCGGGACTTCGGCCTTGCCTGCGCCGTGAAGGGGGAGCAAGCTGGGCATATGACGGCAGAGGACCCCATTCTGGTCGCTTCCGTGCAGCGGGCCTTCCGCCTGATGGAGGTCGTGAGCGCGCACGAGGGCGGCGCCCCGGCACAACAGCTCGCGCGGGAGGCGGATCTACCGCTGACCACGGCGCATAACCTTCTGCGCACGCTCGTTCACGACGGGTACCTCCGCGAGCTGGAGGACGGTGGCTATGTCCTCGGGGGACGGCTGGACACCCTGCAATCCGGCGGCCGTGAACAGCAGCAGCTCAGCTACGTACGCCCGGCTCTGGCATCGCTGCGGGACGATCTTTCGGCCGCCGCCTATCTGACCTTCTACGAGGACGGCGAGATTCAGGTGGCCGAGATCGTCGACGGTCCCCAGGCACCGCGGGTCGACACCTGGGTGGGCTTCGAGGACGCGGGACACGCCACGGCACTGGGCAAGTGTCTGCTGCGCGAAATCGGCGACGAGGCACGCGACGAGTACCTCTCCCGGCACCCGCTCGCCGACCTCACACCGCGCACGATCACCGGACGCTCCGAACTCATGCAGCGGCTCGACACCTCACCCCGTCCACCGGTTGTCACGGACATGGAGGAGTACTCGCTCGGGACGTACTGCGTCGCGGTCCCGGTGTTCCGCGGGCAGACGCCCGGTTCACTCGGGGTGTCCCTGCGGGTGGACCGGCTCTCGCAACTCAACCAGGTCCGCGACCGGCTGATACCGGCGGCGAAGCGTGTGACCAGGGGGCTCTCGCTCACCGTCTGAGGTCGCTCACTTGCCGAGTTCGCCCACCGTCTCGCCGGGCGCCCACCGAACGGGTCGACCTCTCCCCGCACTGCCCCGACCCCGAGGACGTCCCGGTCGGCCGACGGGTGGCCGACCGGGACGTCGGGCTCAGGCGAGTTCGAACCGATCGAGGTTCATCACCTTGTCCCACGCCGCCACGAAGTCACCCACGAACTTCTCCCCCGCGTCCTTGGACGCGTAGACCTCCGCGACGGCTCGGAGCTGGGAGTGCGAACCGAAGATGAGGTCGACGGCGGTGGCGGTCCACTTGACCTCGCCCGTGGCGCGATCCCGACCTTCGAATACGTTCTCGGACGAGGTCGACACCTTCCACTCCGTGCCCATGTCGAGCAGGTTGATGAAGAAATCGTTGGTCAAGGTCTCCGGCCGGTGAGTGAGGGCGCCGTGTGGAACCCCCTTGAAGCCGGTGTTCAGCGCCCGCATGCCGCCGACCAGGACCGTCATCTCGGGAGCGGTCAGCGTCAACAGGTTCGCGCGGTCGAGCAGGAGAGTCTCCGGCGACAGCTTTTCGCCCGGGCGGAGATAATTGCGGAACCCGTCTGCCTTGGGTTCGAGCACGGCGAAGGACTCCACGTCGGTCTGCTCCTGCGCGGCGTCCGTGCGCCCCGGTGCGAACGGGACGGTGATGTCGTGCCCGGCGTTCTTGGCTGCACGCTCGACCGCCGCGCACCCGCCCAGGATGATCAGGTCGGCGAGCGAAACCTTCGTGCCGCCGTCCTGTGAGCGGTTGAAGTCCTCCTGGATCTGCTCCAGGGTCCGCACCACCTCGGCGACCTCGGGCAGGTCATTGACCTCCCAGTCCTTCTGCGGCGCGAGTCGGATACGCGCACCGTTGGCCCCGCCGCGCTTGTCGGTGCCGCGGAAGCTCGCCGCCGACGCCCATGCGGTGGTGACCAGCTGGGGGATGGACAGTCCCGAGGCGAGGATCCGGTCCTTCAGGGCAGCGATGTCCTTACCCGCGACCAGCTGGTGATCAACCGCCGGGACGGGGTCCTGCCACAGCTGCGGCTCGGCGATCCACGGCCCGAGGTAGCGCGAGATGGGTCCCATGTCGCGGTGCAGCAGCTTGTACCACGCCTTGGCGAACGCCTCGGCGAGCTGGTCGGGGTTCTCGTGGAAGCGCTTCGCGATCGGCGCGTAGACCGGATCCATCTTCAACGCGAGGTCCGTCGTGAGCATCATGGGAGCGTGCTTCTTCGAGGGATCATGAGCATCGGGCACGGTCCCCTTGGCCGACGGATCCGTGGGCGTCCACTGATTCGCGCCGGCAGGACTCCTCGTCAGCTCCCAGTCGTATCCGAAGAGGTTGTCCAGGTAGCCGTTGTCCCACTTCGTCGGTTCGGCGGTCCAAGCGCCCTCGAGCCCACTGGTGAGCGCGTCGGCGCCCTTGCCGCTGCCGTAGGTGTTCCGCCAGCCGATGCCCTGCTGCTCGAGGGGGCAGGCCTCGGGTTCCGGACCGATGTACTCGGGATCGACCGCGCCATGGCACTTGCCGAATGTGTGGCCGCCGACGATGAGCGCCAGCGTCTCCTCGTCGTTCATCGCCATGCGCCCGAATGTCTCGCGAATGTCCCGGGCGGCGGCAATGGGGTCCGGGTTGCCGTTGGGCCCCTCCGGATTGACGTAGATCAACCCCATCTGGACAGCGCCGAAAGGAGCGGCGAGGTCCCGGTCGCCGCTGTAGCGCTCATCTCCCAGCCAGGTGTCCTCGGGCCCCCAGAAGACTTCCTCGGGTTCCCAGATGTCCTCCCGCCCGAAGCCGAAGCCGAACGTCTTGAACCCCATCGATTCCATGGCGCAATTGCCGGCGAAGACCAGAAGGTCGGCCCAGGAGATTTTCCGGCCGTACTTCTGCTTGACCGGCCAGAGCAAACGGCGCGCCTTGTCGAGGCTCGCGTTGTCCGGCCAGCTGTTGAGGGGGGCGAAGCGCTGAGCGCCTGCGCCGCCACCACCCCGGCCGTCTTCGATGCGGTAGGTCCCCGCGGAATGCCAACTCATCCGGATGAAGAGCGGTCCGTAGTGGCCGTAGTCGGCAGGCCACCAGTCCTGCGAAGCCGTCATCACCTCGAAGACGTCCCGCTTCAGCGCCTCGACGTCGAGGGTCGCGAACTCTTCCGCGTAGTTGTAGTCCTCGCCCATCGGATTGGAGCGGGACGAGTGCTGGTGGAGAACCTGAAGGTCCAGCTGATTCGGCCACCAGTCCCGGTTCGACCTGGGTCGAGTCGCCGTGGGGGCCGGGGAAGGGATTGCTGGGTTCTCGCTTTCGCTGCCGGACACGTCCGTCCTTCTTCCTGTCTCGGTGTTTCCCTCTGCTGGCTGCCTGCTCTTGAGGTTGATTGCGTCCGTATGGTCGCGCACCGCAGACCGCAACGCTACGAGAACACGCAGAGCGCACCCTCGTAACGAGCACTCAAACCCCAAAGGCGTTTGAGGGTTTGCTCAATACTCGGCCCCTCTCCCGGCCTCTGAGGCGTACCCGAAAGAGAGAATTCTTTACGATCATCGTGATCACCGATGAGAGAAACGTAAACAGATAATTATATGTCGTCCGGTACGAAATGGCGCGGTGAACATGGGCCCTATTTCTGCACGATTTCTGTTCGCGGGCTTCGCACAGCGCGCGAGCTCATCGCCGGAGCCCTGCCCCGAGCGGGGCCGGGCTCCCCGTGGCCTGCGCTCGGGCGGGCCTCCGGTCGCCGTCCGGCCCCTGCCGCCCTTACGGGGAGGGGACCAGGTCGCGGTGTGACGTCCGGAGATCCGCCGGCCGGTCTCCCGGCGATGGGGCTGCCCCGGTCGGCGGCGCTCCGGGCCCTCGGCCGCCTAGCGGGGAGACGGTTCCGCTGCCAGCCAGGCAGCCACGGCCTGGGCGATGGGCTGGTCGGTGTCGAGCTGGACGAAGCCGAACTGGCCACCCTGGTTGCACTCCAGGAACCACCACGTCCGGTCGGCGTCCTCGGCGAAGTCGAAGGCTCCGTAGGAGAGTTGGGCGTAGCACATGTAGGCGTCCACCGCGTCGCGAACGCGGTCCGGCACATCGGTCGGCTCCCACAGACCGCCCTCGCCGTAGCGGCTGTCCACCTCTTCGGGATCGGCCTTCCTGCGGGCGGCGAAGAGCTGCCCGCCGACGCAGGTGAGCCGGACATCTGCCCGCTTGGGAATGTGCAGCTGGAACAGGGTCGGACCGGCCGACACTCCGGAGAAGTCCATGTCCGGGCTGATGCGCGTGGTCGGCAGCACCATCGGCGGATCGGTGGGGTGGCCGCCGGACACCGATTTCACCACGACGTCCTGGTGCGTCCTGGCGAACTGCCGGGCGACCGCGGGAAATGAGGTGATCACCGTGGGGGGCACGGGAAATCCGCTGTGATGGGCGGCGCGCAGTTGCCAGGCCTTACGACGCGCCCGGACGGAGGCAACGGGATGGTTCATCCAGCGTGCGCGGGTGCAGTCGAGCACGCCGTCCAGAGCGTGCTCGGACTCGGCCGTGAGCCATGCGGACGGCTCCGGGGCGTGAGCGCCGGGCGTGCCGGGGCGACGGACCCATACGGATCGCAGGCTGCTCAGACTCACCACGCGTTCACCCGACTTGAGGTAGCCCTCGAAGTCGCCCTTGACGTACTCCGCCGACACGGCGACCTCTCCGGGAAGGTCGGCCGGATCGAGGCGGACGAGTGGGATGCCGAGTTCGTGCAGCCTCGCCACCACCATGTCCGCCGTCACATCCTCCTCGCAGGTGAGTATCAGGACGGTCATCGCGGATCAGTCGTCGAAGTGGGTCTTGGAGCCGGCAGTGGAGGCGGTGGTGCCGGTGGCCAACAGCACCGACCTGCTGTGCGCCGCCGGCCGGCCGTCAGGGAGGACGTTCAACTGCCGTGCGGCGTCATAGGTGTACGGCACGGCAGACGACGACTGAGCCAGCGGACGAGCAAAGCTCAGAGCGAAGGGTCGCATACCTCTCCTTCGAGCTCGGGGCGCTGCAGCATCCGGTGGTCTGGGCCGGGGACAAGTAGCGCCTTCTGACTTATCTCTACGAGAAACACTGCAAAATTGATCGAGTGGTGGCTCTTTTTTGATTGCTTCTGCCGATGTTCTTGACGAAACCGGCTTGGGTGTATTCGACGAGAAGAGAGACGACTGAGCCCCGGCCGAGGTTCCATCCGGCCGCCCGGGGGCGTCGTCCCCGGCCAGGGACAACGACGCCCGCGGCTGACTCCCCCCCCCAGCTCAACGCGTCGGCGAGGCTTCGCGATTGGCCTGCGACTGTCGGATCTCCAGAGTGTCCGCCCGCATGCCCGCGCCCCGCACCGGAGCCTCAGCCCGGCGCCCCTGGATCGACAACTGCTGGTGCCTCGTACGGACTTGGTGTTCGGCCCCCGAGAGGCGCCGGGGCTCGGCCAGTAGCGTCAGTCGTGCCAGTAGTGCCCGGCCCGCCTTGGGCGGAGCACAACGGCGCAGCCGTTCAGGACTCGTCGGCCTCGACGTCGCGCGTGGCCGACGCGGCGCTCCTGCGCCAGTACACGACCGCGCCGCACACAGCCAGGAGGGCGGCGACAGCGGCCACGCCCAGTCCCGTCCGCTCGGCAAACAGCTTTGCCAACAGGTCCAGCGCGCCGATCCCGACCGTGGCGTAGACGAGAGCCCAGGCCGCACCCCCGACGAACAGGGCGGGGAGGTACCGCGGGAGGGGCATGCGCATGCTCCCGGCGAGGAAATTGGCAGCGGTCTGGAAACCGACGGTCAGGAAGGAGACGGCCACGACCGGCGCGCCCCACCGCTGGATGGCCCGTTCGAGGCGTCGGAACTTGGTTGAGGAGACCCGCTCCGCGAGTCTGCTGCGCCGGACGCCGGCGCCGGCGAGCCAGCCGACGGCGAACGTCCCTCCGGCCCGTACCAGGACGATGGCGTAGAGGCCCGCGGCCGTGAGCGCGACCTTATCCACGGCGCCCCTCCTCCAGGGCCGGGCCGCCGTCACGGGCCGCCACGCCCGTCACCCGGTTTCGCGATTCTCGCCGTCGCGGAGTCGCGACGGGCCCGAGCCCGGTCTCCATGGTCACCTGCATCTGCTTCCGTTCCGTCCCTGCACGCCTGCCGGGGCGGAACCGAGTTCCGAGTCCGTGGCGCAGTGCCACGTCCGTGTCCACACGAGTGCGGCCCGTTGCCGGGTCCACCCGTCGCAGCCAGGGTATGCGAACGCCTGTGTCACGCGGTGACCAGTCCCGGGCGTCGAGTGCGCTGCGGCACTTCGACGGCATCGACGTGCCGCGCTGCATGCCTTGGTCGTCACGGTGGGCAACGAACCGATTCGATCTGCTTCATGACCTTTGAGCCAACTTGCGCACGCGATGGGCCCTGGCCGATCCGGCCTCGTCGGGGCGCGTGGGCGTGACCGGAATCCCTGCTTCAGGCTGCCGCCCCGGTCGCGGTTATGCGATCGCCCCGGAGTGCGCCGGCTCCAGGGTCGCGGGTGTGGGGCCGCCGGGGCGGACGGTGATGCCGAACGACGCCGTCTTCGGGGCGGAGCGGAAGGACAGGGTGTAGGCCGGCAGCAGGTGTTCGAGCAGGATCGTCGCTTCGCGGAGTGCGAATTGCAGACCGAGGCAGGCGCGGGGGCCGATGCCGAAGGGGAGGTAGGCGCCCGGGTGGGTGGTCCGGCCGTCGGGGGTCGTGAAGCGCCGGGGGTCGAAGCGCTCCGGATCCGGCCAAAGCTCGCGATCCCGGTGCGTGAGGTAGGGGCAGACCAGGATGTCGGTACCCGCCGCGACGGTGTAGCCGCCGAGGGTGTCGTCCTCGGTGGCGTGGCGGGGCAGGATCCAGGCGGACGGGTAGAGCCGGAGGGCCTCATTGACCAGGGCCTGGATGGCCCGGCGTCGTTCTGCGGGGTCGCCGCCGCCGGCCGCGAGAGCCTCTGCGCGAGCGCCCGGATACCGGTCGAGGAGCAGATAGAGCCAGGTCAGGGTGGTGGCAGTGGTCTCGTGCCCGGCCACCAGCAGCGTGACGAGTTCGTCGCGGATCAGCCGGTCGGTGTATGCGGGGCGCTCAGTGGCAGCGTCGAGCAGGACGTGCAGCAGCCCCGGACCGTCGGGGCCGGCCGCGCCGCCGCGGGCGGCCTCGATGGCGTGCCGGGCGACCGCGTCGATCCGGGCGAGATCGGCGGCCACGGCACTCCGTGCGTCGGTGGCGTCGGCGGGCAGCGTCGGAAGGGCGGCCACCACGGCAGCGACGGCAGCCAGTTCGCCTTCGGTCCCCTCATCGAGGGGGTGTCCGGTGAGAGAGCGCCAGATGGTGTCGAGGGCGAAGCGGTGCATCTCCCGCCCGACATCGAGGGTCTGCCCGGTGCGGGCGTGATCGGCCCAGCGCGCTGCGGTCGTCCGGGCCGCGCCGGTGATCCGCAGTTCGTAGCGGCGCATCCCCGTACCGGTGAACTGGCTTTGCAGTAGGCGGCGTTGCTGCTTCCACGCCGAGCCGGTGGCGGCGAGGACGCCGTCGCCGATCAGCAGGCGGGCGCGGTGGGACCGCTTGACGTAGCGGTCCGCGTGATGGGCGAGTACGTGTTGGACCGCCTCCGGGTCGGTGACGAGGACGGTGGGATCCGGCCCGAGGCGGAAGGCCGCGACACCGCCGCACCGCTCGCGCACCTGGGACAGCAGATCGACCAGTTCACCTCCCTCGGAACGCCACCGCTCCACGAGCGCGGACTCGACTTCGGGGACCGGCGACCCGGGCCGGGAGGCTGCCGGAGAGAGACCGGCTTCGGTGGCATCGGCGGGCAACGCGCTTCTCCTGTCGGCCGACTGTGCCGAGTCCCTGGTGGAGCCGGCACCACGGACTGTACGGGAGTGGAAGCACCCGGTGACAGACCGTCTCCACGGGACGCACCGGCCGACGATCGGTCGCACCGTACGCGAGGGTCACCACGGGCACGATTAGTGCACACGTTCGAATCGGGGTCTACACTTGCCGCATGGCAACGCACCAGCTCCAGGGATCGCTCTTCGATCAGAGCGACGACGTGCGCCTGGGCCCGCTGGACGGGATCAGCAGGACGGTTCTCGGCGACGGAGCCTGGATCGACCTCCTGCCGGGCTGGCTCAGCGGTGCCGACGTGCTGTTCGAGCGGCTGGCCGCGGACGTCCCGTGGAAGGCCGAGCGTCGACAGATGTACGAGAGGGTCGTGGACGTGCCACGGCTGCTCGCGTTCTACCGCGCCGGCGAACCGCTGCCGCACGCCGTTCTCGACGAAGCGCGGCAAGCCCTCTCCGCGCACTACGCCGCCGAGCTCGGCGAGCCGTTCACCACGGCCGGACTGTGCCACTACCGCGACGGGCGCGACAGCGTCGCCTGGCACGGCGACCGCATCGGCCGGGGTGCCCGCGAGGACACCATGGTCGCCATCCTCTCCGTCGGGGCACCACGCGACCTGCTGCTCCGCCCGCGCCGCGGTGGCCCAACCGTCCGCCGCCCGCTCGGACACGGCGACCTGATCGTGATGGGCGGCTCCTGCCAGCGCACCTGGGAACACGCCATCCCCAAATCGGCCCGGGCCTCCGGCGGACGAATCAGCATCCAGTTCCGGCCGCACGGAGTGCAGTGACCGTTCGCTCCGCTGCGCGGGCGCCGCACCGCACCGCACCGCAGAGCTGAACGACCCGCCGGCACCGGTGACACGAGTGCGGGGGTCACCGCGTGCGGTCGGCCACCGGATACGGAACGAACGTGCTGCTGTTCTCGTCGATCGCCAGCGGGCGGCCGAGAGGCGGGACCGCGCGCTGCGGGCAGTCGAGGCGTTCGCAGATGCGGCAGCCCATGCCGATCGGGGTCGCGGCGGAGGCGTTGTCGAGGTCGAGACCGTCGGAGTAGACCAGGCGGGAGGCGTGGCGGATTTCGCAGCCGAGGCCGATGGCGAATGTCTTGCCGGGCTCGCCCCAGCCGCCGCGGTGCCGGGTGATCGCGCGGGCGGTCCACAAGTAGCGCTGCCCGTCGGGCATCGAGGCGATCTGGACGTGGATGCGGCCGGGCGCGGCGAATGCCTCGTAGACGTTCCACAGCGGGCAGGTGCCACCGGCGCGGGAGAAGTGAAATCCGCTGGCGGACTGGCGCTTGGACATGTTGCCGGCCCGGTCGACGCGGACGAAGGAGAACGGCACTCCGCGCAGGCGGGGGCGCTGGAGGGTGCTCAGGCGATGGCAGACGGTTTCGTAGCCGAGTCCGAAGTGGTCGGTGAGGCGCTCGATGTCGTACCGCACGTTCTCGGCGGCCGTGTGGAAGGCGCGGTACGGAAGGATCAGCGCGGCCGCGTAGTAGTTCGCGATGCCGATGCGCGTCAGTGCGTGCGTTGCCGAACCGGTCGGGAAGTCCTCCTCCGCCAGCCGGTCCAGGTCGTCGCCGTATTCGAACAGGGCGAGTTGGGTGGCCATGTGGAACGCCTGCTGGCCCGGCCGGAGCCGGCTGGAGAGGTGCAGGGTGCGGGAGGTCTCGTCGTAGTGGTGCAGGCGCTCTGTGGCCTCCATCGTCACGCGGACCCCGTGCGTCTCGGTGAGCCTGTCGGAAAGCACCCGGACGACATCGCCCGGCCGGATGCCGATGCGGTGAGCCAGTTCCTCGGCGGCGAGATCGGCGTCGTGCAGGTAGTTCTGGCGGCGGTAGAAGAACTCCCGGATCTCCTCGTGCGGTGAGCGGGGAGCGACGGGCGCGCCGTCCCGGTCGTCGGCGGCCCCGGCGATCCGCTCGGCGAGGAGCTGACCGCGCCGGCCCAGATCCAGCAGCACCTTCGCGACCGCCGGCATCCGGGAGGCGAGTTCCGCCAGGTCGGACGGTGAGACCCGGGCCTCGGCAACCTCACCCGCCAGCGCCTCGCGCAGGTCGGCGACGAGTCGGCTGGTGTCGCGCTCCGAGAAGAAGCCGGGGTCGACGCCGAAGGCTTCGGTGAGCCTGAGCAGCACGGGGACGGTGAGCGGACGGGAGTCGTGCTCCATCTGGTTGAGGTAGCTGGGCGAGATGCCCAGGACCCGGGCCAGTTCCGCCTGACTCATCCGCCGTTCCTCGCGCAGGCGCCGCAGCCGCGCTCCCGCGTATGTCTTGCTCACCGCGTTCCTCTCCGGTCGGGCCAGCTGTCTCGCGGGCTGTGCGAGCAGCCGTCGACGTGGCCTTCAGCGTACGCGGATCTCGTCCCCCGCGGCCCTTCGCAACCTTGGCAAATCGATGGGAGAAGATTCGCAGAACTTGGCATGCGTCCACGATTGATGGCACTCGGTGCCAGTGTCAGAGTTCCAGTGCGGCCCGCCGAATCCTGGTAGCCGAGGCAGAAATCCGGGCGCGATTCATGCCCTGACGTCGGAGATCCCGGCAGCTTCTGTCCGGCAGCCAGGCAGCATTGCTCAGCGACGTCCTCGAAGGGGCCGGCGGGCCGCACCCAGAAACGACACACAGTGCCACTCTCCCTCGGATCCGGTGCACGGCTGAGGGAGGCATTGGCAGACCACGCGACTCATGGAGACGGTGAAGGTCATGGCAGAGGCGAAGACGACAGCGGCCGAGCAGCTCGAGCAGCGGTGGGCCTCCGATCCGCGTTGGAAGGGGATCGAGCGCGCCTACAGCGCGGAGGATGTGGTCCGGCTGTCGGGCAGTGTCCGTGAGGAGCACACGCTGGCCCGGCGCGGCGCCGAGCGGCTGTGGCGGCAGCTGCACGAGCGCGATTACATCCACGCGCTGGGCGCGCTGACCGGCGGCCAGGCGGTGCAGCAGGTGAAGGCCGGTCTGCAGGCCATCTACCTGTCCGGCTGGCAGGTCGCCGCCGACGCCAACCAGGCCGGTCACACCTACCCCGACCAGAGCCTCTACCCGGCCAACTCCGTCCCCCAGGTCGTGCGCCGGATCAACAACGCGCTGCTGCGGGCCGACCAGATCGCCACCGCAGAGGGCGGCAGCGACACCATCGACTGGCTCGCGCCGATCGTCGCCGACGCCGAGGCCGGCTTCGGCGGCCCGCTCAACGCCTTCGAGCTGACCAAGGCGATGATCGCGGCCGGTGCCGCCGGCATCCACTACGAGGACCAGCTCGCCTCGGAGAAGAAGTGCGGCCACCTCGGCGGCAAGGTCCTCGTCCCGACCGGGCAGCACATCCGCACCCTCAACGCGGCCCGCCTCGCCGCGGACATCGCCGACGTGCCCACGCTCATCGTCGCCCGCACCGACGCCCTCGCGGCGAACCTGCTGACCAGCGACATCGACGAGCGCGACGCCGAGTTCGTCACCGGAGAGCGCACCGCGGAGGGCTTCTACCGGGTGCAGAACGGCATGGCCCCGGTCATCGCCCGCGGTCTTGCCTACGCCCCGTACGCCGACCTGATCTGGGTGGAGACCGGTACGCCGGATCTGGCCCAGGCCCGCGAGTTCGCCGAGGCGATCCACGCCGAGCACCCCGACCAGATGCTGGCCTACAACTGCTCGCCGTCCTTCAACTGGAAGGCTGCGCTCGACGACGACCAGATCGCCAAGTTCCAGCGCGAACTGGGGGCGATGGGCTACCGGTTCCAGTTCATCACCCTGGCCGGCTTCCACTCCCTCAACCACGGGATGTTCGACCTCGCGCGCGGCTACGCCGAGTCCGGTATGACGGCCTACGTCGACCTGCAGGAGAAGGAGTTCGCCGCCCAGGCGCAAGGGTTCACCGCCGTCAAGCACCAGCGCGAGGTGGGCACCGGCTACTTCGACCAGGTCTCCACCGCCCTCAACCCGGCCTCCTCCACCACCGCGCTGGCCGGCTCCACCGAGGAAGAGCAGTTCCACTAGGCCGTGTCCGTGGCCGGGCGGGGCTTTGCGGACAGGCCCCGGCCGCGCCTCCGCGCCCGCGTATCCCGTCGGCTCATGATCAAGCGGGGCCGGACGACCGTCTCCGTCCGGCCCCGCTCCTCCCCTCGTCAGGAGACCCGCATGTCCACCAGCGCACTGACGCACCGCGTCCAGGTCCTCGCGGAAGCAGGGCACCGCCATGAGGAAGTCCTCACGCCGGAGGCTCTGGACTTCGTCGGCCACCTCGCCGCCGCCTTCGGAGAGCGTCGCACCGGGCTCCTGAAGGAGCGGTCGCGACGGGCATCACGCCTCGCCTCCGGGCACGGCCTGGATTTCTCCATCGCCACGGCCGCGGTCCGCGCCGATCCCTCCTGGCGCGTCGCACCACCGGCGCCCGGCCTGAGTGACCGGCGGGTGGAGATCACCGGCCCTCCCGAACCCCGCATGGCCGTCAACGCCCTCAACTCGGGAGCCGAGGTCTGGATGGCGGACTTCGAGGACGCCACCTCCCCCACCTGGGACAACCTCGTCGAAGGCCAGCTCACCCTGCTCGACGCGATCGAGCGCCGCATCGACTTCACCACACCCGAGGGCAAGACCTACCGCCTCGGCGACCAGGTCGCCACGATCGTTGTCCGTCCCCGTGGCTGGCATCTCCTCGAAGAGCACCTGGAGGTGGACGGCCGGCCGGTGCCCGCCGCGCTCGTCGATTTCGGGCTGTACTTCTTCCACTGCGCGCAGCGGCAGATAGATGCCGGGAAGGGCCCGTACTTCTACCTGCCGAAGCTGGAGAACCACTACGAGGCGCGGCTGTGGAACGACGTCTTCGTCTTCGCCCAGGAGTTCCTGGGTATCCCCCGCGGCACCGTGCGCGCCACCGTCCTCATCGAGACGATCACTGCTGCCTTCGAGATGGAGGAGATCCTCCACGCGCTGCGCGAGCACAGCTCCGGGCTCAACGCGGGCCGGTGGGACTACCTGTTCAGCTTGATCAAGACATTCGGGCACCGCACCGACTTCCTGCTGCCCGACCGGGCGAAGGTCACGATGACCGCTCCCTTCATGCGGGCGTACACCGAGTTGCTGGTGCGCACCTGTCACAAACGGGGCGCCCATGCGATCGGGGGCATGGCCGCGCAGGTGCCTGCCAAGGACGCGGAGGCCAACGAGGCCGCACTGGCCAAGGTCCGGCTGGACAAGGAACGCGAGGCGGAGGACGGCTTCGACGGTTCCTGGGTCGCCCATCCCGGCCTCGTCCCCGTCTGCCGCGCGGCGTTCGACGACGTACTGGGCGAACGGCCGCACCAGATCGAGCGCACCCGCGACGATGTCGAGGTGACCGCGGCGAACCTGCTGTCCGTGCGCCGTATCAGCGCTCCACCGACCCGGGAGGGCGTGCGGACCAATATCGCGGTCGCACTGCGCTACTTCGACGCCTGGTTGCGCGGCAGCGGCGCCGTCGCGCTGTACGGCCTGATGGAGGACGCGGCCACCGCCGAGATCGCCCGTGTGCAGATCTGGCAATGGCTGCGGCATCGCGTCATCGACCGGGAGACGGTCCTGCGAGTGCTCGACGAGGAGACCGCCGCCCTGGGGGCCGAGTTCCCCTGGGCCCGGGTCGAGGAGGTCCGGGGTCTCTTCGAACGGACGGCGATGGCAAAGGAATTGCCGCCCTTCTTCACCCCGGATGCCTACTCCCGGCACCTCGTCCGGCAGCCGGAGGCACGCTCATGAGCGGGCACATCCGCAGGGTCGGTGTGGTGGGTGGCGGCCAGATGGGCGCCGGCATCGCCGAGGTGTGTGCCCGCGCCGGGCTGGACACCGTCGTCTGCGAGGCGGACGCGGTAGCCGCCCGTGCCGCCCGCGAGCGGGTGGCCGTCTCCCTGGAGCGCGCGGTGCAGCGGGGAAAGTTGGACCGGCTCTCGGCGGAGGACGCGCTGACACGGATGGTCTTCACCGGCAGCCTCGACGACCTCGCCGACCGCCAGCTCGTCGTCGAGGCGGTCGTCGAGAACGCCGAGGCCAAGACCGAGGTGTTCACCGCCCTCGACAAGATCGTCGAAGATCCGCAGGCGATCCTCGCCACCAACACCTCCGCCATTCCGGTCATGCGCCTGGGCATGGCCACCCGGCGCGCCGACCACGTCCTCGGGCTGCACTTCTTCAATCCGGTGCCGGTGCTGCCCCTCGTGGAGGTCGTCACGTCCCTGCACACCTCACCGACTGTCGCCGCGACCGCCGAGGAGTTCGTCGCCACGGTGCTGGGCAAGACCGTGGTCCGCTCCCAGGATCGGGCCGGCTTCGTGGTCAACGCCCTGCTCATCCCCTACCTCCTGTCGGCGATCCGGATGTCCGAATCCGGCTTCGCCTCCGCGGCCGACGTGGACGCCGGGATGGAGCTGGGCTGCGCGCACCCGATGGGACCGCTCAAGCTCGCCGACCTGATCGGCCTCGACACCGTCGCCTCCATCGCCGCATCGCTGTACGAAGAGTTCAAGGAACCCCTCCACGCGCCGCCTCCCCTGCTTCTGCGGATGGTCGAGGCGGGGCTGCTCGGCCGCAAGACGGGCCGCGGGTTCCACACATACGACCGGGGTTGAGGGACCCGGGTCAGGTCGGGGCTGAGGGGCCACGACTGCTGTGCTGCGGGGGTACGGGGCATCCGGCGAGGCTGCTCCGCACCCCCGCTGCTCGCATTCATGGGGGACGCGAGCCGGCTGGGGCGGAGGAGCGGGTCTCGGGTTCTACACGTACGAGAGAGTGCGGGGCACCGCCAAGTAGCGCTGTTCCAAGTCGAGTTCGGCTGGATCAGCGTCGACGGCAGCGCTGCGGTCGGGCGGCTCTCGCGGTGCCCGCCAGGCCCTCATGCACGTCCTCAATCAGCCAAAAGCGGTCAGCTCGCGGCCATCACGAGAGCGAGGGCTGGATAGCCGTTCAGCAGCAGAGATGCGGCGAAGAGCCCCACCACGAGATGCGACATCCGCTCGGTGGTCACCTGCGCAGCCCCGTCGGCCTCCGAGGTCCTGCGCCGCCGTATAGGCCCGCGCCTTCGCGCCGGGCGAGCCACGGATCTTGGCACCCTCACTACCCAAAGACTCGACGCCGCGGGCGAGCTCCAGCGGGTCGTCCACGGCCAGCTGGCGCCGCCCCTCCAGGGCCGCGCTGGCCCTCGCGCAGGCTCCAGAGAGGCTCACGGCCTCCACAAGGCGCGCGCACTCCGGCCACCAACACCAATTGTCAACGGACGCTCCAAGAGATGGCCAGGGCATTCTGTCGGGGACCATCGAAATAGCGGTACCACCGTGCCTACGGGCCCCCAGACGCCCTTGCGGGTGCGCGAGCGCGACATCGGCCTCCCCGAACACGGCGATCGTTCTGTCTCGGAAGGTGCATCGGCCGGACGCGCCCGGGACAGCGCTGTGACACCCAGGGGTTGAGGGCTTGTCAGTGCCTCTGGGTACGCTGTCTCAGACGTGAGACGGACGTGAACCGGCAGCTCGATGAGGTCGGTTGGTGAACGGGGGCGCAGTCATGGGCGACGGGTTCAAGAGCAATCCGGAGATGCTGAAGGTCGAGGGGAGGAACTTCTCCGACATCGGCAGGGATTTCTACCAGGCGACCAGCAAGCTGAAGAACAGCCTGGCCGCGCAAGGTGACGGTGGAGGCGGCGGAGGCGAAGCGCCGAAGGAGACGACGTTCTCGAGTGTCGCCCAGGACGCCTGGAAGGGCCTGACCACCTTCAGCGACAAGGCAGGCACCCCGCCGTGGGGTGATGATGAGCTCGGCGAGAAGTTCGGCGTGGTCTACGAAGGCCTGCGCGACGGCATGACGGACTCGATGGAGCACCTTGCCACCAAGCTCAACGAAATCGGCAAGGCGTTGGAGCGGATGGCGAAGAACCACGAGGAGAACGAGGACTTCAACAAAGCTCTGATCAAGGAGCAGAAGCCGGAGAACCAATTCGGCGGCGAGGTGCGGATTCTGAGGTCCACGAGCATGTGACACGGCCGGACGATGGGGCGTGTGGGACCGTACGGCGGGGTCGCAGTGCCGCCTCAGCAGCACGGTCGCTGAGCCAGGAGCGAGTGTTTGCGCCTTATCGGTTTCGGCGTCGACTCAGTCCAGGCTTGATGTTTTGACGACCAACTGCACGGCTGCACACCCGAGTTCGACAACATCACCACGCCTTACCCACAGTCATCCCTTCACTCATAGGAGAGAGTTCGTGTCGCATCCCGACGCGCCGCAACCGGTACAGCCCGTCCCCGCCACTGCCGAAGAGGCATTGACTGCCGCTCGCGCGCGATTCGAAGTACTGGATTCGGAAGGGAACCCGGCGCCGTTGTACGTCGCGGAGTTCGACATCGGCTTCCTCGTCCACGCGGTCATGCCCCCA
Source organism: Streptomyces sp. NPDC048248 (assembly GCF_043201875.1). NCBI lineage: Bacteria > Bacillati > Actinomycetota > Actinomycetes > Kitasatosporales > Streptomycetaceae > Streptomyces > Streptomyces sp. NPDC048248. The sequence goes on from NZ_JBICZL010000023.1 coordinate 59,956, forward strand.
CCGCCGCCCGGCACTCAGGCGCCGTTGGGTGGCAGTCACATGGTGATCTCCAAAAGCGACGGAGCCGTCACCTTTGTCCCCAACTTTCCGCCGGACTCCGCGATCGAGCTGTACCGCAGCCTGCGCCGGTCCAATGGCTAGCGCTACCGCCTGAAGGGCTGGACGGCTTTGGGCCGGATGCCTGCTACACCGCTGTGGCACGAGGGAGTTGAGGGACCAGAAGGTGCGACGTTGGGTAGTCTCTGGCATGGGCATGGCTCTGCGCCGACGCAAGCCGGTTGAGCACACGCGGGGCTCCGAATGGGGCGCCTCCGGCAGCAGCAGAGAAGCAGGGCCCTTCCGCCGACGGTGAGGCGGACGGGGGGAGGTCGGCCCACAGGGCCGGGACAACACGAACTACATGGGCGATAACGGGGGTCTTCGTCGTGGCTTTGATGCTGCCGAACGCACTTGAGTGGGTTCTCGAGATGTGTGGCTTCGAGTGGCCCACGGGCAACGAAGACAAGATGATGGAGTGCGCCAACGCCTGGCGTCAGTTCGCCGCTGATGTGGACGCCCTCCAGGCCCGTGGCGCGAGCGCGGCCGGCAACGTCCTCGCCGAGAGCGCCGGCGACTCCATCGAGGGCTTCAACAAGACCTGGGAGAAGTTCTCCGGCGGCTCCGGCTACTTCGACGACGCCCGCCAGGGCGCCGAGCTGATCGCCATCTGCATGGACGCCGCGGCGATGCTCATCATCGGGCTGAAAGTGGCGGTGATCGCCCAGTTGGTCATCCTGGCGATCGAGATCGCCGCGGCCCAGGCCGCCGCTCCCTTCACCCTGGGTCTGTCCGAACTCGGCGCGATGGGCGCGGCCGCCGCAACGCGGATGATCCTGCGCAAACTCCTCAAGGAGATAGCCCAACAGATCCTGCAGGCGGTGCTGGAGACCGCCAAGGAACCCTTTGTCTCCGCCCTCGAAGCCATGGTCTCCGACCTGGTCGCCCAGACCGTCGAGCAGAACTTCGGCAAGCAGTCGGGCTACGACCTGGGCCGCACCGCCAAGAAGGGTTACGAGGAGGGCAAGGATGCCCTCAAGAATTCCGGTTCCACCTTCGGCGAGTCGCTGCGCGACGGCGCCGGCTCCCGCGCGGGGCATGGCGCCCGCGACGGACTGACCAACAGCGGAAGCGACGGCGGCGACGGCTCGACGGACTCCGGCAACGACAGCTCGCCGAACGCCAACGATTCGTCGTCGAGCAACACCTCATCGTCCAACGACAGCAGTTCGTCCAACAGCTCGCCCAACTCCTCCCAGTCGTCGGACTCGTCGAGCTCTTCCAACTCGTCCTCGAACGACAGCAGTTCACCTAGTCATTCCCCGAGTTCCAGTAGCTCGCCGAGTTCGAGCAGCGGCGACTCCGGGCGCAGGGCACCGGATATCGGCGGCCCGTCGTCCTCGTCTCCGTCGAGCGGTTCGGACAGCTCGGCGTCGAACCCGCCCTCGTCGTCGAGCCCGTCCCCTTCTTCCGATGGCCCGTCGGCTTCGAGTTCGCCCTCCTCCTCGAGTACGCCGTCCAACAGCAGCACGGACAGCGCCGGCGGCCCGGACTCGTCGAACCCCTCGTCGTCCTCGCCCTCACCAAGCCGTGGCTCCGACTCGCCCAGTCCCTTCGACGTGGGTACCCAGGCCTACAACGAGAGCATCGGTCGACCTCAGGGCGACGACTCGTCCACCCCCGATTCATCTCCGGACTCGTCCGCGCCCTCCAACACGGCGAGGCCGGACGTCGAGGGCGGACCGGCCCCCGACACCACCCCCGACTCCGCCCGTCCGGACAGCACACCGGACGCCCCGCCGAGCACGGCACCGGGCAACGAGCCGTCCATGCCCTCCAACTCCTCGCCCGTCGAGGGCGCGGGCACCACGCCGGTCGTCGATGGCTCCCCGGCACCGGACACCACTCCGGACGGCGCTCGCCCGAGCCGCCCGGAAGGCATCGACGTCCACCCCCCGGAGCAGGGCGCGTCGATCCCGGACCCGCGCAACACCGAGCCCGCGCCCACGCCTTCCCCGCCGCCGGAGACGGACCGCCCCGACGCCGCACCGGCCCCGGCTCCCGACAACTCCCGCCCCGAACCCGGCGTGCACCAGGTCGACCGCGACTCGGCAACCACCATGCCGGCGCCGGCCCAAGGCACCGCGCCGGGCGACTCCCACGACGGCAACAACAACGACAGCCAGAACCAGGGCAGCGGCCGCGGCTCCATGCCGAGCGGCGCCATGCCCGGCAATACGCCTAACGCTAACCCCAGCCCTGGTCAGGGCCACGCGTCAACCCCGTCAACGCCGACCCCACAAAATCCGGACGAGGAGAACCTCGACCTCATGGGCAACGTCGCCACGGCGGCTCCCCCGTCCCCCGGTACGCAGCCCGGTGAGGCGGGCATCCCGCAGCAGGCGGCCCCGTCGTCCGCGACACCCTCAACGTCGACCCCGGGTGCCATGCCACCGCCGGCAGCCGGCTACATCCCGACGCAGGCACCGGCGGCAGGCAACCCCACGACGACACCCCGGGCCACCACGCCCAGCGCCACGACGCCGCGTACGCAACAGCCGGGCGCCGGGCCCACGACGCCGTCGCGGGACACCCAGCAGAACCGTCCCACCTCGCCGCCGCGCACCGGGACGCCGCGCAGTGAGACACCGAGCCGCTCGACCACGCAGCCGCGCACTGACACACCGCGCACCGAGACGCCTGGGCGCCCGACCACACCGTCCCGCGGCGAGCAGCCGACGAACCGTCCGACGGACAACCCTCGCGCGAGTCAGCAGTCACCAGCCGAGCCCCCCATCACGCCGAACGACCAGGGGATGCCGGCCCCGAACCACCAGCAGCCGGACCATCAGCAGCCGGACGCCACCAACCCCGACCAGACACCCAACCAGAACCAACCGCAGCCCCCCGCTGACGACAGCGCGCCCGGGCAATCCACAGCGCCTGCGCCTCCTCCCGAAGCGGACAACCTTTCGGACATCCGTAACGACCTGAACATCCCGCACGAAGGCCTGACCACACCCGACCCCGCCCATCAGCAGGACCTCGAGAACGCCCACCCGAGGAACCCCGACGGCACCCCGCAGGTGTACGCGGACCCACGGCAAGGAAACTGGGCCGGTCTGCAGAACGACGGCGGCCCGGGGGTACCCGGCCGGTCCAACAACTGCGCCGACTGCACCCGCTCGTTCCTCGAGACATGGTTCGGTCGCCCGACGGTGTCCGCCCCGCGCACTTTGGACCAAAATGCGGACGGCAGCCTGAACACCTTCTCCGCGGAGCGCGATTCGGTCGACAACCAGGCGCGCTGGGCCGGCGCTCCCAGCACGTACGCGGGCAACGACCATCCCAACCCGTACGCACGAATAGCCCACGAGCTGTCGCAGGCCGGGCACGGCTCGGCAGCCGTGATCGGGGTCAACTGGCCCGGCGGTGGCGGCCACGCCTTCGCGGCGGTCAACCACAACGGCCAGGTCCTGTTCGTCGACGCGCAAACGGGCGTCGTCAGCGAAAATCCGATCCACTTGGGCGCCCAAGAGGTCTTCTACACCCCGCTGGACGCCAACCGGAATCCGATCACTCCGTACTTCCTGACCCCGTCGACGCCTCAACCATCCACCCAGAACACTCCGGACACCAACAACAGCCCGGGCCCCGACTCGTCGACGGACCAGTCAACTCCCGACACCCAGTCGGCCGGGCTTCCCAGCACTTCGCCGTCCACTGAACCGTCCACGGACGAGGCTCCCTCCGGCAACGACAATGACGGCACCACAGCCGAGCGGAACGCGGGCGAGGGCGGCAACCACGCAACACCGCCGTCGACGACCCCGGACCGGGTATCCGGGCCCAGTCCGGACACGGATTCCACCACGGACCGGGACTCGCAAACGACCCAGGACCCGGACGCGACGGACCAGGCCGGCCCCCAGCCAGGAGCCGACCAGGACACGCAGGACAGCCAGGAATCCCGATCCGCCCAGGATTCGCAGAACTCCCACGACTCCCACGACTCCCAGGCTTCGCAGGACTCGCCGGAAACCGACGAAGCCCAGAACCCTCAAGACAGCGACCAGCAAACGGAGTCGAGGGAACCGGTCCCGTCCGCGGCAACGCGCCCCTCCGGTCCGCCCGATGGCTACGACGACCCCACTGACGCCGACAACCGCGCACAGCAGGAGAGGTTCCCGCGCAGCGAGGACGGATCGTTCCAGCGGGCCCCTGACCCGCGCGAGGGCACCTGGGTCGACGATCTGCGCGGCCAGAACCCCGGCGACTCCGGCCGGGACGTCAACTGCCCCGACGGGGCCCTGGCGTTCGCCGATTCGTACGCGGGCAATCCCACAGTCGCCGCCCGCCGCAGCCCGAACGAGGACGGCACCCCCGCCGACAGCCCCGAGCCGGGCGGCCGCGACCGTATCGAGAACACCCTGGGCGCCGAGTTCGACGATTTCGGCGACGGCCGTGACGCGTACAACAACTTGGAGACCACCCTCCTCAACGAGGGCCACGGCTCGCAAGCCGTGATCATCACCCAGAACGCCGACGGTCGCGCCCACGCCTGGAACGTGGTCAACCACAACGGCCAGATCGTCTACGCCGACCCGCAGACGGGCCGGCGCAGCACCACCCCGCTCCACAACGGCGACAACGGCGTCTTCGCGATCCCACTGGACGCCAACCGCCGCCCCGTCGAGGCCACCAATCGACCCACCACGCAAACCCAGAGCCAGACCACACCTGCGCCCGAGCGCCCGGCCGGTTCACCCTCTCAGTCCAACGATCCGAGCGCGGAAGCCACTCGCACACAACGTAACCAGAGCCTTCCGGCCCCGGAAGCTGCGAACCAGAAGCACGGGAACCTCCCTCCGGACCAGGCGCAGCACGACCTGCGACTCTCACGCGACGTCCATCGCATCGGTCTGGACCCGGTTCAGGAGCAGATGCGACAGTGGGCCCAACCCACGGGCGTGCCGCCCCGATCGCCCTTGTCCGACGTACTGCGGGAATCCATCGACCGCCGCCGGGCGCACGCGGAGTCGGCACAGCAGGTCCGTGCCGCCCGGCAGGACTACGACAGGGCTCTGAAGGAAGCAGCCGACGCCAAGGCAGCGCGGACCAGGGCTGCGACCGCGGAGCGGAATGCCAAGACCGAGGACCAGAAGCAGGCCGCTCAGGCCAAGCGGGCCGCGGCGGACCAGCGGCACGCCAATGCCGAGCAGGCTCTCCAGCCGGCCAAGGACGCCCACGAGGTCGCGATGGAGGCGCACCGGAACATTCCGATGCCGTCGACGAACTTCACCGACAGTGATCTCCGGCATCATCTTGATCCCGCGTGGTCCCAGATGAACGACGGTCACCGGTACGCCGCGATCGCCACCATGGCTCGCATCAGCCAGTCCTTCCACGCCAACAATGCCGTCGGCGCGAACCCTGCACCGGCCGCGAACAACGACGCGTACGGCGACGGAAAGTTCCACGAATCAGCGGCTGCCTGGCGACGTGAACTCACATCGCACCCGGACGGGACGCACCTTCGGGATGTCGAGGACCTCAAGCGGCTGGTTGAGGGGACGGAGGTTAATTCGCCCGACCTCTCCGGCAAGAACTACGCGGTTGTGGAAGTTGTCGACCCGGACACCAAGGAAAGTCACTACATCGTCGATTCGTCGGTTCCCCCTGGTGTGGACGGCGCCAACTCAGCGCACTCCGAGTCCCACATTCTCAAGTGGATCGACCAGCTCAACAAGAATCGGGCAGCTCAGTCGCAGTCCAAGGTCCAGATCAAGGGCCTCTTCACCGAACGTGAGCCTTGTGGTCTGCCCACCACCACAACCACGAATTCCGACAATTCCGTTTCCCATCATCCCACCGGCCACGCCAACTGCAGTAAGGCGATCAACGATTGCCGGGCGATGGACCGTGTTCCCGTCTACTACGGCACGACCTATCGAGCGGACCCGGACCTCAGGAGGCTGAAGGCGGAGGAGCCGGGCAGGCTGCGCGGTGAGGGCCTGACGGCGTCCGAAGTCAGGACCGCACTCCGCGATTACCGCACGCCGAGCCAGCAGATCCAGGACGCGGAGATTCGCGATCACCTGAATTTCGTCGACGAGTTGGCTCAAACCCTGGCCCCCCAGAGGCAGACCCCGCCTCCGCCTCAAGGCCCCGACCAGAACACACAGCCCACCCAAGCACCCCAGGCGGGCCCGACCAGCCCAACAGACCCCAACCGCACACCCCCGTCGGACCCGGCAGGCACAGACCGAAGGCCCCCGGCCGACCCGGCAGGCACGAGTGCGACACCACCGTCAGCAGGCCCACCGCCGAGTACGAACGCCGTGCCCGGCGATGGCGCCAACTCCTCCTCCGAGGGCGCGGAGAGCAACACCGCCTCGGACCAGGACAGCACGGCTTCCATGCCTGAAGGCTCAGGTTCTGTCGGATCAAAGGAAGGCGAAGATTCCGGAGATGTAACCTCCGATCAGGAAATCGATACCCCCTTGGACCCGGAATTCGTCGAAGCCCACATCAAGAGCCTTGATGAAGTACAGGGAGGCGAGGGACACGCTCCGGGACGCCATCTGTATCCCAGTGACCAGGCACTGCAAGACCGACTAGGCACCGCGAAACTCGACGCACAGGGAAATGCTGTCATGTACGGTGCGAACTCCGTAAATCAGGGCCTTGTAAAGTCGGAGAACAACATCGACCCCATGACTGGAACCACCACAGATTACGTGTCGGGGAATGCGCACAGGGTCGGTCCGTACGCAACACGTTTCGACGCCTCCGAGGATATGGTGAGAGCGGACCAGTACCTACGTGCCCGGGTCATCAACGACGGCGAACCCCCGGACGCCGAGGTGCCTATCGCTGACATCTTCGGCACCGAGGGTCATGAGCGGTTCAGTGGGTTCTATCGAGACCCATCCAACCTCAGCGAGTTCCTTCCTGTCGATTTCGAAGGGGGGACCATCAAGCCCGTGTATCGGTTCGTCGATGGCGATTGGAAGTTGGTTACCATGTACGCGAACCCCGCCCCCGGCCGTCATCCATAGTAAGGACCCTTCGTGAACAGGGAACTCGAGAAATTCATCAAGGTCTACCTCGACTATGAACAGGCGTACGACACCAGCGGAACCCTCCGCCCAACTCTGCACGCATTCAAGCCGGAATACGTTGAGCGCGTACGCGAAGGACTGGAAACCGTACTCCGAGACCGCCAACTCTCCACGTCCGACTACGAAACAATAACTGACATCGAGTTCGACAGCGAGGAAGCGCTGTATTCCTATCTGCAGGAGATATTTCGCTACCTGTTCGAGAATCGCAAAGAGCAGCCCATGCCGCCCGAATAGCCTGCCTGAAAGACCCTGTCTCCGACGACCTCGACAGGGACTCCATGACCGGAGACCTGTCGACCGGAGGGATACTCAGCCGCCTCCAGCCATCAACCGTGATGACTGGACCGAGACGCTCGATCACGCGCGGGCGCACGCTCCACGTGGAGATCTCGGAGATTGACCCAGCAACTTTCATCGACCGAGTGATCCAGCGGGTTGGTCCGCCCAGTTCTTCGTGAGCCCTACCTCGTGTAGATGGACCAGAATTGAGCGACGCCAGTTGACGCACACCAACCTTGGCAGTGCAGGAATCCAGAAGATAATTATCCGAAAGAAAAGCAGTACACGAACGTGCGGGACTCGATCCGGAATTGTGGTTGAACACCGCCGGGCATCCGTGAACGCGCACAACTCGCCTCCTGGCGACGTCGCCTACCACGTTCGCGGGGACGACGAATACTCCGGTGAACGACCTGCCGGCGTCGTGCGTCGACACCGACCAGGGAATCGAGGGCTTTGCACTGCCTGCGGGCATCGACCGCTCCTCGATCCCAATCCCCGGCGGGTAGTTGGGGTCAGACAGCGGTGCGGGTGACCGCGTGACACCCTTACTGTCGCGGGAGGCGCGCGGTGCTCGCGTCCGTGAGGCCGTCTCCAGCTGCAACGAGTCGACACAAGCCAGGGAGGGGCATCGTGCCCGAGCCAACCACCGACACCCCCGGAATCCCCGAGGAAGAGGTCGCCGCTTGCGTCGGCGCATGGTGGCGTGAGGGTGGGCGCGGCGACCAAGTGGCTTTTCTTGCCCTTGCGGACGACCACGACGCCTCGGCCGTTGTGCGGGACACGCACGCGCACGTGCCCGGCAGTGTTGTCGTCGACGCCACCGGCCTCACCGCAGATCAGACCATGCAGCAGGCCCTCACGGCGCTCGGAGTCGATCTGTCCGAGGACAAGCGGGAGGACTGGCGTTTCGCGCTCGGCGCGTGGCCCGAGGAGCGGTTGCTACTGGTCGTCAATGCCCACCGTGCCGGGCCGACGCGGCGGTCGCACGAGCCCGAGCGGTTGGTGACCCGGACTCTTCGGCATTTGGCGCGTGGCAAGTTGGCCGTAATGATCCATGTGGTTCCTCGGTTGCTGCCCACGAGGGCCGATCCCAAGACGGTGTTCCGGGTTTCCGCGCCCGCCACCGAGCCGACGGTGGCGCCGGACTCGGCCGCCCTGCGGGCCTTGGCCCTTGCCGAGCCCCGCCTCGTGCCTCTCCCCGTTTGGGCCCAGCTTGTCACCGCGCTGACCGGTGAGGCCGCGTCCGAAGACGAACTCACCGAATTCGCGAGGGAAGAGCCGGGAATTCTTCGGCTCGGTCCGCTCGGGGTTTCCTTTGTCGACGAGGGCCTGGCCGAGACCTTGCGCCGGGAGACCGAATCCGCCGACCTCCTGCGTGTCCATGGGCATTTGGTTACTTGGCTGATGCGCTCGGCACCGGATATGCGCCACCCCGAGGGATGGGCCAGGCGTGGTGCCGTCGGCCTGTACGCGGCCACTGGGCTCGCCATGCACGCCGTACAGGCGGGAACGTACGGCGAGGTCCTTCGGGACGGACGCGTCATCGCCAATCTGCCGCAAACGGCACTCATGGACGCGGCGCGCAGCATCACCTTCCGCATCCCCGGAAACACGGCCGCCTCCGACGCCATTCATCTGTGGGGCTGGGGTGTCACACCGCGGCATCAGACGGAGTGGGCTTCGTGGCTGCACTTGATGGCTCTTTCACGCGACGACCTCGAGGTCGCGTCAGTGATCGCCTCCTCCGGGGTGGCACTGCCCTGGCAGGCCAAGTGGGCCCATTGGCGCCCGCCGGGCGGCTATCACGCACGCTTTCTGCAGCCCGGGAAGTTCGCCGCCCTGACGGAGGTGCGGTGGCAGGGGCGACCCACCATCGCCGGCTTGCAGCAGCGGACGGTGAATGGGGAACAGCAGCTGTACGTCTCGATCTGGGATGTGGAGACGGGAGACCACGTCGCAGGCCCCTGGGAGTACGACGAGATTCCGCAGGAGCATCGTGCGGATCTCACCTGGACCGCGTCATCCGGGAACGGCTCCGCCGCGCCTGCTCGTGTCCGAGAGTTGTTCGCCGCGTCGTCCCCCCGACGAGACAACCGCGCTTTCGTGCTGCCCTGCGCACCGCTTGCCGTGGGTGACGTCGTCGTCTTCGCGGGCGACTTGGGACTGATCGCCATCAAGCCCGCGGACGGCGTGGACATCGCCGACTTCGGTGCCCGGCTGCGACCTCTGAGCGGCGACTACACCGACGCGGGCCCGTGCCGTCCGATCGACGCGCCGGCACCGAGTCATGAGGACCTCATCACACTGTTCGGTGAGGACCTGCTCTATCCCATCGAGGTCGAGGACTTTCCAGATCGGCTCACCCATGCGGCGACGCGCGAACTTCTCCTTGATTTCGGTCTGCCCTACATGAACGAAGGGGCCATGGGGCTCTTTCCGTTCGGCAACTGGGAGATAGGAATTCTCGACGAACTGCCCTCCTGGCCCGAGGGAATCGACCCCGTCCCCGAAAGCGGGCCCTTCTTCCAGATCGGCAAGTGGATGGGCGGCAAGCTCGTCATCGACGGGCCCACCGGACACGTCCTTCGCGTTCCCACGGAGCCGGGCCAGGATCACCTCGCCGGCCTTCCGGTCGCGCACAGCCTCGAAGCCTTCCTCACCATGGTCGCGCTGTTCGTCACCGGGTGGCGTTCGCGGGACAGTGCGCCCCCGGCCAGTTCCGAGCGAGAGCAGATCAGCTATTGGGTCCTGGGAGCGCTGGCCGAAGTCGACGAGACGGGCGGCGACCAGCCCGCCTGGTCGTACGTCCTCCACAACACGTAGAGAACGCCCACAAGCATCCCGAACTGGCAGAGCTTGCACTCGGCGCGATGTTCACCCCGTCGCGCGGGCTCTGCGTGCCCCTGTTCGTGAAGACGAGTCATCCTATTGGGACGATGAGTTGCCGCGCTTCGCCCGCGAGCTGCGCAGCGGTGCTGCCTCCTCGGCATCCGATGCTGGCGGGTCTGCCACCGGCTCGACCCCGGCGTCGGGAGCACCTCGCGCCACGCGGCTTCGGACTCGGCGAGGGCCATGGGCACGCGTGTGCCCGCGGTAGCCCAGGCTTCTCGGCTGCTCGCGCGCGTCCCTGCCGATGTCGCGTGAGCGCCCGCCGCAGCCGGTACAGCCGGCGTACGCCTTCGGTGTCCGCGAGCCGGTCGGGTATCTTCTGAAGCTTCTTGGCGCGTGGATTGCGCTGGACGACCTGGAGGTCGTCGTTCAACTCGGTGGTGTAGCCGTCCTCTTCGTAGCGACGACCCTCGTCCGGTACTGCCTCCCCCGTCCTGACTGTCGCGGTCGCCCTCGTCCGCGTACCCCGCACCGCCTTCGCGTACATCCCCTCAGTTTGGGGACGTCGCGAGGCGGCGCAGCATCACCAGCCAGTCGTCCTCGCTCGGCCAACCCGTCAGGTCGGTGAGCTGCCATGTCTCGGCGCCCACCGTGAAGGTCTCCCCAACACGGAGGGTGTGGGTCCGCTCTTCGGTGGCGACGGTCACGAGCCGGACCCTGACCGAGGCATCGGACTCCCTGTAGATGTCGTTCACCGAGAAGCAGGCGTTCTCGGGACGTCGCTGAATCCCGTGCCAGAGAGCCACCGTGTCGGAACTATCCACTCGCCTCCTCCACGCCGATGGGGGACGATCAGAACAACCCGTGCCACATCTGCTCGACGATCACCGACCACCAGTTCCCCGGGTCGTCCAGGGCCGTCGCCTCGATGGCGACGAGCTGTTCCTGGAAGTTGGCGACGGCGCTGCCTGCCATGATCGGGTCGAGCGCGATCATCTCCTCGCGCGTGGTGTGCAGGAGCGCGAGGGAGCGGGCGAACGCGGACACCGAGGTGTTGACGCGGCGGCCCGCGCCGCTTTCCGGAGTGACGGCCCAGAGCTGGCCGACCGGCTCACCCTCCAGCTCGGACCCCGTGCACTGGACGGTGATCAGAGCGACCCCGTCGGTGCCGATCCTGACGTGCCCCTCCAGGAACGCGAGGGAGTCGGCGCTCGCCTGGGAGCCGACCTCACGCAGATGCGCGGCAGCATTGCCGAACAAGCCGGCCGGAAACTCCGCCTCCGGGTTGTCGGCCGTGAAGAAGAACGGGATGTCGGTCGGAAGCCCGGCCCATGTCAGCGTGGCCTTCGTGGGCTCGGGGAGCGGGGTGCCCGCCACGTCGTCGGCGTCGTAGCGACGTACGCCGTCAGCGCCGAAGGCCTCCGTCAGCTTGCGGCCCAGGGCAACATCGCGGAGCGGCTCGGCCGGCTCGACCTCGGTCGGCACCGGCGCGCGGTGAGGCCGTGGCGGCGGCTGCTGTCCCGCGATCTGGTGCATCATCTCGACGTGCTGCAGCAGCCCGGCGATCGCCTCGGCGCGCTCCTCGCCCCGCAGGCCGTACTCCTGTGTGCAGGAGAACCGGGCGTTGGGGTGGACACGGCTGATCAGCCGGCCCGGGTATCCCCCGGGGAGCAGGCTGGAGCTGAGGTCGGTGTGGATCGCGACGACGTTCTGCGCGGGGATTCCGAGGCTCTGGATCTCCGCCATGGCCTGGAACTCGGAGTGCGGCAGACCGGGGGCGGAGTTCTTGAAGAGGCTCGTCTCCTCGCCGGTGCGCGGGTCGACGTAGGTGATGACCGTGGTGTTGCCGGGGCCGGTGACCGGCGGCTGCGCGGGCGGCGTGGCCTCCTGACCGCCGCCCTGCTTCTGCTGATACATCCGCACGACCTCATCGACCGGCACGGACGGCCAGGTGCTCAGCTCGCCGGTGCGGCGGTCGACCACACCGCAGGAGTGGCCGATGGTGGCCGGCGGCCGGCGCTTGCCCGTGACCGGGTCGCGCTCGATCCGCGGGGCCGCGGCCCACACCACCCAGCCCAGATCGAACTCCTGCATCCGCACCTCACGGCGCTCCTGTCCTTCGGGGTTGAGCCACCCCTCGGCGGTCGCGAGCGCCTGCTCCTGGCTGATCACGGGATCTCCCTTCGGGTCTTCGGGCGGACGGTGCCGGTGCGGCCGAGGTCGGTGCCGGGCGAGCTCCGCGGCCCTCGTCCGAGTGGGCCTGAGTGCAGGCGGTCCGATGCGGGCGCCCGCGAGAAGCTTGGGGCGTTTGAGCCTTTGAGCCTAACGGGCTGCGGTGGGTGGGTGTCAGGCGGCCGGGTGGGCATCGGGCCCGGAGGCTTGTGGAGCCTGTGCGGCTTCCGGTGTGGGCTCGGGAGCCTGTGCGGGCTCGGGCTCGGCTTCCCGGGGGTTGGGTACGGAGCGCCGAGCGTTCGTGGGATGGGGCTGCGCTGGGCGGATCTGCAGCGCCTTCACACCTCTTTCCGTGGCGACGAGGAGGAGGCCGTCCGGGGAGAGGTCGGTTCCCGTGAAGGGCGTGGCGGAGATCAGGGCGGTGACGATCTTCTCGTCGCCCTTCTGCTCGCCGCGTCGCCAGATGCGTACATAGTCGGCGCCGCGGCTGAATCCGAGCGGCCTCGTGGCGCGCTCGTCGTCCGAGGAGCGCACGATCCGGGTCGGGTCGGCATCGATGACGGAGCCGGTGGCGAGGTCCTGCACCAGCACGGCGGGCGCCTCGGGATCGTCGGCCTTCAACGGGCTTGAACCCGGGGTGCCTTGCGGCACGGCGCATACGGCGACCGCGAGCGCGGCCGACTCCGGAGACTTCTGCTCCGCAGGAGCATCCGCTGCGCTGTCCGACGCGGCCTCGGACGGGCGCAGCATGCCGACGGTCACGGCGTCGACCCCGGCGACCGGTACGCTCCACAGGGTGTGCCAGGGAAGCTCGGGCACCGTGCGGCGCAACGCCGTCGCGTACTCCGGCAGTCCGTCTTCGACGAACGCGGTCTCCAGGAGCGCCGCTCGAAGGATGGCGGGTGCCTGGGTGCGGGTGAGCAGCGGAGCGGTACGCAGATAGGTGCGCGCCGGTGCGTCCAACTGCTCCGGGGGTACGGCCTCGACCGCGGCGCGCAACCGCACCGGCTCGGCGTGGGCGAACAGGCCCGGGTCGGTGAGGAGCCGGGGGAGCAAACCGGCCTCCAGGGTGTGTCCGGCGATGTGATCGCGGACGTACGCCCCTGCCTTCGCCCAGTCCTGATCGGGTACGGCCTCCAGCAGTTCCATGGCGACACGCGCCTGAGCGCCCGGAACATCCGGAATGCCTGCCCGAACGGCCTCGCCGATACCCGGGTGCTGCAAACCAAGGAGCGTCCGCTCGTCCTCGGGGATGCCTTCGCCGGCCCTCTCGATGGGGCGGATGAAGGGGGCGACGAGCAGCATGCCCCGCGCCATGTCCTCGCTGATGTCCCGTTCGGCGACTGCGGAGGCGAGCGGGGCGAGCAGGTGCACGGGCAAGCCGTCACCCTCGGCAAGAGCGAGGGGCGCGAGGATCTGTCGCAGGATGCGGGGGTGGGTGTCGAGTCGCTGGGCGTGCAGATCGAGCACTTCGCCGACGCTCCGTGGCAGTTGACTCGCATCCGCCGGGTCGAACCCCTCCGGGTTCATCAGGATCGACTGCACGGCGAGATGCGTGGTCAGGCGGCTGCCCGCGCCGTCTCCCGCGTGCCGGGCGATCAGCTCGGCGAGCGCGCGTCGAGCGTCGGGATCGACCGTAAATGGCAGCTCCGGGGCGCCGAATTGGGGGTTGAGCAGCGCCTCGGCCTGCAGCACAAGCCCTTCGGGGTCGCCCCACTCCGGTGCGTCGAGGTCGATGATCCGGGCCACGCCTGGCGGCAGGCCCTCGGCGAGCTCGGTGGCGAACTCCCGGGGCACGTCGGCGAGAAGGCGTATGGAATCGACGGCGGCGAGGGGCTTCAGCACGTCCCGCACCACATGCGCGGGCTCACCCGTCCCCCGCACCGGACCGGCCCGATCCACATCCGGCACCACGATCGTCACCGGCCGCCCGGACAACGGGAGTTGACCGAGTTCGGGGAAGATGTCGGCGGTGCGGGTCGCGGACAACTCGTAGTGGTCGGCGAGCAGCCACAGGGTCTGCGCTGCCGTCAGCCCCGCAACGCTCGGCACCGCGGGTGCGGGCAAGTCCGCAGGCACGGTCGCCGGATCGAGCGGGTCCAGCTCGACCCCCTTGCGATACTCCGGGTCGCAGAGCATCAGGAACCCCGTGAGCAGCCGCGAACATCCGGTGCCCGGGCTTCCGGTCAAGATGACGACCCGAGGCGCGCCCGGCCGCTCCGTCCGCCACGCGGTGAGCGCGCGCAGCGCCGCATTGCGCCCCCCGATGTAGGGGTGGGGCTCATGGGCCTTGGCCTGTTCCGGGGCCTGGGTCGGGCTGGTCATTGTCTCCCCGTTGTCCTGTCCGTCCGGCACCGTCAAGTCGTGTTGACGTACGCCGTTCATCCTAGAGGCGTCGCACGGGGTGAGGCGCACCCGACCGCTGCTTGTTACCCAGGTGTCGCGTGCACTTGTCACCCTTGTGTGGCGCGGTGCCGGCGAAACGGCTCGGTGATCGATTCCGGCCGGGCGAACGCGTACACCGGTGTGACGCCAACGTGGTGTTCGACAGGCGTGGTTGGAATGTGGGCGGGCGATCACGGGGTGCCTCATCACCCCGTGAAGCTTTCGTCCCCACATCCTGCCGCACCGCACTGACAATGCCCCTGACCTGACCTGATTCCCCAAAGACCTTCATGAGCAGCCCCACCGTGGCGAGCGGGAGCAGCAGCGCTTCCACAGTGGCGACGCTCGGAGACATCCGCCCATGGCGTCGTGGGCCGCTTTGCCTTCGTCGTCCTCGGTGAAGGCAGCGATGATCTTGCTCATCGCGTCGGCCTCCAGCCCGGCGGGGTGCGCCTCTGCGGGAGTGCGGGGCATCCGGTGACATTGCTCCGCACCCCGCGCAGTGCTGTGTGTCCCCGGATATGGGTCCGCGGCCCGTGTCTCTTATCACCGTCCACCATGCGGTGCGGGCTGCGCGCCTGCCGGTTGTCCCTCTAGGGTGACAGGTGCAGCTGGTTCGCCCCGTCCGCCAGGCGGGAGCGTCGTAAGAGGGAACCCGGTGGGAATCCGGGACTGCCCCGCAGCGGTGAGTGGGAACGAACGCCGTCATACGCACTGGACCCGGCCGGGTCTGGGAAGCGACGGCCAGTAGGTGTCTCGTACATGTACGAGACGGGCCCGCGAGTCCGAAGACCTGCCCGTTGCCCGCACGTGACCGATCGCGTGCGGCCATCCCGGTGACCTCGTGGGCGGGTCGGCGTACATATCGAGCGGCACACGCGAGAGCACCACCGCGTGGCCCCGCCCGGTGAGTCGTTCCTTCGCGCTCTCGTTCCGTTCCCGGGACACCGACGAGACATCTCGCGAAGGAGAGTTCCGTGACAGCGAAGTCCGCAGCCGCGGCAGCACGGGCCACCGTGTACGGCTACCCCCGCCAGGGACAGCACCGGGAACTGAAGAAGGCCATCGAGGGCTACTGGAAGGGCCGCGTCGACGCCGACGCCCTCCGCCGGACCGCGGCAGAACTGCGCCGCGCGAACTGGCAGCAGCTGGCCGACGCCGGCATCCACGAAGTGCCGTCCGGTGATTTCTCGTACTACGACCACGTCCTGGACACCAGTGTCATGGTCGGCGCTGTCCCCGAGCGGCACCGCGCGGCGGTCGACGCCGACGCTTCCCCAAGCTCTCGGCTTCGCTCGAGCAGGGGATGCCCCATTGACGTCTACTTCGCCATGGCGCGGGGCACCCAGGATGTCGCGCCGCTGGAAATGACCAAGTGGTTCGACACCAACTACCACTACCTGGTCCCCGAGCTCGGCCCGGACACCGTCTTCACCGCCGACTCCACCAAGCAGGTCGCCGAGCTGAAGGAAGCACTCGCGCTCGGGCACGCCGCCCGCCCGGTCCTCGTCGGGCCGGTCACCTACCTCCTGCTGGCCAAGCCGGCTCCGGGAGTGACCGCCGACTTCGAGCCGCTGACCCTGCTCGACCGGCTCCTTCCGGTGTACGCCGAGGTCCTCGCCGACCTGCGGGCAGCGGGCGCAGAGTGGGTGCAGCTCGATGAGCCCGCTCTCGTCCAGGACCGCACCCCGGCGGAACTGAATGCCGCCGCTCGCGCCCACCGCGAGCTCGGGGCCCTCACCGACCGCCCGAAGCTCCTGGTCGCCTCCTACTTCGGTCGGCTCGGCGACGCGCTGACCGTCCTGGCCAAGGCGCCGGTCGAGGGGCTCGCCATCGACTTCACCGAGTCGGGCGCCGCCAACCTCCAGGACCTCGCCGCGGTCGGCGGACTGCCCGGCAAGCGTCTGGTCGCGGGCGTCGTCAACGGCCGCAACATCTGGATCAACGACTACGAGAAGTCGCTGTCGACGCTGGGCACACTGCTCGGTCTCGCCGACCACGTCGATGTCTCGGCCTCCTGTTCGCTGCTGCACGTCCCGCTGGACGCCACCGCCGAGCGCGACATCGATCCGCAGATCGCCCGCTGGCTGGCCTTCGCCCGTCAGAAGACGCAGGAGATCGCCGTCCTCGCACGCGGCCTGGCGCGCGGCACGGAAGCCATCGCGGGCGAACTCGCCGCGAACCGCGCCGACCTCGCTTCCCGGGCCGGATCGGCACTCACCCACAACCCGGCGGTGCGAGCCCGCACCGCGGCCGTCACCGAATCCGACGGGCGCCGCTCCCAGCCGTATGCCCAACGGACCGCCGCCCAGCGCGCGCACCTCGGCCTGCCGCTGCTGCCCACGACGACGATCGGCTCGTTCCCGCAGACCACCGAGCTGCGCACGGCACGGGCCGACCTGCGTGCCGGGCGGATCGACACCGCCGGCTACGAGGAGCGCATCAAGACCGAGATCCGTGACGTGCTCGGCTTCCAGGAGAAGGCCGGGATCGACGTCCTGGTGCACGGCGAGCCCGAACGCAACGACATGGTCCAGTACTTCGCCGAACAGCTGACCGGCTACCTGGCCACCCAGCACGGCTGGGTGCAGTCCTACGGCACCCGCTATGTGCGCCCGCCGGTCCTCGCCGGGGACATCTCCCGCCCCGAGCCGATGACGGTGCGCTGGACCCACTACGCCCAGTCGCTGACCGAGCGTCCGGTCAAGGGCATGCTCACCGGCCCGGTCACCATGCTCGCCTGGTCCTTCGTCCGCGACGACCAGCCGCTGGGCGACACCGCACGCCAGGTGGCCCTCGCCCTGCGCGACGAGGTCAACGACCTTGAGGCCGCCGGGACTTCCGTCATCCAGGTCGACGAGCCCGCACTGCGCGAAACCCTGCCACTGCGCGCAGCCGAGCACGCCGGGTACCTGGACTGGGCGACCGAGGCGTTCCGCCTCACCACCAGTGGCGTACGGCCGGACACTCAGATCCACACCCACATGTGCTACGCGGAGTTCGGCGACATCGTCCGGGCCATCGATGCCCTCGACGCCGACGTCATCAGCCTGGAGGCCGCCCGCTCCCACATGCAGGTCGCGCGCGAGCTGGCCGAGCACGGCTACCCCCGTGAAGCCGGCCCCGGTGTCTACGACATCCACTCCCCGCGCGTCCCCAGCGCCGAAGAGGCAGCAGCCCTCCTCCGTAAGGGACTTGAGGCCATCCCCGCCGAACGGCTTTGGGTCAACCCCGACTGCGGCCTGAAGACCCGCGGCTGGCCCGAGACCCGGGCCTCCCTGGAGAACCTCGTCACCGCCGCCCGCGAGATCCGCAGCGAGCTGGCCGCCGGCGCCTCCTGACCGCCCCTTGAGTCCGGGCCGGACACCACCGTGTCCGGCCCGGACCCGCCGGGTTCGAAACCGTCCGCCCGCCGCGGAGCGGGCTGTGGGGTTCCATCCATGACGGCTGAGGGTGAGAGCGAATCGGCGGCCAGCGAAGCCTTGGTCGGCGGCATGGTGAACGCAGGTGCCGTCTTCCGGCGGGGTGCCCATGCTCGATCCCGCCTCCGCGGCTGCCCTCTACCCTCCCGGGCTGGATGCGCACGAACGGTTGCGGATCTTCGTGGACAGCTACGGCGTGTCCCTTCAGGAGCGCACCGAGCTGCCCGACATCATCGAACAGACCACCGCGGCCTGCCGGGCGTTCGCCGCCGACCGCGTGGCCGACGGTGACCCGACCTACGTCAAGTCCGATGCAGATTGCTGTGGTTGGCAGCGCTGGGACCGCATCCGGGGTTGGCTGACGGCCAACCGTGAGGCGTTCTCGGCCGCTCTGCAGGACTGACCTCGCCTGCTCGCCGGCGAGCGACTCATCTCGCACGCCGACCCGCACCGTACGGGCACGTGCCTTCGGCGCACCACCGTGAACGGCGTCATCTGCCCGCTCCCCGGCCAATTGTGAACTTGCCGGGAACTCAAAGGCCTTGGCAGCCGACTCGTGTGGTGAATGGCCCGCACTGACGAGGTCGCGGCGCTGCGGCGTCCGACCCGGCCCGGCACTGGAGTGAGGTTGCAGCCGTATGCATTGGTACGAGGACGACGGATTCTGGTCGGATTTCTCCGGGACGATGTTCTCCGAGCGCAGGCGCACGGCGACGGCGGACGTCGTCGCCGGCTCACCTCTGCTCGACTTCCCGGCCGGGAGCCGCGTCCTGGACCTGTGTTGCGGGCCCGGCCTGTATCTGATGCCGCTGGCCCGCCGCGGCTACGTGGTGACGGGGGTGGACCTCAGCCCCCTCATGCTGAAGCGGGCCCGTGTTGCCTGCGAGGAGGCCGGAGCCGATGTCCGGCTGGTGCAGGCGGACATGCTGACGCACGTCGAGCCCGAGTCGTACGACGTGGTGCTGAACGTCTTCACCTCGTTCGGCTACTTCGACGACCCACGGGACAACGAGCAGGTGCTGCGCAACGCCCATGACTCGCTGGTGCCGGGCGGACAGCTGCTCGTCGATGTCATGGGCAAGGAGGTCCTCGCGGGTTGGATCGGCCGCCCCAAGCTCGTCGAACTCGACGACGGCGGGTACGTGGTGCAGCGCGACACCGTCCTGGACAGCTGGACGCGGCTGCGCACCGACTGGACGCTGGTGCGCGACGGAGTGGCGCGCGAGGCTTCGATCACCTCCTTCCTCTACAGCGCGGCCGAGCTGCGCGCGCTGTTCGAAGCGGTCGGCTTCACGGACGTGCGGTGCTACGGGGACTTCGACGGCTCCCCCTACGACAACCACGCGCCGCGGCTGATCGTGCGGGGCACCCGCGTGGGGGCTTCATGAGCGAGACCGTTTCCGGAACGCCGCCGGCGATCCCGCCGGGAGGCTCCTCCACCGCTCTCCCGCCCGAGGGTGAGTCCCAGGACCGGGAGCGCCGTTCCGCAGGCCGCGGCAGGCTGCCGACCACGTTGATCGCGCTCTCGGCGGTCCTGGTGGTCTCCGTCCTGGCGGGTATCGCGCTGGGGCCCACGGTCGTACCGGTGGGTGACGTCGTGCGCTTCCTGTCCGCGGCAGTGACCGGCGGCAGCATCGGAGCGGACGAGGTGAGCGGGTACTCCATCGTCTGGGAGGTCCGTGCCCCCAGGGTCCTGCTGGCCGTGGTCGTCGGGGCAGGGCTCTCGGTCGTCGGCGTCGCCGTCCAGGCACTGGTGCGCAACGCCCTCGCGGATCCGTTCGTCCTGGGCATCTCTTCCGGCGCGTCCGTCGGGGCGACCGCTGTGGTGGTCTTCGGGGTCTTCGCGGGGTTGGGCGTCCATGCCCTCTCGGCCGCGGCGTTCCTCGGCGCCCTCGGGGCCACGATGCTGGTGTACCTGGCCGCGCGCGGTCCCCTGGGGCTGACGCCGCTGCGGCTCGTCCTGACCGGGGTGGCGCTGGCGTACGGGTTCCAGGCGCTCATGAGCGTCCTGGTCTTCCTCTCCCCGAACGGCCAGGCCGCGCGAACGGTGCTGTTCTGGCTGCTGGGCAGTCTGGGGTCGGCGTCCTGGGAGTCGCTGCCGCCGGCGGCGACAGCGGTCCTGGTCGCGATCGTGGTGCTGTTGCGTCTGAGCCGGTCCCTGGATGTGCTGTCGCTGGGGGACGAGACCGCCGCCGGCCTGGGGGTGGACGCGCAGGCGCTGCGGCGTGGTCTGTTCGTGCTCACCGCGGCCGTCACCGGGCTGATCGTCGCGGTCAGCGGCGCGATCGGCTTCGTCGGGCTGGTCCTGCCCCACGTGGTGCGGATCTGGGTCGGCTCCACACACCGGCGGGTGCTCGCGGTCGCGCCGCTCGCCGGAGCCTGCTTCATGGTGTGGGTCGATCTGGTGGCGCGTACGGTCTTCGCGCCCGAGGAGCTGCCGCTCGGAGTGATCACCGCGCTGATCGGTGTGCCGGTGTTCATCGTGCTGATGCGCCGCCGCGGCTATCTGTTCGGAGGCCGGTAGATGGACACGGTGCTGTCCCTGCGTGACCTGACGGTCGAGATGGCCGGTCGCACACTGCTCGACCGGCTGAGCCTCGATGTGGCCGCCGGCCGGATCGTGGGGCTCGTCGGCCCCAACGGCAGCGGCAAGTCGACCGCGCTGCGCTGCGTCTACCGTGCCCTGAAGCCCACGGCGGGAGTCGTCCTGCTCGACGGCGGCGACCTGACGTCGCGGAAACTGCGCGACAGTGCCAGGTCGATCGCCGCCCTGACCCAGGAGAGCCACACCGAACTCGACTTCACCGTCGAGGAGGTGGTGGCGCTGGGCCGCGCCCCGCACGTACAGGGCAACCGCCCGCTGACCGCTCGCGAGCGTGCGCTGTGCCGGCAGGCGATGGAGCGGCTGGACGTCGCGCATCTTGCCGGCCGCAGCGTCCTGGCCCTCTCGGGCGGCGAGCGCCAGCGCGTCCTCGTCGCGCGGGCGCTGGTCCAGGAACCCCGCGTCCTGGTCCTCGACGAGCCGACCAACCACCTGGACGTACGCCACCAGGTGGAGCTGCTGTCGTTCCTGCGCGGGTCCGGACTGACCGTCCTCACCGCCTTGCACGACCTCAATCTGGCAGCTCAGGTCTGTGACCGCCTCGCCGTGCTCAGCTGCGGCTCCCTGGTCGCCTCCGGTGACCCGGCGGAGGTCCTGACACCCGAGTTGGTCCGCAAGGTGTTCGGCGTCGACGCCACGGTCATCCCCCACCCGCGGACCGGAATCCCCCAACTGCTCTACGACCTCTCCCCGGCCCCCACCGGCCTGCGCACAGCTGCCGAAGCCCCCTCGGAAGGACCCCACGAATGATCCGACGAACCCGACGACCACTCCCCCGGGTCCTGCCCCGTGCCCTCACCGCCGGGCTGCTGGCGGCCGGGCTCCTGACGACCACCGGCTGCGGCGCCGAGGTCGAGCCCGCGGCGAAGAACCCGTCCGGCGCCGTCACCGTCTCCAACTGCGGCCGGAACATCACCTATCCCCGGCCGGAACGCCCGGTCGCCTACGACGTCAGCGGCGCGGAGAAGATGTTCGCCCTCGGTCTGGCCGACCGGATGCGTGGCTACGTCATGAACGAACTCGGCGACCCCTCCATCAAGGGCTCGCCCTGGCGCAAGGGCTACGCCGAGGTCGAGCGCCTCGGCACCGACCGCATCACCCGCGAGATCGTCGTCGACGCCAAGGCCGACTGGGTGCTGGCCGGTTGGAACTCCGGCTTCAGCGAGGAACGCGGGATCACGCCCGCGCTGCTGAAGAAGGTCGGTATCGCCTCCTATCTGCACACGGAGACCTGCTGGGACTACGGCGACAAGAGCATCGACGTGACACCGATGGAAGCCCTCTACACCGACCTGGGGAACCTCGGCCGGATCTTCGGCGTGGAGCAGCGGGCCGACAAGCTCGTCACCGGTCTCAAGGCCCGTGTGGCCGCGTTGCGGAAGACCTGGCCCGACAAGGGCGACCCGGCCAAGGTGTTCGTCTACGACTCGGGCACCGACCAGCCCTTCACCGCCGGGCGCCACGCCGCACCCGACGACATCATCACCGCGGCCGGAGGAGCCAATGTCTTCCACGCTCTCGACAAGGGCTGGGCGACGGTCGGCTGGGAACCCGTGGTCAAGGCCAGACCCGAAGTGATCGTGATCATCGACTACGCCGACCGGCCCGCCAAGGAAAAGATCGACCACCTCACCTCGCTGCCCTCCCTGAAGTCGGTACCGGCCGTGAAGAACAAGCGCTTCTTCGTCCTCTCCTACGGCGACGCCGTCAGCGGTCCACGCAACATCACCGGCGCCGAGAAACTGGGCCGCTACCTGCGATCGGTCGGGCGGTGACGGTGAACTCGACGCGTACCGCACCCGCCCCCGCCGCCCTCGTCCACGAGCACATCACGGATGCGATCAAGGCACCCGACCTGCTGCGGCTGTCCGACAACGTCGTGCTCGCCCGCTTCGAGACCCTGAAGGTCTACGCCGCCCTCGGCGCGGTCCGCACCCTGTTGGCGCGAGGGATCGTCCGACCGGGCCAGACCCTCCTGGACAGCTCGAGCGGCATCTACGCACTGGCCCTGGCCATGGCGTGTCACCGCTACGGTCTGCGCTGCCACATCGTCGCCTCGACGACCGTCGACGCGGCCATGCGCGCGCAACTGGAGGTCCTCGGCGCCACCGTGGACCAGATGCCGCCCGCCGAGGACCTGAGACTCGATCAGGAACGCCGGGTCCGCCGGGTCCGGCGGCTCCTGGCCGAGCGGCCCGGCATGCACTGGATGCGCCAGTACCACGACGCCGTCCACTACACCGGCTACCGCGAGTTCGCCGATCTGGTGGACCGCGCGCTGCCCGATGCCCCGCTGACGGTGGTGGGGGCCGTGGGCACCGGCTCCTCCACCGGCGGACTCGTCCGCCCGCTGCGCGGACGCGGCCGGACCGTACGCCTGCGGGGAATTCAGCCCTTCGGCAGTGTGACCTTCGGCAGCGAGGACTTCAGCGACCCAGAGGCGATCATCGCCGGCATCGGCAGCTCGATCCCGTTCGACAACGTCCGCCACGACCTGTACGACACGCTCCACTGGCTCGACTTCCGCCACGCCATGGCGGGCGCCGTCGGCCTGCTGCGGGAACACGCCGTGTTCGCCGGCCTGTCCACCGGCGCCGCCCACCTCGTGGCGGGCTGGGAGGCCGCCCGCCACCCGGACCATATGCACCTGGTCATCGGCGCCGACACCGGACACCGCTACACCGAGCGGGTCTTCGCCCGCCACCACGAAGCCCTCGACCCGCGCACCCTCGAACCGCACCGGATCACCAGCCTCGCCGACCTCGTGCCTCCCTGGTCGGTGATGGAGTGGAAACGACGGCGCTTCGACGTAGGCAGGGCCCCCGTGCCCGCGCAAGCCGTCGCACCCCCACCGACGCCGACGTCCCCAGCAACACCGACGTCTCCGCACACGCCGACGCTCCCGTCGGCGCAACAGCCCTTGCGGACACCGGCACCGCTGACCGCACCGATCAAGGAGAACCCGGCATCGTGACCATCGCCGCCCTGGAAGCACTCACCTTCGGACTGGGACGCCTGGCGGAGGCGGCCGATAACGCCGGGCACCGGCTGTGCCTGCTCACCGGCGACCGGGCCGTCTACCGCCACGAACTCGCACGCCTCGACCGGGAAGCTCTCGACGTCGTCGACATCGACACCGCCGACGAGCACGCCTGCGCCGCCGCCCTGAGCGCCCTGCCCGACCTGCGAGGGATCGTCAACTCGACCGACACCTGGAGCATCCCGGGCGCCGACCTCGCCGCCGAATTCGGTCTCCCCGGGCCGGACCCCACCGCGGTCCGCCGGCTCAGGGACAAGAGCCGGGTGCGCTCCCTCCTTCACACACACGGACTGAGCCGCGGCGGAGCCCTCACCGTCCCGGCCGACCCCTCGGCGGTCGCCACGATCCTCCGCGAGATCGGGCTGCCGACGGTCCTGAAGGACTCCGCGGGCACCTCCTCCCGCAACGTCTGGCTGGTGCGCGACGAGCGGCAACTGCACATCGCCCTCTCCCAGGCAGCACAACGCCCCTTCAGCGGGGACCTGTTCGCCGAGCCCCTCTTCTCCGGTCCGGTCTACAGCGCGGAGACCCTCAGTTGGGACGGCGAAGCGAAACTCCTGGGCGTCCTCAGCCGCCAGATGTCTCCGGAGCCCTCCGTCCGCGAAGAGGCCGCTGCCTTCCCCGTCGCACTGCCCGGCTCCGAACTCGACGTGGTCCAACACTGGGTGGAGCGCGTCCTGAAGACCGCGGGCCACGACTCCGGTTTCGCGCACGTGGAGTTCGTCCTCACCACCGAGGGCCCGGAACTGGTGGAGATCAACCGCCGCATCGGTGGCGCACTCGTCGGCGAGGCGCTGTGCCGCTCCCTGGGTACCAATGTCTACGACGCCATGGTCGACACCGCCCTCGGCCGCCGCCCCGCACTACTGGATGCCCTTGACGCAACGGATTCCCGTCCCGGCCCCGCCACCGGCTTCGTGCTCATCTACCCCGATCACCCCGGAACGCTCACGGGCTGGACCGGACTCGACGGGCTGTCCGCCTTCCCGGGCTCGCCCGAGTGGTACCCCACGGCGGCTCCGGGGCAACGAGTGGAGCACCTGGGCGACCAGCGCAGCTGCACCGGGATCGTGCTGACCGAAGCGGCGACCGCCGAGTTGGCCCTGCACCGGGCGCTCAGCGCGGCCGGAAGCATACGGCCGACGGTCACGTCCGACGACCAGGGATGACGCCGCCACGCCGCACGCCGCCGGGCCTCCGCACCCGCTCCCACCTCACACGGCTCACCCGTATCACCGGGCCGCAGTACGTCCTGCTGGCCGGATCGTTCCTGATCCCACTGGGCAGCTTCGCGGTACTGCCCTTCATGTCGGTGCTGCTGCACGAGCGGCTGGGCATGGGGCTCGGCGCCGTCGGCGTGGTGCTCGCCATCGCGTCGTTCGTGCAATTCTCCGGCGGCGTCATCGGCGCAGCGATCGCCGAGCGCATCGGACTGCAGCGCACCATGCTGCTCGCGCTCGTCATCCGAACGACCGGCTTCGCCGGCTTCCTGCCGGGACTCAGCCATCCGGTCGCGGCCGTGACCGCGCTCTTCCTCGTCTCCTGCGGCGCCGCGCTCTATCTGCCCGCCAATAAGGCATATCTGGTGCACCGCGCGGAAGACGCTCAGCGCCCCCTGCTGCTGTCCGCGAGCAGTTCCGCCCTCAACGCAGGTATAGCGCTGGGGCCGCTCGCCGCCGCGCCCTTCGTACTCAGCGCCTCCGCGGGTCTCTTCACCGCGGTCACCGGGCTCTTCGCGGTCATCACGGCAGGGCACGCCCTGCTGCCCGTGGAAAATGCCGAACACCGGCCGGAAGAACCGTGGGACGGCGACAGCGACGACACCGGACGACCGCCCCCACAAGGGGAGAGCCGGGGCCGATCACAGGGAAGTGGGGACAAGGCAACCGCCGGACCACCGGGGCCGCCGGTCCTGCCGTTCGCGATCACCGTGCTGAGCGTGTACGCCTTCATGTTCTTCCAGCACTACCTCGCGGTCTACGCCGTGCCCCGGACCTCGACGGTGTTCTACGGCCTGGTCCTGGCCGCTTACGCCGCACTCCTCGTGGTCGCACAGCCGCTGCTGTCCGACTGGATCGCCCGCCTGCCCTACGTCCGCGTCCTACTCCTGGGCTTTGCCGCGCTGGCCGTCGGCATGTGCACCCTCGCCGTCGGCTCTCCCTCCACCATCCTGGCCGGAGCCCTGCTGATCTGCCTGGGCGAGATCGTCCTCTTCCTCAAGAACGACCTCGAAGCCCTCGCCCGGTCGCCCCGCACGCCCGCCGTCGTCTTCGGCCGTCAGCGGCTGGCAGCCGGAATCGGGGCGTTCGTCAGCGGCATCGCGGGAGGAGAGGGCTACGAACTGGCCGAGCGCTCCGGCCATCCCGGTCTCTTCTGGGCAGCCGTCGCCGTGCAATGCGCGGTGCTGCCCCCGCTGCTGCTCCGCTTCCTGCGCCGCCGACAGCGACGGCTGCTCATGGCCGATGGCTCGGACTGATCAATCCGCGTGTTGAACGGCTTGGTCGAGCACAACCGAGCCGAGGCCAAGGGCAGGTTCGAGCCCATGACTCCGAACGAAATGAACGCAAGGGTGACTGGCGTCCCCTGCTGCTGCATAGTCACCAGCACTGCCGCGCACCGCGCTGACCGGAACCTCGGCCAAGGAGATCGACAGGCTCGTTCGACCGACGCCGGCCGGCAGCCTGCCGCTCGACGGGACGGCACGGGAACTCGCCGCGGTCCGCCCTCGGACCACCCGGCGGAACACAACAGCACCACGGAACAGCAGAGGAAGTCACTCATGGCAACGGCGCCCAGCGTCTCGTATTCGATGACGGTGCGACTGGAAGTTCCCGCGAGCGGCACCGCCGTCAGCCAGCTCACCACGGCCGTGGAGTCCTCCGGCGGGTCGGTCACCGGTCTCGATGTGACCGCCTCCGGGCACGAGAAGCTCCGGATGGACGTCACCATCGCCGCGACGTCGACCGCGCACGCCGACGAGATCGTCCAGGAGCTGCGGGGCATCGAGGGGGTGTCGCTGGGCAAGGTCTCGGA
>NZ_JBICZL010000024.1:0-85479 GCF_043201875.1 Streptomyces sp. NPDC048248
AACACCACCGCTTCGGCGCAGGCCTGGATGTTGACCGCGACGATCAGCTGGTTGGCGGCCTTGACCGTCTGACCGGCGCCGTGCGGACCGCACAGCACGATGGTCTTGCCCAGCGCCTCCAGGATCGGCTTGGCGGCGTCGAAGTCGGCCTGCTCACCACCGACCATGATCGACAGCACCGCCTCGATCGCACCCGCCTCACCACCGGAGACCGGCGCGTCCAGCACCCGGATGCCCTTGGCACCGGCGGCCTTGGCCAGGTCGATGGAGGTCTGCGGCGTGATCGAGGACATGTCGATCAGCAGCGCACCCGACCTGGCGTTGTCCACGATGCCGTCCGGACCGTAGGCGATGGCCTCCACCTGCGGCGACGCCGGCACCATCGTGATCACGACATCGGCGTCCTTGACCGCCTCCGCAATCGAGGCGGCCGCCGTGCCACCGGCCGCCGCCAGCCGCTCCAGCTTGTCCTGCTCCAGCGTGTAGCCGGACACCTCGTACCCGGCCTTGATCAGGTTCTCGGCCATGGGCGACCCCATGATCCCCAGCCCGACCCACGCGATCTTGGGCAGCTTGCTCATACCAAAGCCTCTTTCACACTCAAACGCTCAAACGTTGTACGGACGACGACCGGACCACCGCCACCGCGGCAGCACACCCGAGGAATCAAGCAGCCGGCCGTCAGCGGGCAGTCGTCAGCGGGCCGGGCGCTGTTCGGCCGGCAGCCAGGCGAAGGACTGCGCGCTGGGCGCGTCACCGGGCTTGTACTCAAGGCCCACCCAGCCGTCGTAGCCGCTCTTCCTCAGCCGGCCCAGCAGCCCGGCCAGGTCCAGCGCGCCGGTACCGGGCGCGCCACGGCCGGGGTTGTCGGCGATCTGCACATGCGCGGTCTTGGCCGTGTAGCGGTCGATGACCTCCTTGAGGTCCTCACCGTTCATCGACAGGTGGTAGAGGTCCATCAAGAACCGGGCGTTGTCCAGCCCCGTCGCCGCGTTGACCGCATCGACGACCTCGATGGCCTTCGGCGCCGAGACGATCGGGCAGGCCGGCGACTCCGGCGCGTTCAGCGCCTCGATCAGCAACGTTCCGCCCACCTCGCCCACCGCACGCGCCGCCAGCGTCAGGTTCTCCAACGCCAGCGCATCCTGCTCCGCCGCCGCCACACCCTCCACACGATTGCCGTACAGCGCGTTGAACGTCAGACAGCCAAGCGACCGCCCGAACTCCACCGCCACCGGCACATTCGCCCGGAACCGATCCGACTCCACACCCGGCACCGACAACGCACCACGGTCAGGACCCGGCAGCCGCCCCGCATAGAAGTTCAGCCCCACCAACTGCGTCCCCGCGTCATTGAGCGCGTCACGCAGTGCATCCAGCTCCGACCGCTCCGGCACCGGAGCATCCACCCACGGCCACCACAGCTCCACCGCCGTGAAACCCGCCGCCGCCGCGGCCGCCGGCCGCTCCAGCAACGGAAGCTCGGTGAACAAAATCGACAGATTGACGTTGAAGCGCGTGTCCGTGAAACCCATAAGGGCCGGCGCTCCTTCCGGATAGCGGATTTCTATTTCTGTTCTACGAGATGGTGGTACTGCCGGGCGGGGCGGTCAAGCCCCGCCCGGCACACCGATCCCCACGGGTCCTGCGGAGGACCGTGAGCCCCCTACAGGGGCTTTCCGTCCTGCGTCAGACCTTCAGCGGCTTGATCGCGGTGGGCGCGTGGCCCGGCTCGGTCGCGATCTCTTCCCACTCGTTCACGCTGGCGATGTCGGAACCGCTCATCGAGATGTTGGTGATCCGCTCCAGGATCGCCTCGACGACGACCGGGACGCGGTACTCGGCGGCGAGCTTCTTGGCCTCCTCGAAGGCGGCCAGCAGCTGGTCGGGCTCGGTGACCCGGATCGCCTTGCAGCCGAGACCCTCGGCGACCTTGACGTGGTCCACGCCGTAGACACCCAGCTCGGGGCTGTTGATGTTCTCGAACTCCAGGTTGACCTGGAAGTTGATGTCGAGGTTGCGCTGCGCCTGGCGGATCAGGCCCAGGTACGCGTTGTTCACCAGGACGTGGACGTAAGGGATCCTGTGCTGTGCACCGACGGCCAGCTCTTCGATCATGAACTGGAAGTCGTAGTCACCGGAGAGGGCGACGACCGGGGTCTCGGGGTCGGCGGTGGCCACACCCAGCGCGGCCGGGATGGTCCAGCCGAGCGGGCCGGCCTGGCCGCAGTTGATCCAGTGACGCGGCTTGTAGACGTGCAGCATCTGCGCGCCGGCGATCTGGGAGAGGCCGATGGTGGTGACGTAGCGCGTCTCCGGGCCGAAGGCCTTGTTCATCTCCTCGTACACGCGCTGCGGCTTCATCGGCACGTTGTCGAAGTGCGTACGGCGCTGCAGCTCGGCCTTGCGCTCCTGGGTGGAGGCGGCCCAGTCGCTGCGGTCGGGCAGCTTGCCCGCGGCCTTGAGCTCCTTGGCGACCTCGACGAACAGCTCCAGCGCGGCCTTGGCGTCGGAGGCGATGCCGTAGTCCGGGGCGAAGATCTTGCCGATCTGGGTCGGCTCGATGTCGACGTGCACGAACTTGCGGCCCTGGGTGTAGACGTCCAGCTTGCCGGTGTGGCGGTTGGCCCAGCGGTTGCCGATGCCGAGGACGAAGTCGGACTCCAGGAAGTTCGCGTTGCCGTAGCGGTGCGAGGTCTGCAGACCGACCATGCCCGCGTTCAGCTCGTGGTCGTCGGCGAGGATGCCCCAGCCCATCAGGGTGGGGATGACCGGGGTACCGGTCAGCTCGGCGAACTCGACCAGCAGCTCGGACGCGTCGGCGTTGATGATGCCGCCACCGGCGACGATCAGCGGACGCTCGGACTCGTTGAGCAGCGTGATGGCCTTCTCGACCTGGGCGCGGGTCGCGGTCGGCTTGAAGGCCGGCAGCGGCTCGTACGTCTCGGGGTCGAACTCGATCTCGGTCAGCTGGACGTCGATCGGCAGGTCGATCAGGACCGGGCCGGGACGGCCGGAGCGCATCAGGTGGAAGGCCTGCTGGAAGACGCCGGGGACCTGGGCTGCCTCCATGACGGTGGTCGCGGCCTTGGCGACCGGCTTGGCGATCGAGGCGATGTCGACGGCCTGGAAGTCCTCCTTCTGGATCACCGCGGTCGGGGCCTGACCGGTGATGCACAGGATCGGGATGGAGTCACCGATCGCGGAGTAGAGGCCGGTGATCATGTCCGTGCCGGCCGGGCCGGACGTACCGATGCAGACACCGATGTTGCCCGGGTTGGCCCGGGTGTAGCCCTCGGCCATGTGCGAGGCGCCCTCGACGTGACGGGCGAGCGTGTGGTCGATCCCACCGGCGCCCTTGAGCGCCGCGTAGAACGGGTTGATCGCCGCTCCCGGCACTCCGAAGGCGTTGGTCACGCCCTCGCGCTTGAGGATCTCCACCGCAGCGCGGGCGGCTGTCATTCGAGGCATCGAGTACTCCTGCGTCGACCTGTCAGGGGCAGTTCCGGCCGAAAGGCCAGGTTCTTAATTCCGCATCATGGAATCAATGTTTTGCTTTATGGAAGAAACGTAGAACGAGACGATCCACTCGTCAAGGGGGATGCCGTCCATGCGGCGCCGGAATGTCCGCGATGCTGGGTGCGTGGGAGGACGCGGGCGCGAGGCCACATGGCAGAAGGGAGGCGCGGGCGCGGTG
This sequence comes from Streptomyces sp. NPDC048248, assembly GCF_043201875.1. Taxonomy (NCBI): domain Bacteria; kingdom Bacillati; phylum Actinomycetota; class Actinomycetes; order Kitasatosporales; family Streptomycetaceae; genus Streptomyces; species Streptomyces sp. NPDC048248. Next base: position 3,698 of record NZ_JBICZL010000024.1, read on the forward strand.
GCGCGGGCGCCATGCGCGCGGGCGCGCGGCGAGGGCGCATGCGGGGAGGGCAGCAAGCCACCTCGCAGGCACCGGCGGCGACCTCCTGCGGACGCGCAGAAGTGCCGAAACAGGCCGACGCCGGCGCCCCGCCATGGGAGCACCGGCGTCGGCAATGCGCGCGATCCAGGTCAGGCGCCAGTGGGCGGCGTCCCCGAAATCTTCATACGGAGCCCGCAACGCACGTGACGGACAGGACGACACCCGCAGCGCGCAAGGCTCGCGGGTGCACCAACGGCGATCCGCAGCCGACTCCCCGTGAAGCGCGAACCCGCCACAACCCGCGCTGCCGGGCGAGCACGCCTCGAGGCGCGACCGAGCCGCGCGAGAACGCCGCGCTCACAGGTCGGCCGCTGCCGTCCCTGTCAGGTCGGCGAACGAACTACTTGATCAGCCAGAGCACGAAAGCGACGGCCGTGAAGAGCAGCACCGCACCCTCGACCCAGTCCGTGAACGTGAACTGGCTCTTCTTCTTGGAGTCGGGCTCTCGATCCCCGGTCATATCTCGTTGCCTTTCCCCGCGTTGGCCGAGCCTCCAGATCCACAGCATCACTCAATCATGGAAGCCAGACCCCCTCACAGCTCGGACCAGCGACGAGTCCTCTCCAAGGAGCTGGTTGACCAACTCTGCTGCACTGTGCGCCTGTTGGAGACTACGGACGACAGTTTTTCACCCAGAGCGCTCCCCGCGGGCCGTAGTCGCGGCGCAATAACTCACTGCGGCATCCACCGGCGCTCGACGCACCGAAGGCCCTACCCCGCATCAAGGTGGAGCTTTCAGGTGAGTCCGCTCTACATGCGCCCTGCCATGGGTACGTCCAGCGGTTCGGCACACCCGCCCGTCCGCCCGACCGACCGACCGAGCGACCGAGCGACCGAGCGAGGACAAGGTGCTGGATGGCCCGGGCCGTGTACTGCAGGGCATAGAGGGTGTTCGCCGCAGGTGACGTTGCGCATGGAGCTGACGATCGCCGATCAGTCGCAGGGCCCAGGGAAACGCCAAGGGCCCCACTCCAGCAGGAGTGGGGCCCTAGATCATTCCCGGCGAACTACCCGCGCCCTGAAGGGAATTGACCCTAGCGGATCGGCATACCCGACAGTGTTCGCGCGATGACCAGGCGCTGGATCTCGCTGGTGCCTTCGAAGATGGTGTAGATCGCCGCGTCGCGGTGCATCCGCTCGACCGGGTACTCGCGGGTGAAGCCGTTGCCGCCGAGGATCTGTACGGCCTGGGCGGTGACCTTCTTGGCGACCTCGCTCGCGTAGAGCTTCGACATCGAGCCCTCCGCGGAGGTGAAGGGCTTGCCGGTCGTCGCCATCCAGGAAGCGCGCCACACCAGCAGGCGGGCGGCGTCGACCTGGGTGCGCATGTCGGCCAGCTGGAAGGCCACGCCCTGGTTGTCGATGATCGGCCGGCCGAACTGCGAGCGGGTCTTGGCGTACTCCAGCGCCTCCTCGTAGGCGGCGCGCGCGGTGCCGACCGCCATGGCGCCGACCGCGGGGCGGGACGCCTCGAAGGTGGCCATCGCCGCGTTCTTCACGCGCTCGCCGCCGTTCTTGGCCCGCTCACGGGCGCGGGCAAGACGCTCGTCGAGCTTCTCCTTGCCGCCGAGCAGGCAGTGGCCGGGGATACGCACGTCCTCCAGGACGACCTCGGCGGTGTGCGAGGCGCGGATGCCGTGCTTCTTGAACTTCTGCCCCTGGGACAGGCCGGGGGTGTTCGGCGGGATGATGAAGGAGGCGTGGCCCTTGGAGCCGGCGTCCGGGTCGACCACCGCGACGACGACGTGGACGTTGGCGATGCCGCCGTTCGTCGCCCAGGTCTTGGTTCCGTTGAGCACCCACTCGTCCTTGGCCTCGTCGTAGGCCGCGCGGGTGCGCATCGCGCCGACGTCGGAGCCGGCATCCGGTTCGGACGAGCAGAAGGCGGCGACCTTCACGTCGTTCGCGTCGCCGTACATCTGCGGCACCCAGGTGCCGATCTGCTCCTCCGTGCCGTTCGCCAGCACCCCGACCGCGGCGAGACCGGTGCCGACGATGGACAGACCTATGCCGGCGTCCCCCCAGAACAGCTCCTCCATCGCCATCGGGATACCAAGGCCCGACGGGTCGAAGAACTGCTGGGCGTAGAAGTCGAGCGAGTACAGGCCGATTTTGGCCGCCTCCTGGATGACCGGCCAGGGAGTCTCCTCGCGCTCGTCCCACTCGGCGGCGGCGGGGCGCATGACGTCGGCGGCGAAGCCGTGAATCCAGTCACGGACTTCCTTCTGCTCGTCGTTGAGCTCCATGGTGAACTCGGCCATGACCCCTCCAGCGCTACGTTCTCAACTGTTGTTACTTGCGGTAACCCAGAGTGTGTTACTCGCCGGTAAGGAATGTCAACTCCCCAGGGTCCGATTTCGCCGTGGAGTGTGGGTGTTACGTTGCGCAAACGCCACGGATTCACAAGGGTGGGGAGCACGACCATGGAGAAGACACAGCACCTCGGTCGCCAGCAGGCGGCGACCGAAAAGCGGCGGCGGGAGCTCTTGGAGGCCGCGGAACGAATCGTGCTGCGTGACGGCCCGGAAGCGTCGATGAACGCCATCGCCGCGGAGGCCGGCATCACCAAGCCGATCCTGTACCGGCACTTCGGCGACAAGGGCGGGCTGTACCGCGCGCTGGCCGTACGGCACACCGACGCCCTGCTCGACAGCCTGCGGGCAGCGCTGGACGCGCCGGTGCTGCGCCGGGACCGCGTCGAGGCCACCCTCGACACCTATCTCGTCGCGATCGAGACCCGGCCGCAGGTGTACCGGTTCCTGATGCACCCGGCCGACGACGCGAACCAGGCCGAGTCCGGTTTCGATGTCGGACGGCACTCCGCTCCCCTGCTCCGCCGGCTCGGCGAGGAACTGGCCAAGGTCATCGGTGACCGGCTCGACCTCGGACCGGCCGGCGAGGAGATGGCACGCGTATGGGGGCACGGGATAGTCGGCATGATGCACGCGGCCGGTGACTGGTGGCTACGCGAACGCCCCTGCTCGCGCGAGCAGTTGGTCCAGCACCTGACCGACCTGTTGTGGGGTCAGCTGGCCCTCGTCAAGGACCGTGCGAGCGGCCCCGGCTTCTGAGCCGGAGGGCGCGGGTCCGCCGCTCAGCGTGCGGACTCCGCCGCCCAGGGCGCCTTGGCCGCCGCGCGCAGCGCCCGCCGGCGCCGCAGCCCGGTGAGGTGGTCGACGTACAGACCGCCGTCGAGGTGATCGCACTCGTGCTGGAGGCAGCGGGCGAAGAAGCCGCTGCCTGCGACCTTCCTGGGCTCGCCGTCGACGCCGAAGCCCGTCACCACGGCCTCGTCGTGCCGTGGGGTTCCGGCCTCGATACCGGGGAGCGAGAGGCAGCCTTCCGGGCCGCGCACGAGGGGACCGCCGGTTTCGAGGAGGCGGGGGTTGACGAGATGTCCGAGATGGCGGCGTTCCTCGTCGTCGGGGCAGTCATAGACGAACACCCGCAGCGGCACGCCGATCTGGTTGGCTGCCAGGCCCACGCCGCGGGCGGCGTACATCGTCGCGAACATGTCCTCGATCAGCCGGGCGAGTTCACCGTCGAAGGCGGTGACCTCCCGGCAGGGTTCGGTGAGGGCCGGATCGCCGAGGAGGCGCAGGGGGCGCGGGCGGCCTGAACTGCCCGGGATGGTGCGGGGACGCATGGGGGTAAGCGTACGGTCCTGCTCATACCGGATGACGCGGCACGGGTGGCGGGGTTCGGGCTCACGCCCGGATCTCGATAGGCTGCTCCCCGACCGAAGCCTCCGGCCGGTCGTCGGCTGCGGAGGAGGCGTTCCACCGGCAGCCCACAGGGCAGGAGGGCGCCGGATGCAAGGAGGATCAAGGACGATGGCAGGCAACACGGAGCCGCTGTCGCCGCGGGCCAAGCTGGCCGTGACGGCGGGCAAGGCCGCGGCGGCGGTATCGCGCGCGGCGGGCCGCGGCAGCGGATCGGTGATCGGTGGCCGGGTGGCACTCAAGCTCGACCCCGACCTGCTGGCCCGACTGGCCCGGCATTTGGACGTCATCCTGGTGTCGGCGACCAACGGCAAGACGACCACGACGCGGCTGATCGCTGAAGCGCTGCGGGCCAGCGGCCCGGTGGTCTCCAACGCACTCGGCGCCAACATGCCGGCGGGCATCACGTCCGCCCTGGCCGGTGGTTCCGACGCCCGTTTCGGCGTCATCGAGGTGGACGAGAAGTACCTCTCCGGCGTGGCGCGGGATGTGACGCCGAAGGCCATAGCGCTGCTGAACCTCTCGCGCGACCAGCTCGACCGGGCCGCGGAGACGCGGATGCTGGCCGAGCACTGGCGCGAGGGGCTGGCCGGCTCCAAGGCTCTGATCATCGCCAACGCGGACGACCCGTTGATCGTCTGGGCGGCGTCGTCGTCCGCGAACGTCGTGTGGGTCGCCGCCGGCCAGGAGTGGAAGGACGACGCCTGGTCGTGCCCCTCCTGCGGTGGCGTGATGCAGCGGCCGGGCGAGGACTGGTTCTGCGGGGAGTGCGGCTTCCGCCGTCCGACCCCCAGCTGGGCCCTGTCCGGCGACCACGTCCTGGACCCGCACGGCAGCGCGTGGCCGATCAAGCTGCAGCTCCCAGGTCGGGCCAACAAGGCCAACGCCACGACGTCCGCCGCGGTCGCTGCCGCGTTCGGGGTGCCGCCGCAGGTCGCGCTGGAGCGGATGTACTCCGTGCAGGCGGTAGCCGGCCGCTATGACGTCGTCACCTTCATGGAGCGGGAGCTGCGGCTGCTGCTGGCGAAGAACCCGGCCGGCTGGCTGGAGACGTTCTCGCTGATCGACCCGCCGCCGACGCCGGTGATCATGTCGGTGAACGCCCGCGGCGCGGACGGCACGGACACCTCCTGGCTGTGGGACGTCGACTACACCCGGCTCGCCGGGCACCCGATCTTCGTGCTCGGCGACCGCAAGCTGGACCTCGCCGTACGGCTGGAGGTCGCCGGGCTCGACTTCCACGTGTGCGAGAGCCTGGATGAGGCGGTGCGAATGGCGCCGCCCGGCCGGATCGAGGTCATCGCCAACTACACGGCCTTCCAGGACCTGCGCCGTCGCGTGGGCAACTGAGCATGATGCGCGGACAAGGAAGAGCGAGCATGAGTGACAACAGCCTGCGGCTGGTGTGGATCTACCCGGACCTGCTGAGCACGTACGGCGACCAGGGCAATGCCCTCGTCGTCGAGCGGCGGGCACGTCAGCGCGGCCTGGATGTGCAGCGTCTGGACGTGCGGTCCGACCAGCAGATCCCCACCTCCGGCGACATCTACCTGATCGGCGGCGGTGAGGACCGGCCGCAGCGGCTGGCCGCCGAGCGCCTGATCCGCGACGGTGGTCTGGACCGCGCGGTCTCCAACGGCGCCATCGTCTTCTCGGTGTGCGCCGGCTACCAGATCCTGGGTCATGAGTTCATCAACGACCTCGGTGAGCCGCAGCAGGGCCTGGGCCTGCTGGATGTGGTGAGCACCCGCGGTGAGGCGGAGCGCTGTGTCGGCGACGTCCTCGCCGATATCGATCCGCAGTTGGGGCTGCCGCCGCTGACCGGCTTCGAGAACCACCAGGGCGTGACGCACCTGGGCCAGACCGCCCGGCCGTTCGCCAAGGTGCGGTTCGGCAAGGGCAACGGCGTCGGCGACGGCTACGAGGGCGCGTGGAACGACACCGTCTTCGGCACGTACATGCACGGCCCGGTGATGGCCCGCAACCCGCACATCGCCGATCTGCTGATCAAGCTCGCGCTGGACGTCAACGCGCTGCCGCCGGCCGACGACCGCTGGTACGAAGCGCTGCGGCAGGAGCGGATCGCCGCGGCGACCCAGCCCGCCTGACCCACTGCAGGCCCTCTGGTCCGCTTTCTCCCGCATTGCTCCCGTTTCGTACGCCCGCAGTCCGCACTGCGGGCGTACGTGTGCCCAGGGTCTCCGCGCTTGTAGGGTGAGCGGGATCCAACCGGACGACGGGGTCCGGGCCTCCGGTTGAGTTGCAGAGGGTTTTCGAGCAATGCGTATTGGTGTACTCACCTCCGGCGGCGACTGCCCCGGTCTGAACGCCGTCATCCGGTCCGTCGTCCACCGCGCCACCGCTGATCACGGCGATGAGGTGATCGGTTTCCGGGATGGCTGGAAGGGCCTGCTGGAGGGTGATTACCGCAAGCTCGACCTCGATGCCGTCGGCGGCATCCTGGCGCGCGGCGGCACCATCCTCGGGTCGTCCCGGGTGCAGCCCGCCCATCTGCGTGACGGCGTCGAGCGCGCCCGCGGCCATGTCGCGGAGCTGGGCCTGGACGCGATCATCCCGATCGGCGGCGAGGGCACGCTGAAGGCGGCGCGGCTGCTGTCCGACGCGGGGCTGCCCATCGTCGGCGTCCCGAAGACGATCGACAACGACATCGCCGTCACGGACGTGACGTTCGGTTTCGACACCGCGGTGGGTGTCGCCACGGAGGCTCTCGACCGTCTGAAGACGACCGCCGAGTCGCACCAGCGGGTCATGATCGTCGAGGTCATGGGACGCCACACCGGCTGGATCGCGCTGCACTCGGGCATGGCGGCCGGTGCGCACGCGATCGTGGTGCCCGAGCGCCCCTTCGACATCGACGAGCTGACCGCCCGGGTCGCCGCGCGGTTCGACGCCGGCAAGAAGTTCGCGATCGTGGTGGTCGCCGAGGGCGCCAAGCCGCGCGAGGGCACGATGCCCTTCGACATCGGCGGCAAGGACATGTACGGCCACGAGCGGTTCGCCGGTGTGGCCCGTCAGCTCTCCGTCGAGCTGGAGAACCGCCTCGGCAAGGAGGCCCGCCCGGTCATCCTCGGCCACGTCCAGCGCGGCGGCACCCCGACCGCCTACGACCGGGTGCTGGCCACCCGCTTCGGCTGGCACGCCGTCGAGGCGGCGCACCGCGGCGACTTCGGCATGATGACCGCGCTGCGCGGCACGGACATCACGCTGGTGTCGCTGGCGGAGGCGGTGGAGACGCTCAAGACCGTGCCTGTGGAGCGCTACGCCGAGGCCGAGTGCGTGCTGTGACTTCCGCGCGATAGTCCCGCGCTGTACGAACCGCCCCCGGCCGAGGCATCGGCCGGGGGCGGTTCTAGTCTGGTCGCCGGAGTATTGGTACGAATCAGGAGCGAGCGGATGGATCACAGCGGGCACGGCATGAACATGGATCTGCCGCCGTTCACGCTGGGACGCGGTCTGGAGTTCGGGGGCGACGCGTTCTTCCTTGTCGGCTGCCTGCTGGGGCTGGTGTTGTACGGCTGGGCGGTGGTGCGTCTGCGGCGGCGCGGTGATGCCTGGCCGGTGAGCCGGATCGTCGCCTGGGTCGTGGGTGTCCTGACGGTCGCTCTGGTGATGTGCACCAAGCTCAACGACTACGGCATGGCGATGTTCAGCGTGCACATGGTCCAGCACATGGTCATCAGCATGCTGTCGCCGATCCTGTTGCTGCTGGGAGCGCCGGTCACGCTGACACTGCGCGCGCTGCCCACCGCCGGGCGCGGCAACAAGGGCCCCCGGGAACTGCTGGTGGCGCTGCTGCACAGCCGCTACATGCGCATCATCACGCACCCGGCCTTCACCATCCCGCTGTTCATCGCGAGCCTCTACGCGCTGTACTTCTCGCCGCTCTTCGACTTCCTGATGGGCTCGCGTACCGGGCACATCGCGATGATGGTGCACTTCCTGGCGGTCGGCCTGATCTTCTTCTGGCCGATCATGGGCGTCGACCCGGGACCGCACCGGCCGGGCTATGTGATGCGGATGCTGGAGCTGTTCGCGGGCATGCCGTTCCACGCGTTCTTCGGTATCGCGCTGATGATGGCCTCGGAGCCGATGGTGGGTACGTACACGCACCCGCCGGCCTCGCTCGGCATCGAGGCGCTGGCCGACCAGACGGCGGCGGGCGGCATCGCCTGGGCCTTCAGCGAGATCCCGTCCGTGGTGGTGCTGATCGCGCTGGTCTTCCAGTGGTACAAGTCCGAGGAGCGCCAGTCCCAGCGCTCGGACCGGGCCGCCGACCGCAACGGGGACAAGGACCTGGCGGACTACAACGCCTACCTTGCCTCGCTTCACGCCCGGGGGCAGTGACGCCGGGGACGGAGGACATCTAGCGGTACGGGCCGCGGCCGGGGACGATGGGTCCCAAGGCCGCGGCCCGTGGCGTGGGTGCCCGGGCCGGCAGGAGGAGGTTACGGGTATGCCCGGATCTGCTAAGACGATGGCCGTGTGCACGGTGGGGGGCCTGGTGGTCGCGACCGCCTACACCGTGGCACTGGGCGGCAATGGCTGGCTCTGGTTCTCCTGGGTGGTGTTGGCACTGGTGACGGTCGGGGTGGTGGCCGCGCGGCAGGCATGAGCGGCCGGACGGTCCCGTACCAAAGCCGCTGACCAGCGGTGACGCGACGGTGCCCGACGGGCGGCGCGCGTCGCCCGATCGGCGCGCGCCTTCAGAAGCGGAAGACCGGTCCCGTCGCGGAGTCCATGGTGCAGGCGCTGGGGAAGTCCCTGTGCCAGTCGATGGAGCCGCCACGCCACGTCCCGGTGGCGGTGACGGTGACCGGGTCGTACTCCTTGGTGCACGCGTGCGGCTCCCCGCGCAGGGCGTTCAGATCGCCCCGTGCCCAGGTCAGCGCGTCGCAGGCGGCCGTGCCGTGCGGATGGTCACCGCGGGTGTCGGGGCAGACGAGCCGGATGCCGCGGACCCAGGTGTGCTGGGCGTCGGACACGGTCAGGAACAGGCCGCCGTCGCTCGCCGGCCGGGCCGCGCCGGCCGGGGTGGCCGTTGCGGCCAACACGGTCAGCACCGCCACGGCGGCGGGGACGGTGACACGGGCGAACAGACGTGAACGGCTCTCGGACATCACGGGCTCCTGAAAGGCACGGCGGGATCGACTGCGGGAGCGTGGGCTCGGGCACCGCGGCGCCCGGCCGCCCCAGGGCACCCCGCCGGGCGTCCCCGGACAAGCGGCCACGCCGTGGGGTCGCCCGGACGGAGCTTCCGCGGCCCCGTTCTCGCGGAGCCGCACGGAGCCTGCCGAGGTGGCGGGACGCACTTCCGTGGTCCCGCCACCGAAAGCGTGCCCGGTCAGCGCGCGCGGTTCACGGCGGCCACGACCGCCCGCACGGATGCGGTGAGCACCGAGGTGTCCTGACCGGCGCCCCGGACGATCGTTTCGTCGACGCGGCATTGGACGTAGGCCATCGCCGGGCTGTCGGGGCCGGTGGTGGTGGCGTGCTCGGTGTAGCCGAGGATGTCCACGGCGATTCCGGTGTCACCGAGAGCCGCGGTCAGCGCGGAGAGCGGACCGTCGCCCAGGCCCTCGTACTGCCGCGGGCCGTCAGCGGTGACCAGTTCACAGGTGAACCGGTGCTTGTCCGCGCCGACTTCTTCCGTGCTGAAGGAGGTCATCGTGACCGCGCCCTGGTGACCGGGGGCGAGGTAGGTGTCACGGAACAGGGTCCACAGGTCCTCGGGGGTGGCCTCGGTGCCTGCCGAATCCGTCCAGTGCTGCACGACGGTGGAGAAGTCGGCGCGCAGCGCCTGGGGCAGTTCGACCCCGTGGTGCGCCTGGAGGAGGTGCGCGATGCCCCCCTTGCCGGACTGGCTGTTGATTTGGATGACGGCCTCGTAGGTCCGGCCGACGTCCTTGGGGTCGATGGGCAGGTAGGGCACGGCCCAGGGCGCCTGTCCCTCGCCGACGCCGAGTTCCGCGGCCCGGCGGGTGTGGTGGGCAAGCCCCTTGCTGATGGCGTCCTGGTGGGTGCCGGAGAACGCGGTGTGGACGAGGTCGCTGCCGTACGGGTCGCGAGGGTGTACGGGCAGTTGGATGCACTCGGTGACGACGTCGCGGACCGCGTCGATGTCCGAGAAGTCGATCTGGGGGTCGATGCCCTGCGCGTGGAGGTTGAGGGCCAGCGTGACGAGGTCGACGTTGCCGGTGCGTTCCCCGTTGCCGAACAGGCAGCCCTCGACGCGCTGCGCACCGGCGAGGACGGCGAGTTCGGCGCAGGCGGCTCCGGTGCCGCGGTCGTTGTGCGGGTGCACGGAGAGGATCACCGAATCCCGCCGCTCCAGGTGGCGGTGCATGTACTCGATCTGGTCGGCGTAGACATTGGGGGTGGCGACCTCCACCGTGGCCGGCAGGTTGTGGACCACGGGGCGGTCGGGGGACGCCTGCCACAGCTCGGTGACGCCGTTGCAGAGTTCCAGGACGAAGTCGGGCTCGGTGAGGATGAAGACCTCGGGCGAGAACTCGAAGCGGATGTCGGCGTCCGGACGGGCGTCGGCCAGCCGCGACATGAGCGTGGCGGACTCGCGGACCACGTGGAGGATCTCGGCGCGGCCGCGGCCGAGCGCCCGGTGTCCATCGGTTCGGCCAGGGCCTGGTTGCCGTCCCTGCGGTCGACCGGCACCCACAGCGGGGCGCGTTCGAGGCGGGCTTCGGGCCACCGGCGGCCGGTCAGCGCGATGTCGACCTTGTCGTGGACGGGTCGGTAGCGGTGGCTCGGCATCGCGCTGGAGCGCTGGGGGTTCCAGGCGGGCGCTCCCTCCGGGAGCGGGCCGTCAGGGGTGCGGAGCCTTGAAAAGTCGGCAGAGGTCATGACGGGAGACGTCCTTCTCGTGTCGGCAGGCGACCAGCGGTGCCGAGAACGCCGCGGCGGGGTGCCGGTCCGTCAGGCCCCGCCGCGGCAGCCGAGGAGGAGAAGCGCACGCAGCATCATGATCGGTAGACCAGACACAACTCAGGTCCTCAGACAAGTTGCTGAGGCGAGGCGACGAGAACGGAGGTGAGCGACCGTGCCACTCGGCACTGTCCGCCCAAGCCCCTTGGTGGAGCGGGTCATTGAGCGCTTGCAGGGCGAGATCGACTGCGGCGACTGGCCCGTGGGCACCAAGCTGGCTGCCCAGTGAGACCGTCCTTTCCAAGGAGCTGGGTGTCGGCCGCTCGACGGCCCGCGAGGCGCTACGCGCGCTCGCCGGCATGGGACTGGTCCGGGCCCGACAGGGCGCCGGCGTCTTCGTCATCGCCACGCGACCGGTGGAGGAATGGCCCGACCGACTGCGCCGCGCTGGAGCGGGCGCTGCATGCCGACGCTCCGGAGCGGGCTGGTCGAGCTGCTCGGCCTGACCGCCTTGCGGGAGGAGGAGCCCAACCACGGCGACGCCTCGCACGCCGCACTCGTGGACGCCGTCCGGCGCGGCGACGCGCAGGCGGCTGCGGGCACGCTGCAGCAGGAACTGGCAGCCACACTGGCCCTGTTCCGCACACCGGGCGCTGCCGCGGACTCGCGGTGATCCTCGAACCCGGCATCCGCGCGGAACGGCCGTCCACGCCCGCCGTGTCCCCTCACATCTCGGCCACGGGGAGCGTCTGCTCGGCCCAGATCGTCTTGCCCGTCGGGGTCTGCCGGGTGCCCCAGCGCCGGGCGAGCTGGGCCACCAGCAGCAGCCCGCGTCCGCCCTCGTCGTAGACCCGGGCTCGCCGCAGGTGCGGGGCGGTGCTGCTGGCGTCGGAGACCTCGATGATCAGCGTGCTGCCGTGGATCAGCCGCAGCTGAACGGGGTGCTGGCCGTAGCGGATGGCGTTGGTGACCAGTTCGCTGACCACCAGGCCGGTGACGAAGGCGGCGTCGTCCAGCCCCCAGGCCGTCAGCTGGTCGGTGGCGAGCCGCCGCGCACGGGCCACGACGGACGGCTCGGAGGGGACGTCCCAGGTGGCGACCTGATCGTCGCGCAGGGCGCGGGTGCGGGCGAGGAGCAGGGCGATGTCGTCCTCGGGACGTTCGGGCAGCAGCTCATCGAGCACGCTGTCGCAGAGAGCGTCCAACGTCGGGGCGGGCCGGGCCAGCGCGGTGTGCAGGGCGTCGAGCCGGCCCTGCTTCTCGTCACCCGCGTCGGCCCCGTCGGCGGAGTCCTCGGCGTCATCGGCATGGTCGTGCACGCCGAGCAGACCGTCCGTGTAAAGGGCCAGCAGGCTTCCCTCGGGCAGTTCGACCTCCACGGCCTCGAAGGGCAGACCACCCAGACCCAGGGCCGGTCCCGCGGGAACGTCGAGGATGTTGACGGTGCCGTCCGGGGCGACCACGGAGGGCTGTGGGCGCCCGGCCCGTGCGAGGGAGCAGCGGCGGGTGATCGGGTCGTAGACCGCGTACAGGCAGCCGGCCCCGATGACCCCGGCAGCGGCCGGATCCGCGCCGTCCTCCTCGGCGGACAGCCGCGTGACCAAGTCGTCGAGGTGGGTGATCAGCTCTTCGGGCGGCAGGTCGACATCGGCCAGGGTGTGCACCGCGGTACGCAGTCTGCCCATGCTGGCCGACGCCTGGATGCCGTGGCCGACCACATCGCCGACGACCAGGGCGACCCGTTCGCCGGACAGCGGGATCACGTCGAACCAGTCACCGCCCACCCCCGCCCCGTGGACAGCGGGCAGATAGCGGGAGGCGACCTCCAGGGCGGCCTGCCGGGCGAGTTTCTGCGGCAGGAGGCTGCGCTGCAGGGTCACCGCGGTGGTGCGCTCGCGCGTGTACCTGCGGGCGTTGTCGATGCAGACCGCCGCTCGGGCGGTGATTTCCTCGGCCAGCAGCATGTCCTCCTCCACGAAGGGCTGCGGGCTCTTGTGGCGTGCGAACAGGGCCATCCCGAACGTGATGCCGCGTGCCTGCATCGGCACGATGATCGCCGAATGCAGGCCGTGGTCGCGCACCATCGAGGCACGGGCCGGGTCCTGGGCCGCCCAGCGGGCCATCGAGTGGTCGGTGATCTGGTAGACGGCGGCCCGGCCCGCGCTCACGCACTCGGCCGGGGGTGAGAACTCCGGGTAGGTGGCCATATCGCCCACCCCGACCAGGGCCTCGACGTTCCCGATGACGGACTGCATGCCGGTGCGCCGCATGGTGATCGGACCGGTCAGCCGGCCCGAGGGCGGTTCGTCGCCGCGGTGGAGGAAGGTCAGCAGGTCGACGGTGACGAAGTCGGCGAGCTGGGGTACGGCCACGTCGGCCAGCTCCTGAGCGGTGCGCGCGAGATCGAGGGTGGTACCGATACGGCTGCCCGCCTCGTTGATCAGCAGCAGCCGCTGCCGGGTGACGTGCTCCTCGGTCGTGTCACGCGCCGCGAAACAGACGCCGCGTATCCGGCCGCCCGGATCCTTCAGCGGAGCGAGCGAGACCGCCCGGACATGCTCGCGGTCCTCGCCCGGGGTGCGAAGACGGTTCTCCAGAAACTGCCGCTCGCCGCTCTCCAGCACGCGGCGCATGGCTTGCTCGATCTTCTCGGCGTCGGGGTGCGCCATGATCTCGGTCAGCCGCCGACCGCGCATCCGCGCGTCGGTCATGGCGACCACGCTTTCCATGTCGGCGTTCGCCCGCACCGCCCGCAGCTCCGTGTCGTAGATCGCCAGAGCCCTGGGGGACTGGGCGAACGCCCACTGCGCGAGTGTGTCCACGAACGCCGAGCGCGGTTCCTCCGCTCCGGCGCACACCAGCAGCCACTCGACACCGCCGCCGTCGGCCACCCCGCGGTGCGCGAGCACCTCCGCTGCCACCCGGCCGCCGTCCCGGTGCCGCAGCGCCATCCGCCTGCTCCCACCGGACCGGCGGTCGGCGGTACACCCGTCGGCGTCCTCCTCATCGGCGAGCAGGTCCGTCGCAGGGCGCCCCACCACCTCGTCGGACCGGTGGCCCAGGAGCCGCTGGGCGCCCTCGCTCCACCCCGTGACGATGCCGCGCTCGTCGACAGTGGCCGTGGCGGTGTACGCCCCACCCAGGGGGCCCTGCGGCCGGTCTCCGTGTGCCGCGCGGCGTCGCGTCACCCCGGCTCATCTCCTCTCGATGAGACCGCCGCGCGGGTCGGGCCGACGGGAGGCGGAAGTCCGTCCGTCCCAGCCGTCCCGGCGCGGCGAGCACGGGCGCCCGCCGCAGCGGCACGCGGGCCGGTCTCCTGCGCCACAGCACAAGCGTATGACCTCCCTGTCGGATCAGACAGTCGGTGCGGGTCCCGGGAGCGCCCACCGCCCGGGCCACCAGGACCGCGTCCCCGACCCCGCCCACGGACCGACAGGCCCGGGCGCCCCCTGGCTCTCAGTCCCTCGGTCCTTCGGCCCTCGGAGAGATCGTGGTGCGTGGCGTTCGGGTGAAGGATCCCCCCAGAGGGCTGGGGGGGCGCCCCTATTCGTTCCGGGGACGGTGGACCGCGTCGGGTGATGGGATGGGCCAGGGGTGTCGGAATGAGACGTGGCAGCGGCGGGGACTCGATGACGGCCGTCATCCCGGAGCGAGGGACCGGGCCGTAGCTGACGGGCCGTCATCATGACGGGCCCGCGCGGACATCAGTCCCGTCGAGGGTGGTTACCCCTGTCCGCACCGCCACGTACACTTCCCCCTCGCGCACCCAGCTGACCTGGATAAACGCCGCCGTTGAGCCGATCCGGGCGAGTAAGGAGAGCTCCGTGTTCTACCAGGTACTCAAGTACGTACTCCTAGGGCCCTTGTTGCGGCTGTTCTTCCGGCCGCGGATCGAGGGGCTCGAGCATGTGCCGGATGAGGGCGCGGCGATCATCGCGGGTAATCATCTGTCGTTCGCCGATCACTTCGTGATGCCGGCGATCGTGCCGCGGCGGATCACCTTCCTGGCGAAGGCCGAGTACTTCACCGGCCCCGGACTGAAAGGGCGGCTGACCGCGGCCTTCTTCCGGGGCGTCGGGCAGATCCCGGTGGACCGGTCCGGCGGCCGGGCATCGGAGGCCGCCCTCACGTCGGGTCTCGCCGTCCTGCGCAAGGGCCGGCTGCTGGGCATCTACCCGGAAGGCACCCGCTCGCACGACGGCCGGCTCTACAAGGGACGCACCGGAGTCGCCGCGATGGCCCTCAAGGCAGGGGTGCCGGTGGTGCCGTGCGCGATGATCGGCACGTTCGAGGCGCAGCCGACGGGGCGGCGGCTGCCGCGCGCGATGCGGATCACCATCCGCTTCGGCGCACCGCTGGACTTCTCCCGGTTCGCAGGTTTGGCGGACGAGCGCACCGCGCTGCGCACGGTCACCGACGAGATCATGTACGCGATCCTCGCCCTCTCCGGCCAGGAGTACGTCGACACGTACGCCGGCGAGGCGAAGGCCGAGGCGCAGGCCAAGGCGAGGGCCGAGGCGAAGGCGCGCGGCCACGGACGGCGCGGGCACAAGAGCTGACCGACGGCGGGGGCCGCGATATCCCCTCGCGGGGCACACCGCAGGCCCGTACCTTGATCGCCATGAAAGATCGCATACGGGGGTGCCCACGATGAGCGCCCGGCTGCGCGGGATGGCGCAGGAGACTGAGCGGATCGTGGCGGCAGGGGCGTATCGCGCCCCGAGCGGGCGGCTCGTGGAGATCGCGGCGTCGGTGGAACGGGCGCGTGCGGGCACCCGGCTCCACGGGCCGGGCCCCGTCGATGTCGCCACCGCAGAGGCCGCCCCGGCGGGGCGGACCGTGTTCGAGGTGACGGGGGAAGGCAGTCTCACCGCCGGCGGCCGGCTGGCCGCGGACGGCGACGGCCCGCCCGCGGTGCTGAACTTCGCCTCGGCGCGCAATCCGGGCGGTGGCTATCTCAACGGTGCGCAGGCCCAGGAGGAGGCGCTGTGCCGTGGTTCCGCGCTGTATTCGTGTGTGCGCGAGGCACCGGAGTTCTACGCCGCGCATCGCGCCGCCCCGAGCCCGTTCTACAGCGACCGGGTGATCCTCTCCCCCGGTGTGCCCGTCTTCCGCGACGACCGGGGGAATTTGCGCGAAGTGCCGTACGAGGCGGGCTTCTTGACGGCCGCCGCACCGAATGCCGGAGTCATCGCCCGGCAGCGGCCGGACGAGAGGGACCTGGTGGCCGCCGCGCTGACGGCACGCGCGGAACGTGTGCTGGAGGTGGCCGCCGTGGGCGGACACCGTCATCTGGTGCTCGGCGCCTGGGGTTGCGGCGTCTTCCGCAATGAACCGGCCGAGGTGGCGCGGGCGTTCGCGACGCATCTGCTGGACGGCGGCCGGTTCGCCGGCCGGTTCGACCGCGTGGTGTTCGCTGTGCTGGACCGCCGGGAGGACTCCCCCACCCGGGCCGCGTTCACCAGGATGTTCGCGGCCTGAACCGGCGGGAACGCCCGTACGGGCGGCCGGGAGGGATCCCGGCCGCCCGTACGCGTTGCGGACAGCTCCGGCGTCGAGGCAGCGGGCTCAGGGCGCAGGCGCCCCGGCCCGGTGTGCCATCGGTCCGCTCAGGGAGTCAGCAGGTCGGAGACGAGGTTGGTGGCGGTCTTGACCGGCGAGGTGGTCGGCTTGGGCGTGGCGTGCGGGGCGCACGTCACATCCGCGGCGTCGACCTTGCCCGTCAGGAAGTAGGAATCGACCCGGTCGTTGATGCAGGGGTTGACCTGACCGGTGACACCGTGCGATCCGGCGTCCCGCTCGGTGATCAGGCGGGAGCCCTTGAGCCGCTTGTGCAGCTCGACGGCGCCGCCGTAGGGCGTGGCGGCGTCACGGGTGCTCTGCACGATCAGGACGTTGGGCAGGCCCTTGCCGGACGTGACGTCGACGGGGCGCTGCTGCTTGGCGGGCCAGGTGGCGCAGGGCAGGTTCATCCAGGCGTTCGACCAGGTCATGAACGGTGCCTTGGCGTGCACGCGGGTGTTGTCGCGGTCCCACTTCTGCCAGCTGGTGGGCCACTTGGCGTCGGTGCACTCGACGGCGGTGTAAACGGCGTTGCCGTTCTCGGAGGCGATGTTGCCGGCCTTGTCCGCGAGGTCCGGACCGGCGTTCTCGATCAGCGGCTTCTCGTTGCCGTCGAGGTAGGCGCTCCACGCCTCGGCGACCGGGGCCCACATGGAGTCGTAGTACGGCGCGTTCTGGAAGAAGCCGGTCAGTTCCGCGGGTCCGACGACGCCGCCTACCGGGCTCTTCTTGGCGGTCGCGCGGAGCTTGTCCCACGCCGCCTGGACCTTCTTCGGCGTGTTGCCGATGTGGTAGGTCTTGTCGTTCTTGGCGACCCACTCCTTCCAGTCGCCCCAGCGGGTCTCGAAGGCGACGTCCTGGTCGAGGTTGGCCTCGTACCAGATCTTCGAGCGCGAGGGGTTGACGACGCTGTCGACGAGCATCCGGCGCACGTGGTCGGGGAAGAGCGTCGCGTAGACGGCGCCGAGGTAGGTGCCGTAGGAGACGCCGAGGAAGTTGAGCTTCTTCTCACCGAGCGCCGCGCGGATCACGTCCAGGTCGCGGGCGGTGTTGGGCGTCGTCATGTACGGCAGGAGGTCGCCGCTGCGCTCGGCGCAGCCGTCGGCGTACTCCTTGGCGAGCTTGCGCTGGGCGCTCTTGTCCGCCTCACTGTCCGGCACCGGGTCGGCCTTGGGGGCCTTGACGAACTCCTGCGGGTCCTCGCAGGAGATCGGGGCGGAATGGCCGACGCCCCGGGGGTCGAAGCCCACGAAGTCGTACGCCTTCGCGGTCTTGGCCCACAGGGCGCTCTTGGTGGTGATCCGGGTCGGGAACTTCATGCCCGAACCGCCGGGGCCGCCGGGGTTGTAGAGGAGGGAGCCCTGTCGCTCCTTGTCGCTGCCGGTGCTCACGGCCCGGTCGACGGCGATGTCGATCGTGCGTCCGTTGGGCTTGGCGTAATCCACGGGCACGGTGACGTACCCGCACTGGATGGGGGCTTTCAGGCCCCAATCGGCGGGACAGTCCTTCCAGTCGATGCCCTTCTTGGCCGCCTGTGCGGCGGCGGTCTGCACGCCGCGCGCTTCGGCCGAACCGCCGGGGTGGTGCCCGCCCGCGGTGGCGGGCGTGGCGACTATCGCTCCGGCGATGAGCGTGCCGGTCACCAGGGTGCCGGCGGCGCCGAGCGCTGCTGTTCTTCTCACGTGGTGGTTCCCCCTGCATGGTGCGCCGTTGCGGCGGAGGTGATCACTGAGCTACAGAAGGATCCTGTCTCTTCCTGTCCCTTCCTGAATAGGTTTGATCGCGGTTTCTTTACCAACCCGTAGGATTTTCTCGGTTGTCGAAGGGCTGTGCGAGGTCAGACCCCCGAACGGCAGGAGGATTCCTCCCGTTACCGTGCCGCCGGGCCGTTACGCCCGAGACGCCGCAGACGCCCATACCGGGTGACAACGGGCCGCCGAGGGGCGATAACTCGTCAATTGCCGTACACATGCTCCTCAGGCATGTGCCAGCCGCATGGATTTCAGTAACCTTCCGTGCAGGCTCTCCCACACACCGCACAGGGGAGGGCTTCGGCGTCTTCCCTCGGCGCAGGCGGTCCCGTGCGACCCGCCCTGCCCGAGCTGCCCCGTCCGCGCGTATGCCCGAAGGAGTCCCAAGTGCCGGGTATCGATCAGGTGTTGGCCACTGCGATGGAGGTGCCAGGAGTGCAGGGCGCCGGACTGATCGACTGGACCAGCGGCCTGACGCTCGGCACGGCCGGACGGGGGCCGCACGCCGATCACGACGCAGCCGCGGCGGACACCGCCGAGGTGGTCCAGGCCGTGGCGCGCAACGCCACGTTCGACACCGCGGGCACGGACGGGTCGCCCTTGGAGGACCTCATCATCACCACGGCGGACAGCTACCACCTCATCCGCTTCGTCCACCCGGCCTTCGACAGCCAGACCTATCTCTACCTCTGGCTGGACCGCGCACAGGCCAATCTCGCCGTCGCCCGGTTACGACTGCGCGATCTGGCGGCCGGGCTGGTGGCCGACTGACGCCCCGTGCCCGGAGCGCGCACCGCCCGCACAGCGCCCCCGTACGGGCAGCCGTCGCCGCGCGGCCCGTACGGCGTCACACAGCACCAACGGTGAGGGAACCAGCCATGGGCCTGCCCATACCCCGCCCGCCCGCGTCGGCCGGCCCGCTCGATCAGCTGGCAGCCGAAGGCGCGACCGGCGCCCTGCGCGGCCCGAGCGGTTGCTTCTACCTCGTCGACGGCGCCGTCGCCTGCGTCGAGAGCGCCACCGCCCCCGGACTCGGGGCCCGGCTCGCCGCCGCCGGCAAGGTGCCGCCGGAACGCTGGCAGGACGCCCGCGACGCCGCGGGCGCACAGCACACCGGTGGCCGCCACCTCGTCGACGCCGGGCTGCTGACCCAGGGCGAACTGGAGATCTGCCATCTCGGCGCCCTCCTGGACGCCGCCTTCTTCGCCCTGCCCCTGCTGATGGCGGACGACGTGTCCTTCACTCCCGGCGCCGGACACTGGCTGGGCGTCGTCCGCCGCGTCGGCGCCGCCGCCCTCCAGCAGGCGACGGCACGCCGCCACGCGCTGCTCGGACGGCTGGCCCCGTGGGCGGCGGTCGACACCTCCCCCGTCGTGCCGCTGGACGCTCCGGCCCGGCCCGTCACCATGCGTCCCACCGGCCGACAACGCCGGCTGCTCGCCCACGCCGACGGCCGGCGCACCCCGCACGAACTCGCTCTGGCACTGGGCCGATCGGCGTTCGTTACGCTGCTCGACGTCCGCCGGCTCGCCGCCGCCGGCCTGGTCCTCGTACCCGACGCGCCGCAGGCACTGCCCCGCAGGCGCCCCGGCGCCTGCCTGGACGACAACCCGGCGCCCGTCGCCGGAGCGGCCCGTACCCCGACCTGGCAACCACCGGTTCCGCGCCTTCCCGAGACCGCCGACCCGGATATTGCCCTCCTTGTCCGACTGCGCACGGCGTTGGAGGAAAACCTGTGACCCCCTGCGGCCCCCGGCCATGAAGCACGCACTCAGAAGACGTGCGGTGAAAAGGAGACTGATGACGATCGAGCCCCTCATACGGGACGAACTGCACGGGTTACGGGATCAGATACGCCATTTCCAAGGCGGAATGGTGGCCAGCGCGGACGGCATGGTCATCGCCCACGACCTTCGCGACATCGAGCCGGACGGCCTCGCCGCGCTCACCGCCGCCGCCATCGGGGTCGCCAAGCGCCTCACCGAGGCGACCGGGCAGGGGCCGTTCGAGGAGTCCCTCACCCGCGGCACCAGCGGTTACATCGCGGCCTACTCGGCGGGGAGCAGCGCGGTCCTCACCGCTGTGGCCGGCCCGGACACCAACGTAGGCCGACTGCACCTCCAGGCCCGCAGGGCCGCCGCACGCATCGGCGCCCTCGTGGACACCGCGCCACGGCGGTGACACCCGTCTCCTTGCGACACCCGCGTTCCCGCGCATCCGCCGGGACATCCGCAACCCACCGAAAGGTCCGAACAGTCATGGCTCAGATGGAATCCGCACTCGCCGACGCGATGTCGAACATCGAGGGCGCCATCGGCGTCGCCCTGGTCGACTACACGAGCGGAATGGCGCTCGCCACGCTCGGAGACAATGCGACCTTCGACCTCAACGTCGCCGCCGCCGGGAACACCGATGTGGTCCGCGCCAAGCTCCGCACCATGGAAATGCTCGAACTCCAGGGCGCCATCGAGGACATGCTCATCACGCTGACCTCGCAGTACCACCTCATCCGCCCGGTCACCGGCAAGGGCGGCAACGGTCTCTTCCTCTACCTGGTCCTGGACCGCAAGCGCGCCAACCTGGCTCTGGCCCGGCACCGGCTCGCCCGGCTGGAGAACGACCTGGAGGTGTGACCGGGGTGAGGGCGCCTGGCCGGCGCCCTCACCCCGCCGTGACGCTCCCGGCGGCCTCGTCCAGCAGGCGCCGCAGCAGCAGCGCGTCGGGGGCGACGGCGGTGGCGAGCGCCGCCGGACCGGCGAGCGGGACCAGCACGCCCTGTCCGGCGCCCTGCCCGCCGCCCGCCGCATCCCCCAGCAGCCGCACCTCGATGGGCTTGTCGTCGAACTCCGGTGCCACGACCAGCAGTTGACCGACGGCGCGATTGCCGTCCAGCACCGCCGACGTGTCCCAGCCCGGGGCTCCGGGCCCGTACGCGGTCTCCTGGTCCAGCAGCGTGCGCCCGGCACGGCGGATCGTCAGCCTGCTGCACAGTGCACCCGGTCGCTCGCCGCTGCGCCCGAGGACCTGTTCCTCTCGGAGGACGAGTCGTGCGGTGGGGGCGAGTTCGACGGTCGTGGTCATCCGCAGTTCGCTGCCCTCGGCGGAGATCAGCGGCTCGGGAAGCCAGTCCAGCCGCGCCCCCTCCCCCACCGTCAGCCGAACGTCGTAGGTGGCGTGCCCCGCGGTGCGGCCGGGCAGCGCGACGGTGGCCGCGGCGGTCGTCAGCTGCAGGGCGGTGCCCGCCTCGGCCACCACCTCGATGCCCAGCCGGTCTCCGCCGAGCGGTGCGCTCATCGCGCCCACCACGCACACCCTGGCCTGATCGCCGTGCGCACGGATGCGGCGCAGCGCGAACGGGCCCGCGCCGTCCAGGACGGGCAGGCGGGTGGTGCCCCGCGCGTCGGGGCGGGCGGTGATACGGGCAGTGGCACGCAGACCCGTCACCGCGGTGGCGGCCTGCGTATCGGTGTGGCCGGGGGTCACGAGGCTCATACCGGTCCCGCGGTCCAGTCCGCCAGGCGCTCGCGGACCCAGTCCGCCACCGGCTTGACGCCGTTCGGCGTCTTCAGGGCGGTGAACGCGACCGGCAGTTCGCCGCGCTGCGCCTTCGCGTCCCGCGCCATCCCTTCCAGGTCGACACCGACGTAGGGCGCGAGGTCGGTCTTGTTGATGACGAGCAGGTCGGCGGTGGTGACGCCGGGGCCGCCCTTGCGGGGGATGTCGTCGCCGCCCGCGACGTCGATGACGAAGATCTGCGCGTCGACCAGGCCCTTGGAGAAGGTCGCGGTGAGGTTGTCGCCGCCGGATTCGACCAGGACCAGATCCAGCGGGCCCACCTCCTCCTCCAGGTCCTCGACGGCTTCGAGGTTGGCGGAGATGTCGTCGCGGATGGCGGTGTGCGGGCAGGCGCCGGTCTCCACGGCGGTGATCCGCTCGGCGGGCAGGACCGCCTCGCGGAGCAGGAATTCGGCGTCCTCACGGGTGTAGATGTCGTTGGTGACGACGGCGATGGAAAGCTCGTCACGCAGCTCCCGGCAGAGCGCCGCCACGGTCGCCGTCTTGCCGGTGCCGACCGGTCCCCCCAGTCCCAGCCGCAGTGCGCGGCGCGTGCCGTCGGGGCGGCGGGTGCTCGCGGCGCTGTAGGTGTGGCGCTGGGGGAAGGTGTCCTGGTGGTCGAGATGCATGGTCACTCCGGAGGGTTCGTGCGGCCACGGGCCGGGCGGCCCGGGGCGCGGGCGTGGGGTCAGGAGGCGAAGAGGCGTACCGGCCAGGCCGCGTGCTGTTCGGCGGTGATGTCGAGCAGCGGAGCGGAGGCGGCGGGCAGCGCATCGACTCCCTCATGGGCGACGCGCTGTGCCGCTTCTGCGCCCCGTGCCGCGACCAGGTCGAGGTCGGCGGCGAGACGGGCCAGGACGGCGGTGGCGTCGAACGGGTCGAGGCTCAGCAGGCGGACGGCCGCGGTGGCCGGTCCGCTGACGTTCTCGTAGGCCACGGCGTACGCCGCGTCGAGCGGTTCCAGGCCGGCGGACCGGGCGGCGAGGCCGAGTACCACCGGCTGGTGCGCGCCGCGCGGCCGGGCCGCGGCGAGGGCATCGAGGTCTGCGCTCGGCCAGGTGGCGCGGGCGGCCCGCATCATCTGCCGGCCGAGGCGCCGGGCGACCTGCCGTAGCGCAGGCACCGGCGTACGGGCATCGGCCGCGTCGTCCAGGGCGAGCGGATCGGCGCCGTCGGCGGCCGCGGCGGCGAGACCGGCGGCGACCAGACCCGCGGTGTGCAGCCGCCCTCGGCAGAACGCCTCCAGGCCGGCGGCGTCCTTGATCCGGCCCGCGGTGACGGCCGGTTCGGCGCCGCCCGAGTGGGCGTGCCCACCGGCGGGGAACCGGCCGTCGGCGAGGACGAGCAGCGCCGCGCGGCTCATCGGCGGCCCTCCGGGTGGGGCATGGTCGACCGCATCAGAAGAGGAAGTACCGCTGGGCCATGGGCAGTTCGACGGCCGGCGTCGGGTCGACGGGCTCGCCGTCGATGGTCACCGTGAAGGTGTCCGGGTCGACCTGGACCCGTGGCAGGGCGTCGTTGTTGCGCATGTCCGCCTTGGTGACGCCTCGGGTGCTGCGAATGGCCTCGAAGGACTTCGCCAGCGGCAGCCGCTCGGGCAGCGCGTCGTCGAGTGCCTGCTGGGAGACGAAGTTGACCGAGTTGCTGCCCGGGGCCCGGCCGGTGGCGCCGAACATCGGACGGGGCAGGATCGGCTGCGGGGTGGGGATGGAGGCGTTGGCGTCGCCCATCTGCGCGTAAGCGATCTGGCCGCCCTTGATGACGAGTTGCGGTTTGACGCCGAAGAACGCCGGGTCCCACAGGACCAGGTCGGCGAGCTTGCCGTCCTCGATCGAGCCGACGACATGGTCGATGCCCTGCGCGACGGCGGCGTTGACGGTGTACTTCGCGACGTATCTGCGGGCCCGGTGGTTGTCGGCGCCGCCGTCGCCCGGCAGGCTCCCCCTACGCCGCTTCATGACGTGCGCGCTCTGCCACGTGCGCAGCACGACCTCGCCGATGCGGCCCATCGCCTGGGCGTCCGAAGCCATGATCGAGATGGCGCCGAGGTCGTGCAGGATGTCCTCGGCCGCGATGGTGGAGGGCCGGATCCGGGACTCGGCGAAGGCGAGGTCCTCGGGGACGGCGGGGTTGAGGTGGTGACAGACCATCAGCATGTCGAGGTGCTCCTCGACGGTGTTGACGGTGTGCGGTCGCGTCGGGTTGGTGGACGCGGCGAGCACATTGGGCTCGGAGACCATCGCGATCATGTCGGGGGCGTGGCCGCCGCCCGCGCCCTCGACGTGGAACGCGTGCACCGAACGGCCGGCGATGGCGGCGAGGGTGTCGCCGAGGAAGCCCGCCTCGTTCAGCGTGTCGGTGTGGATCGCGAGCTGGGCGCCGCTCTCCTCGCAGACGCCCAGGCAGGCGTCGAGGACGGCAGGGGTCGCGCCCCAGTCCTCGTGGATCTTGAAGCCGAGGACACCGGCGCGCAGCTGGTCGCGCATCGAGGCGACGGACGTGGTGTTGCCCTTGCCGAGCAGTCCGACGTTGACGGGCAGGGAGTCCATCGACTCGAAGAGCCGGGCGATGTGCCAGGCCCCGGGGGTGATCGTGGTGGCCTTGCTGCCCTCGGCGGGCCCGGTGCCGCCGCCGACGAGGGTGGTGACGCCCGAGGCCAGGGCCTCGTCGACCTGCTGGGGGCAGATGAAGTGGACGTGGGTGTCGATGGCTCCGGCTGTGAGGATCTTGCCGTTGCCCGCGATGATCTCGGTTTCCGGGCCGATGACGAGGTCGGGGTGGACCCCGTCCATCGTGTCGGGGTTGCCCGCCTTGCCCAGGGCGGTGATCCGGCCGTCGCGGATACCGACATCGGCCTTGACGATGCCCCAGTGGTCCAGCACGACCGCGCCGGTGATCACCGTGTCGGGGGCGCCTTCGGCGCGGGTGACGCGGGACTGCCCCATCGATTCGCGGATCACCTTGCCGCCGCCGAAGACCGCCTCGTCGCCGGCGCGCCCGGGCCCGCCCGAGCGGTCCTCGGTGATCTCGATGACCAGGTCGGTGTCGGCGAGGCGGATGCGGTCGCCGACGGTCGGGCCGAAGAGGTCGGCGTACGCCTGGCGGGTCAGCTCAGACACCTTTGGCTCCGTTCGCTTCTCCGCCCACTCGGCGACGGTGTAGACCTTCTGAGGACTGCGGCTCGGCGGCCTCCTGTACGGCGCTCACACCGAGGGTGCCTCCGGTCTCGCCGCGCAGGCCCACGACGATCCGCTTGCCCCCGATGGGGACGAGTTCGACTTCGGTGGGGATGCCGGGCTCGAAGCGCACGGCGGAGCCGGCCGCGACGTTCAGCCGCTTGCCGTGCGCGGCCGCGCGGTCGAAGTCGAGGCCGGGATTGGCCTCGGCGAAGTGGTAGTGGGAGCCGACCTGGACGGGGCGGTCGGCGGCGTTGAGGACGGTCAGGCGAGTGCGGGGAAGGCCCTCGTTGAGGCGGACCGGCTCGTCGGCGGGAAAGATCTGTCCCGGGATCATCGTCTGTTCTCCCGCGGTCAGTTGATGGGCTCGTGGACGGTGACGAGCTTGGTCCCGTCCGGGAAGGTGGCCTCGACCTGCACGTCATGGATCATCTCGGGCACCCCTTCCATGACGTCGTCACGGCCGAGCACCTTGCGTCCCGAGGACATCAGCTGGGCGACCGTACGACCGTCCCGCGCGCCTTCGAGGATGTGTGAGGTCAGCAGCGCGATGGCTTCGGGATGGTTCAGCTTCAACCCCCGAGACCGTCGCTTTTCAGCCACGTCCGCCGCCACATGGATCATCAGGCGTTCCTGCTCATGCGGGGTCAGTTGCATACGGTTCACCTCACAATTCTTCCCGCCCGGACGCGTTTGCCCAGGTCACGGGCGTGGGCACACCCGTATCGATAGATGTATCACGCAGTGGTTAAAGGAGGAGCAAACCGGTTGTCAGCGCCTGGCCATCAATCGCCTCCGCAACCGGAGGCTAGTTCGGCGGGATTTCAACGGCGTTACATCCAGGGTCCTCTGTGCACCTCTTCTTACGCCCGCCGTAACACGGCGTCCATCACAGCTCGTCCGCGCCGGGCCCGATCCCCGTTCCAGCGGCCCGGAGCCGGCGCGGTGGCGTATTCCGCCCCACGACGGGCCGTCACCTCCCGGGCGCGAGCGGGAGTGCGGGCTACCCGGGGGGACCTGTCCCCGCAATCCGGACATGCCCCGCTCTGCGAACGTCACTGTCCGGTATCCGCTCTTGACGAGGCCGGACACGATCGCAATTCTCATGTGCGCGTCAAATCACGCTCCGCACCACCCCCCACACCAGTATCGGAGCCCCACCGTGATTCGCTCACTTCGCCCTGCCCGCCGCGTGGTCATCGCCGCCGGCGCCTGCACGGCCGTGGCCGCCCTGCTGGGCACCGCCGCCGTGGCCCAGGCCGACAACAACCAGCCGCTCGCCGCACCGGACATCCCGATAGCCGGCGTCAAGGGACACCTTGACAAGCTGCAGTCCATAGCCGACGCCAACGGCGGCAACCGCGCCCACGGCCAGCCCGGCTACAAGGCATCCATCGACTACATCAAGGGCAAGCTGGACGCGGCCGGCTTCACCACCAAGGTCCAGGAGTTCGACTACAGCGGCAGCAAGGGCTACAACCTCATCGCCGACTGGCCGGGCGGCGCCGAGGACAAGACCGTCATGGCCGGCGCCCACCTGGACTCCGTCGAGGACGGGCCCGGCATCAACGACAACGGGTCCGGATCCGCCGGCATTCTGGAGACCGCGCTCGCCGTCTCCCGCGAGGGCCTCAAGCCCACCAAGCACCTGCGGTTCGGCTGGTGGGGCGCCGAGGAGTACGGCATGGTCGGCTCCAAGAACTACGTCGACAGCCTCGGCGCCGACACCTCGAAGATCGACTCCTATCTGAACTTCGACATGATCGGCTCGCCCAACCCCGGCTACTTCGTCTATGACGACGAACCCCGCCTGGAGAAGGTCTTCAAGGACTGGTACGCGACCAAGAACATCACCACCGAGATCGAGACCGAGGGCGACGGACGCTCCGACCACGCTTCCTTCAAGGACGCCGGCGTCCCCGTCGGCGGGCTCTTCTCGGGCGCCGACTACATCAAGACCGAGGAGCAGGCGAAGGCTTGGGGCGGCACGGCGGGCAAGGCCTTCGACGCCTGCTACCACGCCTCCTGCGACACGACGAAGAACATCGACGACACCGCGCTGGACACCAACAGCGACGCCATCGCCAACGCCCTCTGGGAGCTCAGCTCCTGACCCGCACTCCGCACTGAACGGTCAGCTCTCGCGACCCGGCCGCCGATCCCCGGCGGCCGGGTCGCGGTGTTCTGCCGCGATACCGAACCTCCGCCGTTCGCCCGGAGCGGACGGCAGCTGCCGCACGGTGGAGACCGTGCTGATCACCTGCTCCTCCTCAGCGCCCTCCTCGCGCTTCCCCAATTCCTCGAGCAGCTGCAGGTCAGCCGCCGATACCAGCGCCACCAGAGGCTTGCCGTGGCGTGTGACGACCACGCGCTCACTGCCGTAGACGACGCGGTTGATCAGATCCGCGAGCTCTGCCCGGGCTTGCGTCACCGGAATTTCGTAGGCCATGCTCCCATTCTAACGGGATGTACGTCCTGTACATTTTTAACGGAAGAAGGAGCAGACATGCTGCGACCGACGGCCCGCTATGTCCTTCCGGAGTTCACCGAACGCACCTCCGCGGGAACCCGCACCCTCGACCCGTACTCCAAGCTGCTCAGCGAACGCATCGTCTTCCTGGGCACCCCGGTCGACGACGCCTCCGCCAACGACGTGATGGCGCAGTTGATGCACCTCGAACACGCAGCGCCGGAGCAGGACATCTCGCTCTACATCAACTCCCCCGGCGGCTCCTTCACCGCCATGACCGCCATCTACGACACGATGCGGTTCGTCTCCTGCGACATCGAGACCGTGTGCCTGGGGCAGGCCGCCTCCGCCGCCGCGGTCCTGCTGGCCGCCGGCGCCCCGGGCAAGCGCCTCGCCCTGCCCGGCGCCCGGGTGCTGATCCATCAGCCGGCGTTCAGCGAGCCGGTCCAGGGGCAGGCGGCCGACCTCCGGATCCAGGCGGATGAGCTGCTGCGCACCCGCGACCTGCTGGAGGAGATGCTGGCGCGGCACACCGGGCAGCCTCGGGCGCGGATCGCCGCGGACATCGAACGCGACAAGATCTTCGACGCGCCCGCCGCCGTGGAGTACGGCCTGATCGACGCCCTCACCCGCAACCGCAAGCAGTCGTCCGCTTCTCTCGGCGCACGGTGAGCGACCGTGCTCCCACCCGAACTCCCTCCGCTGCCCGCGCTGACGCGGGCCGAGGGTGAGCTGATCGACCGGTACCTGGAGGTCGTGGACCTGCTGGGCCGCATCAACCCGGCACGCGGCGAGTCCACATACGGCGGACTGCGCGCCGCCCAGGCGCTGGTCGGCAAGAGCGCCGAACTGCGGGAAGCACTCACCCTGATGCACCAGCGCGGGGAGAGCGAACTGCATCAGGAAACGCTCACCCGGGCGCTGCGCGTCCTGGACGGCGAGCGGCGCGCACGACTCGTCACCTTGCCGCCGCCACCGCCTTCTTGACGCGAACAGACCTCTCCTGACGTTCGCAGACCCCTCTTCCGGCGACCGCCGAATCCTCTTGCGGCGCGCCAGGGATGCCGCTCGGCGCGACACGTACCGGTCTCGGCTCGCACGTACGGCTCAGCGCCGACACCTCTTGCGGGGAGACGACGAATTGCGCCGAGCACCGCCCTCTTCCCGCGGTGCTCGGCGTTTTCCCCCTGGTCCTGACGTCGTCGACTCTTACGACACTCCCGACAAATAACCCCAAATCACCATTTAGCCGGTATGTGGCGAATGTCACATACGGCATTTTCAACTCGGAATTCTGCGGGTGGATGCGTGACGATCCCTTCGACGACAAGACCCCGCCACAGCGACGGGGCGGTTCGGGCGGGCGCCTAATCCTGCCGCCGTCCGGATGTCCGGTCGACGCTGCTTGGATCGGCAGGAGCGGAGGACCCGAGCACGACGGGGCCCCGGCCTTCACGGCCGCGGATCCCTTGGGGTGAAGCCGTACGCACGGCCGGGCATCTTCGCCTGCCCGAACCCGACAGGTCTTCCTTCGCAGGCGGCTGACGAAGGGTTGCGCATGAACGTGCGCAGGAATGTCACGAACCTGCCGGTACGTGCCGGCATCATCTGCGCCCTGGCTCTGATCACCGTCGGAGGAACGACGCTGGTACCAGGGGCGACCGAGGACGCCGCGGCCGCACAACGCTCCACGAAAGCGTTGCGCATCGCCGCCTCGAAGCAGGGGTCCCCCTACCAGTACGGCGCCCAGGGGCCCTATCGCTTCGACTGCTCGGGCCTGACGCGCTATTCGTTCAAGCGTGCGGGGAAGGTCCTGCCCCGCACCGCCGCGGAGCAGTATCGCCACACCGAGCGCGTCCCCGCGGGCGTCCGCAGAACCGGTGACCTGGTCTTCTTCCACTCCTCACGGGGCATCTACCACGTCGGTATCTACGCGGGCCGCGGCAGGATCTGGCACGCGCCCAAGGCAGGGGCGGTGGTGCGGCTGGAGAAGATCTGGAGCCGCGCCGTCCGGTATGGGCGGGTGGGCTGACCTCGGCCGATACACGACACACGGTCAACTGTCGGTGGCCGTCGGGCAGGTGACCGGGCGACGCCGTCAGGCGGCGAGCGCCACCTCGACGAGCAGAGTGCCGCCCAGAGCGGTCAGCAGCGCTCCCGTGGCGGCCTCCAGGGCGCGCGTGACCCGCGGACGGCGCAGCCAGTGGCCGAGGCGGTCGACGAGCAGTGCCACGGCCGGGAACCACACCAGCGCGAGGCCGACGACCATGGTCGCGAGCAGCAGGGTGCGGGGCAGTGCCGGTTCGCCCGCGGGAACGAACTGCGGAAGCAGGCTGAGGAACAGCACGGGCGCCTTGGGATTGAGTGCGTTCGTCAGGAAGCCCTGGCGCAGGCTGCGCACGGCGCCGGGGCGTGCAGGCGTGCCCTGGGCTGCGCCCTCAGGCTGAGCGGGGTCCGCCGACGCGCTCGCCTCGCCTGCCGTGGCGGGGTGGCGGAAGACCGCCACCAGCGCACGGGCGCCCAGGTAGAGCAGATAGCCGCCGCCGAGCAGCTGGACGGACTCGAAGAGCGCGGGCACGGCGACGAGCACCGCCGCGAGTCCGGCCACCGCGAGCGTGGTGTGCACCAGCAGCCCGCCCGCGACTCCGACCGCGGTCGCCACCCCCGCCCGGCGCGACGCGAGTGAGTTTCGCACCACGACCGCGAAGTCCGCGCCCGGCATCGCGACCATGCCCGCGGCGACGCCGGTGAAAGTGATCAGCTGTCCGTCCATGGTGCCAGCTTCGCCCGTCCGGGCCTTTAATAGGTATTGGCAATCTTCTGTGCCTGCCTTAAGAGGTTCTTCATGTACGACCCGACGCGACTGGCGGCACTGGTGGCGGTGGCGGAAGCCGGTTCGATCACCCGGGCGGCCGCCCGCCTCGGCTATACCGCGCCCGCCCTCTCCCAGCAGCTCGCCAAGCTGGAGCGGGAGGCGGGCGCGGCGCTGCTGGTACGCCATCACCGCGGGGCGCGGCTGACCGCGGCCGGCGAACTGCTGCTCGTACGGGCCCGTCGGGTGCTGGACGAACTGGATCTGGCGCGGCACGAGCTGGCCCGGCTGACGGGACTGTCCGGCGGCCGGCTGCGGGTCGGCACCTTCATGACGGCCGGCACACATCTGCTGCCGCCCGCGCTGAGCTCCTTCCGGCGCGCCCACCCCGACGTGGAGCTGAGCGTCACGGAGTATCTGCCGCCCCAGGGGATGGCGGCGGTGGCGCTCGGCGAGGTCGATCTGGCGCTGACGCACACGTATGTGCCGGGCGATCCGATGCCGGCGCCGGACGGTGTGGCCCTGGAGCCGCTGCTGACCGAGGAGCTGGTGCTCGTCACGGCGCCCGGCCATGCGCTGTCGTCCGCCGCCGGGCGGCTGCCACTGGCCGAGCTGGCCGGGCAGCCGCTGGTCAGCATGGCGCCGGCCAACCCCAACCGGCGCGAGGTGGAGGCGGCTCTGGTGGCGGCGGGGGCGAGCGTCGCGGTGCGCTGCGAGTCGCCGAGCTATGCGGTGGTGTGCGCGCTGGTGAGCGCGGGCCTCGGTGTCGCGGTGGTGCCGGAGATGATGGCGGCCGGTTCGGTGACTCCGCTGGGGGTCCGCCGACTGGAGCCGGCGGACCTGCGGCGCACGATCTCGGTGGCCTGTCGGACCGGCGGCGGCGACCCGGCCGCTGACACCTTGCGGGCGTTGCTGCGCGGCGCCTTCACCCGGCATTCGGGGGCTCCCGCGCAGGCCGCACCGCCGTCCTAGCCGTCCTGAGGGGGCAGGCCCTCAGGCGACGGCGACCGTCCACGGCATGCTGATCCACACGGTCTTGCCGCCGGAGTCGGTGGGCACGACCGTGAGCCGACCACCCGCTTCCGCGGCGAGGTAGCGGATGATGACCATGCCGCGGCCGTTGTCCTGCTGTACCGCGGCCGGCAGACGGCGCGGCCGGCGAGGATGGCTGTCGGTGACACCGACGCGCAGTCGTTCGTCGCGCTCCAGCCGCATCTCCACGGTGAACGTCGGCGACTGGCCGAAGGTGTGCTGAACGGCGTTGGTCGCCAGTTCGGAGACGATCAGGCGCACGGAGTCGGCGATCCCGGCGTCGGTGGGCACTCCCCATTCGGCGAGCACTCCGAGGACGAATCTGCGGGCGGCGGTGACCGAGGCCGGGTCGCTCGGCAGGGTCAGTGAGGATTCCTGGTGGTCTGCCATGCGCGACGCCGTCCTTCTTCCCACCGAGGCCCGGCTCCGGCGCACTGACCGGGAAGCCGAGATGCCCACCGGGATACCGATGGGCCTCGGGCTGCTGCTTGCGACAGCCTGCCACCCGCGATGGGGTGCAGTGGGCGATCCACCAAGATATGGATATATCTGTCGCTCGAAGCAGTGAACTCTGCTAAGTGAGAACGTATTTGAGCGACATGACGGGTCTTCAGCACACCCGCGTCCGGACCACCGGGCGGTCGCCGACCAGCGGCGGAGCCGGCAAGCCCCACCCCGCTCGGGCGCCGCACCGCCGCGCCCGGGAAGGCGGCACCCCGGAGCGGTTCACATCGCTGCGGCGCGTCGGGCCCGGTCTTCGATCAGGCGACCGGAGCGGTCGCCACGATCGTGTCGACCGCGCCGGTGATCTGTGCGTCCGTCAGGTCCGCACGGGCGGTGAGCCGGAGACGCGAGATCCCGTCGGGCACGGAGGGCGGGCGGAAGCAGCCGACCGCGAGTCCGGCCGCGCGGCAGTCGGCTGCCCACCGGACCGCCAGTTCCGGCGAAGGGGCCCGTACGGAGACCACCGCGGCGTCCGGTCGTACGGCCGCGAGCCCGGCCGCGGTGAGCCTGGCGTGCAGCTCCGCGGCGACCTGCCCGGCGCGGGCGGCGCGGTGCGGTTCGCGACGCAGCAACTGCAGGGCGGCGAGGGCGCCACCGGCTGCCGCAGGCGCAAGTCCGGTGTCGAAGATGAACGACCGGGCGGTGTTGACCAGATGATCGATGACCCGGGCAGGGCCGAGGACCGCGCCTCCCTGGGAGCCGAGCGACTTGGAGAGCGTCACCGAGGCGACCACATCGGCGTCGCCCGCGAGCCCGGCCGCGGCCGCTGCGCCCCGGCCGCCCTCGCCCAGCACTCCCAGTCCGTGGGCGTCGTCGACGAGAAGGCCGGCGCCGTACGCCCGGCATGCCTCCGCGAGCCCCGGCAGCGGGGCGGCGTCGCCGTCGACGGAGAACACCGAATCGGTGATCGCCAGCGCTCTGCCGTCGTGGCCGGACAGAGCGGCGCGCACGGCCTGCGGGTCGGCGTGCGGGACGACGGTGGTGCGGGCGCGGGAGAGTCGGCAGCCGTCGATGAGGGAGGCGTGGTTGCCGGCGTCGGAGACGAGCAGGGCGCCGGGGCCGCTGAGGGCCGTGACGGCGGCGAGGTTCGCGGCGTAACCGGAGGAAAGGACCAAGGCCGCCTCGAAGCCGCAGAAATCGGCGAGTTCCGTCTCCAGTCGGGCGTGCAGCTCGGTGCTGCCGGTGACCAGGCGGGAGCCGGTGGCGCCGGCGCCCCAGAGCCGCGCCGCGCGAGCGGCGCCGTCCGTGATCTCGGGGTGCCGGGCGAGCCCGAGGTAGTCGTTGCTCGCCAGGTCGAGCAGCGGGGACTCGGCGGGGCGGGGTCGCAGGGTGCGCACGAGTCCGGCGCGGCGGCGTTCGTCGCGCGCCGCGTCGATCCAGTCGAAGGCCCCGCCGCCCGCCGGCCACGGGTCCGGGACGGACAGCGGCTCGGCGGGTGCGGCCGGCACGGCGTTGCGCGGCAGCGGCGGCGCGGAATCCTGCGGCATCGTCGTCCTTCTCGATTGTCGGCTGTCGATAGACGTTAGCGGTCGTTCCGCCCGCACACGGTGTGGCGATACACACACCCCGATCGGCCCTCGTTGTGGGAATCCTCCTTGGCCGGGGGCGGTGGCGTACGTCAGGATCAACGCCATGGACCTGCTGAACACACTGGTGGACAAGGGACTGCGGCGCGAGTTGCCGACCCGCGAAGAGGCGCTCGCCGTGCTGGCGACCTCCGATGACGAACTGCTCGATGTGGTGGCCGCGGCCGGGAAGGTACGCCGTCAGTGGTTCGGGCGGCGGGTCAAGCTCAACTACCTCGTCAACCTCAAGTCGGGCCTGTGCCCCGAGGACTGCTCGTACTGCTCGCAGCGCCTGGGCTCCAAGGCCGAGATCCTCAAGTACACCTGGCTCAAGCCCGACGACGCCTCCAAGGCGGCCGCCGCCGGAGTGGCCGGCGGCGCCAAGCGGGTGTGCCTGGTGGCCAGTGGCCGCGGGCCCACCGACAAGGACGTCGACCGCGTCTCGGAGACCATCTCGGCCATCAAGGAGCAGAACGAGGGCGTCGAGGTGTGCGCCTGTCTCGGGCTGCTCTCCGACGGTCAGGCCGGCCGGCTGCGCGAGGCCGGCGCCGACGCGTACAACCACAACCTCAATACCTCGGAAGCCACATACGGCGATATCTGCACCACTCACGACTTCTCCGACCGGGTCTCCACCGTCCAGCAGGCCCAGGCGGCCGGCATGTCGGCGTGCTCCGGGCTGATCGCCGGGATGGGCGAGAGCGACGCCGACCTCGTCGACGTCGTCTACGCGCTGCGTGACCTCGACCCCGACTCGGTCCCCGTCAACTTCCTGATCCCGTTCGAGGGCACCCCGCTCGCCAAGGAGTGGAACCTCACCCCCCAGCGCGCGCTGCGCATCCTCGCGATGGTCCGATTCGTCTGCCCGGACGTCGAGGTACGCCTGGCCGGCGGACGCGAGGTCCACCTCCGCAGCATGCAGCCGCTCGCCCTGCACCTGGTCAACTCCATCTTCCTCGGGGACTACCTGACCAGTGAGGGCCAGGCGGGCAAGGACGACCTCGCGATGATCGCGGACGCCGGGTTCGAGGTCGAGGGAACGGACACCACCACCCTGCCGGAGCACCGTGCGTCCGCCGAGGCGGAGGCGCCGGCCGAGGCCGGCCAGGACATCGCGGCCGCCGAGCCCACCGCGACCGTGCCCGCACCCGTCGACGAGACCCGCCGGGACCTGGTCTCGGTGCGCCGCCGCGGCGCCGGCACCGACCTCCCGCCCAATGCCTGAGCCGCTCACCCCCGACGCACTGCTCGCGCTCGACCGGCAGCATGTCTGGCATCCGTACGGGCCGATGCCCGGCCGCGCCGAGCCGCTGCTCGTCGAGTCGGCGTCCGGCGTACGCCTGCGGCTGGCCCAACCGGTCGAGGGCAGCACCGAGTTGGTGGACGGCATGTCGTCCTGGTGGTCGGCGGTGCACGGCTACAACCACCCGGTGCTCAACGACGCCGCGCGCTGCCAGCTGGACCGGATGAGCCATGTGATGTTCGGCGGGCTCACCCACGAGCCCGCCGTACGGCTGGCGAAGCGCCTGGTCGACATCACCCCCGAGCCGCTGCAGCACGTCTTCCTCGCCGACTCCGGTTCGGTGTCGGTCGAGGTCGCCGTCAAGATGTGCCTGCAGTACTGGAGGTCACTGGGACAGCCGCGCAAGCAGCGGCTGCTGACCTGGCGGGGCGGCTACCACGGCGACACCTGGCAGCCGATGTCGGTCTGCGATCCCGAGGGCGGGATGCACGAGCTGTGGCAGGGAGTGCTGCCGCGCCAGATCTTCGCGGACGCGCCCCCGCCCGGCTTCGACGCCGCGCCCGACGAGGCGTACGCGGCGCAGCTGCGTGAGCTGATCGCCCGGCACGCCGACGAGCTCGCCGCGGTGATCGTCGAGCCCGTGGTGCAGGGCGCGGGCGGCATGTCCTTCCACTCCCCCGCGTATCTGCGGGTACTGCGGGAGGCGTGCGACGACCATGGCGTGCTGCTCATCTTCGATGAGATCGCGACCGGGTTCGGCCGCACCGGGGCGCTGTTCGCCGCCGAGCATGCCGGGGTCGCGCCCGACGTCATGTGCCTCGGCAAGGCTCTGACCGGCGGTTATCTCACACTGGCGGCGACGCTGTGCACCGCGGCCGTCGCGGCGGGCATCTCGCAGGGCGAGCTGCCGGTGCTGGCGCACGGGCCCACCTTCATGGGCAACCCGCTCGCCGCGGCCGTGGCCGACGCCTCGATCGATCTGCTCCTTTCCCAGGACTGGGCACAGGAGGTCAAGCGGATCGAGGGCGGTCTGCGGACCGGCCTGGCGGCCGCGCGGGACCTGCCCGGCGTACGCGACGTCCGTGTGCTCGGCGCGATCGGCGTGGTCCAGCTGGACCACGAGGTCGACATGGCGGCCGCGACCCGGGCGGCGGTCCGGGAGGGCGTCTGGCTGCGCCCGTTCCGGGATCTGCTGTACACGATGCCGCCGTACATCACCGGCGACCACGACGTGGCGCGCATCTGCGCCGCGGTGTGCGCCGCCGCCCGCGAGGGCTGAACACGGAGTGTCCGGGGCGGGCCGGTCCGGTCCGCCCCCTTCACCATCGCAGGTCCACATCTTTCCACGCGCCCTCCTGGGAGCGGAGTTCGGAGGCACACCATGTCGGTGCTGTTCGTGACAGGCACGGGCACGGAGATCGGCAAGACCGTCACCACGGCCGCGATCGCCGCGACGGCGCTCGCCCGGGGCCGTTCGGTCGCGGTGCTCAAGCCGGCCCAGACCGGGGTCGGTGCGCGGGAGCCGGGGGACGCGGCGGAGGTCCAGCGGCTGGCCGGCCCGGTCACCACCGCCGAACTCGCCCGCTACCCGGAGCCGTTGGCGCCCGCTACGGCCGCACTCCGGGCGGGGCTGCCGCCGGTGCTGCCGCACGACATCGCGGAGGCCGCGGCCAAGCTGGACGCCTCGCACGACCTGGTGCTGGTCGAGGGCGCGGGCGGCCTGCTCGTGCGCTTCGACGCGGAGGGCCACACCCTCGCCGACGCCGCCCGGCTCGCGGACGCTCCGGTCCTGGTGGTCGCCCAGGCCGGTCTCGGTACCCTCAACGCCATCGCGCTGACCGCTCTCGCGCTGCGCTCGTACGGCCTTCGCTCACCAGGCGTCGTCGTCGGCAGCTGGCCCGTCGCGCCGGATCTGGCGGCCCGCTGCAACCTCGCGGAGTTCGCGGACGTGGCGGGCGCCCCGCTGCTCGGCCTGGTGCCGGAGGGCTCGGGCGCGCTGCCGCCGAGCGCCTTCCGCGCCACGGCCCCCGACTGGCTGGCCGAAGAACTCGGCGGCACGGGCGCCTTCGGCGTGGCGGAGTGACGCCGGTCGCGGGAGACGGCCGACAGCGGCCGCAGTGGGCACGGCGTACGCGGAAGCCGGGTAAGGGGACTCCGACGCAGGGCCTGCCACACTGCCGCCATGGTCGATGACGCCTACAGCGATGACGCTCTCGCCGAGTGGTACGACGTCCTCAACCCCTGGGGGCCGGGTGACACCCTTCTTTCTGGAACTGGTGATGTCCGCGGGTTCCGTCCTCGACGTCGGCTGCGGCACCGGGACCCTTCTGCACCGCGCACGGGAGAGTGGCCACCGAGGGCGGCTGTGCGGACTCGATCCGGCCGCCGCGATGCTCACACGGGCCCGGAGGCGCAGGGACATCACCTGGATCCACGGCGACCTCTCCCGCCTGCCCCGGGCGTCGTCCTTCGACCTGATCGTGATGACCGGCCACGCCTTCCAGGTCCTCACCGAGGACGAGGAACTGCGCACCGCCCTCGCCACGATCCGGCACGCGCTGCGCGACGGCGGCCGGTTCGTCTTCGAGACCCGCAACCCGCTCGTGCGCCCCTGGGAGCGGTGGACGCCGGACCGGGCGGTGGAGGTGACCAACGTCGAAGGCGTCACGGCCCGGGTCGCGCACGAGGTGGAGCTGCCCGTCGACGGGGAAGTGGTCCGCTTCTCGACGACGTTCGGCGAACCGGGTGCGGACCGCCCTCGGGTGAGCCGGAGCCGTCTGCGCTTCCTGGGCGCCGATGCGATACCCCGGCTGCTTTCCGACGCCGGTCTCACCGCCGCGGAGCAGTACGGCGACTGGGACCGCAGCCCTCTGACGCCGGACTCACCGGAGATCATCACCGTCGCGCGGCCGCGCCCCGCTCCGTGAGCCGGGCCGCGGCGGGCGCGGAATCGCGAGGGCGAGGGCCCTGCGCGCTCATACCGTCCAGGTGCGCAGTTCCTCCGCGATGGCGTGGACGTCGGCCTCGCCTTCCTTGACGAGGCGTGCGAGGTCGCGGACCTGCTCGGGGGAGGTGGCTATCTTCAGCCCGCTCGCGACGAGGTAGCCGTAGGCCACGGCGGTGGCGAACATCGCGTTCGAGCGCTCCAACGCCGGTACCCGCAGCAGCAGTTGGAGGAGAGCCGCGGCACGGTCCTGGGGCTCGGTGTAGACGGGTACGCCGAATATCTCCGCTTCGTGGCGGCCCACGGCGGCCACCAGCGCGCCCCAGTCGGTGACCTGGGGGTCTCCGGGGGTGTGGTGTTCGGCGATCAGAAGGAGCCAGGCGAGATCGATGCGCAGTGTCACGTGGTGCCCGGCTGTCCTTCCCGGTCCGTGGTGGCGGTTCGGCCGCCGCCCGGCTCCACGCCGAATTCCTCGGCGAAGACCCGTTCGTACTGCTTCATGAAGTCGGAGGCGGCCTCGACGAACGTCTGGCCGACCTCTCCTGCGTCCTTCAGGACGAGCTCCTCGATATAGCGGTTCACGCTGACTCCCCGCTGCAGGGCGCGCTCCCGCGCCGTCTCGGCGGTGGCTTCGTCCACACGGACGTTCAACTGTGTCTTCGCCACCCCTCCACGCTAGCGCGCAATCGCTAGCACCGGCAAGCGCCGCCGTCCGCTTCGTCCCTTTCTCCCGGCCAGTGCCGCAGCCCGCGCAGCAGGTCGAGAAAGGCACGCTCCGCGGGCGACAGCAGACGGTCCCGGCGGCGCACGAGGCTGATGGGGCGGGGCTGGGGGGCCGGTGCGACGGGCAGGGTCAGCAGGGCCCCGGTCCGCACCTCGTGGACCACGGCGTGCTCGGAGATCAGGGCGAGGCCCATACCCGCGGCCACACACTGCTTGACCGCCTCGGGACCCCAGATGTCCGCCCGCGACGCACCCGCGAGGCCCCAGTCCGCCAGCACCTGTTCCTGCAGCTCACGCGTCTGCGAGCCGGGCTCGCGCAGCAGAAACCGGGCGCCACCGAGGTCGTCCGGACGGATCGTGGCGCGGTCGGCGAGCGGGTGTCCGGGGGCGGCGATCAGGACCAGCCGCTCGTCCAGGACGGATTCGACGACGAACCGGTCGCCGTGCGGCGTGCCGGCCACCACCGCGACGCCGATTCCGCCGCCGAGCAGCTGTTCCTGCACGGTCTCGTAGTTGCCGACGAAGACATCGCAGTCGATCCCCGGGTACCGGCGCTGATAGCGGGCCAGCAGCGACGGCAGGAGGTAGGTCCCGACGGTGGTGGAGCCGCCGATCAGCAGCCGGCCGGCGACCAGGCCGCCGACCTGCTGGACGGCCGCGACGGCCTCCTCGGCGAGCAGGAAGACCCGCTTGCCGTATTCGGCCAGGACCTCCCCCTCGGCCGTCGGTCTGGCGCGGGTGCCGGAGCGGTCGATGAGGGTGACCCGCAGCGACTGCTCCAGCCTGCGCACCTGGTTGGAGACCGAGGGCTGGCTCATGTACAGCTTCTGCGCCGCCGCGGAAAAGCCCTGGTGCTCGACGACCTGCATGAAGATCCACAGTCGGTGGAGGTTGAGTTCCACGGCCCTCCCGCGATGGTCGGCGGCCGGCGGCCCGCACCGCACGGCAGCTCATGATCGACAGCGCGGCGAGCCTAGCCGGGCATGTCCTCGATGGACAGGGGTCGGAGAGCCTCCCCCGACCTGCGGGCCCGCTGCACCGCTGCCGGGCCGCGGAGGGGACGCCCTCGCCGTCCCCGTCCGCCACCGAGTTCCCCGATCCCGCGCGAGCGTGCCCAGAGGTAGTACAGCGGCGCGGTCACGATCAGCCCGACGAGCCAGGGCAGGTCGGCGCCACCGAGGTGGGCGGGTCGGGGCGGTGTAGAGATCGGTGGCCAGGAACGGGATCCGCAACGACCGCGCCATCGAAATCGCGACCCGGCTGACGCCCCTCGACCCCGCCCGCCTCTGGCACGTCGCGCCGTGAACTCCGTTCCCAGATGGGCGGGTTGGAGATCGTGGGGGGGGAGGTTCGTTCGGTCGGCATGATGCCGGCCGTCGAGTGGTCGCCGACCGCGACACCCGCGCGCCGCTACCGATGCTGCCGGAGCGGATGCCGCACGATGTGATCCGGCGTGAGACCGGGGTGATCGTGCGGGACTCGGCGCACAGCATCGTGCTCCCACCGCCGCTGGTGATGACCGAGGCGGAAGCGAAGGAGACCGTCGGCGCGCTGCGGTCCGTTCTCGCCCGCACCCGCCCCACCGGCGAGATCAGCGACTGACCGGACCGCTCCGCCCTCAGGAGGCCCCTGCCGTGTCCGCCCCAGCCCCCGTCCCCCATCTGAAGCGCAGCCTGCGCCGCTTCGACATCATGGCGATGGGCGTCGCCGCCGTGATCTCCTTCGACGTGATCGGGCAGATCGCCGCCGGCGGCGGCGAGGCCGCCACCTGGATCGCCGTCGTCGCGGTGACCTTCCTGATCCCCTACGCCCTGATCTTCGCCGAGACCGGCGCCGCCTTCCCGCAGGAGGGCGGCCCGTACGTCTGGGTGGAACTGGCCTTCGGCCGGCTCGCGGCCGCCCTGACCACGTTGTTCTACTGGGTCACCAACCCGGTCTGGCTCGGCGGCTCCCTGGTGTTCATCGCCGCCGAGGCGTGGGACGGCTTCGTCTCTCCGCTCGGCTCCGGCACGGCGGCCGACTACGCCTTCAAGCTGGTCTTCATCTGGACCGCCATCCTCACCGCGGTCGTCTCGCTGCGCCGCGGCAAATGGATCACCACGGCCGGCGCCGGGGCCAAAGTCCTCTCCCTGGCCTTCTTCACGGGCACGGCCGTCGCGTACGGCGTCCAGCACGACTTCCCGGGCCTGGACGACGCCGGGTTCTCCCCCACCGGCGCCGGATTCCTTGCGCTGGTGCCGGTTCTCCTGTTCGCCTTCGTCGGGTTCGAGGCGCCCAACGCGGCGGGCGACGAGATGCACGACCCACAGCGCGACATCCCGGTCTCGATCGGCGCCTCCGGACTCATCGCCACCTGCTGCTACCTGCTGCCGGTGCTCGCGATCCTGTCCGCCGCGCCGGCCGGTCGGGTCACCGGCATCGGCGGCTTCCTGGATGCCTCCCGGCTGGTCTTCGGGGTGTACGGGGACTGGCGGGGGCCGCTGCTGACCACCGTCGCGGTGCTCTTCGTCTTCGGCCTGCTGACCCAGGGCAGCGCCTGGATGATCGTCGCCGACCGGATGCAGGCGATGGCCGCCGCGGACGGCGGATTCTTCAGCCGGCGGCTCGGCGAGTTCCATGCCCGGCTGGGCACGCCGGTGCTGATGAATCTCCTCTCCGGCGTCACCGCGACCGTCTTCATGGTCGCCGCGATGCAGCTGGCGAGCGGGGACACCGGCGCCATCTTCGGTGTGGTGCTGACCGTCGCGATCACCACGCTGCTGCTGTCCTACCTCGCCGTCGTGCCGTCGCTCCTCGCACTGCGGCTGCGGCGCCCGGAGGTGCACCGGCCCTACCGTGTCCCCTTCGGCTCAGGGGGGTTCACGATCGCCACCCTGCTGGCCTACGCCTGGATCCTGCTCGGCTCCTGGGTGGCGCTGTTCCCCGGCACCCTGGAACCGCTGGTCGGCATCGAGTACGACTTCCGGGACACCTGGGGCGTCTCCCGGACGGCCTTCGAATCGTTCACGCTCGGCACCGTCATCCTGCTGCTGGCCGTCGGCGCGGTCGGCTATCTCACGCAGCACCGGCGCCGACGGCTCGACGCCGGGCACGGGAGCGGGCCGACCGCCTAGGGGAACTCCCGACGCCCCAGCCTGCCCGAGGGGCCGGAGCACCGGCGGCGCTCCGGCCCATCCGCGCACACTCACGCCGGAGGCACGCCGCGCCGACACGGCCGACCCGGCCGACACGGCGAGCGTAGCCCCCTGCCGGGGCGCGGACAGGGAGCCGGGCCGCGCGCAAAAGGCTATGGCCGGTATAGCGATTTCGGTGGTTCTACGGCGCTGACGGCCGGTGCTACCCATGAGGGGCAGGGCGGATCGGACCGCCCGGCGACATCGACCTCAGGGGTGGATCCGTACATGAACCGAGCCGGTGCCGAGCAACTGCGGGTGAACGGCCGCGACTACGCCTGGCCGCGGCGCCCGGTCGTCGTGGTGTGCATCGACGGCAGCGAGGACGCCTATCACGAACGGGCCGTCGCGGACGGCCGGATGCCCTTCCTGGAGCGGATGCTCGACGAGGGCAGCGATCTGCGCGCGGACTGCACCATGCCGTCCTTCACCAACCCCAACAACCTCTCGATCGCGACGGGCGTGCCGCCGTCCGTGCACGGTATCTGCGGCAACTACTTCTACGACCCGGCGGCGGACGCCGAGG
Organism: Streptomyces sp. NPDC048248; assembly: GCF_043201875.1. Classification (NCBI taxonomy): domain Bacteria; kingdom Bacillati; phylum Actinomycetota; class Actinomycetes; order Kitasatosporales; family Streptomycetaceae; genus Streptomyces; species Streptomyces sp. NPDC048248. The sequence goes on from NZ_JBICZL010000024.1 coordinate 45,437, forward strand.
TCATGATGAACGACCCCGCGCTGCTGCGCGCCCCGACCCTTTTCTCGGCGTTCTCCCAGCAGGGCGCACGGGTCGCGGTCATCACCGCGAAGGACAAGCTGCGGCGGCTGCTCGGCCAGGGTCTTGAGGGCGGGATCTGCTTCTCGGCGGAGAAGGCCGACCAGGTCACGGAGGCCGAGCACGGCATCGACAAGGTCCTGGAACGCGTCGGGATGGAGCTGCCCTCGGTCTACAGCGCCGAGCTGAGCGAACTGGTGCTGGCCGCCGGCGTCGACGTCCTGGAGCGGGACCGCCCGGAGCTGATGTATCTGTCGCTGACGGACTACATCCAGCACAAGCACGCGCCCGGATCGCCCGTCGCCAACGACTTCTACGCCATGCTCGACCGCTACTTCGCGCGGATCGACGCGCTCGGCGCCGTCCTGGTGGTCACCGCCGACCACGGGATGAACGCCAAGAGCGACGGCGCGGGCGAGGCCCAAGTGGTGTTCTTGCAGGACCGGTTGGACCGTGCGCTGGGCGCGGGCGCCGCGCGGGTGGTGCTGCCGATCACCGACCCGTACACGGTCCACCACGGGGCACTGGGCTCATACGCCACGGTGCATCTGCCGGCGGCGACCGACGCCGCGGCCACCGCCGCGCTGATCGCAGAGCTGACCGCCGTAGCGGGCGTGGCGACGGTGCTGACCCGGGAGGAGGCGTGCGCACGCTTCGAGCTGCCGGGCGACCGGATCGGCGAACTCGTCGTGATCTCCGAGCGGAACACCGCACTGGGCACCACCCCCGACCGGCACGACATCTCCGGCTTCACCGAGCCGCTGCGCTCGCACGGCGGGCTGACCGAGCAACGGGTGCCGTTCCTGGTGAACGAGCCGACCGGGCCGCTGCCCGACGGGCACCGGCTGCGCAACTTCGACAGCTACTGGGTGGGGACGGCGCTGGCGGCGGGACGGCCGCTGACCGGCTGACGTTTCCGTTCGGCAGCTCCTTCCCGCGCTTTCCCCCTCCTGCATTCCCCGCTCCCCCGGCCCCGGCGTGCCGCCGAGGCGCGCGCCGGGGCCGACCCATGTCTGCTTCCCCACTGGCCGCAGTACCGCTGAACCGCTCCGCCCAACCCCCCGCGCTGCCTCCCCGACCCTTCACGCCGAGGACAGGACGCCACGATGGCCGACCTCGCACAGCAGCCCGTTCCGCACGGCCCACCGCCGCCTACCAGCACCCGCGACGCCCTGCGAAAAACCCTCCACTGGCGACGCCGAATCTTCGCGATCACCTGGCTCGCGTATGCCGGCTTCTACTTCGTCCGACAGGCGTTCTCCGTCGCCAAACTCGGGATCCTTGACGACCCCGCAGTCCATGGCGTGCTGACCGAGCAGGTGCTCGGGGTGATCGACGCGGTGTATCTCGCCGCTTACGCCGTCGGGCAGTTCCTGTGGGGCATGTGGGCAGACCGTTTCGGACCGCGGGTGGTGGTGGTCGGCGGCATGATCGGCGCGATCGCCGCCTCCTGCCTGATGGGCGTCAGCAGCGCCCTGCTGGTGTTCGGCGGCGCCATGGCCGTCCAGGGGCTCGCTCAGTCGGCGGGGTGGGCGCCCTTGTGCAAGAACATGGGCAACTTCTTCCCGGTGCGCGAACGCGGCCGGGTGCTCGGCATCTGGAGCAGCAACTACGCCTTCGGCGGCCTGGCCGCGCCGCCCTTCCTCGGCTGGTGGGCCTACTCGGTCTTCGACAGCTGGCATGCCGCGTTCCTGGCCGGGGCGGCGACGCTGGCCGTGGTGCTCGCAGCCTTCCTCGTCTTCCAGCGCGATACGCCACCGGACGCCGGTCCCGCGCATCCCCGTCCGGCGGACGCGGAAGGCCGGCCCGGGGACGCGCATGCCGGACTCGCGGAGCCAGGCCCTGCCGAAACCGACCCCACGGGCCCGACGCGTCCCACCGAGAAGGCCGCTGCGGGGCGACCGGATGCGAAGCGGTCGCCGCTCGCCCTCTACCGGGAGACGCTCCAGGACCGGATGGTACTGACCCTCGGCGCCGCCTACTTCCTGCTCAAACCGGCCCGTTACGCGATTCTGCTGTGGGGCCCGGTGATCGTCAGCCGCCGGCTGCCCGAGGTCGGCAATCTGGGCGCCACCCTCATCCCCATCGCCTTCGGCGTGGCCGGAGTGCTGGCCCCGGTCCTGATCGGATGGCTCTCCGACACCGTCTTCCGATCGCGGCGGGTGCCACCGTGTGTGCTGGCGCTCGGGCTGCTGACCGCGGCGCTCATCCTGTTCATGCCGCTGACGTCGACCGGCAGTGCGGGCGTGATGATCGCCGTGCTCGCCGTGATCGGTCTGTCCGTCTACGCCGCCGACGCGATGATCTCCTGCGTCGCCGCCGTCGACTTCGGCAGCGCCGGTGGTGCCGGGACGGCCGCCGGGCTGGTCAACGGCTGCGGCTCCGTCGGCGCGATCCTCGGCGGCCTGCTGCCCGGCTTCCTCTCCGGCACCACCCTCTTCCACGGCTTCGCCGCCGCCGCCTTCCTGGCCGGTCTGCTGATGCTCCCGCAGTGGAACCGCGTGCCGTCCACCGCCTGACGCCCGGCGGCCATTTCCGTGCCACCCCTCGCTCCCGGAGTGGCATCTCTTCGTGACCACCTGCCCGTGTTTCAGAGAGGGGTACTTCCCATGGCGATCACCCATGTGGACACCGCCGTCGTCGGCGGCGGCATCGTCGGACTGGCGCATGCCCTGGCCGCCGCCCGGCGCGGCGACCGGGTCGTACTTTTCGAACGCGACGAGCATGCCGTCGGCGCGTCGATCCGCAACTTCGGCATGATCTGGGCGGTCGGGCAGCAGCGCGGCGCGATCTACCGGCGGGCGCTGCGCAGCCGCGAGATCTGGCAGGAGATCAGCGCCAAGACGGGGCTGTGGGCGGCGCCCACCGGCTCCCTGCATCTGGCCCATCGGTCCGACGAGTTGGCGGTCCTGGAGGAGTTCGTCGCCACGACCGCACCGGCCCGCGACCGCGGCACCGCCATGATCACCGCTGCGGAGGCGGCCCGGCGTGGCCCCGCGGTGCGCGAGGAGGGCCTGCTCGGGGCGATGTGGAGTCCCACCGAGATCAATGTCGATCCGCGGCGGGCGATCCCGGCGGTTGCCGGCCACCTCGTCGAGGAGTACGGCGTGGACGTCCGGTTCGGCACGACCGTGCGCGACATCGCGGCGCCGCACCTGTCCACCACCGCAGGGCAGTGGCGCGCGGATCGCATCCTGGTGTGCAGCGGCAACGACTTCGCGACGCTGTATCCGCAGGTCTTCGCGGAGAGCGGACTGGTGCGCTGCAAGCTGCAGATGCTGCGGACCGGGGTGCAGCCGGACGGCTGGCAGCTCGGGCCGATGCTGTGCGGCGGGCTGACGCTGCTGCACTACGCCGCGTTCGCGGACTGTACGGCGCGGGCCGCTCTGGAGGCCCGGATGCGTGCGGAGCTGCCGTTCCACCGCGAGCACGGGATCCATGTCCTGCTGTCGCAGACCGCGGACGGCCGTCTGACCATCGGCGACAGCCACGCCTACGCCGCCACTCACGACCCGTTCGCCGGGGAGGACATCAACGAGGCGATCCTCGACTATCTGCGGACCTTCGCGCGGCTGCCCGCCCCGCGGATCACCGAGCGGTGGACGGGCTGCTACCCGTCGCTGCCGGACGGCCGCACCGAACTCGTCGTCGATCCGGAGCCCGGTGTGACGGTCGTCAACGGCGTGGGAGGCGCGGGCATGACCCTGTCGTTCGGGCTGGCGGAGGAGGTGCTCGCACGCTGACCGGTCCCGTGCAACGGGCCCCGGCCGCCGTTCGGCAGCCGGGGCCCTTTCACTTGCGTGGTCAGTAGCTGATGCAGGCCGAGTGCCATTGGGTGTAGAAGTCCCAGACCTGCGGGGAGCATTCGGGCGGGCCGTACTGGGATGCCTTGGCGCCGACGTGCGGCAGATGGGCGTACGCCCCCACTCCTGGGCGGTTGACGTGCAGCATGCCCGCCTCGAAGCGGTCCACGGCCTCGAACGCGCGAGCCTGGGAGGCGGTGAAGACGGTGCCGGACATCCCGTACTTGACGGAGTTCGCGATCCGCATGGCGTCGTCGAAGCCGTCCGCGTCCACGACGGCGAGGACCGGACCGAAGACCTCTTCCTGTGCCAGCTCGCTGTCCCAGGGCACATCGCGGATGACGGTCGGCCGGACGTAACAGCCCTCCGGCAGCCCGGGGTCGTCCGCCCGTTCCCCGCCGCACAGCACCTTGCCGCCGTCCCGCCGCGCACCGGCGACGGCGTGCAGCGCCGCCTCCATACGCGCGGTGTCGACCACCGGGCAGATCTGCGAAGCGGGATCGTCGCCCGGCCCCACGCGCATCGGCGCCACCCGGTCGACCAGCCGGTCGAGGAAGGCGTCCCGCACCCGGTGATCGACGACCGCGCGGCTGGTGGCACTGCAGCGCTGCCCGGCCTGACCGAAGGCACCGGCCACCACCGCGTCCGCCGCCCGGTCCAGATCGGCGTCGTCGAGCACGATGACCGCGTTCTTGCCGCCGAGTTCGAGCTGGGTGCGCAACAGGCGAGGGGCTCCGCCGGTGTGGATGGCGGTACCGACGGCGAGCGATCCGGTGAAGCTGATGCCCGCCACGTCCGGGTGCGCGACCAGCGCCTCACCTGCCGCCGCGTCGCCCTGGACGAGGTTGAGCACGCCGTCGGGGAGGCCCGTCCGCCGTGCGGCATCGACGAGCAGCGCCGAGGTCAGCGGCGTGAGCGGGGACGGCTTGAGGACCGCGGTGCAGCCGGAGAGCAGGGCCGGTGCGACCTTCCACACCGGAATGGCGAGCGGGAAGTTCCACGGCGATACCAGTCCGACGACGCCGATCGGGCGGCGGAAAGTGTAGGCGAAGGTACGGTCCTCCTCGGCGGGCGCGGTGACCCCGCCGAGGAGCCGGGCCTGGCCCGCGGTGAAGTCGAGCACCGCTCGGGCGCGGGCCACCTCGCCACGCGCCTCGCTCAGCAGTTTGCCCTGCTCGCGTGTGATCGCAGTGGCGAACTCCTCGCTGCGTTCGGCGAGTTGACGGCCGATCTCGGTGAGGTAGGCGGCCCTGCGGATCGGCCCCAGTGCCCGCCAGCCGGGCAGGGCGGCCGAGGCGGCCGACACCGCGCGGTCGGCGTCCTCCCCTCCTGACTCGGCGAACTCCCCGAGGTGGTCGCGGACATCGGCCGGGTTGATGTTGGTCCGGGTCTGCCCCGACTCGGCCGGCGTCCACCGGCCGTCGATGAAGTTCAGCAGATGGTGCGGCGCCACTGGTGGCCGCTGCGGAACGTAGGCCATGTCCTGCCCCTTCGCCGGTCGACTCGGTCCCGGCCAGGCTCGCCCAGGCCGTCGGCGGGCACCATCCACTGATTGTGAATGCGGGCGATAGCCGGTGGCTATCGGAGGTGGCGGGCTCGTCGTTGCACGGCAGCCGGCCCCGGAGCGCCCCGGTCGTACGCCTTCAGAGACCGATCGCCCCGTCGATCCGCTCACGGAGCAGGTCCGCGTGTCCGTTGTGCCGGGCGTACTCCTCGACCATGTGCAGGAGCACCCAGCGCAGCGACACCGTCCCGCGCCACGAGTCGTCGCCCTCGATGTCGAGGTCGGGTGCCCCGGCGACGAAGTGCTCGGCGAAGGCCACCTCGGCGTGCCAGGCCGTCCACGCCGCGGCGATGACGGAGGGGTCGGGCACCGCACCGTCGAAGTCACCGTCGGGCTGCGTCTTCGACGCGAACAGCGACGGCGCGTCCTGCCCGGCCAGCACCTTCCGGAACCAGCGTCGCTCCACATCGGCGAGGTGCCGGATCAGGCCGAGCAGGGAGAGCGTGGAGGGCTTGACCGACCGGCGGGACAGCTCCGCTTCCAGGCCCGTGCACTTCCGCTGGAGCGTCGCGCGCTGGGCGCCCAGGAAGTCGACGAGCATGCGTCGCTCGCCGCCGGTCGCGGGACCGGTGAACCGAGGGTCGCGCTCGGCACCGACGAACATTTCGGCTCTTCTACCGGGATCGGCCATATCCACCATCCTGAACCACCGCGCCGTAGGACGGAATCCGCAGGACGTGACCACCGCTGTCGTTCACATCGGAGCTGCCGACGGCACAGGGATGCCGCCAAGTCCGGCAGCCGTCCCGGGATTCGTGCTGACATGTCCGGAGTGGGGTCTTGACCGGAAAACTCTTCACGGAAGCATCACAAGATTTTCCCTCCGCCTGCGGTGTGTGTCGTTAGCGTTACTGGCCGCTCGGTATTGCGTGCGAATGTGAACAGGTCTCCGGCGTCCCTGGCGGCGCAGTCAGCAGAAAGATCACCGATGGACTACTGCTCGTCGTGCCGCCGGAACCTCAACGGGGCGCTCATGTGCCCGGGATGTGGTGCTTACGCACCGGACATAGCACCGCCCGGCTACCGTCCCGATGCCCCGTCGGACGCCACCACGGCGACATGGGAGGCATGGGACGCCCAGGAGACGGCGGTTTCGAGGCCGCAGCACGACCCGTTCGGCTTCGATTTCGCGCCGGTCGGCGTCAGCGGCAGTTCCACGGACGCCATTGCCGACACGGCGGAAGCGCCCGCCATCGCGGGTGGCAGCTCGGCCGACGGCTTCACCACTCCCTCCTCCACCGGCCAGGGCCGCGCGGCCCGGCGCCGGCAGCTGGCGCGCTGGAAGAAGCACCGGCGTCGGGCCGCTGCCGCGGCGACCTTCGCGATCGCCGGTGGCGCCCTGACCGCCTCCCTGCTGCCGGGCAAGCCGTCCGCCGGCCACACCCAGGCGGCCGCGGCGTCGCCGGACCCGGAGCGCACGGTCGCCGACTCGATGCCGGAGCGGCCGGACTCCCGGGCCTCGCGGCACAGCGATACCCGCAAGCCCACGTCCGACGACCGTGCGCAGCACACCGACGTCGCCACGACGCCCCCGGCGACAACGAGCGGCCGGCCGTCCACAGCGGCCACCGGACGTCCCCAGGCGGCCCCGAGCACGGCGCCGCACACCGCGTCCACGATGTCCAAGAAGACGCACACCGCGAGCGCACGCCCCGAAGCGACGCCGACGACGAGCGCGCCCACCGCGTCGGAGCCCTCCGACGCGAGCACCCCGTCCGGGGGCCAGGACACGACGCAGCCGGCGCCCTCCTCGCCGTCGACGACATCGCCGTCGACGACATCGCCGTCGACGACCGAGCCCACGTCGCCGGCGCACCTGTGCCTGCTGGGGCTGGTCTGCGTCGAGTGACGGCTGCTCCGTCACTGCGGCGGCCCCGCGTGGCCGCCGCACCGTGAAGCAGGGGGATGAGGGCGTCCAGCCCCCCCCCGGGCCGATGCCGGGGCGGGGGCCGGTCCTTTCAGCCGCCGGTACGAGTGCGGACGCGCCTCACAGGAAACTGACGTTCTGGGCGAGTGCCAGGTTGCTGGAGTAGTTGATGGTGTTGGTGGCCGGCCGCATGTAGGCGCGCCAGGCGTCCGAGCCGGATTCACGGCCGCCGCCGGTCTCCTTCTCGCCGCCGAACGCGCCACCGATCTCGGCGCCGGAGGTGCCGATGTTGACGTTGGCGATTCCGCAGTCGGAACCCTCCGCGGAAAGGAAGCGTTCGGCCTCCTGCTGGTCGCGGGTGAAGATGCTGGAGGACAGACCCTGCGGGACGTCGTTGTGCAGGGCGATGGCCTCCTCCCACGTGTCGTAGGTCTGTACGTACAGGATGGGAGCGAAGGTCTCCTCGCGGACGACGTCGTTCTGTGAATCGACCCGCACGAGGGCCGGCTCGACGTAGCCGGCCTGCGGGGCGGCGTCGGCCAGGCGGCGGTTGCCGCCGACGAGGATCTTGCCGCCCTCGGCCTGGACGCGGGTCAGGGCGTCCTGCATGGCGTCGAGGGCCTTCGGCGAGATGAGCGGGCCGACGAGGGTGCCCTCGTCGAACGGGTCGCCGATGGGGAGCTTCCGGTAGGCGGCGGTAAGCCGTGCGACGAGGGTGTCGGCGATGTCGCGGTGGACGATGAGGCGGCGCAGGGTGGTGCAGCGCTGGCCGGCCGTACCGGCCGCGGCGAAGACGATGCCCTGGACGGCCAGGTCGAGGTCGGCCGAAGGCGCGACGACGGCAGCGTTGTTCCCGCCGAGCTCCAGCAGGGTGCGTCCGAACCTCGCGGCGACGCGGGGGTCGACCTCCCGCCCCATCCGGGTGGAGCCGGTCGCGCTGATCAGGGCGACGCGCGGGTCGTCGACGAGCTTCTCGCCGACCGTGCGGTCCCCGAGCAGCAGACGGTGCACGTCCCGGGGGGCGCCGACCTCTTCTGCTGCCCGGGCCAGGAGCCGGTCGCAGGCCAGCGAGATCAGCGGGGTGAGTTCGGAGGGCTTCCAGACCACGGTGTCGCCGCAGGCGAGGGCGACAGCGGTGTTCCACGACCAGACGGCGGCGGGGAAGTTGAAGGCGGAGATGACGCCGACCACGCCGAGCGGATGCCAGGTCTCGGCGAGGCGGTGGCCGGGGCGCTCGGAGGCGATCGTGCGGCCGTACAGCTGGCGCGACAGGCCCACGGCGAAATCGCAGATGTCGATCATCTCCTGGACCTCACCGAGCGCCTCGGAGCGGATCTTGCCCGCCTCGATGGTGATGAGGTCGGCCAGGTCGCTCTTGTGGTCGCGCAGCAACTCGCCCAGCCTGCGGACCAGTTCACCCCGACGGGGCGCGGGGGTGGTGCGCCAGGCGAGGAAGGCCGTACGGGCGGCGTCGAGGGCTTCCTCGGTGTCGGTGGCGGTGGCGGCGCGCAGGCCGAAGAGGTCTTCGCCGGTGAGGGGGGTACGGGCCTGGAAGTCGGTGCCGTCTTCGACGGTGACGCCGATGCGCTCCAGGCCGGCCCGGGCACGGGCACGAAGTTCCTCGGTGGTGGGCAGGGCGGTGTCGGTCATGATGCTCCTTGGCTGTTCAGGAGGCGGATGGGGGGTCAGTCACGTCCGTCGGCGAGGTGCAGCTCACGGGCGACCTCGGCGATGGAGCGGTTCTGCTGCTGCTCGTAGAGGGCGAAGGGGTCCAGGACCTCACGGCCGATGGCCCGCGAGAGCCATGCGCTGTCGTAGGCGGCGCCCTCGTGTGCGGTGTTCCTCGATCCCTCGCCACTGAGGTTCGACTGGAAGATGCCTGCGGCGGAGCGGGGCAGGAAGTCCTCGTAGACGATGGGTTCGGCCCGGACCCATCCCTGCCGCAGGAGATCGCCGATATCGGTCGGCGGCCTGCTTCCGTCACCTGGCCGGTCGGGCGCGAGGTGGTAGGTGAAGTAGGCCAGGCCCTGAAGGGCCAGTTCCTGTTCGCTGTCCGGGAAGTGCTCGTCCCACAGGGCGCCGGCGAGTTCGGCGCGGTCGGCGTGCGGCTGTGAACTCGCCTGTTCGTCGAGACGGGTGAGCAGGTCGTCGTGGAGAGCGCGGCCCCGGCGGGTGAGGGCGATACCCCGGGCCTCGACCTCACCGAAGCGCACCCGCAGCGCCCCGCTGGTGACACTGCCGTCCCGGGTCCGCAGGGGGCGGGTCTCGGCGAGCGCGCGGAAGGACGTCTGGCGCAGCAGCACGTCGGGGCCCTGCCACCGGGGCGGGCCCTGGATGGCGTCGATCATCTCGATGCCCCGGTCGGTCATGCGCCGGTAGAGGTCGTCGATGTCGAGAACGCGTGGGGTGAGGTGGTTGACGTGTGTGCTGCGGACGCCGCCGATGTCGGCCGCGACGGCGGACACCTCCTCAAGGGTTTCGTACCACTCCTGGTCGACCGGCTCGGAGGACAGCTCGAAGGCACGCACGGCGAGTTGGAGGAAGCGTTCGGCGTCGGTGTCGGACAGCCCCTTGTCCGCCTCCGCACGGTCGGCGAGTGTCAGCAGCTCGGCGGGGAACAACTCCCGCCCGGCGAGGAAGGTTTCCAGGCGGGCGCGGAGTTCGGGGTCGAAGAACCTCGGGTCCGCGGGAGTGAGCAAGGAGGTGAAGACCCGGAAGGGGTTGCGTGCCAGCTCCTCGCTCTCGACGGGGCGGAAGGCGGTGGAAACGACGGGGACGGCGCTGGCGGCCGCTTCCCTCAGATCGTAGAAGCCGACCGGGTACATGCCCAGGGCTCCGAAGATCCGCGCGACCTGCCGCAGTTCGCCGGGCGTGCCGACGCGAATGGCGCCGTGCCGTTCAGCGGTGACGCGGCCGATGGATCCCAGGCGTTCCGCGTCGGCGCCCCGCGTGCACAGGACGTGTTCGTTGACCTCCCGGGAGACCTCCACCAGCGTGGTGTAGGCGGGCACTTCCTTTCCGTACATGTCCGAGAGGCGCTGTGCGAAGGAGGCTCGCAGTTGCCATGGGCTGATCATTGCCGGCCTGCCTTTCCGGTCGGGGTGTTCACACCACGTGGGCTTCGGGTCGGATGCCGGCGCCGGCCGTGAAGCGGTCGACGCTGAAGGGAGTGACGTCGACGAAGGGTGCCCGCCCGAGATACAGGTCGCGCACGATCTCGCCGACGGCCGGGGCCTGGAGGAAGCCGTGGCCGGAGAATCCGGTGGCGTACAGGAAGTTGTCCAGTTCTCCGGAGCGCCCGATGAGCGCGTTGTGGTCCGGGGTGACCTCGTAGAGTCCGGCCCATCCGGTGGCTATCTCCATGTCGGCCAGTTCCGGGGCCCTGCGCAGTGCGGCGGTGCGGAAGAGGTCGAGCCACCGCGGGGTCCAGGTGGTGTCGAAGCCGACTTCCTCGTCGGGGTCCGCGAGGCCGAAGAGCAATCCGTCGTCGCTGTTGTGGAAGTACCCCGACGAGGAGAAGTCGATGGTGAAGGGGATACGGGGGGCGGGAGGGTGCAAGGGCTCGGTGAACGCGAGCTGGCGCCGGACGGGGCGTACGGGCAGGTTGACGCCCACCATGTCGCCGATCGTGGCGGACCAGGCGCCCGCGGCGCAGATCACCGTGGAACAGGTGATCGTGCCGCAGTCGGTGTGTACGGCGGTGACCCGGTCGGACTCCGTGTCCATGCCGGTGACCGTGGTACGGGTGGCGAAGACGACGCCGGCCTCCGCCGCGGAGTGCGCGTAGCCCTGGACCACCAGCTTGGGGCGGGCGTGCCCGTCGGTGGGTGAGTACACGGCGGCCACCAGGCCGTCGGTGCTGACATAGGGGCACAGCGTGCGAGCCTCCTGGGGGCTGATCATCCGGCTGGGCACGTCCAGGCTGTTCTGGAGGGCGACACTGCGCTCGAAGCCCGCGGCCTGCTCCTCGCTGTCCAGCAGGAAGAGATACCCGACGGTGTCGAGGCGGATGTCCGCGCCGGGCCGGTGCGGGAAGTTCTCGTAGGCGCGCAGACTCCTGCTGCCCAGTTCGATGTTGAGCGGGTCGGAGAAGTGGGCACGCACGCCACCGATCGGTTTCCCGGAGCTGCCGCAGGCGAGATCGCCGCGCTCCACGACGACGACGTCCCGCGCTCCTGCCTCGGCGAGGTGGAAGGCGATGCCGGCACCCATCACCCCGCCGCCGATGATCACGACATCGGCGGTCGGCGGCACGGTGCGGAAGAACGGTGAGGTGGACAAGAGGCCGATCCCTTCCGGAAGCCGACGCCGGAGCCGGGGAGTGATCCCGGGCTCGGGCCGGGCCGTCCTTGCGTGGGGAGACGCTGATCAGCTGTCTGGTCCGTCATCGTGCAGCAGATAACCATTGACGTCCATGAACAGTTCCTGGCCTCGATTAATTAGGATCTCTATATGGACTGGACGAGTGCGCAGCTGCGATCCCTGGTGGAGCTGACCAGGCGTGGCACGGTCACCGCGGTCGCCGCGGCGCTCGGATACACGCCCGGCGGTGTCTCGCAGCAGATCACCGCGCTGGAGCGAGCCACCGGCATGGAGCTGCTGCGGCGGGTCGGACGGCGGGTGGAGATCACCGATGCAGGTATGACGCTGGCCCGTCATGCCGAGCGGATCCTGGCCACCGAGGCCGAAGCGGTCGAAGCTCTGGAACGCAGCCGCGAGGAGATCTCCGGGGTACTGCGGGTGGGGCTCTTCGCCACCGCCGCCGTCGAGATCCTTCCCCTGGCCCTGCAGCAGGTGCGGCTGCGTCATCCGCAGCTCGGCGTGCGCAGCCAGGACATGGACGTCGACGACATCTACGACGCGGTGGCCACCGGCGATGTGGATCTTGCCCTGGGCTTGGACCATCCGGACGTGCCCATCCCGCGCGATCCGACGCTGTGTGTGCGCAAGCTGTACGGCGAGCGCTTCTCCCTGGCGGTGCCGACCGGGACGATGGAAGGCCGCGAGGTGGTCGGACTGGCCGACACCCGGGATCTGACCTGGATCCTTCCCTCGGCCGAGAGTTACTACGGCCGCGCCGTGCGGACCGCGTGCAGACGGGCCGGCCTCGAACCCGATGTCCAGCACGTGGTGACGGACACGGCCACGACCCTGGGCCTGGTGGAAGCGGGCATCGGTGTGAGCACCGTGACGGATCTGATGCTCAAACTGCGCTCCTCGCGGTTCGACGTGGTGGCACTGCGGGAGACGATCGAGCGGCACATCGTCGTCGTCTTCCGCGCCTCCGCGGAACACCGCCCCTCGATCCAGGCACTTGTCGACATCCTGCAGACCGCCCCGGGGGCCGGGCAGAGCACTCCCTGTTAGGTAAGGCCGCCCCGCACCGTGCACCAGCTCCGCTTGCCCTCAGAGCGGCAAGTTGTCGTGGTGGGGAGTCTTCTGCCGACCGCGCGTCGTGAGCGAGGGTTCCGAGCCAGTGGTGACCCCCGCCACGGCGGCAGCCCTGACGTTCCTGCCGATCGCAGACAGGGAGCGATGCGATGTCCCCCACCCCTTCGTCCACATCCCGCCTGACCGCGCTGCTGGGCAGAGGCCCGCAGGGAGTCTTCCGGCGAACCCTTCCGCACGAACAGCCGTCCGGCGCGCGCATGGTGCGCACCCTCGGTCTCACCCAGCTGACGATGATCGGCATCGGCGCCATCATCGGAGCCGGCATTTTCAGCCTGGCCGCGGCGGTCGCCCGCGACGTCGCAGGACCTGCGGTGCTCATCTCGTTCCTGGTGGCCGGCGCGGCGTCGCTGTGCGCGGCGTTCGCCTACGCCGAGTTCGCGGGAATGGTGCCGAAGGCCGGGTCCTCCTACACCTACTGCGCCGCGGTCCTGGGGGAGGTCGTGGGCTGGATAACCGCAGGCCGCGGCCTCGCCGAGGAGCGCGTCCGCACCGCCATGCGCAGCAAGGGACGCCTGCCCGTCTGAGCCCGCTTCTCTCGTGGGCCCGTCCGGCGCGCCGGACGGGCCACCGCGCGGTCATCGGGCGCCGCACGCCTCGGGCGGCTCCGTCAGACGTCGTATTCGTCGGGCGGGCGCAGGCCGGGGCCGCCGAGCTGCAGGCCGAGCGGTTCCGCGCGGCCCTTCGGCTCCTCCCACGCCTCCTGGCGGCCGAGCGCGGTGAGGTCGAGGTAGGGGTAGCCGCTGTGGAACTCCTCGATGCCGCGGCCGAACGTGGAGTAGGTGTGGAAGACCTCGTCCCCGACCCGCAGGAAGGCGCTGATGCCGGGCCAGTCACCGCGCAGGTCCTGCGAAAACGGCATTCCTGCCTCGGCGAGATCGGCCTCGGTGCGGTGGAAGATCTGTACGGGCGCGCGGCGCTCGTCGACGGTCGCGTGGAAGTCGTAGTTGAAATCGCTGCCGTCGGAGGAGTACCAGGGGAACGTCCAGCCCATCCGCTCGCGGTACGCGTCGAGTTTCGCGTACGGCGCCCGGGTCACCGCGACCAGCGTCGTGTTGCGGACATGCAGCTGCCGGAGTCCGCTGATCCCGTCCGCCGCGGAGGAGCAGCTGGGGCAGCCGGTGTCGCGTGGGTGCTCGGTACCGTCCGCGTCGATGTCGAAGGTCCACATGAAGTGGTGCATGACCAGCTGGGGCCGCCCGTCGAACAGGGCCGCCAGGCCGACTTTCCCGTTCGGGCCTTCGAAGGTGTACCGCTTGTCGATGCGAACCATCGGCAGCTTTCGCCGGAGGGCGTTGACCCGGTCGCGCGCCCGGGTGAGCTTCTTCTCCTCCGCCAGAAGCTCCTTGCGGGCCGCGAACCACTCCTCCGGCGACACCACATCGGGCAGGTTCGACTTCGTCATCTCCACGCTCCCAGCCCCTTTCGTTGTGCCGTCGGGCGAAGCAGGCTCCACACCTCCAGTCTGCACCGCCACCGCTCACCCCTCCTGACGAAAAACGCTGGCCGCGACCGTCGGCGCTCTGCTTGGCTCATCCCATGAGTGATCTTCATATCCGCTGCGCCGCCCTTTCGGACATCGACGCCGTGCTGGGTTTCTGGCGCGAAGCCGCGGAAGGGACGAGCATCAGCGACGACCACGACGGGGTGGCCCGGCTCATCTCCAGGGACCCCGAAGCCCTGCTCCTCGCAGAGCGCGAAGGCGTCCTTGTGGGGAGCGTGATAGCCGGCTTCGACGGATGGCGATGCTCCGCCTACCGACTGGCCGTCCACCCGGACCGCCGTCGGCAGGGTGTCGCCACCGCCCTCATGGAAGCCGTGGAGCAGCGATTCCTCTCCCTGGGCGGACGACGGGTCGACGCCATGGTCCTGGAGGCCAACGAACGCGCGCACCACACCTGGGCTTCGGCCGGCTACCACCGCGAGGACCACTGGCGACGCTGGGTCAAGGCGCTCTGAGACCGGCTCGCCCTTTGCCGGTCCTTTAACATGGTGGTTCCCTCCATCCCAGTGAAAGGTGTGTGAGCGTCCAGCCATGGGCGAGCCCCCCAGTAGTCGAGCACCCTCCCGACATAGCGCGAACCTCCCGATCCTGTTCGATCATGGGACGGAGGTGACCCGATGACCGAGCTGCTCCTGCTGGCCGTAGCGCTCTGCCTGACCCTGGCCTGCGGTGTCTTCGTCGCGGCCGAGTTCTCGTTGACCACCGTCGAGCGCAGTGATCTGGAGCGCGCCGTCGAGCGCGGTGACCGCGGCGCGGACAGCGCCCTCAGGGCCGTGCGAGGTCTCACCTTCCAGCTCTCCGGAGCACAGCTCGGCATCACCGTCACCGGCCTGGTCATCGGCATGCTGTCCAAGCCGGCCATCGCCACCCTGCTCGCCGGGCCGCTGGACGCGATCGGCCTGCCGCGCTCCGGCGCCGAGTCGGTGGCCCTGGTCCTCGGTACGGCGATCTCCACCATCGTCCTGATGGTCGTCGGCGAGCTGGTCCCGAAGAACTGGGCGATCTCCAGTCCGCTGGCCATCGCCAAGAAGGTCGCGACCGCGCAGCGCGGATTCAGCGCCGCCTTCAAGCCGCTCATCGGGCATCTGAACACCACGGCGAACCACATGGTCCGCCGGATGGGCCTGGAGCCGGCCGAGGAGCTGGCGTCCGCGCGCGGGCCGCAGGAGCTGGTGGCGCTGGCGCGGCACTCCGCCAAGGAGGGCTCGCTCGAACCGGACACCGCCGAGCTCTTCGTCCGTACGCTCACACTCTCCGAGCTGACGGCGGAGAACGTCATGACGCCGCGGGTACAGGTCATCGCCCTGGACGTGCAGTCCACCGCAGAGGACGTCGCCAACGCGACCCGGGCCACCGGCCTGTCCCGCTTCCCCGTCTACCGCGGCAGCCTGGACAGCGTCGTCGGCGTCGCGCACATCAAGGACGTCCTGCGGGTCCCCGCCGAGCGCCGCCCCCGGCACCCCGTCTCCGAGCTGCTGCGCGAGCCGCTGCTCGTGCCGGAGACCCTGCCCGTCAACCACCTGCTGGACCGGCTGTCCGGCAAGCGCACCATGGCCGTGGTCATCGACGAGTACGGCGGCACGGCCGGCGTGGTCACGCTGGAGGACATCGTCGAGGAAGTCGTCGGCGAGGTACGCGACGAACACGACCCGCAGGAGACCCCCGACCTCGCGCCGGCCGGTGTCGACGCCGACGGCCGCAGCGTCTACCAGGCCGACGGCGCCGCCCGCACCGACCAGCTGCAGCGGATCGGCCTGCACCTGCCGGAGGGCCCGTACGAGACCCTCGCCGGCCTGATCGCCACCGAACTGGGCCGGATCCCGGTGGACGACGACACCCTGGAGGTCGAGGGCTGGTTGATGGACGTGCTGGACGCCACCGGCCACCGTGCGGCGCGTGTCCTGCTGCACGCGCCGCTGCCCGGCAGCTCCCAGGACCCCGGTGCGGAGGCCGGCCGATGACCGCACTACAGCTTTTCGTGGGCCTGCTGACACTGGTGGTCAACGCCTTCTTCGTGGGGGCCGAGTTCGCACTGATCTCGGTGCGCCGCAGCCAGATCGAACCGCACGCCGAGAGCGGCGACCGCCGCGCGAACAGCGTGCTGTGGGGCCTGCAACACGTCTCCGCGCTGCTGGCCGCCGCACAGCTGGGCATCACCCTGTGCACCCTGGTGCTGGGCGCGGTCGCCGAGCCGGCCATCGCCCATCTCCTGGAGCCGGTCTTCCACGCCATGGGGATCTCGGACGCGCTGATCCACCCGATCTCGTTCGTCATCGCGCTGTCCCTGGCGACCTATCTGCACATGCTCTTCGGCGAGATGGTGCCGAAGAACGTGGCGCTGGCCGAGCCGGTACGCACCGCCTTGGCGCTGGGGCCGCCCCTGGTCGCCCTGACCCGCGCGCTGCGCCCGGTCATCTTCGCGATCAACGCCCTGGCCAACGGGCTCCTGAAGCTGATGCGGGTGGAGACCAGGGACGAGGTGGCCGCGACCTTCTCCGACGACCAGCTCGCGAAGATGGTCGAGGACTCCCGGGACGCCGGACTGCTCGACGACCGGGCCAAGGAGCGGCTGCGGGACGCCCTGGAGCTGGGCCGCCGCCCGGTCAGGGACGTCGTGCTGCCGGCGGAGAAGGTGGTCTCGGCGCGAATAGGGGTCACCCCGGAGGGCCTGGAGCGACTGGCCTCCGAGTCCGGCTTCTCCCGGTTCCCGGTCGTCGACGACACCCGCCGCATCCTGGGCTACCTGCACGTCAAGGACGCCCTGGACGCCGCCCCGCGCGATGTGCCGTTCCCGGTCTCCGCGCTGCGCCCGATCGCGCGCGTCAAGGCCGCGACACTGCTCGACGACGTCCTGACGGCGATGCGCGGCTCCCGGACCCACCTGGCCGCGGTGATCGGCGCGGACGGGACGCTGGCCGGACTGGTGAGCATGGAGGACGTACTGCGGGAGCTGGTGTTGCAGCGGCCGCCCGCGGTGTGACGGGCGAACGCGACGGCGACGGCTGAGGCCGTGAGCGGCGGTCGGCGGGCCCACGGGGGTCCATCGGCCGCCGCTCGCACTCCGGGCGACACGGCTCCCGGGCCACGGGATAAGATCTCCGCGCCATGGAGATAAATGCCCGTTACACCAGTTTCGTCGCGGTCGGCGACAGCTTCACCGAAGGCATGTCGGACGCCCTGCCCGACGGCTCGTACCGCGGTTGGGCCGATCTGCTCGCCGCCCGACTCGCGGCCCGGCAGCGCAGCCACGCCGACGGGCCGCCGCCTGCGTTCCACTACGCCAACCTCGCGGTGCGCGGCAAACTCATCGGGCAGATCCTCGACGAGCAGTGCGGTCCCGCCGCCGCGATGGGCGCCGACCTCGTGACACTGGTCGGCGGGCTCAACGACGTACTGCGCCCCAAATGCGATGTGGACCGGGTCTGCGCTCAGTTGGCGGAGGCCGCCGACCGGCTGGCCCAGGGGCCCGGCCGGCTGGTGCTGATGCGCAGCCCCGGCAGGCAGGGACCGGTCATGGAGCGGTTCCGATCACGGATGGAACAGCTGTTCGCGCACATCGACGCCCTGGCGGAGCGGCACGGCGCGGTGGTCGTCGATCTCTACGCCTCGCGAGCGCTGTCCGACCCTCGACTGTGGGCGGACGACCGGCTGCATCTGAACGATGAGGGCCACCGCCGGGTCGCGGAGGCCGTCTGGCAGGCGCTCGATCTCGACGCCGAGTCCGACTGGGACGCGCCGCTGCCCGCCGCCGCGCCCCCGGGCTGGGGCGCGCGGCGCTCCGCCGACCTGCGGTTCGCGCGCGAGCACCTGGTTCCGTGGATAGGCCGCCGGCTCACCGGGCGGTCCTCCGGCGACGGCCGGCCGGCCAAGCGTCCCGAGCTGCTGCCGTACGAGGGCTGATGCCGGGACACCCGCCCCGGTCGGCGGCTTGGAGGAAAGCACAGCCGGGGCCGGGGCGCTGGCCTGCGTAAATCGCCAGTAGACTCTGGCCACGTGACTGCTGTGTCTGCGAAGCCTCGCATCCCCAATGTTCTTGCCGGCCGCTACGCCTCCGCGGAGCTGGCCGTGCTGTGGTCCCCCGAGTACAAGGTCAAGCTGGAGCGCAAGCTGTGGCTTGCCGTGCTGCGCGCGCAGAAGGACCTGGGGGTGGAGGTCCCCGAACAGGCGCTGGCCGATTACGAGCGGGTCCTGGAGAACGTCGACCTGGCCTCCATCGCCGAGCGCGAGAAGGTCACCCGGCACGACGTCAAGGCCCGGATCGAGGAGTTCAACGCCCTCGCCGGCCACGAGCAGGTCCACAAGGGCATGACCTCCCGGGACCTGACGGAGAACGTCGAGCAGCTGCAGGTGCGGCTGTCGCTTGAGCTGATGCGGGACCGTGCGGTCGCCGTGCTGGCCCGGCTCGGCTCGCTGGCCTCCCAGAACGCCGAGCTCGTCATGGCCGGCCGTTCACACAACGTCGCCGCGCAGGCCACCACGCTCGGCAAGCGTTTCGCGACCGCCGCTGACGAGCTTCTGGTCGCGTACGGGCGGCTCGAGGACCTGCTGTCGCGCTACCCCCTGCGGGGCATCAAGGGCCCGGTCGGCACCGCGCAGGACATGCTCGACCTGCTGGGTGGTGACGCCTCGAAGCTCGATGAGCTGGAGCAGCGGATCGCCGGGCACCTCGGCTTCGCGCGTGCCTTCACCTCCGTCGGCCAGGTCTACCCGCGCTCGCTCGACTACGACGTCGTCACCGCGCTGGTGCAGCTCGCCGCTGCCCCCTCCTCGATCGCCAAGACGATCCGGCTGATGGCGGGGCACGAGCTGGTGACCGAGGGCTTCAAGCCCGGCCAGGTCGGCTCCTCCGCGATGCCGCACAAGATGAACACCCGCTCCTGCGAGCGCGTCAACGGCCTGATGGTGATCCTGCGCGGATACGCCTCCATGGCCGGCGAGCTCTCCGGTGACCAGTGGAACGAGGGCGATGTGTCCTGCTCCGTGGTGCGCCGGGTCGCCCTGCCGGACTCGTTCTTCGCGCTGGACGGCCTGCTGGAGACGTTCCTGACGGTCCTCGACGAGTTCGGTGCCTTCCCGGCCGTCGTCGCCCGGGAGCTGGACCGCTATCTGCCGTTCCTCGCCACGACCAAGGTGCTGATGGGCGCCGTGCGCGCGGGCGTGGGGCGCGAGGAGGCCCACGAGGCGATCAAGGAGAACGCGGTCGCGTCGGCGCTGGCCATGCGGGAGCAGGGAGCCGAGCGCAACGAACTGCTCGACAAGCTGGCCGCCGACGCGCGGATCCCGCTGGACAAGGCGCAGTTGGACGCCCTGATGGCGGACAAGCTGTCCTTCACGGGCGCCGCGGCCGACCAGGTGACGTCCGTCGTCGGCCGCATCGAGGAGATCACCAAGCAGCACCCGGAGGCCGCGGCGTACACGCCGGGCTCGATCCTCTGACGTGGGTTTCACACCGGAGGAACTGCAGGCCGCTCGTGACCGCCTCGTCCCTGACGTCGCGGCGAGCGGCCTGCGGGTGCTCTTCTGCGGGATCAATCCCGGGCTGCTCTCGGCGGCCACCGGCCATCACTTCGCCCGGCCGGGGAACCGGTTCTGGCCGGTCCTGCATGCCTCCGGGTTCACACCCCGGCTGCTCAAGCCGGCCGAGCAGGAAGAGTTGCTCGCGCACGGAGTCGGCATCACCAATGTCGTCGCGCGGGCGACCGCGAAGGCCGACGAGCTGACGGCGGAGGAGCTCCGCGAAGGCGGGCGGCTGCTGGAGGAGAAGGTCGCACGGCTGCGTCCTGGCTGGCTCGCCGTGGCGGGCGTCACCGCCTACCGCGTCGCCTTCGGCGACAAGCGCGCCGCCGTCGGACCACAGGAGCGCACCCTCGGCGCCACCCGCATCTGGGTGCTCCCCAACCCCAGCGGCCTCAACGCACATTGGACGCCGGCCGCCATGGCCGAGGAATACGGCCGGCTGCGCGAGGCGGCGTTCGCCGAGCACTCCTGAACCCCGGCGTCGACCCGCCACACCCCTGCGGCTCGTCCGTCACCGTCGCCCCGTGGCCTCCCCAGGTCTACGTCAGCCTCCCGGTACCGCGCCCGCTCCGATCGCCACCACCACTTGGTACGGCAGCTCCGGGCCGCCCTGACCTGCACCGATTCCCACCCAGCGGCCCCCCGCGCGCCAGCTGTGCAGCCGCGGCACCACTCCGCACAGCAGGTCCAGCGGCGGCCCGACCGGCAGGCCCATCGCCACCCGTTCCAGCCGGCCGGCGAGATCCAGCACGGCGGGCCCGCCCCACCGTAAGGACAGCACGGTGGTCAGCGCCGCCAACTCTGCCGTGCAGTCCTCGCCGACCTCCTGCGCGTCTGCCGCGTCCGCCTCCCAGAGCGCAGCGCTCTCCCACAGCTGGGCGACATGAAATTCCGGTCCGCTCTCGCCCCTGGCGAAGCGCTCCCTGCGCACCGGGAACGCACGCGCGAGCAAAGCGTCGATCAGCGCCACTTGCTGCGCGGTCGTGGTCAGGGCGGTGCCGGTCGCGGCGGTGGTGCGCGCCGCCGCACTCATGGGCTGCTCTCGGGACGTCATACCGTCAGTAAACCGCCGGGGTCTGACAATTGGCCGCCCGTCAGTCGCGGACGATCAACGGTAGCGCCGGCGCACCTGGCGCCGCCCGCCGCCCGCCCCGCTCGCGGCCGCCTTCCGGGGCTCGCCGCACACCCGCTGACCGGCTACGATCCGCCAGACACGGAACGCGAGGGAGACGGACGTTGGGGCGGCTCACCGGTGGGGATCCCTCCCTGCTGCGACGTATCAACTCCGCGGTGGTGCTGCACGCGCTGCGCGCCGCGGACTCCCCCACGCTCACCCACCTCGTCCAGGTGACGGGCCTGTCCCGCCCGACGGTCGAGGGCGTGGTCGAGGGGCTCATCGAGACCGGTCTTGTGGTCGAAGTGGCCGCGGAGGAGGGCGAAGCGCGCCGCCAGGGCCGGCCGGCCCGCCGGTTCCGCTTCCGCACCGAGGCCGGTCATCTGCTGGGCATCGAGATCGGTCCGCACCGTGTCTCGGCCCTGCTCTCCGACCTCAGCGGGCGGGTGCTGGACTCCGCGCAGCGCGCAGTGGCGGAGACCGCTCCCGCCGACGAACGGCTGGAGCGCGTACGGACGGTGGTGGCCGACCTGCTGCGCCACGCGGGGGTGGCGCGTGGTTCCCTGCGGGCCGTCGGCGTGGCCGGGCCGGGCATCGTCGAGGCGGACGGCACCGTACGGCTGAGCACCGCGCTGCCCGGCTGGACCGGCCTCCCCCTGGGGGACAGGCTGCGGCGTTCCTTCCGCTGTCCGGTGCTGGTCGAGAACGACGCCAACGCCGCCGCGGTGGCCGAACACTGGAAGGGCGCGGCCACCCGGTCCGATGACATCGTTTTCGTGCTCGCGGGGCTGAGTCCGGGAGCCGGTTCCCTGATCGGGGGACGGCTGCACCGAGGGTTCGGCGGGGCGGCAGGGGAGATCGGCGCACTGCATCTGCTGGGCAGCGAGGCGACCCCGGAGACGCTGCTGTCGACGACCGGCGAGCCGCTGCACCCGCTGGACGAGGCGCAGGTCGCCAAGGTCTTCGCATTGGCACGCGACGGGGACGAACAGGCATGCCAGGCCGTCGACCGCTTCATCCAGCGGCTGGTGCACGACGTCGCGGCGCTGGTACTGGCGCTCGACCCGGAACTGGTGGTGGTCGGCGGCTGGGCGGCGGGCCTGGCCGGCGTACTGGAGCCGCTGCGCGGGGAGCTTGCGCGTTACTGCCTGCGCCCGCCGCAGGTCGCGCTCTCGGTGCTGGGCGAGGCGGCGGTGGCGACCGGTGCGCTGCGGCTCGCCCTGGATCACGTCGAGGCCGAACTCTTCGCGGTGGAGGGCACGGTGACGGGCCGCCGCTGACGCGCGACCACTGCACGACGGACGGGCCCGCGCCCTTCTGGACACGGGCCCGGGGGGGCGTCGGCTCAGCCGGCGAGCAGGGAGACCGCGTCGCTCTCACCGAAGGTGAGGCGGCAGGTGTCCGCGCGGTAGGTGGCGACCGCGACCGCGGTGGTCCGGCCCTGGGAGACATAGCGGGTGGTGACGACGAGCACGGGCGCGCCCGGCAGCCGGTCCAGCTGCTTGGCGTCCTCCGCGCGGGCCGATCCCAGCTCCACGGTGCGGTCCCGGCCCTCCAGTTCGCACGCCTGCAGCTCGTGCAGCACGGCGCGGGCGTGGGCCGCCGCGCTGACCGGCGCCACTCCTGAGCAGCCGGCGACCGCCTCGGCGAGGACGTACAGCAGCTCGGCGGCGACGGGCTGGCCGCCCGTGACCCGGCTGCGGCGCACGAGGTGGACCCGGTCACCGGGGGCGGTGTCCAGGAGGGCCGCCACAGCTGCGGGCACCGCGTCGGTCTCGACGGCGTCGACCGGCTGCCAGGCGTCGCCGGGGGCACCGGGCCAGGTGTCGCGGGCGGGGTCGACGGCGACGCCGACACGCGGCGGTGCGACGGTGGTGCCCACACCGCGCCGGCGCTGCAGCCGGCCTTCCAGCTCCAGTTGTTCCAGCGCCTGCCGGAGCGTGGCGCGGGCGACGCCGAAACGCGCCGCCAGGTCACGCTCGTTGGGCAGGATCTCGCCGACCGTGAACTCCGAGTCCAATGCCTCGCTGAGCACGGTCTTGAGGTGCCAGTACTTCGGCTCCGGCACCGTTTCGAGCTGCGTGGTCCCCACCCTGTCCTCCGCACTGGCCGTTGCCCCGCGGGGCTCCGCCGTCAACCGGACGCGGGCTCGCCCGGAGCCCGGATTATGAGCACTTCTTTATTAAAGGTTGTTGCAGTATCCCGACGATATGGCCGCCCTCACCCTTGGTCAAGACCAATGCCCCATCCGGTGGACAGCCTGCCCAGGCCGCGGCCGGGACCGCCCGCTCGACCTGCGACAACGCTCGCTAGCCTCATCGTCATGCTCACCTTGCTGCACACCTCGCCCGTCCACGTCCCGGTCTTCGACACGCTGCGGGACGAGGACGCCCCGGGGTTCGCGCTCCGTCACCTCGTCCACCCCGAACTGCTCACCCGGGCAAGGGAAGAGGGTCCCGAGGCGGTGGCGGGGCAGGTCGCGGACGTCCTCGGGTGGGCCGTGCGTGACGGCGCGCGTGCGGGGCTGTGCACGTGCTCGACGATCGGTTCGGTCGCCGAGAAGGCGGGTGCGGCGCTCGGGCTGCCGGTTCTGCGGGTGGACCGGCCGATGGCCGCGGCCGCCGTCGCCACCGGCACGCGGGTCACGGTGCTCGCCACGGTGTCGAGCACGCTGGGACCCACCGCGGACCTGATCGCGGAGGAAGCCGAGCGGGCCGGGCGTGCGGTGAGCGTGCGCAAGGTGCTCGTGCCGGATGCCTGGGAGCGCTTCGAAGCAGGGGACGAGGACGGCTATCTCACGGCGGTGGCCGCCGCCGCGCAAGGGGAACGGGAGACCGACGCCATCGTGCTGGCTCAGGCGTCGATGGCGTCGGCCGCCGCGCGGATGACGGACACCGGTGGAAGTGGGGTGCCAGTGCTGTCGAGCCCGCGCTCGGGCCTGCTGGCCGCCGTACGGGAGGCCACCCACCCGGGACCGGGCCACGCGTTGCCCACACGGTGACCTGTGGCGGGGACCCTCCCACACGCCGGCCGGTCAGCTCTTCGCGAGCGAGGCGAGCTTGTCGGGGTTGCGCACGATGTAGACCGTCGTGACCCGGCCGTCCACGACATCGAGCTGGATGACGGTGTCCGGCACGCCGCCGTAGTGGGCCAACAGCGCTGCTCCGCCGTTGAGTTCCAGGATGCTGAACTCCATGCCGGGCGTCGGCCTACCGGCGACGCCCACCAGGAACCGGGCCACCTTGTCCGCCGAACGGATGATGCGCAGCGGCGCCTTGGCCTTCCCGCCACTGTCCCCGACCAGCCGCGCGTCGGTGGCGAGCAGGCGCAGCAGGCCCTTGAGGTCCTCGCCCGCCGCAGCGGCCAGGAAGCGCTCGGTCAGCTCGCGCTGCCGCTCGGGGTTGACCTCGAAGCGGGGCCTGCCCTCCTCCACATGCCGCCGGGCCCGTGCCGCCAGCTGGCGTACCGCCGCCTCACCCCGGTCCAGGACGGTGGCGATCTCGCCGTACGGATAGCCGAACGCCTCGCGCAACACGAAGACGGCCCGCTCCAGCGGGGAGAGGGCTTCCATGACGACGAGCATCGCCATGGTGACGGTCTCGGTGAACACCGCCCGCTCCGCGGTGTCGGGGGCGACGCCTGCGGTGTCGGTCGCGAGTGGTTCCGGCAGCCAGGGGCCCACGTAGGACTCCCGGCGCGCCTGGACCTGCCGTAGGCGGTCGATGGCCAGCCGGGTGGTCACGCGCACCAGGTAGGCGCGCGGTTCGCGCACCTCGCTACGGTCGGCCGCCGACCAGCGCACCCATGCCTCCTGGACGACGTCCTCGGCGTCGGCGACGCGGCCGAGCATGCGGTAGGCCACGGCGTGCAGCACCGGTCGGTGCTCTTCGAAGACTTCGGTCGCAAGATCCGTCAGCACTCTTCCATCCCACCGGTCCGCCGTCGCCTTGTCCAGCGGAAACCGCGGAGTGCGGGCTGCCCGCGGCGTGGTGTGCGGCACAGTGCCGGGTGCTGCCCGGGCTCCGGGCGGCCTCGGATCCCCCCTCCCCGTACCGCTCAGTAGCCATTACTGGCATCGTGGCTGCGCACATCCGGCAACAACGCACGTCACGCGAACTCTTGAGGAGTCCCCATGGCCGCCCCGGTCTCCTTCGCCCGCATCACCTCCGCAGACCGGCCGCCGTGCACGCTGGCCTACGAGCGCAAGGGTGCGGGTGAGCCCCTCGTCCTGCTGCACGGCATCGGCCACCATCTCCAGGCGTGGCGTCCGGTCTGCGACATCCTCGCCGCCTCGCACGAGGTCATCGCCGTGGACCTGCCCGGTTTCGGCGCCTCCCCCGGCCTTCCCGGTGGTTGCTCCTACGACATCCCGACGGTGGTCTCGCTGCTCGCCGAGGCGTTCACGGAACTGGGCATCGAGCGGCCCCACGTGGCGGGGAACTCGCTGGGCGGGCTGCTGGCTCTGGAGCTGGGCCGCCGCAACGCCGTACGGTCGGTCACCGCCCTTTCACCGGGCGGCTTTTGGACGCCGGCGGAGCGCCGCTACGCGTTCGGCATGCTGCGCGGCATGTACGCCGGGGCGCAGGCGCTGCCGGAGCCGGTCGTGGAGTCGCTGGCGCGGTCCGCCCTGGGGCGCGCCTCGCTGACCGGCACCATCTACGCCCACCCCGGTCGCCGTTCGGCCGACGCGGTCGTCGCGGAGACCCGGGCGTTGCGTACCGCCCCCGGGTTCGAGCCCACGCTGGCGGCCGGCCGCGCGGTCCGGTTCACCGCCGATGTGCCGGACGTCCCGGTGACCATCGCCTGGGGCAGCCGGGACCGGCTGCTGCTGCGCCGCCAGGGAGTGCGGGCCAAGCAGACGATCCCGGGCGCCCGGCTGGTGCGCCTGCCGGGCTGCGGGCATGTGCCGATGAACGACGATCCGGCGCTGGTCGCCCGGGTCATCCTCGACACGATGGGCTGACGGGCGGGCCGGCTGCCGCTGCCTGCCCGACCCCCGGTCCGGTACGCCGCCGACGCGCATCAGGAACCGCCGGGGCCGGCACGACGTCTAGGCGATCGGCCCGCGCGCTTGCGACCATGGCCCGGCCCGGTGGCCCGCCGTACACGAGCACCGGCAGGTGTTCACCGCACGTTCGGCCGCGGGGCATCGGGCAGCGGTACGAACGTGACGTCACCGAGGTCGATCGAGCGATGGAGGTTCATATGGGGCCGGGATCCGGCAGGGGCTTGGGCTTCGGACGGCGGTCACTGCTGCACGGCACGGCGGCCGGGACCGCGGCGCTGGCACTGCCCGCCCTGTCCTGTGCCGCTTCGGCACAGGCACGCAGCGGCCGGCCGAGCGCCGAGTGGGGGGTACAGGTCGGGGACGTCACGACGTCCTCCGGGCTGGTCTGGGTACGGTCGGACCGGCCGGCCCGGATGGTGGTGCAGACGGCGGCCACCGAGTCGTTCCGCAACGCCAGGACCTGGCACGGCCCGGTGATCGGAGCCGGCACCGACTTCACCGGCGTCACCTCGCTGCACGGGATGCCGTCCGGTGAGCAGATCCACTACCGGGTGCTGCTCGCCGACCCCGACGACCCCCGGCACACCGGCGAGCCGGTCACCGGCACCTTCCGTACCGCGCCCCGGCAGCGCCGCCGGGACGTCCGCTTCCACTGGTCGGGGGACCTGGCGGGCCAGGGCTGGGGAATCAATCCGGACCGCGGCGGCTACCGCATCTATGAGGAGATGCGCCGCCGCAACCCGGACTTCTTCCTGTGCAGTGGCGACAACATCTACGCGGACAGCCCGATCACCTCCCGGGTCACGCTGCCGGACGGTCGTATCTGGCGGAACGTCACGACCGAGGAGAAGTCGAAGGTCGCCGAGACGCTCGCGGAATTCCGCGGCGCGTTCCGCTACAACCTGCTGGACGACAACCTGCGCCGCTTCAACGCCCAGGTGCCCACGATCGTGCAGTGGGACGACCACGAGGTCCACAACAACTGGTATCCGGGGCAGCTGCTCGACGATGCCCGGTACACGGAGAAGGACGCGGATGTGCTCGCCGCGCGCTCGCTGCGCGCGTTCGGGGAGTACTTCCCCGTCCGTACGCTGCGCGCGGACGGGGACGGGCGGGTCTACCGGGTGGTGCGGCACGGCCCCCTGCTGGACGTGTTCGTGCTGGACATGCGGCGCTACCGCAACGCCAATTCACCCGGACGGCAGACGGACGACCCGCAGGGCATTCTCGGCGCCGACCAGCTGCGCTGGCTCAAGCGTGAGCTGTCCCGGTCGCAGGCGGTCTGGAAGGTGATCGCCTCCGATATGCCGCTGGGCCTCGTCGTCCCGGACGGCAAGACGAACTTCGAGGCGGTCGCGCAGGGCGATCCGGGCGCTCCGCTGGGCCGCGAGCTGCAGATGGCGGAGCTGCTGCGGCACATCAAGCACCAGCGGGTGACCGGCACCGTGTGGCTCACGACCGACGTCCACTACACCTCGGCGCAGCACTACGCGCCGGAGCGGGCGGCGTTCAAGGACTTCGCGCCGTTCTGGGAGTTCGTCTCCGGGCCGCTGAACGCGGGCGGCTTCCAGGCGCTCAAGCTGGACGGAACCTTCGGGCCCACTCAGGCGTTCATCAAGGCGCCGGACCGTGCCAACACCTCCCCCGCGGAGAGTCCGCAGTACTTCGGCGAGATCGACATCGACGGGGGCAGCGGGGAGCTGACGGTGCGGCTGCGGCAGGAGGGCGGCGAGGTGCTGTTCAGCAAGGTTCTTCAACCTGGACAGGTGGGGCAGTAAAGGCCAATGCGTCGATTACGTCTTTTACCCGTCCGACACAATGTGTTGGCGATCAGGCAACACCCGTCGGCGAGGCTGTCTGCATGACTGAAGCATCCTCTGCCAACAGCTCCCGTCGCCATCACTGGCGACGGGGCGTCATCGAACTGGCCGCCCTGTGCACCACCGCGGCGGCCGCGGACGCCCTCGCCGATTCCCTCGGCTTCTCGGGCCCGGCTCTGCCGTGCGCCGCGGCCGTCGCCGTCCTGGCCGTCGCGGGCTTCCACATCCGGTGGTCACGCCGCCACGAAAACGCCCCTCCGCCGACCGATACCGGCGCCACGGCGTCGTCCTCCGCCGCCGGGCCCGACGCCCGCGGTCACGAGACGACGCTGTGGCGGATGCGGACCACGGTCCGGGACGAGCCGGGCAGCCTGGCCGCCCTGTGCACGGCGCTGGCCGCGTGGCGGGTGGACATCCTCAGCCTGCAGACCCACCCGCTGTCCGACGGCACGGTCGACGAGTTCCTGCTGCGCGCGCCGACGACGGTCCAGCCCGAGGAGCTGACCCGCGCGGTGTCCGGCGCGGGCGGCGCGCGCACCTGGCTGGAGCGGGCCGACGCCCACGACCTCGTCGACGCGCCGACCAGAATGCTGGGGCTGGCGACACGCACCGCGCTGGACTCGGCCGAACTACCGCTGGCCCTGAGGCAGTTGCTGGGCCGCTGCACCATCCGTTCGGTGCCTGCCCGGTCGTTGAGCGGCCAGCCGCTCGCCGAGCAGGTGCCCGTCGAGGGCGTGCTGGAGGAGCACCTCATGAAGTTCCGCGACCCCTCCGGGGGGTCTTTGACCATCGAAAGGCCGCAGTTGCCGTTCACGCCCACCGAGTTCGCCCGGGTGCGCGCGCTGACCGAACTGGACAACCGGCTCGGCCAGCGGGTCCCGCCGCGACGGGATGTGCTGACGCTGCCCGAGGGCAACGAGATCACCATCCGCCGCGCCGGCCCCTCCGACCAGGCCGCCGCCCGCGAGATGCACGACCGTTGCTCCTCCGGCACCCTCGACCTGCGCTACCACGGCCCGGTCTCCGACGCGGACCGCTACCTCGGGCACCTGCTCAGCCCGCGGTTCGGCCGCACCCTTGCGGTGGAGACCGCGTCCGGCCGCCTGGTGGCGCTCGGCCATCTCCTGTGGGACGGCGACGAGACCGAGGTCGCCCTGCTCGTCGAGGATGCGTGGCAGCAGCGGGGAATCGGTGCGGAGTTGCTGCGGCGGCTGGTGGCGATGGCGGCCGAGGCGGGCTGCGACAGCGTGTACGCCGTCACCCAGGCGTCCAACACCGGCATGGTGGCGGCGATGCGTGGCCTGGGGCTGCCGCTGGACTACCAGATCGAGGAGGGCACGCTCGTGATCACCGCTCGTCCGGCGCCTGTGCCGGCCCGCCGTGAGGTGCGGGAGATCATCCGGGTGCGGGACGGCTCCGGCCGCCGCTGAGCTGCCGTCCGCCTGCCGGCCCCGTGCCGGGCGGGCGGGTCGACGCCGGCCGACCGCCGGAGTGCCGACCGCACTCCGGCGGCGGCGCGTAGGGGCCACACCGCGCGCCGGGAGGGTGCAAGGTCCCCTCGGCCGGGCCACCGTTTCGTAAAGTGACAGGAACGTCCGGCGGAATGATGGTGACGCGGAGGGGCATCCGTACGAGGATGACCCACATGTCCAACACCACTCCTTCCAGCGGCGGCCCGCTGCCCCGCCAGGTCGCCGATGCCTATGTCGACGCGCTCGTCGACCTGGACCCGATCACCGGCACCTTCCTCGGCATCGCCGAGAGTTCCGGTCAGCTCCCCGACTTCTCGCCGACCGGCCAGGAGGCGGTGGCGCAGCTCGCCCGTACGACGCTGGAGCGGCTCACCGAGGCCGAGGCCCGGCCGGGCGCCGACAGCGCCGCGGAAAAGGTCTGCGCCCGGCTGCTGCGCGAACGGCTGACCGCCGAACTCGCCGTACACGAGGCGGGCGAGGGCCTGCGCACCGTCAGCAACCTCAGCTCGCCGCTGCACCACCTCCGCGAGGTCTTCACCGTCACCCCCGCCGAGACCGAAGAGGACTGGGCGGCGATCGCCCGGCGTCTGCGGGCGGTGCCCGCCGCGCTGGAAGGCTACCGGGCCTCGCTGGAAGCCGGCCTCAAGCGGGATCTCCCCGCGGGACCGCTGCAAGTCGTCACCGTAGTAGGGCAGTTGACCGAGTGGATCGGTACGGACCGCAGCTGGTTCGCCGAGTTCACCGGTGCCGGCCCGGAGACGCTGCGCGCTGAGCTGACCGCGGCCGCCGAGGTGGCGACCGGCGCGCTGGTGGAGCTGCGTGACTGGTTCCGTGACGACTACGCCCCCGCGGTCGCCGGCGCGCCGGACGTCGTCGGCCGGGAGCGCTATGCCCGGCTGGCGCGCTATTTCAACGGCGCCGACATCGACCTGGACGAGGCGTACGCGTACGGCTGGTCGGAATTCCACCGGCTGCTGGCCGAGATGGAGACCGAGGCCGAGAAGATCCTGCCGGGCGCCAAGACCCCGTGGGAGGCGCTGGCCTGGCTAGACGACAACGGCGAGGCCGTCGAGGGCGTCGAGGAGACCCGGCAGTGGCTCCAGTCGCTCATGGACGAGGCCATCGACGCCCTGGACGGCACGCACTTCGAGCTCGCCGAACGGGTACGGCGGGTGGAGTCGAGGATCGCGCCGGTGGGCAGCGCCGCCGCCCCGTACTACACCCAGCCGTCGCTGGACTTCTCCCGTCCCGGGCGCACCTGGCTGCCGACGATGGGCGAGACCCGTTTCCCCGCCTACGACCTGGTGTCCACCTGGTACCACGAGGGCGTGCCCGGCCATCACCTCCAGCTGGCCCAGTGGGCGCATGTCGCAGAGGACCTCTCGCGCTACCAGACGACCGTGGGCATCGTCAGTGCCAACGCCGAGGGCTGGGCGCTGTACGCCGAGCGCCTCATGGACGAACTGGGCTTCCTCAGCAACGCCGAGCGGCGGCTGGGGTATCTGGACGCGCAGATGATGCGGGCGGTCCGCGTCATCATCGACATCGGTATGCATCTGGAGCTGGAGATCCCGGCGGACTCGCCCTTCCACCCGGGTGAGCGCTGGACGCCCGAGCTGGCGCACGCGTTCCTGGCGAGCCATTGCAGCAGGCCCGCCGACTTCGTCCAGAGCGAGATCATCCGCTATCAGGGCATGGCCGGGCAGGCGATCGGCTACAAGCTCGGCGAGCGGGTCTGGCTCAAGGGCCGGGAGGCGGCCCGCGCCCGGCGGGGCGCGGACTTCGACCTCAAGGCATGGCACATGGCGGCGCTCTCGCAGGGCTCCCTCGGCCTGGACGATCTGCTGAGCGAACTGTCGGCGCTCTGACGCCCCACCGGTGACCGGCGGACGGCCGGCGGCAGGGCAGCACAGTGGCCCGGCCGCCGGTCATCCGCCGGCCGTCGGTCCCGCGCGAACGGCCGGCGCGCCTCGTGTTGTGGCCGGCCGTCACCGTCCGTAGGGTCCGCTGACATGACAGTCGGCTCCGCGGCGGACAGGCCGCTCTTTCTGCTCCCCGGCGATCCGCTTCGTCCCCGGCGTATCGACCCGCACTTCGCGGCGGAGGCGGCGGCAGCACAGGCGGCCGGAGCGGCGACCGCCGTGCTGGATCACGAGGCGCTGCTCGCCGGGGACGACGAGCGTGCCGTCGTACGGGTGCCGCGCGACGCCGGCCCGCTCTGGTACCGAGGCTGGATGCTGCCAGCGGAGCGCTACGCCGCGCTGGCCACGGCCCTTTCGGCGCGGGGATGTCGTCTCCTGACCTCGCCCGACGCGTACCGAACCGCCCATGAACTCCCCGGCTGGTACGCGACGTTCAAGGCCCTTACGCCCCGCAGCGCATGGCTGCCGTGTCCACCGGGCCGGACCCCTGGGAAAGCGGAGCTGGCACGTCTGGCCGAGCAGTTCGGTGGCCGTCCGCTCGTCGTCAAGGACTGGGTGAAGTCCCGCAAGCACGAGTGGGCAGAGGCCGCCTATGTCCCCGACGCGGCCGACACCGCCCGGCTGGCCGCAGTCGTCGAACGGTTCGTGACCCTCCAGGAGGACTCCTTGACCGGGGGCGTGGTGCTGCGCGCCTTCGAGTCGTTCGACGCGGCGGGCGAGGCCCGGGTGTGGTGGGTGGACGGCGAGCCGGTCCTCGTCGGTGCGCATCCCGACACCCCGCGGCTTCGCCCGGTGCCCGATCTGGCCCGGGTGGCCGATGCCGTACGGGAGTTGGGCCGCCGCTTCGTCACCACGGATGTGGTACGGCGCTCCGACGGTGCCTGGCGTGTGGTGGAGGTCGGCGACGGCCAGGTCAGCGGGCTGCCCGAAGGGGCCGACGCGGGGCCGCTGTTCGAGGCCCTGGTCGCCGTCGGAGCGGGCTTCCCGCTGACGCTCACGGCGGGCCGGGTCGCCCTGCGCGCCCTGCTGCCGACCGCGGCGGCACAGGTCGCTGACGGCGAACCCGCGGGGTACGACTGGGTGGACGGCACACCACCGCGGTCCACCTCCGCCGGCGCCGAGATCGCCCTACGCGAAGCAATCGCGGCCGGCCTGAAGCGCCCCGGCTGGAGCGGCTACGTCCTCACCGACGCCGAGGCCGGCACCGCTCTGGGCAGCATCGGCTTCCACGGCCCACCGGACGCGGAGGGCCGGGTGGAGATCGGCTACGACCTCTCGCCCTCCGCACGTGGCGCCGGGTGGGCGACCGCCGCCGTGCGACTGCTGACCGGATGGGCGGCGGAGCGACCGGAGGTGCGGACGGTCTGCGCGGTGACGGAGCCGGAGAACGCGCCCTCGCAGCGTGTGCTGGCACGCGCCGGGTTCCGCTTCGCCGGCGAACGCGACGGCCTGCGGGCGTACGAGATGCGGACGCGGGCCGCCGCCGTGGCCGCGGATGGACGCAGCGAAGGACCCGCGTGACGCGGACACTCCCCCGCCGCGCGTCAGCAGCCGCAGTCCTCGGCGGCGGCGGGTGCCGTCAAGGGGTCGGCCGGGAGGCGTTGCGGCCCCTGCCGGGTGGTCACCTCGTAGCCCTCCCGGATCCAGTACTCGATGCCGCCGAGCATCTCCTTGACGCGGTAGCCGAGCCGGGCCAGCGCGAGGGCCGCTCGGGTGGCGCCGTCGCAGCCGGGGCCCCAGCAGTAGACGATGACCGGGACCGCCGGATCGAGGATCTCCCGCGCGTCCTGCGCCATGCGTGCGGTGGGGAGGTGGACGGCGCCGGGGACGTGCCCCTGGTCCCATGCTTCGGTGCTGCGGGAGTCGACGACCACCAGATCGCGGGCGCCTGCCGCGAGAGCGTGATGCACATCGGCGACGTCTGTATGGAAGGCGAGGCGCGCGGCGAAGTGCGCGGCGGCGTCGGCGGGCGCCCCCGGCGGGACGGCGAGCACGCGATGCGGCAGCGAGCCGGTACGGGTGCCGACGGGGCCGACGGTGGCTGTGGTGCGCTGAGGTGTCCGTGTGGTCATGGCCGATAATTTATGGTTCGCCGATCGGCCCGAGAAGTGATGATCACCGGCAGAACCCTTGATCTACCGCTGATTTCACTGCTAGACAGCGCAGATGACCGGCTATTCCCCCGACGCCACCGACTGGCGCATCCTCGACGTCCTGCAGCGCAACGGCCGCGCGGGCTACGCCGAGCTGGCGCGCGCCGTGAACATGTCCGCGAGCGCCGTCACGGAGCGGGTGCGGCGGCTTGAGGAGGCCGGAGTGATCTCCGGTTACGCGGCGGTGATCGACCCGGAGCGGATCGGCCTGTCCGTCCTCGCGTTCGTGCGGCTGCGCTATCCGAACGGCAACTACAAGCCGTTCCACGATCTGCTGGACACCACACCGGAGATACTGGAGGCCCACCACGTCACGGGCGACGACTGCTTCGTCATCAAGGTCGCCGCCCGTTCGATGAAGCACCTGGAGGAGGTGTCGGGCCGCATCGGGGCGCTCGGCGCGGTGACCACCAGCGTCGTCTACTCCTCGCCGCTCCCCCGCCGTCCGGTCGGTCATTGACCAGGCCGGTGCGAGACGGACGGGACCTTGAAAACAGGTCCTAGTGCCGGATGTGGTGCCGCACGGTGGATCCCGCCCGGTCCTTGAGGACTTCCAGTTGCGCCGGGATGCGCGCCCTGAGATCCGCGACATGGCTGACGATGCCGACGCTGCGGTCCCGTTCGCGCAAGGAGTCCAGGACGTCGAGCACCTCGTCCAGGGTCTGTTCGTCGAGGCTGCCGAAGCCCTCGTCGATGAAGAGGGTGTCGAGCCGGGTGCCGCCTGCCTCGTCGGTGACGACATCGGCGAGGCCGAGCGCCAGTGCGAGCGAGGCGAAGAACGTCTCGCCTCCGGAGAGGCTGGAGGTGTCCCGCTCATGGCCGGTCCAGGCGTCGATGACGTGCAGACCGAGCCCGGAGCGCCGGGCGCCGCCCGCCCGCTCGTCGGAGTGCACCAGGGTGTAGCGGCCCGCCGACATCCGGTGCAGCCGCGCGCTGGCGGCTGACGCGACCTGTTCCAGCCGGGCGGCGAGGACGTAGGACTCCAGGCGCATGCGCCGCTCGTTCTCCGTGGACGTGCCGGCGGCGAGCGAGGCGAGGCGGGCGATCCGGTCGTGGTCGGCGCGCAGCGGGGCCAGCTCGCGGGCGTCGCAGGCGGCGCGGGCCGACAGCCGGTCGAGTTCCGTGCAGCGTTCGCGGGCCGCGGTGTGGGTCGCGAAGGCGGTCCGCAGCCGCTGTTCCGCGGCGTCCAGGGCGGCGCGTGCGGCCTGCGGATCCGCGGGCGGCAGGGCCGCTGCCGCCACGCCCGCCGGGTCGGCCAGTTCCGCGGCCACCGCCGCAGCTTCGGCCTGCGACTCGTCGAGCCGCTGCTGCAGCGCACGCCACTCACCGTCCCGCAGCAGCGCTTCGGCGGCGGCCTGCGGGGTGTCGAACCCGGCGCCGTGGGCGGCGTCCGTCAGACCTGCGGCCGCTTCCTCGAACCGTCCGGCGCAGGAGGCCGCGGTGCGGGACGCCTCGGCCGCGGCGGCGAGCAGGGTGACCTGCCGCTCCAGCCGCCGTGCCCGGTCGGCGACGCTCGCGCTGCCTCCCCGAGCACGGTCCAACTCGGCTTCCAGAGCAGCGTGTTCGCGCTCCAGCGCCTCGCGGTGCGATGTCCGCGCGGCGACCCGGCGCTCGGCCTGCTGCTGTGCGGTACGGCGCCGTTCGTACTCGCGCTCGGCACGGTCCAGGGCCTCGCGGGCGGCATGCAGATCCGCGGCGGCCGTACGGTCGCTCGCGTGGTCCGCCCGCAACTGCTCCACGTGTACGGCGAGTTCACCGGCCGACGTGTCGCCCGCCGCGGCGGCCGCGCCGGCCAGCGCCTCCTTGACGGACTGGCGGCGGTGCTCCGCTTCCTGGCGCTGCTGTTCGGCGCTCCGGTAGGCGGCCAGCGCGCTCTCCTCCGTCGCCCGATCGACGTGACCGGCGTCGGCCTCGGCCGGGTCGGGGTGCTCGGTCGCGCCGCACACCGCACACGGCCTGCCCTTCTGCAGGCCCTCCGCGAGTTCGGCGGCGATGCCGCGCAGCCGCCGGTCCTTGAGATCGAGCCAGTGCTCCTGGGCCGCGGCAGCCCGCTCCCGGGCGGCGAGCAACTCCTCCTCGGCCGAACGGACTTCGGCGCCGATACGGTCCCGGAGACGGGCCGCGTCCAGCCGCTCGGCGGCCGGGGAGATCAGCGCGCCGAGCTGTTCGGCCCGGGTCGCGGCGTCCTGGGCCGTCTCGATCCGCTGCTGGTGGGCCTTGCGGGCCGTCTCCCAGCCCGCCAGCCAATCCGCCGTGTCCAGCAGCGTCTGGTCGTCGGCGCGTGCCTCACGGTCCAGCGCGGCGCGCTCCAGAGCGATGTCGGCGGCCCGGCTTTCGGCGCGGCGTGCCGCGGCAAGCGCTCCCAGCTCCTCCCGCACCGCACGCTCTCGGGCGGCGAGCCGCTCACCCTCGGCTTCGGCGAGGTCCGGCGGGAGCTGCGTCCGGTGTCTGCGCTCCTCACGCCGCGCGGCGTCCAGCTCGTTCCGGGCGGCGTCGCGCAGCGCGAGGGCGGGGGCGACCTCCGCGGCCGCGCGGGCCCGCTCCAGTCTGCGGCGGGTCCGCTCCCGCTCCTCGGTGCCGGCGTCGAGCCGGTCGGCGCGCCTGCGGGCGTCGGCGTGCCGCTGTTGCAGGCGGTCGCGTTCCCTGGCCTCCTCCAGCCACCTGGCGGCGCCCCGCTCCGCCTCTTCCGCGGCGGACACTGCGGCACGCGCGACGTCCAGCCGCTCCCGTGCGCCCGCCCTCGCCACGGCGGCTCGGACCAGTACGGCTTCGGCGAATCCCGGCTCCGAAGGCCCGGGGGTGTCAGGTTGTCCCGCGGCCGGCTCGGCCGCGGCTGCCGGTCCGCGGTGGGCGGCGCGGCCGGCGGGCCCGCCCTGGCCGGGCACGGTGGCGCGTCCGGCGGTGGCGCCGACTCGTCCGCGGGCCGGTGCGGGCTGCGGGGCGCTCGCGGGTGCGGGGACCGAAGGGTCGGCGAGGTCCGCGCACTCACCGGCCGCCTGCGCCATCCGGTGCGCCAGTGCGAGCAGTTGCTCGTCACCCGCGGCGACCCGGTCGGCCGCGCTCTTGCGGCGTGCGTTCAGCTGCTCTTCGAGGGCGGCGAACCTGCGGGTGTCGAAGAGGCGTCCGAGCAGCCGTGCGCGGGCCTCGGCGTCGGCGCGCAGAAAGCGCGCGAAGTCGCCCTGCGGCAACAGGACGACCTGGCAGAACTGCTCCTTGCTCATACCGAGGAGCTGGCCGATCTCTTCGCCGATCTCCTGGTGGGAGCGGCTGAGCGCCTTCCAGTGACCGGCACCGTCGACACCGTTCCCGGGCTCCCCGCCTGCCGCGGGCACGTACTCCCGCAGCCGGCTCTGCGCCTTCTCCCGGGTCGTGCCGCTGCCCCGCTTCTTGGGGCGCGGCTGCTCGGGGAGCCGGGTGATCTCCAACCGCCGTTCGCCGACGGTCAGTTCGAGGACGACCTCGGTCAGGGTCAGCGGATCGGCGAGGTCGCTGCGCAGCGCCTGCCCGCTCTGCCGGGCCCCGGGCACGGAGCCGTAGAGCGCGAAGCAGACGGCGTCCAGGACGGAGGTCTTGCCCGCACCGGTCGGCCCGTGCAGCAGGAAGAGCCCCTCGCGCGAGAGGCGGTCGAAGTCGATGGTCTGGGTGCGGCCGAACGGCCCGAAGGCGGTCAGTGTCAGCCGGTGCAGCCTCATCGCGCCACCTCGCGCACGGTGTCGTCGACACGTACGTCGTCGATCGCCGACCGCAGTTCGGCCCGCTCGTCCGCATCCGCCACGCGCCCGGCCCGCACATGCTCCACGAAGTCCTCGGCGATCTCCTGGTCGCTGCGGCCGCGCAGCCGCTGGGCGTACGAGGCAAGCGAGCGGGTGGGCCCCTCGTCGGGGTCGAAGACCAGGCTGACGATGTGCGGGAAGCGCTTGGCGAGACGGGCCATGGGCTCGTGGGGGCGGGAGGAGTCGGTGAGGGTCGCCTCGACCCACGACTCCTCGTCCCCGGACCACGCCGGGTCGTCGAGGAGTTGCTCGAGCGTTCCGCGGAGCCGTGCCAGGGGCCGTGGCACCGGGCAGTCCACCCGCTCGGCATGCACTTCGCCCGCCGCGTCGAGGTCGACGAGCCACGACAACTTACGGTGACCGGCCTCGGAGAAGGAGTAGGCGAGCGGCGATCCGGAGTAGCGGACCCGCGGGGAGAGCGTCTGCGCGCCGTGCAGATGCCCGAGCGCCGCGTAGTCGACGCCGTCGAAGACCGCCGCGGGGACGGACGCCACCCCGCCCACGGTGATGTCGCGCTCGCTGTCGCTGACGGCGCCCCCGGTGACGAAGGCGTGCGCAAGCACCACCGAGCGGGTTCCTGCGGGCCGGTCCGCCAGGTCGGCACGCACCCGGTCCATCGCCGCCCCCAGCACCTCGGCGTGATCGGCGCGCCGGGCGCCGAGCTCCTCGCGCACCATGGCCGGTTCGAGGTACGGCAATCCATAGAGCGCGACCGGGCCGTACGCGTCGTCGAGGAGTACGGGCGTGGCACACGCTGCCGGGTCCGTCCGCAGATGGATGCCGGCCTGCCGCATCAGCCCGGAGCCGACGCCGAGCCTGCGGGCGGAGTCGTGGTTGCCGGAGATCATGACGGTGGGGACGCCGAGGTCGGCGAGGCGGTGCAGCACGTCGTCGAAGAGTTCCACGGCCGCGAGCGGCGGCACGGCCCGGTCGTAGACGTCTCCGGCGACGAGCACCGCGTCGACCTGCCGGCCGCGGACCGTCTCGACGAGATGGTCGAGGAACGTCCGCTGGGCGGTGAGCAGGCTCACGCGGTGGAACGACCGGCCGAGGTGCCAGTCCGAGGTGTGCAGGATCCTCACGACAGAGCCCCCACCCGCACCGCTACCTCTCCACCTGCTTCGTGACCGTGCCGGCCTCGTACCGGACTCCTGCTGCACCGGACACTCTAGCCGCGCCCGGCGCTCCGTCCGGCGGTGCCCCCGGGGCGCACGCCGCCGACGGGCCAGGTCGTCACCGACACACCCGGCCCGCATCCCAGGGCTTCCCGGGGGGTGCTGTCACCAGCGCAGAGGTGGACCATCCCGGTGGTCGTGACGCGGTGGCCGCGCAGGTGGTTGCGGACCCGGACCGTTCCGGGTCCGCACTGTGTGGCGTGCTTCCGGGGCGGTTCGCCGGCGAAGTCGTGGGTCCATGTCAGCCAGAGCGAGGAGCAGCCCCGGCCGGTGTTCGTCAGCTGCCCCTCGATCACCAGTTCGTCGGGCGAACCGGCGCGCTTGAGCTGCCACCGGGTGCCCGAGGCCGA
This sequence comes from Streptomyces sp. NPDC048248, assembly GCF_043201875.1. Lineage (NCBI taxonomy): Bacteria > Bacillati > Actinomycetota > Actinomycetes > Kitasatosporales > Streptomycetaceae > Streptomyces > Streptomyces sp. NPDC048248. The sequence continues at coordinate 83,984 of NZ_JBICZL010000024.1, forward strand.
GGCCGCGCCGTGTCGCGCCGACCATTCCACGGGGGCCGTCGGCGCTCCGGCCGCCGCCTGCGTCCGTGGCTGCGGTGCCCGCGCGGCCGGCGGGGCCCCCGCGCCGGCGGAGGAGGAGAGGGCCAGCAGCGGCACCACAGCCAGCGCTGCGGCTCCGGAGATGCGCCGGGATAAGTGCATCGTGGTGATCCCCTTCGTCGGACGCGCCGGGTCCAGGGCGAACCGCACGCACGTCGATGGAAGCACCGAGGCAGCCCGTCCTGATAGGACACGCCTCACGAAGGACTTCGCAGTGAGCACTGGTATTTCCTGATTTCGCAGCGTTCGGGGAGAGGGATCTGCCGAGCACGTGACGAAGGACATACCGCTCTCACTTCACAAAGCCGGTCCAGCGCGCCGCAGTTGACGTCTCGCGGGCAGAGCGGGAAGCCCCGCTCCCTCCCGGTCATCCGACGGCTTTCTCCTCCTCCGCAGGGTCCGGCCCCGGTCCGTGCAGGTAGTCCTCGCTGATGTGCTTCGGCCCGAACGGCCACTCCTTCTCGTGATGCGCCCAGAGCAGGAAGGCCACCACGCCCGCCGCCACCCACGCCAGCGACCACTCGACGGGGTGCCTGCCGGGCGAGTTGAGGTCCGCGTAGCCGTAGATCACCAGCCAGCCGACCAGGGCGACGATGCTCGGCAGCGGGTAGAGCCACATCCGGTACGGGCGGCGCAGTTGCGGCTGGCGGCGGCGCAGCACGCTCACCGCGGCGATCTGCGCCAGCGCCTGCACGATCACCATGACGGTGGTCAGCAGTTGGATGATCGTCGTCAGGTCGGTGTGGCGCCCGATCAGGAAACCGACGGCCATGATGCCGCCCATCGTGAGCAGCCCCAGGACGGGAAAGCGGTGGCGTGGGTGGAGCGTGCCGTACGCGCGGAAGAAGACCCGGTCGCGGGCGGCGTCGTACGGGACGCGGGAGCCGCCGAGCAGTCCGGCGAGGACGGAGGCGACGGCGGTGAGGAGGATGAGCACCGTCACGGCGTCGGCGGCGCCCCTGCCCCATGACTTCTCCAGCACGGCGGACGCGACGGAGGAGGACGCCGCGCTGTCCGGGTCGAGCATGTCCTGCCAGGGGATGACGCCCAGGGTGCCGACCTGGAGCAGGAGGTAGATGGCCATGATGCCGAGGATGGAGAAGAGGATGGCGCGCGGGAGGGTGCGGCCGGGGCGCTTGATCTCGGCACCGAGGTAGGCGGCGGTGTTGTAGCCGAGGTAGTCGTAGATCCCGATGGTCAGGCCGGCCGCGAAGCCGATCCAGAAGTGATGCGAGGTCAGCTCGAAGGCGTGCGCGGGATAGGTGAAGGCCCGCTCCGGGCTGAAGTGGGTGAATGCCGCGACGATGACGAGGACGACGGAGGCGATCATCACCGTCCACAGCACGACGGTGAGCCTGGCGATGTTCTCCACCCGCCGCCACAGCACGACGAGGACCCCGGCGGTGACGACGAGACCG
>NZ_JBICZL010000025.1:0-84043 GCF_043201875.1 Streptomyces sp. NPDC048248
GGGGGACCCTGTGGGAGAGTAGGACGCCGCCGAACAATCTTTGTGTGTAAGCCCCGTGGGAACTTCGGTTCCTGCGGGGCTTACACGCGTTTCCGCTGCGTATACGTTGGCGCCGAGCGCTGGGTGCTCGTGTTGGCGCACTGTACCGCTGCCTCTGTCCATGTTCTGAAGCCCTGGTGCGAGGGCGGGGCTGGGCCGGCCGGTACGTGCTGCTTAGGGGAGGGAATTGCTGCGTCGGAGTGCGCGATGGTTCCCGGGGTGTGTGGCTGGCTTCTCGGCGCTGGCACAGATGTCGTCGCTTCTCTGGGCGCGCGAGGAGGGGCCAGCACAGGCTTGGCCGGCCGTTCCGCAGGATGCGCCAAATTCCAGGAAGCAGAGCTAAGACTCTGACCGCCTCGTGGCAGGGCGGGGGCGTGGTTAGAGGCGGCCGGCGGACTTGAGGGCCAGGTAGGCGTCGGCCAGGTCGGGGGCCAGGTGGGACGGGGTGGAGTCGATGACCGTGATGCCGTGGCGTCGGAGGCGGTCGGCGGTGCGGCGACGGGCGGCGCGGGTCTGCTCTGCGGCTGCCGCCTCGTACACGGCCTGGGGGGTGTGACGGCCGGCGGCCATTTCCTCGATGCGGGGGTCGGCCACGGCAGCGACGATGAGCTCATTGCGTTTGGTCAGGCCAGGGAGGACGGGCAGCAGCGCTTCCTCTACGGGGGCGCTGTCCAAGCCTGTGAAGAGCACGACGAGGGAGCGGCGCGAGGTGCGGCGGTGGATTGCTGCGGCAAGGCCACGGGCGTCCGCCTCGACGAGTTCTGGCTCCAGGGGGGCCAGCGCGTTGGTCAGCGCCGGGAGGAGGTCTCGTGCGGTCTTGCCTTGTACCGACGCTCGTACGCGGCGGTCGTAGGCGAGGAGATCAACATGGTCGCCGGCGCGGGCGGCGAGGGCGCCGAGCAGTAGGGCGGCGTCCATGGAGGCATCGAGGCGGGGAACGTCACCGACTCGACCGGCAGAGGTGCGCCCGGTCTCCAGGACCAGCAGGATGCGGCGATCGCGTTCCGGGCGCCAGGTGCGAACTGCGACGCTTTGGCGGCGAGCGGTGGCCCGCCAATCGATGGAACGGGTGTCGTCGCCAGGCGTGTAGTCACGCAAGCTGTCGAATTCGGTGCCCTCACCGCGGGTCAGGATGCTGGTGCGGCCGTCGAGTTCACGGAGCCGGGCGAGCTTGCCGGGAAGGTGCTTGCGGCTGGTGAAGGGCGGCAGAACGCGCAGGCTCCAGGGGACGTCGTGGCTTCCTTGTCGCGCTGCCAGGCCCAGGGGGCCGAACGAGCGGACCGTGACGCGGACGGCGTGGTGATCGCCGCGTCGGGTCGGGCGGAGGACGGTCGTCAGGCGACGGCGCTCGGGGCCGGGGACGCGCACGGTGTGGCGGGCTGCGGTGATGTCCGAGCCGGGTGCGTAGGAGCTCGGGGGCCAGGCGTCGCGGAGTTGGGCGCGCAGAATGCGGCGGTCCGGGTTGGTCACGGTCAGGTGCGTACGGGCCTCGCCTGTTAGTCGAACGGTTGTGTCACCGGTTCGGGTGAAATGGAGCTTTCGTACTGGCGCGGCGAGTGCCAGGTCGCACAGGATTGCTATCAGCAGGGCGAGTTGGACGGTGAGGATGCCGAGCCAGCCGGGGAGTACGAAGCCGACGAAGAGGGCTCCGAGTGCGGAGAGGAGCGCGGTGCGTCCGGTGAGGGCCACGGCGTTGTCAGCGGGGGACGGGGAGGTGGGCGAGCACGGCGTTGATCACGGAGTCTGCGGTGACTCCTTCCATCTCCGCTTCGGGGCGGAGCTGGACGCGGTGGCGGAGCGTGGGGAGAGCGAGGGCTTTGACGTCGTCCGGGGTGACGTAGTCGCGGCCGGTGAGCCAGGCCCAGGCGCGTGAGGTGGAGAGCAGTGCGGTGGCACCTCGGGGGGAAACACCGAGGGAGAGCGAGGGGGATTCGCGGGTGGCACGACAGATATCGACGATGTAGCCGGTGACTTCGGGGGAGACAGCGGTCTTGGCCACGGCGGCTCGGGCGGCGTCGAGGTCAGCAGCTGAGGCGACCGGGCGTAGCCCTGCGGAAAAGAGGTCGCGGGGGCTGAAGCCGTCGGCGTGACGCGTGAGGATGTCGATCTCGTCCTGGCGGGCCGGAAGCGGGACCGTCAGTTTCAGCAGGAATCGGTCGAGTTGAGCCTCGGGCAGCGGATAGGTGCCCTCGTACTCCACGGGGTTCTGCGTGGCGGCGACGAGGAACGGCTCGGGAAGTGGGCGGGGGGTGCCGTCGACGGTTACCTGGCGCTCTTCCATTGCCTCGAGGAGGGATGCCTGGGTCTTGGGAGGCGTCCGGTTGATCTCGTCGGCGAGAAGGAGGTTGGTGAAGACGGGGCCGGACTGGAAGGAGAATTCGGCGCTGTGTGAGTCGTAGACCAAGGAACCGGTGACGTCGCTCGGCATCAGGTCGGGAGTGAACTGCACACGCTTGGTGTCGAGTTCAAGGGTGGCCGACAGGGCGCGGACGAGCAGGGTCTTGGCGACGCCGGGGACGCCTTCGAGGAGGACGTGCCCGCGGCAGAGCAGCGCGACGACCAGACCGGTGACGGCAGGGTCCTGGCCGACGACGGCCTTGGCTATCTCGGTGCGCAGGGCCTCGAGGGAGGCTCGGGCGCTCTCAGCGGTCGGGGTGCTCACGGGGGGCGTGCCTCTCTTGGGAAACGATCGATATTTCGAGTGCGTCGAGTTCGTCGGCCAGGAGCACGAGTGCCCGGTCGTCCTCGGGGGTCGGGCCGAAGAGCAGCGCATGTGCGTTGGCCTCGGCACCGGCCGAGGTGGACAGGCGGGCGTGCAGGGCCGGAAGAAGGATGTCGGGGGTGTGGGCGTGCGTGGGGGACACGCCGAGCAGGGGAGCGAGCCGGCTGCGGGTTGCGGAGCGCAGTACGGCCGAGGCGCGGTCGCGGGCGTTGGCCTGCTCGTAGAGGCGCGCATGGCCCTCGGTGGTCTCGGCTGCCGGGACGGTGACCGGAAGGCGTTCGGGCACCAAGGGGCCAAGGCGGCGGGCACGCCAGAACGCTGCGATGACGGCTGCGAGAACGAGTTGGAGGAGGCCCCAGCTCCAGCCGGTGGGGACGAGGTCGAGGAGGCCGCGCTGGTCGTCAGAAATGGACGAGGGGTCGCTGAGTGAGGGGAGGAACCAGACCAGATGCTTGTGCGCGCCGAGGAGTTGGAGGGCCAGCGAAGCATTGCCGTGCTCGGCGAGGTGCTGGTTGTGGAGGAAATCGGGCGATCCGAGGAGCACCGTGTCGCGGCCTGCGGCGGACGCCGGCAGGCGCAGCAGGGTGGGCAGACCGCCGCTGAGGTAGCAGGCGTCGGTCGCGCCGCCGGGTGCCGTGTAGCGCAGGCCGCCGAGCAGAGCGGTGCCGGCGCGGCGGGCGACGGGGGAGGAGCAGAGGGGGCGGTGCGGCGAGATGTCGACCGGCGACTCCGCTCGTACTCCGGGAGCGAAGGCTTCGAGGGCGGTGGTTCCGGGGGCGAGCAGCACGGCGCGGCCGGTGGCGTGCTGCCCGGTCGCGGTGTGCAGCTCGGAGAGCTGGCGCTTGGTCAGGACGTCGGGCCGGGTGACGAGGAGGGTGGTGTCGGGGCCGACCGCGGCAGCGACCTCCTCGGACGTGGTGACGACCTTGCTGGTGACGCCGTGGGCGGCGAGCAGCCTGGCCAGTGCCTGGCTCCCGGGGCGGTCCGGGGAGCGGGGGTCGAGGCGGCCGTGCTGTTGGCCGGACTGCAAGGCTGCGAGCGCGACGCCGGTGATGACGAGCAGGAGGAGTGCGAGCAGCAGCCCGCGGGACCGGGCCCACAGGCGGCGGGTGGTCGGCGAGAGCGCGGTGGTGTGCGTGGTGGCCGTTGTCATCCGCGGCTCCCGTGGGCGGCATCGGCCAGGCGGGGCTTGGCGTTCTGGAGGTCAGTGTCGAGGGCGCGCAGGAGGGCGTACTCGTCTTCGGTACCGGGACGGCTGCCGTATGTGACGTCGTCGAAGGTGCGGGCCGCGGCGCGCAGTCGGTCGGCGTGTGCCGGCAGCGGGCGGGCGGCTTCGACGGCCGCCTCGTCGGCGGTACGGCCGGGGCCCGGCGTGAGCAGGGCGCGTTCCTCCAAGGCGAGGACGATCGCGCGCATGCGTTCCTGGATTGCCGGGCTCCATCGGCCCGCGGCGGCGTGGCTGTCGGCGGTCGAGCGGTGTTCGGCCGCCGTGCGGGGAGTGTGCGAGAAGAGCGTTCCGGCGGTGGTCGGCGTGCGGCGCACGGCGCCCAGCCGCAGTCGGAGCGCCACCACCAGCAGCAGCACGAAAGCGCCGATGGCGAGGAGCCCGATCCATCCGCCCGGCGTGGCGCCTGAGGCTGCCTGGAAAAGTTCGTCGACGCGTTCCCAGAACCAGTTCAGTGCGCGTTGGATCGGGTTGGGGTCGTGCTGGTGGTACCGAGGGTCGGACAGCTCGCGTTCCGCCGCTTCACGGGCCGGAACACGAGGAGTCCGCACGGGTATGTCTTCCCCGGAGCGCGCTATGAGGCGTCCGACCGCGGTGCTGCTCCCCGCCGTGGTCACCGCATCAGCTTCCTGGTGTGGCGTCGGTGGAGCCCTGCGCGGGGTTGTCCCCGTCCTTGCCGGGGCGTTGGGGAGAGTCCGCGTCGGCCCGCTCGCCGCTGGTCGGGCGGCTGCCGGCCGTACCGCCGTGGGCGGGGGTGACGTCGGCCGGGGTGTCACTGGCGGGAGCGTCGTCGGCAGGGGTGTCGTCGGCGGGGGTGCGGGGAGCCGGGTGGTTGCCGGCAGTGGTCCCGTCCGCTGCGGTGGAGCCCTCGGCCCGGGGGGTCTCGGACGCAATGTCCTCGGCCGGGGTGCTGGTGGTCGTTTCGGCAGTGGCCGCGGTGCCCGGCGCGGCGGGTTCCGGGCCATAGGCGGGAAGGCCTGCGGCACGGGCCAGTTCGAGGTCGAGCGCCTCACGTCGGATGCGCTGGTCCATGTACAGGAGCGCGGTGACGCCCGCGCTGATCGGGAAGGTGATGGTGGAGCTGATGACGGCGCCGATGCCGAGCACGGAAAGGAACGTCCAACTGCTTCCGTCCGTCGTGCCGTTCGCCCAGTCCATGAGGCTTTCGCCGCCGACGAGGAAGGCGACGAGGGTGGCCGGGATCTGGACGATGAACTCGACGATGGCGATCAGCAGGTAGGCCAGCAGCTGGACCCCGAGTACCCGCCACCAGGTGCCGCGTACGAGCTTGGCGGAACGGCGCATGGAGGCGACGACGCCCTGCTTCTCCAGCATCAGCGCAGGCGAGGCGAGGCTGTAGCGGACCCACAGCCAGATGCTCACCACAGTGGCGGCGACCCCGCCGGCCAGGATGAGGAAGAGGCCGGTGTCGACGCTGCCCGTCGAGGCGAGGACGAGTCCGGGGGCCAGGCCGACCACGAAGACAACGGTGACGAGGAGGGGAAGCAGGACGAGCAGGCCGAGGAGCCGCGGGAGTTGGGCGCGGGCCTCGTGCCAAGCCGTCGAAGTGGTCACCGGGCGGCCCAGTACGGCACGGCTGACGACCATGGTCAGCAGTCCGGTGGCGATGATCGTGGCGAGCAGGCCGATCAGCGAGGTGATGCCGGTGCCGACGAGCGAATTGCCGGCTTCCCGCAGGGTCTCGCCGAGTGGCGTGCCGGAGCGCTCGTTCAGGGTGGGGGCGCGGCCGGCGTCCTTGAACCACAGTCCGGTGACGAGGGTGACAGCTGTCTGCGAGACGACCGCGACGACGAGGGAGATGCCGAGCACGGTGCGCCAGTGGGCGCGCATGGTGGAGACCGCGCCGTCGAGGATCTCGCCGATGCCGAGCGGGCGCAGCGGGATCACACCGGGCTGTGCGGCGGGCGGCGTCGGTGCCCAGCCGGTGCCCCAGCCCGGCCCGCCGCCCCAGGAGGGCTGATTGCCGGGTCCGGGCTGTCCGTGCCCATGGGTCTGGCCTGCACGGGACCGGCCACCGGTGCCGCTCCGGCTGCCGGGGCCGTCGGGCCCACCGCTCTGACCGGGGATTCCCGTCGGGGCCGACCACTTTCCGGGGGGCGGCTGCTGCTTGGACCAGTTCGGCGGGGGCGGCTGCTCGGCGGACTCGGGACGGCCTTCCGGGTCGGACTGCTCCTGGGTGCCGCGGTCCGGCTCGTCGGAGGGGGCGGATCCGGGCGAGGCCCAGCCCGGAGAGTTGTTCATCGTCGCTCCTTCTTGCTGCCCTTCGGCCGGGGCGGCCGGGGTCCAGGGTCCGCGGTGGCAGTCATCGTGTCATGGCGTGTGGCGTTGTGTACCCGTGCCTTGAGAGCTGGGGGACCTTCTGTTCGAGGGGCTGTCGGCGGCAGACTGAGCGGATGGCCGATCAGTACGAGGTATCCGAGGTGGGCGTCGAGGCGCTCACAGTCCCGTCGTTGCGTTGGGAGGAGCTGCCCGAGGGGCCCGTCGTGGTCCTTCTTGACCAGACTCGGCTGCCGGTGGAGGAGGTCGAGTTGGTCTGCACCGACGCACCGGCGCTGGTGCAGGCGATTCGGGCGCTGGCCGTGCGCGGGGCTCCGCTGCTGGGCATCGCGGGGGCGTACGGCGTCGCGTTGGCAGCGGCGCGGGGCTTCGATGTGGAGGACGCGGCGGAGACGTTGGCGCATGCCAGGCCCACCGCGGTCAACCTGGGGTACGGCGTGCGGCGGGCGGTCGGCGCCTATCGCGAGGCGGTGGCCGGCGGAGCGGGTCCGGAGGGGGCCGCAGCGGCCGCCCTGGCCGAGGCGCACGCCGTGCATGCCCAGGAGGTCGACTCCAGCAAGCGGATGGCGGAGCACGGTCTGGCGCTGCTGGGCGAGCTGCTGCCCGGTGGGGGTCACCGCATCCTCACGCACTGCAATACGGGGGCCCTGGTCTCCGGGGGCGAGGGGACCGCCCTGGCGGTGGCGCTGGCGGCGCACCGGGCGGGCGAGCTGCGCCGGCTGTGGGTGGACGAGACGCGGCCGCTGTTGCAGGGGGCGCGGCTGACCGCCTACGAGGCGGCGCGGACGGGGATGGCGTACACCGTGTTGCCGGACGGGGCGGCGGGGTCGCTGTTCGCGGCCGGTGAGGTGGACGCGGTGTTGATCGGTGCGGACCGGATCGCGGCGGACGGCTCGGTCGCCAACAAGGTCGGGAGCTATCCGCTGGCGGTGCTGGCCCGATACCACCACGTTCCGTTCGTGGTGGTGGCGCCGCTCAGCACGGTGGATCTGCAGACGGAGGACGGCACGGACATCGAGGTGGAGCAGCGGCCGGGCCATGAGGTGACGGAATTCTCGTTGCCGCATGCGCAGGGTGCCGGGGCCGAGCCGGGGACGGGGATCCCGGTGGCGCCGCTGGGCGCTCAGGCCTACAACCCGGCCTTCGACGTCACCCCGCCGGAGCTGGTGACGGCGATCGTGACGGAGGCCGGAGTGGTGTCTCCGGTGACCCGTGAGGGCCTTGCGGAGATGTGTTCCACGTCACGATGGGGAACGTCACGATCAGGTAATGGGATGATGGCCAAATGAAGGGACGCGTCCTGGTCGTCGACGACGACACCGCACTGGCAGAGATGCTCGGCATCGTGCTGCGTGGCGAAGGCTTTGAACCGTCGTTCGTGTCGGACGGTGACAAAGCGCTGGCCGCCTTCCGGGAGACCAAGCCCGATCTTGTGCTGCTCGACCTGATGCTGCCCGGACGGGACGGCATCGAGGTGTGCCGGCTGATCCGGGCGGAGTCCGGGGTGCCGATCGTCATGCTGACCGCCAAGAGCGACACCGTGGATGTGGTCGTCGGGCTCGAATCGGGTGCGGACGACTACATCGTCAAGCCGTTCAAGCCCAAGGAGCTGGTGGCCCGCATCCGGGCCCGGCTGCGGCGCTCCGAGGAGCCGGCTCCCGAGCAGCTCTCCATCGGTGACCTCGTCATCGATGTGGCGGGTCACTCCGTGAAGCGGGACGGGCAGTCGATCGCGCTGACCCCGCTGGAGTTCGATCTGCTGGTGGCGCTGGCGCGCAAGCCGTGGCAGGTGTTCACGCGTGAGGTGCTGCTGGAGCAGGTCTGGGGCTACCGGCACGCCGCCGATACCCGTCTGGTCAATGTCCACGTGCAGCGACTGCGTTCCAAGGTCGAGCGGGATCCGGAGCGGCCGGACATCGTGGTGACCGTGCGCGGGGTCGGCTACAAGGCCGGGCCCAGCTGAGATGAGTCGGGACGGTTTCGCCCCGGAGGGAAAGCGGGGGCGCACCGTCAACCCGACGGGCAAAATGTCCTTTTCGAGTAGATTGGTCGCCCGGCTTCTGCGGGGTGGCCAGCTCCTGCCGGACGGTGCGGTGAGCGGGCCCGTCCACCCGTTGCTGCGGCTCTTCAGCCGCTGGGTGCGGCGTCCGCTGCTGTCCGCCCTGCGACTGTGGCGGCGCAATATCCAGCTGCGGGTGGTCGCGACCACCCTGCTGATGTCGCTGGCAGTGGTGCTGCTGCTCGGCGTCGTGGTGGTCGGGCAGGTCCGCAACGGCCTGCTCACCGCCAAGGCCCAGGCCGCCCAGAGCCAGGCGGTGGGCGGCTTCGGCGTCGCCCAGAAGCTGGCCGACGGCAGTGACGGCACCCGGCCGGACGACGGCACCCGTGCCGGCAGCCGCGGCACCCAGGACTCCGCGACCTGGCTGACCAGCCTGGTCGAGCAGCTCGCCAGTGGCGGGCAGGGCGTCTTCTCGGTCGTCGCCCTCAGCTCCGACTCCGACGAGCCGTTCGGTGACTCCAGCCCGGGTACCCGCGGGCCGCGCGCCTCCGGGGACGTCGATCCGGAGCGGAGTGTGCCCGCCGACCTGCGGCGGAAGCTGGAGACCAAGGCGGGGACCTTCCGTCAGTACACCGAGATCAAGCGCATCGGATCCGATGACGGCGTACCGGCGCTCATCATCGGCAAGCGCCTGAACGATGCAAACAGCAACCAATACCAGCTCTACTACCTCTTCCCGTTCAGCCAGGAAGAGGAGTCGCTGAAGCTGGTGACCGGCACGCTCGCGACGGCCGGCGTGTTCGTCGTGATCCTCCTCGGCGCCATCGCCTGGCTGGTGGTGCGGCAGGTCGTCACGCCCGTACGGATGGCCGCGGGTATCTCCGAGCGGCTGGCCGCCGGCCTCCTCCAGGAACGGATGAAGGTCACCGGCGAGGACGACATCGCGCGGCTCGGCGAGTCCTTCAACAAGATGGCGCAGAACCTCCAGGTAAAGATCCAGCAGCTGGAAGAGCTGTCCCGGATGCAGCGCCGCTTCGTCTCCGACGTCTCGCACGAACTGCGGACGCCGCTGACGACCGTACGGATGGCGGCCGACGTCATCCATGACGTGCGCGACGAGTTCGACCCCGTCACCGCGCGCTCGGCCGAGCTGCTGCGCGGACAGCTCGACCGCTTCGAGTCGCTGCTCGCGGAGCTGCTGGAGATCAGCCGGTTCGACGCGGGCGCGGCCGCGCTGGAGGCCGAGCCGACGGATCTGCGCGATGTCGTGCACCGCGTGATCGAAGGCGCCGAGCCACTCGCCGAGGCCAAGGGAACCAGGATCGTGGTGCGCGGCGGCGAGCAGCCGGTGATCGCCGAGGCCGACCCGCGCAGGGTCGAGCGGGTGCTGCGCAACCTCGTGGTCAATGCCGTCGAGCACGGTGAGGGCGAGGACGTCGTGGTGCGGCTGGCGTCCGGGGGCGGCCGGAGCGGCGGCGCCGTGGCCATCGCCGTGCGCGACTACGGCGTCGGCCTCAAGCCCGGCGAGGCGACCCGGGTCTTCAACCGCTTCTGGCGCGCGGACCCGGCACGGGCCCGTACGACGGGCGGCACGGGCCTCGGCCTGTCCATCGCCGTCGAGGACGCCCGGCTGCACGGCGGCTGGCTGCAGGCATGGGGCGAGCCGGGCGGTGGTTCGCAGTTCCGCCTGACGCTGCCCCGTACGGCCGGCGAGACGCTGCGAGGCTCCCCGATACCGCTGGAGCCGGACGACTCCCGGCGCAACCGGGGACTGGACGAGGCCGGCCGGCCGCAATCCGGTGCCGGTGACAAGCCCTCCACCATTCCCGTGCAGCCCGGCGCCATCGACCCGCGCACCCCGGCCCGGCCCACGGCCGATCCGGCGGCGCTGCCCGGCAGCGGCGCACGCGTGGTGGCCCAGCGCGAGGACACACGCGGTGCGGACACGGCGCCGGACCGGGATGCGGACGGCGACGACCTGTCCGCGGACGGTGCGAGCGCCGCCGGCGCGGAGCAGAAGGCAGGGCGTGGCGCGGATCGGGAAGGCGGGCTGCGTGAACACTGAGCACGGGAACGAGCGGCGGACGAGCACGGACGGTCCGGCGCCCACCCGCTCCGGCGCCGGCACCGGGGCCCGTGGCCTGCTCAATCGAGGCACCCGTTTCCGGGGCGGCAGGGACTCCCGGCCGTCGTCGCGCGCGGGACGGAAGTTCGCGCTGCTCGGTTGTGCGGCGGCGCTGCTGGCCGGGTGTGCGTCGATGCCGGACGACGGGGACGTCAAGGCGGTCGAGCAGTCGCCGCGCGCCGAGGGCGACTCGCAGGTGCGGGTCTACGGTGTGCCTCCGCAGGACGGCGCGCAGCCGACCAATATCGTCCGCAGCTTCCTCGACGCGACGACCAGCGACGAGGCGGACTTCCGTACGGCCACGCAGTATCTGGCCAAGTCGGCCAAGCGGACCTGGCGGCCGTTCCAGGCGACCAACGTCCTCCAGGAGCGTCCCAAGGCCGAGTCGACGGTGCAGCCCAACCGCGAGGACGGCGCGGGCTACACGGTCACGCTCTCCGGCACCCAGGTGGCGACGGTCGACGACAACCACGCGTACACCCCGGAGGAGAAGCCGTACCGCCAGACGATCCACCTCATCAAGGAGGGGAATCAGTGGCGCATCGACCGGCTGCCCAACGGACTGGTGCTCGGGCAGTCCGACTTCCAGCGGATCTACCGCTCGGTGAACAAGTACTACTTCGCGTCCTACAACACCGAGGCGGGGCAGCCGAAGGCGGGCAGGAACGTGCTGGTCGCCGACCCCGTCTACCTGCGCCAGCGCATAGAGCCGATCAAGGCAAGTGTGGAGGCCCTGCTGGCGGGGCCCACGAACTGGCTCCACCAGGTGACGACCTCGGCGTTCCCGACGGGCACCCGGCTCGCCGCCCGTGATCTGTCCCTGGACGACTCCAACGCTCTGCGGGTCAAACTCAGCAAGCAGGCGGTCAACACCGACACCGGCCAGTGCAAGCGGATGGCGGCCCAACTGTTCTTCACCGTCCAGGACATGACACGGGCCTCGAAGATCAGCGAGGTGGAGATCCTGGACAACAGCGGAAACTCGCTGTGCTCGCTGACCCAGGAGCAGGCCGACCGCGACTTCGCCCCTTCCCGCCAGGCCGGGCACTCGGCGAGCGAATACTTCATCGACGCCGACCACCGGGTCGTCGCCATGTCGGACACCGCGACGAAACCGACTCCGGTGCAAGGGCCGTTCGGCACGGGCAAGACCCCGCTGCGCTCCGTGGCGATCTCGCGCGGTGAGAGCACCGCGGCAGGGGTGTCGAGCGACGGGCGCTCGCTGTACGTCGCCGACATGGAGGACGGCATCGAGCGCGGCGGCTCCTTGCTGACCAGCGGCGCTTCGGCCAAGGACCCGCAGAACGGGCTGACCGCGCCGAGCTGGGACGGACTGGGCGACCTGTGGATCGCGGACCGCGACACGCACGGCTCCCGACTGCTGCGGATGCGCGAGGGCAAGGGCGACCCGGAGGCGGTGGCGGTGCCCGGGCTCGGCAAGCGGCAGATCAAGGCGATCCGCGTCGCCTCGGACGGCATCCGGATCGCGATGCTGGTGGAGGACAAGGGGCGTACGACGCTCCAGCTCGGCCGGGTCGAGCGCGGCGGATCGGCGGATCACCCGGTGCTGTCGGTGCAGGAACTGCGCCCGATCGCCCCGCAGTTGGAGGACGTGGTGGCGGCGTCCTGGGCCGGCGGCAGCCGGCTGGTGGTCGTCGGCCGCGAGTCCGGTGGCGTGCAGCAGATGCAGTTCATGGAGACCGACGGCTCGGCGTCGAACGCGCAGACGCTGCCCGGCGTCAACGGTGTGAAGGCGGTGGCGGCCTCGGAGGACGAGAACAGACCGCTGATCGCCGACGCCACCGAGGGAATCGTGCGGCTGCCTCCGGACGCGAACTGGAAGACCGTGGCGAAGGAAGGCACCGCGCCGGTCTACCCGGGCTGAGACGGCCCGCCGTGGGGCCGGAGAAATCGTCGGAGCGTGATGGCCGTCGGGACCGCCGGTCGTGCGGGCGCCGGATGTGCGGGGGCCGGGGACTTTCGGGGCTGCGCGGAGGTTCGGTCGCGCTGCGGTGCCGGGGCCGTCCGCCTCTGAGGCGCTGACGCGGTCCCGGCGGAAGCGATGGCGAGGCTGGCCCCGGCGTGCCTGTGTGCCCGGTCCGGCACCAGTCGCCCGTCCGGGCGCGACTTCCCCGTACGGCGTGCGAGCTCTCACTCAGTCCTCGGCGCCGGCTACTGCCGATCTGGCGCCGTCTCGCTCCGTGCGTGGCGGGTATGTCCGCCCTCGTGGCCTTCCCTCCGCCGGCCCGTCCTCGCTCGCCCCGCCCATCCCGTATACCCCGACGTCGCCGGTGGTCACAGCCGTGTTTTCCACAGGGGTGGTGGCCGGACGCGGACGGCGGGACAGTGGAGTCATGCGGGGGCTGTGGAGAGAACTTGCCGGGCTGGTGCTGCCGGTCGACTGCGCAGGGTGCGGTCGGCCGCGTACGGAGTTGTGCGCTCAGTGCCGGCGGGCTCTGGCGCGTGGCGGGCGCGGTGCGCGGCGGGTGCGGCCGGAGCCGAAGCCCGCAGGGCTGCCGCGGGTGTGGGCCGGCGCGCCCTACGCCGACGAGGTGCGGGCGGTTCTGCTGGCGCACAAGGAGCGCGGTGCCCTGCGGCTGGCGGCGCCGCTGGGAGCGGCGCTGGTCGGGGCGGTACGCGGTGTCGGCGTCAGCGGGATACCGAGAGGCGGGCAGGGCGGCAGTGGGCCACTGGTGCTGGTCCCGGTGCCCTCGGCGCGCAGATCCGTGGCAGGGCGCGGCCATGATCCGGTGCGCAGGATCGCGCTGGCCGCGGCGGGCGAGTTGCGGCGGACGGGCGCCGGTACACGGGTGCTGGCGGTGTTGCGGCAGCGCCGTGCGGTGGCCGATCAGGCGGGGCTCAGTGCCCGGGAGCGGCTGGCGAATGTCAGTGGCGCCCTGGAGGTGCCGGACCGGGCCAGGAGGCTGCTGGCGGGGCCTCCAGTGGTGCTGGTGGACGACCTGGTGACGACGGGCGCCACGCTCGCCGAGGCGGCACGGGCCCTCGGGGTTGCCGGGGGCAGGGTGGCCGGGGCGGCGGTGGTGGCGGCACCCCGCAGTGCGTTCGTCACCGACTGGAACTGAACAATGGAGTTCGTCGTTGCAGGTATTGAGGACAAAAAGTCACCCGAACGGAGCCCGAGGCTCCGAGGGGGTGTCGACACCCGTCCAGGAGAGCTATGTTCGGTTGTGAGGACTGGCAGACGCTTTGCCTCAGATGTCGTGATGCATGCGATAAAGGGCATTTGCAGAGACCCTGAAGTCGTGGGAATGGGGATCTCATCCTTGGGGGAGGAGGAGGTGAAGGTCGCCAAGTCCGAGGCTTCGGCACCCACCGAAGCCTGGTGCAAGAAGGAATCGCTCCGTCCAGTGAGCGGCGGGGCGATCCGGGAACGGAGTTCTGCGTGGACATCGTCGTCAAGGGCCGCAAGACCGAGGTGCCCGAGCGGTTCCGCAAGCACGTGGCCGAGAAGCTGAAGCTGGAGAAAGTCCAGAAGCTCGACGGCAAGGTGATCAGCCTGGACGTCGAGGTGTCCAAGGAGCTTAATCCGCGGCAGGCCGACCGTTCCGACCGAGTGGAGATCACTCTCCGCTCCCGCGGCCCGGTGGTCCGGGCCGAGGCGGCCGCAGCCGATCCGTACGCCGCGCTCGACCTGGCCACGGCCAAGTTGGAAGCACGCCTGCGGAAGCAGCACGACAAGCGTTTCTCCCGTCGCGGCAGCGGGCGCATCCCGGCGAGTGATGTCGCCGGCAGCGTCCCCGACGCCGCGATTTTGAACACCAACGGTGAACTGGCCGCCGATACGGCGACCGAGCAGAGGGTGCCGACCAAGAAGATCGGCTCGCTGGAGGTTCAGGGTGAAGGACCCCTGATCGTCCGAGAGAAGACGCACTCCGCGACCCCCATGACGCTCAACCAGGCCCTCTACGAGATGGAGTTGGTCGGCCACGACTTCTATCTCTTCGTCGACGCCGAGAACAAGCAGCCGAGCGTCGTCTACCGGAGGCACGCCTACGACTACGGCGTCATCCACCTGAATCCCGACTCGTTCGGAGAGGAAGAGCCCGGCGGCGCGGGCGGCGCGCTCGGCGGCTGAAACCCACCCGTTCGGTGCCCCCGGCGTGCGCCGGGGGCACCATCGTGCCTGCTGAAACCCGGAGTTGAAGCCGTATAGTGTTTGTGCCGGCCGGGGAGAATGTGAGCACGAAACGGCGCCACGCCGGGGAGGCGGTCGTATGGCATTGATCGGGCTGGCCGCAGGGGGCTGTAGTCAACCAGCCTTATTCCAAGCTCAGGCCCTTCGGCCGAGTAGTTGACGGGGAGGAACGATGGGGGACAGCTTCGGGCCCGTGCGTGACCACGCGGACGACCACGGAAGCGATGCCGGGGACGGCGACGCGGAGGACGCGGGCGCGCCCCGCAAGGAGCCGATCCGTGTCCTGGTGGTGGACGATCACGCGCTCTTCCGACGCGGCCTGGAGATCGTTCTCGCCCAGGAGGAGGACATCCAGGTCGTCGGCGAGGCCGGGGACGGCGCGGAGGCGGTCGACAAGGCCGCGGATCTGCTTCCCGACATCGTGCTGATGGATGTACGGATGCCCAAGCGCGGCGGTATCGAGGCCTGCACCTCCATCAAGGAGGTGGCCCCAAGCGCGAAGATCATCATGCTGACGATCAGCGACGAAGAGGCCGATCTCTACGACGCGATCAAGGCCGGCGCCACCGGCTACCTCCTCAAGGAGATCTCCACCGACGAGGTGGCCACGGCGATCCGTGCCGTCGCGGACGGCCAGTCGCAGATCAGTCCGTCGATGGCCTCCAAACTCCTGACGGAGTTCAAGTCGATGATCCAGCGGACGGACGAGCGCCGGCTGGTGCCCGCGCCCCGGCTCACCGACCGCGAGCTGGAAGTGCTCAAGCTCGTCGCCACGGGCATGAACAACCGCGATATCGCCAAGGAACTCTTCATCTCCGAGAACACGGTGAAGAACCACGTCCGCAACATCCTGGAGAAGCTGCAACTGCACTCCCGGATGGAAGCGGTGGTGTATGCGATGCGGGAAAAGATTCTCGAAATCCGGTGACGCGGACGCCCGGTGGCGGCGGTCTGCGGTGGGGCGCCGGCGCGGGTGATGCCGCCCGGGGACCGAATTGCCCACGCCTCGGTGCTCGTTAGCCCCGAGGGTGGAGGGCGTCGTTCGGGCGTGCGTTCCGGTCAGTCGCCGATGCGGGTGATTTCCGTGCGGAGGGCCGCAGCCAGTGCGGGGTCGTCGCAGCGTTCCAGGCGGACGGAGTCGCAGCCGACCCAGGAAGCCGCCTCATGGAGTGCCCGGGCCATGGCCGGCACGGCCTTGATGCCCTCCAGCGAGACCTGGCGGGCGACGAGTGTGGAGCCCTCGCGGGCCGGGTCGACCCGGCCGACCAATCGGCCGCCGGAAAGCAGCGGCATCGCGAAATAGCCGTGAATCCGCTTGGGGCGTGGGACGTAAGCCTCCAGGCGGTGGGTGAAGCCGAAGATCCGCTCCGTGCGCGGCCGGTCCCAGATGAGGGAGTCGAACGGCGAGAGCAGCGTCGTGCGGTGCCGGCCGCGGGGTGCCTCCGCCAGTGCGGCCGGATCGGCCCAGGCGGGCTTTCCCCAGCCCTCGACCTCCACCGGGATCAGACCCGACTCGGCGACAACGGCATCGACCTGCTCCGTACGCAAGCGGTGGTAGTCGGCGAGGTCCGCGCGAGTGGCCACCCCCATCGCGACGCCTGACTGGGCGACCAGGCGGCGCAGGCACTCGGCGTCGTCGAGGTCGTCCTTCAGCAACCGCTCCGGTACGGCGCGCTCGGCGAGGTCGTACACCCGCTTCCAGCCGCGGCGCTCGGTGCAGACCACCTCGCCGAGCATCAGGGCGCGCTCCACGGCGATCTTCGCATCGCTCCAGTCCCACCAGAGGCCGCCGTTCTTCGCGCCGCCGAGCTCCGTGGCAGTCAGGGGGCCCTCTGCGGTGAGCTGGGCGAGCACCGCGTCGTACGCGGCCTGCGGCAGGTCGTCATGCCACTTGCGGCGGGCGCGGTAGGCGCGGCGGCGGAAGGCGAAGAGCGGCCATTCCTCGATCGGCAGGATGCAGGCCGCGTGCGACCAGTATTCGAAGCTGTGGGTATCGGTCCAGTAGGCGGCCTCGACGGTGGAGCGGCCGGTCGCGCCGAGGCGGGCGTAGGGCACCAGCTCATGGGAGCGGGCCAGCACGGAGATCGTGTCCAGCTGCACCGCGCCCAGATGCCGCAGCACGCCGCGCACACCTGCCCGGCGGTCCGGAGCGCCCAACAGGCCCTGCGCGCGCAAGGCGATGCGGCGGGCGTCGTCATGCGACAGGGAGATCTCGGGGCGGTGGTGCGGTGTGCGCTGTGTCACGGCGGTCATGCGGAAAGGGTAGGGGCGGGCACTGACAACGGCCGGGGAAATCGGCGGACTGCTTGCCCGCCCGTAGGCCCCGGGGCGGGCCGGCGTCCGGCGCTTGAGGTCTGAGGAGGCGGGCGCCGCGTCCTGACCGGGGCAGCCGGACGCCGCCGCATCACCCGGGGTACGGCAGGTAGGGCGTCGCGTCCGGGGAGGGAATGCGGGCGGTACCGGCCCGGCCGCCCTCCGTGGGCAGGTCGGACGGGAGCAGAGAGCCGATCCAGACGTCCCGCCGGGTGCCCTCGTGCACCAGTTTGGCGCGCAGGGTGCCCTCCATCCGGAAGCCGACCTTGCGGGCCACGGCCCAGGAACCTTCGTTGCCCGCCTCGGCCAGCCACTCCAGCCGCTCCACCCCGAGGTCGGCGAAGGCCCAGCGCGCCACCGCGGTGGCCGCCTCGGCTGTGTACCCCTTGCCGCGCTGTTCCTTGGCCGTCCAGTAACCGATTTCCGCCTGCCGCTCCGGGGTGCGCAGCTGGGCGAGACGGACCAGGCCCATCGCGCCGACCAGCGAACCGTCGTCCTTGGCGAGGACCGCGAAGGGATAGGACGTGTCGTCGCGCCAGCCTTCCGGGGCGACCGTGCCGACCCACTGTTCCGCGTCGTGGAGGGTGTAGGGGGAGGGGACGCTCGTCCACCGCGGAATATCGGGTTCCTGACAGGCGGCGTGTACCGCGGCAGCGTCGGAAGGCTCGAAAGGGCGCAGAATGAGGCGCTCGGTGGTGAGGGTGACATGCTCCATGGACAGAGTTTGCTCGGGTGCGGGCGGGGCCGCGAAGGGTTTTCGCGGTGATTCCCGGCACCTTCTCGTGGGCTCGCGCGTTCACGGGGGGAGGGGATACGGCCTTCGCGGTGGCGGACCTCCCGGCCGAGGAGCGTCCTCCCTTACGATGGCCGTTGCGGCGGGGCCTGCCCCCTTGGAAAAATGCCGCGCCCGCGCACTCGACCGTGCAGGCCCGACCGGCAAGGAGACCAGCCCAAGTGTCCGTCTTCAACAAGCTCATGCGTGCAGGCGAAGGAAAGATCCTGCGCAAACTGCACCGCATCGCGGGCCAGGTCAACTCCATCGAAGAGGACTTCGCAGCCCTCTCCGACGCCGAGCTGCGGGCGCTCACCGATGAATACAAGGAGCGGTACGCGGACGGCGAGTCCCTGGACGACCTGCTGCCCGAGGCGTTCGCCACGGTCCGTGAGGCGGCCCGGCGAGTGCTCGGCCAGCGTCCCTACGACGTCCAGCTGATGGGTGGCGCGGCCCTTCACCTGGGATACGTCGCCGAGATGAAGACCGGTGAGGGCAAGACCCTCGTCGGTACCCTCCCGACGTATCTCAACGCGCTGTCCGGCAAGGGCGTACACCTGATCACGGTGAACGACTACCTGGCCGAGCGTGACTCCGAGATGATGGGCCGGATCCACAAGTTCCTGGGTCTTACGGTCGGTTGCATTCTCGCCGATATGACGCCGGCCCAGCGCCGAGAGCAGTACAACTGCGACATCACCTACGGCACGAACAACGAATTCGGCTTCGATTATCTGCGCGACAACATGGCCTGGTCGCAGGACGAACTCGTCCAGCGGGGCCACAACTTCGCCGTGGTCGACGAGGTCGACTCGATTCTCGTCGACGAGGCCCGTACGCCGTTGATCATCTCCGGTCCGGCGGATTCGGCCACCAAGTGGTACGGCGATTTCGCCAAGTTGGTGCGCCGTCTCAAGCGGGGCGAGGCCGCCAACCCGCAACGCGGCATCGAGGAGACCGGCGACTACGACGTCGACGAGAAGAAGCGCACCGTCGGCATCCACGAGTCCGGTGTCAGCAAGGTCGAGGACTGGCTGGGCATCGACAACCTCTACGAGTCGGTGAACACCCCGCTCGTCGGTTACCTCAACAACGCGATCAAGGCCAAGGAGCTGTTCAAGAACGACAAGGACTACGTCGTCATCGACGGCGAAGTCATGATCGTCGACGAGCACACCGGCCGTATCCTCGCCGGCCGCCGCTACAACGAGGGCATGCACCAGGCGATCGAGGCGAAGGAAGGGGTGGAGATCAAGGACGAGAACCAGACCCTCGCCACGATCACCCTGCAGAACTTCTTCCGCCTCTACGACAAGCTCTCCGGCATGACCGGTACGGCCATGACCGAGGCCGCCGAGTTCCACCAGATCTACAAGCTGGGCGTCGTCCCGATCCCGACGAACCGGCCGATGGTCCGCGTCGACCAGGCCGACCTGATCTACCGCACCGAGCCCGCGAAGTTCGACGCGGTCGTCGAGGACATCGTCGAGAAGCACCGGAAGGGCCAGCCGATCCTGGTCGGCACCACCTCGGTCGAGAAGTCCGAGTACCTCTCGCAGCAGCTCAACAAGCGGGGCGTGGCCCACGAGGTGCTCAACGCCAAGCAGCACGACCGTGAGGCGCCGATCATCGCCCAGGCGGGCCGCAAGGGCGCCGTGACCGTCGCCACGAACATGGCCGGCCGCGGTACCGACATCAAGCTCGGCGGCAACCCCGACGACCTCGCCGAGGCGGAGCTGCGCCAGCGCGGCCTCGACCCGGTCGAGCACGTCGAGGAGTGGGCAGCCGCGCTGCCCGCCGCTCTGGAGCGTGCCGAGGCCGCGGTCAAGGCGGAGTTCGAGGAGGTCAAGGACCTCGGCGGGCTCTACGTCCTGGGCACCGAGCGGCACGAGTCGCGCCGTATCGACAACCAGCTGCGCGGTCGTTCCGGCCGTCAGGGCGACCCGGGCGAGTCGCGGTTCTACCTCTCCCTGGGCGATGACCTGATGCGGCTGTTCAAGGCCCAGATGGTCGAGCGGGTCATGGCCATGGCCAACGTTCCCGACGACGTCCCGATCGAGAACAAGATGGTGACCCGGGCCATCGCGTCCGCCCAGTCGCAGGTCGAGCAGCAGAACTTCGAGACGCGTAAGAACGTCCTGAAGTACGACGAGGTGCTCAACCGCCAGCGTGAGGTCATCTACGGCGAGCGGCGCCGCGTCCTCGAAGGCGAGGACCTGCAGGACCAGATCAAGCACTTCATGGACGACACCATCGACGCCTACATCCAGGCGGAGACGGTCGAGGGCTTCGCCGAGGAGTGGGACCTGGACCGGCTGTGGGGCGCGTTCAAGCAGCTCTACCCGGTCAAGGTGACCATCGAGGAGCTGGAGGACGAGGTCGGTGACCGTGCGGGCATCACCGCCGACTTCATCGCCGATGCCGTCAAGGACGACGTCCACGAGCAGTACGCCGCCCGTGAGGAGCAGCTCGGCTCGGACATCATGCGGGAGCTGGAGCGCCGCGTCGTGCTGTCCGTCCTGGACCGCAAGTGGCGTGAGCACCTCTACGAGATGGACTACCTCCAGGAGGGCATCGGCCTGCGGGCGATGGCCCAGAAGGACCCGCTGGTCGAGTACCAGCGCGAGGGCTTCGACATGTTCACCGCGATGATGGAGGGCATCAAGGAGGAGTCCGTCGGCTACCTGTTCAACCTGGAGGTCCAGGTCGAGCAGCAGGTCGAGGAGGTTCCTGTGGAGGAAGCCGCGGCCAAGACCTCGCTGGGCAAGGAAGCGGCGGAGGCGGTGCCGGCGGGCGCCGGCCGCCCCGAGATCCGCGCCAAGGGCCTGGAGGCGCCGCAGCGTCCGGACCGGCTGCACTTCTCCGCGCCGACGGTCGACGGCGAGGGCGGTGTCATCGAGGGCGACTTCGCGAGCGACGAGGACGACTCCCCGGCCCGCTCGGAGTCCGACGGCCTCACCCGTGCGGAGCGCCGCAAGGCCCAGAAGAGCGGCGGCCGTCGCCGTAAGAAGTGAGCCGGTGCGCTGTGCGCGGCGCGCGGTGAAGAAGAGCGAACGTGAGAAGTGAGGTGGCCCGGGCACGGTGTGTCCGGGCCACCTCACGTACAAGGCGCCCCGGTCGGTGATCGGCCGGGGCGCCTTGGTGTCCGGGGGCGGGCGAACCGAGCTTCAAGGGGCCAGGGGGCCGATCGGATACGCGCGGGGCGCGGTCGGCTCAGTGCGTCGTCAGTGCCGAGGGGTTCCATGGCTGCGGGCCGAGGTCGAGGGCGGCGCAGCGCCACCGTGCGTCGGCGCCGAGCTCCAGCCGGAAGGCGAGGGCCCGCAGGCGTTCACCGGCGGCGATCCGGGCGAACGCCTCGATGACGCCGCGGCGGGGCCGGCAGAGTCCGCAGTTGCGGAGTGTCGGGGCGGGGGCGCGTCGGCCGGGACCGAGGACGGGCCGCAGCGGCGCCTGAGGTGCCAGCTCGGCCAGCCGGTCGTACGCGGGCGGCAGGGCGTGTCCCAGGAGGGAGTGCACCGGGCGCTGGCCGCTGAGCGTGAGCAGCAGCTGGTGGGCGAACCAGTGGTGCGGCCGGTGCTCAAGGGCTCGGCGTTGTGCGCCGAGGGACGGCAGAGGGGCGCCGGTGGGGCTCACCGGGCCTGCTGCCGGCCGGCGGCTCGCGGCGGCCGCGCGGGCAGTCGACCGGCCGAGGGGTGGGGTGAGGAGGGGGCTGGGCTGCCTCGGAGCGGGCCGGGCCGGTGCAGAGGGCTCTTGAGCGGGGCGCTCCGGAGCGGGACGGCTCGGGGCGGGCCTGCTTCCAGGGGTGCTGCGGGTGGTGGGAGAGGGGGCGCTGGGGCGTGTGCGCGTGCGGACGGCACCGGGCGGCCGGCCGGGTCCTGAGCCGGCCGTCGGACGCCGGGTCGCGGTGGGGCGGCGTGGGCCGGGGGCGGAGGCGGGGGAGCCTGTGTCGTTGCTCGGGTTGCTCGGGTTGCTCGGGTTGCTCGGGTTGCTCGCGTCGCTGGTGTTGCCGGGGCTGTCGGGGGTGGTGGGAGCGGCGGGAGCTGGGGCCGCCTGGGCTTGCGGGTGCTCGTCCGCGGTGCCCGTGCTCGTGTCCCCGCCCGTGCCCGCGGCCCTGGCCGTGGCTGTCGGGACGCCCGTGCCCGTGCTCGTGTCCGTCGTGACGCCCGCGCCTGCCGGGACGGCCTCGCCCGTCGCGGTGCCTGCGGCAGTGGGGGCGCCCCCGCTCGTCGTGGCGTTCGTGCCTCCGTCCGTCGTGACGCCCGCGCCCCCGCCCGGCCTGGTGACGGCACCCGCTGCCGAGGCCGACCCCGGGGCTGCGGGCCGACCGGTCCGGGGCTCGGGGGACCTTCGGGGCTGGGGGACGGCTCGGGGCGCCGCTTCGTCGCTGTGGTTGCCGGACGCGGTCGGGGTGGTGGGGACCGTGCGGCCACTGGGCGCGTACGGGCTGTGAGGTGCGGTTGCGGTCGAGGCGGGTTGGGGGTGGGGCGCGGCTCCTGGGGCGCCGCGGTCGCTGGTCGGTGCGGTGCCGGGCGCCGGGACGGTGGGTTCCGCGGCGGTGGGAGCCGGTGTGGTCGTGCTGGGCATGTGATCCCCCGTGGTGCCGGGCCCGGTTGATTACCGGGCGGTAGCTTCGGTGGGAGATCTCTATCGGCGCGGCCGGGGCGTGGGCAAGGCGCGACGGGGCGCGAGCGCGTGGGTCGCAGAGTTCACCCTTCCGTGGCGCGGCCTTGGGAACACAGCGCGAAACGGGCTCGCTTTCGGCTCCGGCGGTGGGCGGTGCCGGGGACGCGATGGCGCCACGATGGGGGACTCACGCCCGTATGCTGGCGGGGCATTCTTCAGAGTCGAGCGAATTGAGCGAGAGCGACTGCCATGCGCGTCTATGTTCCCCTGACCCTTTCCGGTCTCGCAGAGGCGCACAGGAGCGGCGAGCTGGGCCCCGGCCCCCTGGACGCGTACGCCGTCACTCCGGCGCTGCGCGAGTGGTACGTCTCGGACGACATCGAGGAGCTGGAGTACGCGGCGCTGAACCGGGCCGCCCAGGCCTCGCTCCGCCGGCTCGCCGGAAACCCGCAGATCGCGCGACGACGGGTCGTGGTGGCGCTGGACGTGCCGGACGGCGCGGCGGTGGCCGACCCCGATCGCGGGCTCGACCAGTCGTCGCTCGGCGAGGTGCGGCTGGCGGGGCCGGTGCCGCTGGCGAAGGCCGCTGCCGTGCACGTGGACGCCGATGAGGCGGAGGCGGATGTCGCGGCGGCCGCCGCGGCGCTCGGCGCGGCGGACCAGGGGGACGACGACGCGCAGTTCACGGTGGACGGCGCGGAGGACCACGACCTGATGTGGTTCGGGGTGCAGGAGATTCCTCACCTGATCGGCTGAGGACCCCGGGAGCGGGCCGGCCGGGGAGCCGCGGGCCGTTGGCGGCCCGCCGGCCTCATGACCGGAGGTCGTTGCACCGCAGCCCACAGCCCACAGCCCTGGCCCCGTGACCCCGCGTGTTCCGGCCGTCCCGGGCGGTTTCTGGGCGTTGTCGGTGGGGGCAGGTATTTTTTCTGCATGGGGTCGTTCTTGGGGGTCGTATGAGGAAGCACGCGACGCATATCGTCTGGGACTGGAACGGCACGCTGTTCCACGACATCGAGGCCGTCATCGGGGCGACCAACTCGGCCTTCGCGGAGATCGGTCTCGACCCGATCACGCTGGAGCGGTACCGCGAGCTGTACTGCGTGCCCGTCCCGCGCTTCTACGAGCGGCTGATGGGCCGGATGCCGACGGAAGCCGAGTGGCTGGTGATGGACGAGGCGTTCCACCGGCACTACACCGAGCACCGTGTGGGGTGCGGGCTGGCCGAGGGCGTCGACCGTCTGCTGGAGGCGTGGCACACGGCAGGTCGCAGCCAGTCGATCCTCAGCATGTACGGCCACGACGACCTGATACCGCTGGTGCGGGGCCTGGGCATCGAGTCGTTCTTCCTGCGGGTGGAAGGCAGGACCGGACCGTCGGGCGGTAGCAAGAGCGCGCACATGGTGCGTCATCTCGCGACGCTGGAGAGCGTGGATCCGGGGCGGACGGTCGTGATCGGCGATGCGGTGGACGACGCGGTGGCCGCCCGGGACGCCGGTGCGTACGCGGTGTTGTACACCGGGGGGTCGCACAGCCGTCGCAGTCTGGAGACCGCCGGCGTGCCCGTGGTCGACAGCCTCGCCGAGGCCGTCGACGTGGCGCGCGGGACGACCTTCTAGCCGCTGCTGCGGGAGTGCGCGGGCCCCGGAAGCGGCCGACGCACAGATGACCCTGTCGGCACGTTGTCCAGACGGGCCAAGTTCGGCCAGGAGTTTTGTACACCCACGGCCCATGACGGCACCCCGGCCGAGGGCGATAGCCTTGCAGCGTGATCAGCGCGATAACCCGCGGGGGCATCGAGGCCCCTGCCGTGCGCCCGGAACACCACGGTGGCCGGGCGATCGCTGGTCCTTGCGGCACGGAGCTCATGTCGACTTTGTCAAAAATAGTCGATTACGGCACGGCCTTCTCTCATCGCGGCATAGCGTCGACAGCGACCGGACACCCCGCGTCGCGGCGGCGTTGTGCAGCTTCCACGGAGTTCTTCCACGACGTCACGCAACGGCGCGCGACAGGAGCCAGAGGACATGCAGACCAAGCTGGACGAAGCCAAGACCGAGCTGCTCGCCAAGGCGGCACGGGTCGTTGAAAGCAGCCCGGCCGGGGGATCTTCCCCGGGACGGGGTCTCGCCCCGGAGACCCTGACGGGATACCTCCAGCGCTACTACCTGCACACCGCCCCTGAGGACCTCACCGACCGCGACCCGGTCGACATCTTCGGTGCCGCGCTCTCCCACTACCGCCTCGCGGAGGACCGTCCGCAGGGCACCGCGAACGTCCGGGTGCACACCCCGACCGTCGAGGAGAACGGCTGGACCTGCAGCCACTCCGTGGTGGAGGTCGTCACCGACGACATGCCCTTCCTGGTCGACTCGGTCACCAACGAGCTCTCCCGCCAGGGCCGCGGCATCCACCTGGTGATCCACCCGCAGGTGATCGTCCGCCGCGATGTCACCGGCAAGCTCATCGAGGTCTACGACTCCACCTGCGAGGCGCACGGCAACACCGGCAAGGGCAAGGCGGCCGAGCTGCCGCACGACGCGGTCACCGAGTCGTGGATCCATGTCGAGATCGACCGGGAGACCGACCGCGAGGACCTCCAGCAGATCACCGCCGATCTGCTGCGGGTGCTGTCCGACGTCCGCGAGGCCGTCGAGGACTGGGAGAAGATGCGCGGCGCCGCGCTGCGCATCGCCGACGAGCTGCCCTCCGAGCCGACCGCCGACGACCTGCGCGACCAGGAGATCGACGAGGCCCGCGAGCTGCTGCGGTGGCTGTCGGCCGACCACTTCACCTTCCTGGGCTACCGCGAGTACGAGCTGGTCTCCGCGCCCGGTGAGGGCGGCGCCGAGGAGGACGTGCTGACCGCGGTGCCCGGTACCGGCCTGGGCATCCTGCGCGCCGACCCCTCGCACGCCGAGGACGACGGCCACCCCGTCTCGCCGTCCTTCAACCGGCTCCCGGCGGACGCCCGCGCCAAGGCCCGTGAGCACAAGCTGCTCATCCTGACCAAGGCCAACAGCCGCGCCACCGTCCACCGCCCCTCCTACCTCGACTACGTCGGGGTCAAGAAGTTCGACGCCGAGGGCAACGTCATCGGTGAGCGCCGCTTCCTGGGGCTGTTCTCCTCCGCCGCTTACACCGAGTCCGTGCGCCGGGTGCCGGTCATCCGCCGCAAGGTCGCCGAGGTCCTCGAGGGCGCGGGCTTCAGCCCGAACAGCCACGACGGCCGCGACCTGCTGCAGATCCTGGAGACCTACCCGCGCGACGAGCTGTTCCAGACCCCGGTCGACCAGCTGCGCGCCATCGCCACCAGCGTGCTCTACCTCCAGGAGCGCCGCCGGCTGCGGCTCTACCTCCGCCAGGACGAGTACGGCCGTTACTACTCCGCGCTGGTCTACCTCCCGCGCGACCGCTACACGACCGGTGTCCGGCTGCGGCTGATCGACATCCTCAAGGAGGAACTCGGCGGCACCAACGTCGACTTCACGGCGTGGAACACCGAGTCGATCCTCTCCCGGCTGCACTTCGTCATCCGCGTCGAGCCCGGTGCGTCCCTCCCTGACCTCACCGACGGCGATGTGGACCGCATCGAGTCCCGGCTGGTGGAGGCCGCCCGCTCCTGGGCCGACGGGTTCTCCGAGGCGCTCAACGCCGAGGTCGGTGAGGAGCGCGCCGCCGAGCTGGCGCGCCGCTACGGCCACGCCTTCCCCGAGGGCTACAAGGCCGACAACTCGCCGCGCAGCGCCGTCGCCGACATCCAGCACCTGGAGAAGCTCACCGGCGAGTCGGGACGCGACTTCTCGGTCAGCCTCTACGAGCCGGTCGGCGCCGGACCCGGCGAGCGCCGTTTCAAGATCTACCGCAGGGGCGAGCCGGTCTCGCTGTCGCGGGTGCTGCCGGGGCTGAACCGCCTGGGCGTCGAGGTCGTCGACGAGCGCCCGCACGAGCTGCGCTGCGCGGACGCCACCATCGCGTGGGTCTACGACTTCGGCCTGCGGATGCCGGAACACGTCAAGGGCGACGACGCCCGCGAGCGCTTCCAGGAAGCCTTCGCGGCGGTGTGGACCGGCGCGGCGGAGAGCGACAACTTCAACACGCTGGTGCTGCGGGCCGGCCTCCACTGGCGCCAGGCGATGGTGCTGCGCGCGTACGCCAAGTACCTGCGGCAGGCCGGTTCGACCTTCAGCCAGACGTACATGGAGGACACCCTCGCCAACAACGTCCACACCACCCGGCTGCTGGTCTCGCTGTTCGAGGCACGGATGTCGCCGGAGCGGCAGCGGGCCGGGACGGAGCTGACCGACGGTCTGCTGGAGGAGCTGGACGGCGCGCTGGACCAGGTCGCCTCCCTGGACGAGGACCGGATCCTGCGGTCCTTCCTGACCGTCATCAAGGCGACGCTGCGCACCAACCACTACCAGCGCGACAGTCAGGGCCGCCCGCACAGCTACCTGTCGATGAAGCTGGACCCGCAGGCCATCCCGGACCTGCCGGCGCCGCGCCCGGCGTACGAGATCTGGGTGTACTCGCCCAAGGTCGAGGGCGTCCACCTGCGGTTCGGCAAGGTGGCCCGAGGCGGTCTGCGCTGGTCGGACCGCCGCGAGGACTTCCGTACGGAGATCCTCGGCCTGGTCAAGGCGCAGATGGTAAAGAACACCGTCATCGTGCCGGTCGGCGCGAAGGGCGGCTTCGTCGGCAAGCAGCTGCCCGACCCGGCGCAGGACCGCGACGCGTGGCTGGCCGAGGGCATCGCCAGCTACAAGACCTTCATCTCCGGTCTGCTGGACATCACCGACAACCTCGTCGGCGGCGAGGTCGTGCACCCGCAGGACGTCGTCCGCCACGACGAGGACGACACCTACCTGGTCGTCGCCGCGGACAAGGGCACCGCGACGTTCTCCGACATCGCCAACGAGGTCGCCGAGTCCTACGGCTTCTGGCTGGGTGACGCGTTCGCCTCCGGCGGCAGCGCCGGATACGACCACAAGGGCATGGGCATCACCGCCCGCGGCGCCTGGGAGTCGGTCAAGCGGCACTTCCGGGAGCTGGGCCACGACACCCAAACCCAGGACTTCACCGTCGTCGGCGTCGGCGACATGTCCGGTGACGTCTTCGGCAACGGCATGCTGCTCAGCGAGCACATCCAGCTGGTCGCCGCCTTCGACCACCGGCACATCTTCCTCGACCCCAAGCCCGACGCCGCGGTCGGCTACGCCGAGCGCCGCCGGCTCTTCGAGCTGCCGCGCTCGTCGTGGGCCGACTACAACACCGACCTGCTGTCGGCCGGCGGCGGCATCCACCCGCGGTCGGCCAAGTCCATCCCGATCAACGCGCAGGTGCGGGCCGCGCTGGGCATCGAGCCCGGCGTGAAGAAGATGACGCCGGCCGATCTGATGCAGGCCATCCTCAAGGCGCCGGTCGATCTGCTGTGGAACGGCGGCATCGGCACCTACGTGAAGTCCTCGGCGGAGTCCAACGCCGATGTCGGCGACAAGTCCAACGACGCGATCCGGGTCAACGGCGAGGACCTGCGGGTCAAGGCCGTCGGCGAGGGCGGCAACCTCGGCCTGACCCAGCTGGGCCGGATCGAGTTCGCCCTGGCCGGCGGGAAGATCAACAACGACGCGATCGACAACAGCGCCGGTGTGGACACCTCCGACCACGAGGTCAACATCAAGATCCTGCTCAACTCGGTGGTCTCCGACGGCGACATGACGGTCAAGCAGCGCAACAAGCTGCTGGCCGAGATGACCGACGAGGTCGGCGCGCTGGTGCTGCGCAACAACTACGCGCAGAACACCGCGCTGGCGCTGGCGCAGGCCCAGTCCTCCAGCATGCTGCACGCCCAGCAGCGCTTCATGCGCCGTCTGGTGCGCGACGGTCACCTCGACCGGGCGCTGGAGTTCCTGCCCACCGACCGGCAGATCCGCGACCGGTTGAACACCGGGCGCGGGCTGACCCAGCCCGAGACCGCGGTGCTGCTGGCGTACACGAAGATCACGGTCGCCGACGCGCTGATCCACACCGGTCTGCCGGACGACCCCTACCTCCAGCGGCTGTTGCACGCCTACTTCCCGTCCGCGCTGCACGACCGCTTCCCCGAGCAGGTCGACGCCCACGCGCTGCGCCGCGAGATCGTCACGACGGTGCTGGTCAACGACACCGTGAACACCGGCGGTACGAGCTTCCTGCACCGCATGCGGGAGGAGACCGGCGCCTCCCTCGAAGAGGTCGTGCGCGCGCACACCGCGGCGCGGGCGATCTTCTCCCTGGGCCAGGTCTGGGACGACGTCGAGGCGCTGGACAACATCGTCGCGGCCGATGTGCAGACCCGCATCCGGCTGCACTCGCGCCGCCTGGTCGAGCGGGGCACCCGCTGGCTGCTCAACAACCGGCCGCAGCCGCTGGAGCTCTCGGAGACCATCGACTTCTTCGCGGAGCGGGTCGCCGGGGTCTGGACGGCGCTGCCGAAGCTGCTGCAGGGCAGTGACCAGGAGTGGTACCAGACGATCCTGGCGGAGCTGACCGACGCGGGCGTGCCCGAGCAGCTGGCCGTCCGGGTGTCGGGCTTCTCCTCGGTCTTCCCGGCGCTGGACATCGTCGCCATCGCCGACCGCATCGGCAAGGAGCCGCTGGACGTCGCCGAGGTCTACTACGACCTGGGTGACCGGCTGCGCATCAACCAGCTCCTCGACCGGATCCTGGAGCTGCCGCGCGACGACCGCTGGCAGTCGATGGCCCGCGCCTCGATCCGCGAGGACCTCTTCGCGGCACACGCGGCGCTGACCGCGGACGTGCTGTCGGTGGGCAACGGCACCTCGACGCCCGAGCAGCGGTTCAAGGCGTGGGAGGAGGCCAACGCGGCCATCCTCGGCCGGGCCCGCGCCACCCTGGAGGAGATCCACGGCTCGGACGGCTTCGACCTGGCGAACCTCTCGGTCGCCATGCGGACCATGCGTACGCTGCTGCGCACGCACAGCTGACGCGCCCTGCACGGCGGAAGGCCCCGGAGCAACACGCTCCGGGGCCTTCCCCGTTGTGCGGCGCGAAAGGCCGGGGCGGGCCGTCGCCGGTTACCGGAACGCTTCGTACGCCTTGACGACCTCGTCCGTCGGGCCGTCCATCACCAACTGGCCCTTCTCCAGCCACAGCACGCGGTTGCAGGTGTCGCGGATCGACTTGTTGTTGTGGCTGACGAGGAAGACGGTGCCCGCCTCCTTGCGCAGCTCGCGGATGCGGGCCTCGGAGCGCTTCTGGAAGCTGCGGTCACCGGTGGCGAGCGCCTCGTCGATCATCAGTACGTCGTGGTTCTTCGCCGCGGCGATGGAGAACCGCAGGCGGGCGGCCATCCCGGAGGAGTAGGTGCGCATCGGCAGCGAGATGAAGTCGCCCTTCTCGTTGATGCCGGAGAAGTCGACGATGCCGGCGTAGCGCTCGCGGACCTCCTCGCGGCTCATGCCCATCGCCAGGCCGCCGAGGATGACGTTCCGCTCGCCGGTCAGGTCGTTCATCATCGCGGCGTTGACGCCCAGCAGGGAGGGCTGTCCGTGGGTGTAGACGCGGCCGCTCGCGGGCGGCAGCAGGCCCGCGATCGCGCGCAGCAGGGTGGACTTGCCGGAGCCGTTGGAGCCGATCAGTCCGATCGCCTCGCCCTTGTGGGCGACGAAGGTGACGCCCTTGACGGCATGCACCTCGCGGGTGCCGGCGGAGGTGGTGCGGCGGACGATCCGGCTCAGTGCGGAGACCGCGCTGCCACGGCCGCCGCCCGCGCCGTGCACCCTGTAGACGATGTGGACGTCGTCGGCGATGACGGTGGGGACGCGTTCGTCGGGCGTCGCCGTCGCCGTCGCCGTCGCGGTCGGGTCGGCCGGCCGGGGGGCCGTGGACCGGGGCGCATTGGGGTGTTCCTCGGTGACGGTGATGGTGTCAGCCACGGCCGTACTCCTCCTCCGCCTTCCAGAAGTAGAGATATCCGACGGTGCCGGACAGCAGGGCCCAGCCCAGGGCCAGCGGCCAGACGTGCGCCGGCAGGGTGTCGGCCCGCACGGTGTCGATCAGGGCGTAGCGCATCAGGTCGATGTAGATCAGCGCCGGATTGAGGTCCAGGAGCACCGAGATCAGGTGCGGTGCGTCGCGGGTGAAGTTCGAGATGTCGTAGAAGACGCCGGAGGCGTACATCCAGGTGCGCAGGATGAACGGCATCAGCTGGGCGGTGTCGCTGGTGCGGGCGCCGATCCGGGCCATGATCATCGCGAGTCCGGCGTTGAAGACGGACTGGAGCAGCAGGGCCGGCACCATCAGCAGCCAGTGCCAGGTCAGCGGCACTCCGCAGAGCAGCACGATGGCGCCGAGCACGCCCATCGAGAAGACCAGCTGCTGGAGCTGGATGAGGGTGTGAGCGAGGGGCAGGCAGGCGCGGGGGAAGTGCAGGGCGCGGACCAGGCCGAGGCTGCCGGAGATGGACCGGGTGCCGGCAAGCACCGTGGACTGGGTGAACGTGAAGATGAAGATGCCGGTGCACAGGAACGGGATGAAGTTCTCGATGCCGCGGCTGGTGTGCAGCAGCACGCCGAAGATCAAGTAGTAGACGCCCGCGTTGAGCAGCGGGGTCATCACCTGCCAGAGCTGGCCGAGCTTGGCGGTGGTGTACGTCGCGGTGAGCCGGGCGGTGGCGAAGGAGCCGATGAAGTGCCGGCGGGCCCAGAGGCGGCGGGTGTAGGCGGGGAGCGGGGGCCGGGCGCCGCTGACCGCCAGGCCATGGCGTTCGGCCAGCGCGCGCAGCTCCGGGTCGGGAGGTGCGCCGGGAGAGGGCGCCCGGGCGGGTGCCGGGGCCGGGGGAGCGAGGGTCTGGGGCATGGAGGCCGCTTTCGTACCTGACGACGTCGGGGCGGTGAACATGCGGAGCGAGCGACGGAACGGGTCCGTATCGTCGTGACGTCGACAGTAGAGGGGCGGTACGTCGAGACGCAACCGTAGCGTCGTGACGCTATGCTCATGGCATGGCAAAGAACGGCAGCGAGACTGACCCCGCGGCGGTGCGCCGGGCCCCGGCCGGCGCAGCCGTGCTGCGGGAGGACAAGACCGCCGCGATCCGTGCCGCGGTCTTCGAGGAGCTGGCCGCGGTCGGCTTCGCGCGGATGTCGATCGAGGGCATCGCACGGCGGGCGGGCGTCGGCAAGACCGCCGTCTACCGGCGGTGGCGCTCCAAACTGCACCTCGTCCTCGACGTGGTCTCCGCGGTGGCGGTGGCCGGTATGCCGACCCCGGACACCGGGTCGCTGCAAGGGGATGTCCGGATGCTGCTGGAGGTCGCGGTCCGCGCGCTGCGGCACCCGATGGCCGCGCAGATCATTCCCGACCTGCTGGCGGAGGCGGCGCGCAGCCCCGAACTTGCCGACGCCCTCAAGGGGGCCCTGCACGACAGCCAGGAGGGTGTGGCCACCGCGATGCTCGCCCGTGCGGCCGAACGCGGCGAGATCCCCGCGGGTGCCGACGGCCGGCTGGCACTGGACCTGCTGACCGGGCCGCTCTACTGGCGGCTGCTGGTCGTCCGCGACGAACTGCCGCCGGGCTATCTCGACGAGCTGTCAGCGGCGGTGGTCAGCGCACTCGCCAGGCCCTGACCGGGGGCGGGCTCCGGGCCGGCCGCCTGCGGCACGCGGGGTGTGACGGGCGCACTCGCGGACAGGCGGGATCTGCCGTGCCATCAAATACTGGGAGCGTGCCTCTCGTCGGAGGGCTTGCTCCGGTCCGCGCGTCGCCGCGCAACGGACCGGACGGAGCCGCTCGCGACGCGATCCCCGATGGTGGTGGCGCCCTCGGCGCCCCGGAGGAGACCCCGAGTGCAAGCGCGCCCCCCTCGCATCTCCCGCCGCCGGCTGCTCCAGGCGACCGGCGGTGGCGTGCTGGCGGCATCGGCCGGCGCGGGGGTGTGGGCATGGCTCGCACCCGAGGACCTGCTCACCCGGTCGGCCCAGGGCGCCCGTACCGGCCGGTCCGTGGCCGCCGCCCCCGACCCGGCCTTCCTGCATGTCATCGCGCACGCCGACGACGGCCTGTACTTCATGAACCCCGATCTGGAGCAGTCCGTCCGCAGCGGCGGGCGCTCGGTCACCGTCTGTCTGACGGGGGGTGAGTCCGACGGCCACAACGTCGGCGAGGAAACCCTCGACCCCGCGAGCGTCCCGCAGGACCGGGCGGCCTTCTCGCGGGCCCGTGTCAACGGGCTGCGCGCCGCGCACGCGGTGATGGCCACCGGTGCCCCGGACAGCCCCTGGGACATCGAGGCGGTATCGCTGCTGCCCGGCTTCCAGGTGGAGGTCCAGACGCTGCGGGCCGCCCCGCAGAACCAGCTGATCTTCCTGGGGCTCGTCGAGGCACGGGCCGTCTGGGCACCCCGGGCGACCAGCCTGCGTGGCCTCTGGCTCGGGGCGTCCGACACGCTCCCCACGCTGCGCGCCGCCGGCACCCCCGTGCAGTGGCCGTTCCACTACACCCGTGAACAGGTCGTCAGGACCCTGGTGGCGGTTCTGGAGCGGGTGAGCCCCTCGGTCGTGCGGACGCTGGACCCGAACGCGGTCCATGAGCCCCACCAGCCGGAGGGCGGACCCGACTTCCGTCCGGCGGGCACCGATCCCCGCCTGGCCGGCCTGCGGTATTACGACCATCAGGACCACACCGCCTCCGCCTACTTCGTGCAAGCGGCGCTGGCCCGCTACTGGGGGCGCGCACACCGCAGACCCACCCTCGTCGAGAGCTACCTCGGCTACGAGGTCGCCGCCCTGCCCGCCGGCCTGGACACCGCGGCGGCCCGCCGGAAGGGAGACCTGCTGTCGGTCTACGGCTGGGCGGACAACCGCGACTGCGGCGACCCGGCCGGCTGCGGCGACCGCAAGGTGGGCGGCTCCGCCTTCAGCGGCGGCTCCAGCGGCTGGACCCGCAGCACCAGGCTGCGCGCTCCCGGCTCCAACGCCTGGATTCGGCCCGCCCGGGACGGCCGGCTCGTGGCCTTCGCCGTGCTCGACGGCAGGGCCTGCTGCTGGACCGAGACCGCGGCGGGCAGCGGCAGTTTCGGCGGTCCTGTGACGGTGGGCGGCGAACTGCTGCAGGGTCAGATCCAGGTGGTCCGTCACCCGAACGGCACACTCCAGCTGTTCGCCTGCCGCACCGTCCTGCCGGGCCGCAACGCCGCCCACCGCCGTGAGCTGATGACCGCCCGGCAGCGCGGCACCTCGGCGGACGGCTCGCCGGCCTTCGCGCGGTGGGAGTCGCTCGGCTCCCCCGACCCGGATCCGGCCAAGTCGTTGGAGATGGGCTTCCCGGCGGCGGTGGCGGCCCGCAACGGCACGGTCCATGTCTTCGTACGGACCTGGGACGGCGGCATCGCCTGCCGCAGCGGCCCGCACGGCACGCGGTGGGGGCTGTGGCGGCGGCTGACGGGCCCGGTCGGCTCCCCGTCGGCGTCACCGCAGGTCGTCGACGGACTGGACGCCTGCCTCGACTCCAAGGGGCTGGTGCATCTGGTCGCACCGGCCCCGGGAACGGTGCACCACTGGGTGTCGAAGAAGGCCGGTGCGCTTCCGCAGCCCGCCGCCGCCACCGGCCTGCCGGAAGCGGGCGGCCCGGTCAGTGTCGTCGCGCTGGGCAATGGCGCGGTGCGGGTGACCTACCGCCGGCCGGACACCGCGCAGGTGCTGATCGCCGACTGGCGGCGCCCGGCCGGCGCGTGGCGGGTGACTGCCCGGTGCACGGTCGTGGGCGGCCACGGCCGGGTGGCCGCCGCGCCGGTCGGCCGCGGCGACCGGATGGTGCTCGCGGTGCGGGACGCCGCGGGCGAGGTGCGGGTCGCGATGGCGCAGGAGGGGCCACGGCCCTGGCAGCGGGGCAAGGTGCCGCACTCGGGCGCGGCCGGTGTCGCCGTGGATGCCGAGGGCCGCGCCGTGGTGGTGGCGCTGGGCCATGACGGCAGGTTGTACGCGGCCCGTCAGCGTGCGGCCGGGAAGAGCGGGCGTTTCGTCGGCTGGCGGGCTCAGGCCGGCTCGTCGGAGCGCGCGGCGGACGGCGGGGCGGCCTGAGGTCGCGCGTCGTCGGGGCCCTGGCCCTCGGGTGTGGGTGTTGCGCGGCGGTCCGGCAGGAGAATCCGCCGGGAGACCAGGAAGGTGACCGGGAGTGCCAGCAGCGCGGCGAGCAGCGGTGCCACCGCGCTGTTCATCCCGCACCAGCTCACCAGCACCACCAGGCCGGCGCTCTGCGCCAGGTAGTTGGTGACCTGGGTCAGCGGGAAGAGCAGGAACTTACGCCAGGTGGGGCGGGTGCGGTAGGTGAAATGGGTGTTGAGGAAGAAGGAGCCGACCAGGCTCACCAGGAAGCCGGCGGTGTACGCCGCGAAGTACGGCAGCAGGCGGTGCAGTGGGAGATAACAGGAGTAGAACGTCACGGTGTTGACGGCGCCGACGGCGGCGAAGCGGGCTGTCTGTCCCCACGGCACGGCCTGCGGAGACCACCGCATCAGCCCGCCTGGGAGGTGCTGGGCGCGGGGTGCGGCGGCGGCGCCGTACGGGCCGCGCGCGCGGCGTTCGCGAGTTCCGTCGCGGTGATGGTGGCGGTGGGGCTGCCCGCGGTGGTGGCGTCCGGCCGGATACGCGACCGCGGGGCGCCGTTGGCCTCCTTGACCAGGAAGTGCGGCCGGCGCTTGGCCTCGTAGTAGATCCGTCCGATGTACTCGCCGATCAGGCCGAGCATGACCATGTGCAGACCGCCAAGGCCCACCACGATGGCCACCAGCGTCACATAGCCCGGGGCCGTGACCCCGCCGGCGAGGGCCACACCGATGATCCACAGGGTGTAGAGCGCGGCGCAGGTGGCCAGGCTCAGACCCGCGTAGATCGCCGCCCGCAGCGGGCGGCAGTTGAAGGAGATCATGCCGTCCATGCCGTAGTTGATCAGCGAGCCGAAGCGCCACTTGGTCTCGCCGGCCTCGCGGGCGGCGTTGCGGTAGTCGAAGGTGACCGTGTCGAAACCGATCCAGGAGCACAGACCCTTGGAGAAGCGGTTGTACTCCGGCAGGGAGAGCAGCGCGTCCACGGCCTTGCGGGACAGCAGCCGGAAATCCCCTGCTCCGTCGGTGAGTTCGACATCCACCCAGGAGTTGACGGCCCGGTAGTACATCCGGGTGAGCACGGTCCGCAGCCGCTTGTCGCCGTCCCGGCTGCGCTTGGCGACGACCTGGTCGTGGCCGAGGTGGTAGAGGTCGAGCATCTTCTCGATCAGCTCGGGAGGGTGCTGGAGATCGGCGTCCATGAGGATCACCGCATCGCCGGTGGCCTCCTTGAGGCCGGCCAGCATCGCGGGTTCCTTGCCGAAGTTGCGGCTGAAGGAGAGGTAGCGGGTGGTGCCGGCGTGCTGCTGCGCGAGGCTGCGAAGCCGGACCAGGGTTCCGTCGGCACTGCCGTCGTCCACGTAACACAGCTCGTACTCCACGGCGAGTTCGCCGAGGGCCGCGCGGATGGCGTCGTCGAACCGGGATATGACGTCTTCTTCGTTGTAACAGGGAACAACGATGGAGAGCTTCATGGGACTGGCCTTTTCGCCGGGACAGGGGGCGCTTCACGCGCCGCCCCCTGAGGGCCAATTCTACTAATGTGCGCCGATGTCACTATTTGGGCGGTGCAGACGTGGTGACGCTCCGGCAGCAGGGGCCGGTGCGGCCGGCCCGGCGACACGGCGCCTGCTGACGGCCGTGCCGACGGCCACCGCGGTGAGCAGCAGCGCGCCCGCCCCGCTCACCGCCAGCCCCGCCTTCAGGCCGGGCGGAGTGTACGAGCAGGCCAATCGGGTGGCGCCGGAGCCCAGGCCGACGCTCATCAGACCGCTGAACGAGCGGGGCGCCCGGGACGGACCGCCGTCCACCGAACAGCCCCACCCCCGGGTGAGGGGTACGGCAAGCACCGCGTGTCCCGCGCTGCCGGACGGCAGCGTCGCCGTCAGCCCGTGGCCGCTGGTGCGGAACGCGACCGGGCCCTTGGCGCGCAGGGCGTCCACCGCCGCGTCCAGCTTGCGCGGCGAGACGCAGCCGACGGCGTGCTGGGGAACGTGCTGCCGGCCGAGGCCGGTGAAGCGCACCGCGACCGTGCCGTCCTGGGGCACCGTGCCCAGCGACCTGACCGGGTTGGCGGTGCGCTCGAACCAGCCCACGGCCCGGGTCCTGCTGCCCAGCCCGCCGACGTGCCCGGAGAACCACTTCGCGTACCAGACGGCGGTGCTGCCCGGGGTGCAGCGCCCGGTGAAGACGGTCCCGGCGCGGTCCGGGTCAGCGGCCGGTTTCCGTACCGCGGGCAGGATCCAGCCGCCCCGGCTGGGCACCGCGGCGTCGCCCGGCCGGGGTGTGAGGGTCGGCACCTCGTAGACGGTGGCCCCCAGCACCCGCTCCTGGCGGGCGAAGACGGTTCTCGCGCCGCGGGCGGGCGGCAGCGTGCGGCGCACGGTCAGCAGGGGAGCGGACCGCGCGTACCCGGTGGTGTACCGGCCGCCGCCCTCCGGCACCGGAGCCAGGTAGCTGCTGACGCCCATGATCGCCCGCCCCACGGGGTCCTCGAAGCTGAGCGTGTGACGTCCCTTCATGTACCAGCCGGCGCCCAGGCCGTGCAGGGTGGCGGCGGTCCCGGCGGGCACGAAGCTGCTGTAGTACGAGCCGCCCTCGCCGCCGATCAGCAGCGGGTCGTTGTTGGCGAACTCGTGCGGGCCGGGATCGGTGCGCGAGCGTGGCCAGTCGGCGCGCGCGGCCAGCCGGGCGTGGGCGGCGAGCGCCCCTCGGTCCAGCGTGGTCTTCGGCCGGAACCAGGCGATCTTGCCCCGCTGCACCGTCACCGAGAACGCCGCGTACGCGGAGCCCAGCAGGACCGTGCCGGTCAGTGCGACGGCGACGGCGGTCCGCACCCGGGTGCGGGCGGTGTGACCGCGCAGGAAGGACAGCGCCGCAAGCGCCGCCCACGCCGCGCCCCCGCCGCCGAGGACCAGGATCCAGGTGGCGGTGCCGACCGAGTTCCGGTCGCGGCAGAGCATCGCGAGGAGCGCGACCAGCGTCGCCCCTGCGGCCAGTTCTCGGGGGCGCGGGCGGTAGGCCAGGGCGAGCCAGGCGATCATCACGAGGATCGCGCTGAGCACGAAGGAGGCGCGGTACGGGCTGCCGTTGGGCAGCGCCCCGCCGTGCCAGAGCAGGATCGTCGGCTTCCACACGAACGACACGGCGACCCCCGCCGCCAGGCCGTACCAGCCGACCCGGACGCGCAGCGGCAGCGTGCGGACGAACGGGAAGGTGGCCACGAGCAGCAGCCCCAGCATCCCGATGGCGATGTTGGGCACGGGGGTGGCTTCCGCACCGCCGTGGCCGCCCGGCAGCAGCTGCGCCAACTGGTCGCGCAGCGCCGGCCGGCCGAGGAAGACCGCTTCCGGCGCCGGCTGGGCGGCCTTGCTCGCGCGGTAGGTGACGGTCATCGCGGGCGCCGCGAGCGCGATGCCCACCAGCGTGGCGCCGGCGGCCCGCAGCAGCGACCGCAGCCGGTCGCCGACCGATGTCCGGTGCGCCAGCAGCAGACGCAGGAGCAGCACCAGCGCCATGGCGAGGGTTGCCATCGCCGCCGTGTAGAAATTGCCCGCCCAGGCGAGGGCGACGAGCAGGGTGGCGGCCACCCAGCGCCGCCTGTGCAGGCACCAGTCCGCGGCGATGCCCATCAGCGGCAGCGCGACCGGCCCCCACATCCACATCGGGTCCGCGTAACCGTCGTTGAGCACCCAGCCGCACAGCCCGTAGCCCACCGCCAGCAGCGCCCGCAGAATGCCGGAGCCGGGGTGCAGCCGGGCCAGCAGGACGGTCATCAGGGCGGAGCCGAGGCCGATGCAGAACAGGGTGACGAGGAAGACGGGGAAGTCGGCCAGATGGCGGGGGAAGAGCCCGACGAGCCAGGAGAACGGGTTCATCAGGTACGTGAAGAAGTCGGCGAGGAACGGGACGCCGTAGCCGCTGCCCCAGTTGAAGAACAGGTCGCCGCTGGTTTCGCCGTGCAGCAGGTCCCACAGCCGGGCGTGGAACGGCACGAACTGGTTGCCCAGATCGTTGACGGCGCGTGAGCGGGGGTCGAAGGGGTAGCCGCCGTAAATCGCCAGGGCCAGGCAGTACGCCGCCATGGACAGCAGGGCCGCGAGCCCGGGTGCGGCCAGGCGTCTGATGGTAGGTCTCACGTCGCCGCGTTCTCCCTGCGCATCCCGAGGACCGGGCAACCTGCCGCGCCCGGACCGCCTCTTACGGGGTGGAGGTCGCCGTATCGGCACCGCTCCACGATCAGCGAACGCTCACACTACGGGATATGTCTCGATAGCCCGTTTTACTCTGCCGAGATGCAGGGTGAATTCGACGGTCAGCAGGAGAAACGGAGCGCAGGGTGGCTGTGTCTGACGAAACGGCGGTCCCGGCCGCCGCCTGCCCTCCAGCGGCCGCACCGACGGTCTCGGTGATCGTGCCGGTGCACAACACCCGCCGCTATCTCGCCCGTAGCATCGGTTCGGTCTTCGCCCAAAGCCTTGACCAGGCCCGTATCGAGCTGATCGCGGTCGACGACGGCTCCACCGACGGCAGCGCGGACTGGCTGGACGAACAGGCCCGCCGGCACCCGAACCTGACGGTGGTGCGCGCGGCCGCGTCCGGTGGCGCGGGCCGGCCGCGCAACATCGGGCTGGCGCGCGCCACCGGCGACTACGTCTTCTTCCTCGACTCCGACGACCGACTCGGTCCCGAGGCCCTCGACCGGCTCACCGAGATGGCCGAGACCCACGGCTCCGACATCGTCCACGGGCGCATCGTCGGGGCGGAGGGCCGCTCCGCCCCGGTGGACCTGCGCACCACCAGCGGCAGCGTCTCCGTCTTCGACTCCCCGGTCTACTGGACCCTGGCCGCCTACAAGCTCTTTCGCCGCTCCTTCCTCGACAAGCACCGGTTGCGCTTCACCGAGGGACGGCTGCTGGGCGAGGACCTGCCGTTCGGCATCGCCGCCCTGCTGCGCGCCGGCACCGTCTCCGTCCTCGCCGATCACGACTGCTACCACCTGTACGGCCGGGACGACGACAGCAACGCCAGCCGCCAGGACCTGGACTGGGCCGACCAGCTCGGCTACGTCGGCACCGTTCTGGCCGACGTCGCCGAGGCGGTACCGCCCGGCCCCGACCGCGACAAGCTGATGGTCCGGCACTTCCACGGCGAGATCCTCGCCTGCTTCGCCGCCCCCTACCTCGCCCGTGACGCCGCGGGCCGCCGCGAGATGGCCGAAGCCGCCCGCCCGCTCGTCCAGCGGTACCTCACCGACCGGGTACGGGACGCCCTGCCGCCCCGGCTCCGGCTGCGCGCCCACTGCCTTGCCGCCGGGCTGCTCGACGAGCTGACCGGCATCGTCCGCGCCGACACCGGCACGGATCCCGACACCGGGGCCCCGCGCCGGATCGGGCCCGCGCACATCGACGAGGACGGCCGGGTGTACGCCGGCTACCCGTACTTCCGCGACCCCGGCCACGGGCTGCCGGACACCTGCTACGACCTCACCGACCGGCTCGTCCTGACCCAGCGGCTGAAGGATTTCCGCTGGTCGGACGGTGTCCTGCAGCTGCAGGGCACCGCCGAGCTGCCCGGTCTGCGCACACACTCCGTCGAGGTCGTGCTGCGCGGTGGCGGAGGCGAGTACCGCATCCCGGCCACCCACTGCGCGCAAGGTGCCTGGCACGCCCGGATCGACCCGGCGACCGCGGCGGACGGCGCGCCGCCGGCCGACGGCTGCTGGGGCCTGAAGGTGGCGGTCACCGCACACATCGCGGACGGTGCGGCGGCACCCGCCGTACGCCGCGAGGCGTGGCTGTGCCCCGAAGGCGGGGACACCGCCGCCATGGCACCGCGGATCGCCGACGGCGGAGCGGCCGGCCCGGTCGTCGCCGCGCTCTTCCGCTCGCAGCCGCACGGCCATCTCCACCTCGACCTGGACCGCACCGGCGTGCGCCGCCCGCTGGGGGGCGATCTGCGCGGCCAGGCGACCGTCAGCCCGTCAGGCCGGGTCGCCCTCACGACGCGGCTCACCCTGCCGGGCTGTCCCGCCGACGCCCGCCTGCAGTTGATCTTCTTCGACGCCGCACGGACGGTGGCGCTGCGCACCACGGTCGAACGGAGCGCCGGGGACCGCTTCATGGTGCGCGCCCTGCTGCGCAGCGGGCCGCCCGGCACCTGGCGGGTCGCGCTGCGGCTGACCGCCGGGCCGCTGCGGCGGGAACTGCCGGTACGGGTGGCCGTGCGGCGTGGGGACGTGCGGGCCCCGCTGGTCCTCACCGTGCCGCAGGGCGGCTGCCTGACGGCGCCGCTTTCGCGCCTGTCGCGCTGACGGGGGCGAGCGGACCGGAACCGCGCACGCCCCGTTCCTGCCGCGCGGGGCGGCGGAGACGGGGCGTGGACCGGGCGTCGGGGCCGTGGCGGTCAGCCGCGGCGCTCCTGCGGGCGGTGGTGCTGCCAGCCCGCCCAGGCCGAGGTGATCATGTCGCGGACATCGCGGTGAGCCTTCCAGCCCAGCTCGGTGGCGATCCGGTCCGCGGCCGCGACCACTCGCGCCGGGTCGCCCGGACGGCGCGGCGTGACCTGGGCGGTGACCTCGTCGTGCCCGGTGATCTCGGCGATCAGATCGACCATCTCGCGCACCGAAACGCCCTCACCGCGCCCGATGTTGAGCGTCAGATCGCGGACCGGGCCCGGCTCGGCGAGCTTGCGGGCGGCGGCCACATGCGCGTCGGCGAGGTCGGCGACATGGATGTAGTCGCGGATGCAGGTGCCGTCGGGAGTGTCGTAGTCATCGCCGAAGATGAGCGGCGCGGCGCCCTCGGTGAGCTTCTCGATGACCATCGGGACGATGTTGTAGACACCGGTGTCGGCGAGTTCGGGGGCGGCGCTCCCGGCGACGTTGAAGTAGCGCAGGCAGGCGGTGCTGATGCCGTGGGCCTTACCGGCCGCACGGGCCATCCACTCGCCGACCAGCTTGGTCTCGCCGTACGGGTTGATCGGCACGCACGGCGTCTCCTCGGTGACGAGGTCGACGTCGGGCATGCCGTAGACGGCCGCGGAGGACGAGAACACCAGCCGGCCGACGCCGCCCGCGGCCATCGCCTCCAGCAGGGTCTGCAGGCCGTACACGTTCTCGCGGTAGTAGTGCAGCGGCATCTCGACGGACTCGCCGACCTGCTTCTTGGCGGCCAGGTGCACGACATCGGTGACGCCGTGCTCGGCGAAGGTGCGGTTGAGCAGTTCCCGGTCGAGGGTGGAGCCGACGACCAGCGGAACGCCCTCCGGGACCCGGGCGGCCACGCCCGTCGTCAGGTCGTCCAGCACGACGACCGTCTCGCCCGCCTGCCGCAGGGCTCGTACGACATGGGCGCCGATGTAACCGGCACCACCCGTGATCAAGTAAGACATAGCGCCATCCTAGGCTCGGTGGACCCCGTGGGGTCGGTTCGGGGCGGGGACGGGAGACCGCTCAGCGGCGGAGTCGGCGGGCGGCGATTCGCCAGACGCTGCGCAGCCCGCACGCGATCCGCAGGGACAGCGCACCGCCGGTCGTCGCGTACGGCTGCACCAGCAGCAGGGCATGCCGCCTGCTGGGCAGCACGCGGCGGCGCAGCCCCGGGCCGGTCGCCCGGAGCGACGCGCGGAAGCCGGCGCCGTTCGCGCAGGCCACCTGTGCCATCAGGTCCCACGGCTCGGGGTCGGCGGAGCGGCTGCCGTCCCGCGCGGCCAGCGCCGCGAGATCCAGCACCACCTCCGCGGTCCAGCAGACGCCGGCCCCCTCGCCGGGCGGCGCCGACGCGGTCAGCGCAGCGGTGTGCACCGTGCCCCGCCGGTCGTCGGTACGGCGCCGCAGTTCGACATCGATGGTGACCGGCTCGGCCGCCGCCAGCCGCCCGTACATCTCGTGCACGCGCAGCCGCAGCACATTGCGGGCGCCGATGACGGGCTCCGCGTCGACCGTCACCGGCAGCCGGTGCATCGGCTTGGTGCCCAGCGCGTCCAGTTCGACCTCCGGCAGGTCCGCCGACCACACCGCCTGGCCCCCGGCCTCCGCGTACGGCGGCAGCAGGCGGCCGGGCCGGGCGGCAAGGTGCGTCAGGCGCTCCAGATCCCGCGGCTCGGGGGAGGCCAGCACCACCCGGGCGAGCCAGCGGGCCGGCGCGCGCGCCGCGAGCAGATCGGCCTCGTCGAAGCGGGCCAGGTAGGCGCGGGTCAGCCGCCACCACTCGGCGCGGTAGTCCGCGCCCCGGGTGTGCAGTTCACGCACGTACATCCGCAGGTCGTGGTCGAGGAACTTGATGTCGGCGGCGTGCGCCAACGCCTTGTGCCCGGCGGCCTCGAAGATCCGCACGCTGGTGCGGTGGGCGTCGATGCGGGCCTGCCAGTTGGCGACGTCCTTGCGGTCCAGGGAGATGGACTGCTTGGCGGCCGCGCGGCGCACGTGCCAGACGTAGACGCTGTCGGGGATGGTCGCGATCCGCGGGGCAGCGGCCAGCACCCGGGCGGTGAACACGAAGTCCTCGTAGGTGAACCGGCCTTCGGGGAAGGCGATGTCGTGCTCGGCGAGGAACGCCCGGTCGTAGAGCTTGTTGACGCACAGGGTGTCCCGCACCAGCTGAGGGCTGCTCTCGGGGGAGCCGTGCACGGCCGCCTCGCGGTAGAGGCCGGGCTGCCAGGCGACATCGCGCCGCGCAGGCAGCTCACGCCGTACGCAGGCGCCGGCCGCCACCGGGGCGTCGTGCCGGAGCG
The DNA here is from genome assembly GCF_043201875.1 of Streptomyces sp. NPDC048248. Taxonomy (NCBI): domain Bacteria; kingdom Bacillati; phylum Actinomycetota; class Actinomycetes; order Kitasatosporales; family Streptomycetaceae; genus Streptomyces; species Streptomyces sp. NPDC048248. The sequence continues at coordinate 43,106 of NZ_JBICZL010000025.1, forward strand.
CTGCCGTCAGCAGTGCCTGCGCCGCGCCCGGAGGCAGTACGTCGTCGCTGTCGAGGAACATCACGAAGCGCCCGGTGGCCGCGCGCACCCCGTCGTTGCGCGGGGTGCCGCAGCCGCCGCTGTTCTCGGCGCGGTGGATCACCCGCAGCCGCGGATCGGCGCGCGCGAGGGTGTCGAGGGCCGCGCCGGTGCCGTCGGTGGAGGCGTCGTTCACCGCGATCACTTCGGTGACCGTCTGTCCCGGTGCCCCCTGCGCCAGAGCCGAGCGCACGGCCTCGGAGACATGGGCGACATCGTTGTAGGCGATGACGACGATGCTGACCTGCGCGGTTGGCGTGATGGTGGGCCCAGGCCGTGGCTCTAGGGCTTCTTTCACAGTCACTACATCTACATTTCGTGTCGACAGCGTCTCTGGGCACGAGCGGGGTCCGGACTCCCTGTGTTGGGTCAGAGGGGGATTCCCGCTGAGCGGTTGCACCCTTCGCCACGGTTTTCCCTGTCCTTACTGTCCTGTGACGAACCGAAAGACCGGACTTGGGTGTGCGGGTGCCCGTGAGGACTCCCGCACATGCTGTAACGACGAGAGCGCCGCCGGATGCCGATCCGCGCCGCACGACTTGCCGCGGCCCGGTCGCCGCGGACGGGCCCGGCGCGGGTCCGGGCGTCACGCTTCACTCCGCCAGCAGGTCGGCGACCCGGCCAGCCGCGCCGCCGTCGTCGCGGTGGCAGAACGCCTGGCGGAAGTCCGCATAGGCGTCCGCCCCGGCCCGGGCGATGGCGTCCAGATCGCCCAGGGCGTCGACGAGTTCCTCCGTCGAGGTCAGCAGCGGGCCGGGTACGCGGGCCTCGAAGTCGAGGGTGAAGCCGCGCAGGGTGTCGCGGTAGTGCGGCAGATCGGGGGTCAGGAAGAGCATCGGACGGCCGGTGTTGGCGAAGTCGGCGGCGAGCGACGAGTAGTCGGTCACCAGGACATCGGCGGCCAGCAGCAGCTCGGTGGCGTCCGGGTGCGTGGAGACGTCCACGGCGAACGGCGCGTGGTGCCCCGGCAGCCGGTCGGCGACCAGCGGGTGGCCGCGGACCAGCAGCACATGGTCCGCCTCCAGCGCCCGCCGGGCGGCCGTCAGGTCGAGCGGCAGATGCAGGCGATGGTGGCGGGCGTCGTATGCCAGATGGTCCCGCGGCGTCGGCGCGTACAGCACGACCTTCTTGTCCCGGGGGATGCCGAGGCGCGCGCGGACGGCCGCGGCAGCGCGGTCCCGGTCGGGGTGCACCAGCGCGTCGGTGCGCGGCAGGCCGGACTCCAGCAGCTCGCCGGAGTAGCCGAGCGCGGAGCGCAGCACCGGTGTGCTGTGCGCGTTGGGTGACAGCAGCACGCTCCACTGCCGTTCGGGCCGTGCCCGGGGTGCCAGGTGGGCCAGTCCGGCGCAGAGCGTGCCGGCCAGGTCGGCGCCGATCCGCTTGAGCGGGGTGCCGTGCCAGGTCTGGACGACCGTCTGGCCCTCCCGCCGGGTGAACCACGCCGGCAGGTGGGTGTTGGTGACGACCCACCGGCTGTGCGCCAGCGCGCCGTGCCAGGCTGCGCTGCCCACCACCACCGCGCGGGCGGCGCCCGGTACCGGGGCCTGGGCGTCGCGCACCGCCCACAGGTGCTCCACCTCCGTTCCCCTGCGCAGCAGTTCCTCGTGCACGGCGCGCGGGGAGTCTCCGTACGCGCGTCCGCCGAAGCTGCTGTAGAGGACGGTCTCGCGCAGGGGGCGGGTGCGGTGCAGTGGGTAGTGCTGTTCGCGCAGCACCCGGCGGCGGTAGGGGCCGCGGTCGACGGCCGGCAGCGCGGGCCCGGCCGAGACGAACGCCTCGTCGTGGCGGTGCCGGTCCAGGACGAGCGGCTTGCCGCGGACCGTACGGGTCGCCGGCAGTCCGTCGAAGACGGTGGGCAGGAAGCGGACCGGGGCGTCCAGCGGCGTGCCGGCCGCGCCCTGCTCGCGCAGATGAAGCGTCCAGCGGCCCTCCCGCAGCGGTACCGGCCCGGCCAGCGAGGGCAGCGCGCCCAACGGCAGCGCGCAGTGGAAGCGGCTGCCGTCATGGGTGGTGGGGAAGGCCGTCTCGGTGGCGTGCGCGGCGTGCCGCAGCACCAGCTCGGTGGCGTGCGGCGCGGCGCTCGGCAGGGGACCCGCGACCAGCAGGGTGCCGTCGGCGCGCCAGAAGACGCGGTCCAGGAACGGCTGCGGGGTGCGGTCGTGCAGGACGAGATCCCCGCCGGGGGTCGCCGCCACGACCAGCTCCCGGCCGTGCGAGAGGGGGTGGGCGACGGGTGGGAGGTCCGGTGCGCAGGCGAGGGGCTCGGTGCCGCCGTCGGCCAGGACCAGCCCCGCCGCCCAGCTCTCGGTGTGTGCGGGCGGGATCGCCCGCGGTGCGCCGTCCCGGGTGGGCCGCGCGTCGGCGACGGCGTCGAGGCGGATGCGGACGGTGAGCCGCCGGGGGCCGGACGGGGAGTCGTCCCCGCTCCCCGCCGCGTCGGCGTTCTCCACCGGGAAGGACACCACCGTGCCGGTTCCCCGGTGCGTCAGCCGCAGGGCGGACGGCGCAGGGCCCGGGGTGACGACGGTCAGGTCCAGGACGCCGGCCGCGGCCGCGTGGTGGCCGGCCAGTCGGTGCGACCGGCGTTCGACGGACAGCCGCAGCCGCCCGTCCGCGTACCGGGGCGTGACCCGCACGGCGGCGTGCGCACCGGATTCGGCGCCCGCGCCGGGCGGCGTCTCCGCCTCCTGGCCGGTCTGATCGCCTGCCCCACCATCCTCTTGCGCACCTGCACCTCCCATGTCGGATGCCACCGGGGGGAACGGCACGACCTCGTGGCCGAGCGGCTCGGCGCCGGAGCCGGTGTCCGGCGCGCACAGCCCGGCGGCCCGCACCACGCCGGCCGAGGCCAGCAGCACACTGACGCTCCAGTCGCCCTCCTCCCAGCCGCCGGCCTTGCGCAGCCGGCGCGGGTCCAGGGCCAGCTCGAAGCCCGACCAGTCGTAGCAGTGCTGTTCCTGACCGGAGTCGGCGGTGGCCTGCGGCATCGCCACCGGCCGCAGCGGCAGCAGGATCCGGCGGCGCCCCTGGGAGACCACGGCCGTCCTGAGGTAGCCGTGCCGGGTGGCGGCGTCCAGGTTGCGGATGTAGGCGTAGCCGCGCAGCAGCAGCGTCCCGTTCTGCCACACCGCCTCCAGGACCCGGGCGCGTACGGGGAAGTCCGCACGCTCCAGCCGGGTCACGCCCGGCGGGAGGGCGAGCGGCGGCGTGAGCGGCAGCACCGCGCGTTTGCGCAGCGGCGGCCCGGTGACCGCGAAGCCACCGGGGCTGCGTGCCTCGTGCGCCAGCAGCGTCAGCAGGTCCGCGAGCCGGCCGGCGCGGACCAGATACCAGCGCATCCGCAATTCCACCGGCAGCGCGGGGAAGAGCTGGGGGTCGACGCGGGAGAGGAAGTCGCGGGCGCACTCCAGGAAAACGGTCCTGCACTCCGGAGAGGCGGCCGGCAGCACCTCGATGAGGGCGGGCAGCTCATCGGTGAGCACCGCCCGGTCGAAGTCCGTCAGATACGCCGACCAGCGGCTGCGGGCCGGGTCGGTGAGAAAGGCGCGGACGCCCGCCACCGCCGCGAACCGGTCCCGGACCGACCGGGCGTCCGGCGGCCGGTGCCGGTCGGGTCCGTCCGGCAGGCGCCAGTAGCAGACGTGCTCGTGCAGCACGTCGACCGCGTCGGCGAGAAAGTGTGCGGGCAGCGTCACCGCCGCGTCCTCGCACCACTCGCCGTCGGGAAAGGCGAGGCCGTGCCGGTCCCAGAACGCCCGCCGGAAGACCTTGTTGCGGGCGAAGTGGTCGGACAGCAGGGTGAGGTCGTCGGTGATGTGGGTGCGCAGCGCGGTCTGCCGGCCGGCCGGATGGTGCCGGGACTGGCTGCGGCCGGCCGCGCCGAGCCGGTAGACGTTGCCGGTCGCGAAGTCCGCGCCGGACTTGTCGAGCAGGCCGACGAGGTCCTCGTAAGCGCGCGGCAGCAGCACGTCGTCGGCGTCGAGGAAGGCGAGATGACCGGTGTCCGGATAGGCGTGCCGGGCACCGGCGTTGCGCGCGGCGCCGGGGCCGCAGGAGCCGTGGGCGGCGCCCCGGACGATGCGGAACCGCGGGTCCCGCTCGGTGAAGCGGCGGGCGAGGGCGGCGGGGGCGCTCTCGGCGGATCCGTGACCGGCGGTCTCGTCCGCCGGCCCGGCGTCCACCATCACCACATCCAGCGCGGTCAGTGTCTGGGCCGCCACCGACTCCAGACACTCCTCCATATTCCGCTCGGACCCCTCGGTGCGAGGGACCGGTACGACAACCGTGAGCCGAGGCTTCATGCGCGGACCAAGCCTTTCCGGACAGGTGAGACACGGGACGGGGCGTTCAACTCACCGTTCGGCGACCCGGTCACCGGATCTGCGCTGAAAGGGTGAGGCAGATGATCGACACTCCGTATGCGTCTCGTTACGCTCGGTGTTCGTTCGTAGTCCGAGTGTCTCGATCCACGGGATGGCCATGCCCCGCTTCAGCGTCATCGTCCCCGCCCGCAGCGTGCAGGGATTCCTCCGCGGCTGCCTCGGCTCCGTCCTCGACCAGCCCTTCGGCGACCTGGAGTTGATCGCGGTCGACGACTGCTCGGCGGACGAGGGCGGGGGGATCATCGACGAGTACGCCGAGCGTGATCCGCGGGTGGTCGCGCTGCATCTGATGCGCCCCGGCGGCGCGGGGCCCGCCCGCAACGCGGGGGCGGCCCGCGCGCGTGGTGACTACCTCCTCTTCCTCGACGGCGACGACACCCTCACGCCGGACGCGCTGACCGCCATCGACAAGCGGCTGCGCGCCACCGGCGGCCCGGACGTCCTGCTCTGGGACCACGCGCGCACGGACGTCTGGGAGCGGGTACGGCCCAGCGGAGACGGGGAGTTCCTGGCGCGCGCGACGGCGCACACCACGCCGGGACCCAGGACGGCCGTACCGCGCGCCGCGCACGTCCCCGGCTCCGCTGCCGCCCGCACCGATGTCTTCACCGCCGCGGAACGCCCCGCCGTGCTCGGAGTGCTGCCCGCCGCCTGGAACCGCGCCGTACGCCGCGACGTCTGGCGCGCGCAGGCCCTGGCGTTCGCCGACGGCCCCTACGAGGACCTCCCGGTCGCCTTCGGCATGCTGCTGGACGCCGAGCGCATCGCGACCCTGGACCGCATCTGCGTCACCTGGCGCCGGCGTCGCCGCGGCAGCGCCTCGACCACCCCCGGCCGGCACCACCTCGTCGCCGTGGACCGCTACGACGACCTTCTGCACCGTGTCGCCCGCCACCCGGACGCGGCCGTCCTGGCCCCCGCGCTCTACGACCGGGCCGCCCGCCACCTCCTGGCGATCCTCGCGGACGGCGCTCGCGTCCCGCCGGCCGACCGCGCCGACTTCCACCGCGCCGCTGCCGGCACCCTGCGCCGGCACCGCCCGTCGGGCGTGCCGCTGCCCGCAGGACTCGGCTCGTACGGCGGCTACCGTTCGCTGCGCGGCGCCGACGCGCTGCGCCGCGGCGCGGCCGAGCAGCTGCGCGCCCGCCGCGAGGCCGCCGCCCGTACCGCGTCCGAGCGCTACTACCGGCTCCAGCTGCGCCGCCCGCTGGACGACAACCTCGTGCTCTACGGCGCGTACGGCCACCGCGGCGTGCACTGCAGTCCCGCCGCGGTCTACCGCAAGGCCCGGGAGATCGCGCCCCATCTGCACGGCGTCTGGGCGGTGAACGCCCGCGACCGGGGCGAGGTGCCGGCCGGGGTGGACCATGTCGTGGCCGGCTCCCGGCGCTACTGGGAGGTGCTGGCCCGCGCCAAGTACCTCGTGCACGACGCGGACTTCGGCCGGCCGTTCCACAAGCGGCCGGACCAGATCTTCCTCCAGACCCACCACGGGACGCCCCTGAAGACCATGGGCATGGATCTTCGCCGCTACCCCGCGGCGGCGGCCGGCGTCAGCTTCACCCGGCTGCTGGACCACGCCGACCAGTGGGACTACAGCCTCAGCGCGAACCCGCACTCCAGCGAGGTCCGGGAGCGGGCCTGCCCCAGCGGCTACGAGACGCTGCCCACCGGGCATCCGCGCAACGACGCCTACTTCACCGCCACCGCCGACGACATCCGTGCCCTGCGCGCCCGGCTCGGCATCCTCCCCGGCACCACCGCCGTCCTCTACGCCCCCACCCACCGCGACTACCTGCGCGACGGCACCCCGCCGCTCGACCCGGAGCGCCTCAGCCGCAACCTCGGGGCGGGATACCAACTCCTGCTCCGTACACACCCGTTGTACGGTCCGGACGCCGGGCTCGCGGCCCTCCGGGACACCGGCGCGATCCTCGACGTCTCCCGCCACCCCTGTGTCGAGGAGCTGTGCCTGGCATCCGACGCCCTGCTCGGCGACTTCTCGTCCCTGTTGTTCGACTACGCCTGCCTGGACCGGCCGATCGTGATCCACTCCGCCGACTGGGAGACCTTCCGGCGCGCCCGCGGCGTCTATGTCGACCTGCTCTCCGGCGAGCCGGGTGACACCCCCGGCGTGATCGCCGACGACGAGAACGCCGTCGCCGACGCCTTCCGCTCCGGCCGCTGGGACGGCCCGCACGCGACCCGGATGCGGGCCGCGTTCCGGGCGCGGTTCTGCCCGTACGACGACGGGCAGGCCGCCGAGCGTGTGGTGCGCCGGGTGCTGCTCGGCGACGACGAACTGCTGCCGCTGCTCCCGGCGTCGGAGCGCAGCGTGGCACCCACCCCACGCGTGGCGGAGGAGAGCGTCCGCCTGCTGGGCGCCGGCGTATGAGGCGGCCGTGCGGCGCGACGCCGGGCGGCCGGTGCGCCGCCGGGCCGGGGAGTCGTGCGGGGTGGACCGGCGCGCCGTGCGGGCGTGGCCTGCCCGATGCCGTAGACCCGTTGGTTGTCGTCCCGGCGCCGTTGCGCCGTGCCCCGAGGGAAAGGTGACCGCGACCTGATGTCCGGCCGTACCGACAGCTCCGCCGCCACCGACAGCCCCGAGGCCACCGGGCCCGGCGGCGACCCGGCCGCCGTGCCGGGCACCGGCGCCCCCCTCACCGGCACCGCTCCGCACGCCTCGACCGCGCGCCTGCCGGCCCCGGGGCGCTCCGGCCCGCCGCGGACCGCGCCCGTCCGGCCCCCGTACCGCAGGCAGCTGCGGCGGATCGGCCGGGGCCGGGTCCTCGACATCGGCTGCGGCGCCGGTGACGCCCTGGCGGGCTGCGCGTCCGGCAGCGTCGGTGTGGACCACGATCCGGAGGACGTGGCGCGGTGCAGGGCCCGCGGTCTGACCGCCTACACCGCCGACGCGTTCCTCGCGAGCCCGCACGCCAGGCCCGGCGCCTTCGACACGCTGCTGTGCGCGCACGTCCTGGACCGCCTGGACGACGAGCAGGTCGAGGACCTGCTGCGGGCCTACGTGCCGTATGTACGCCCGGGCGGCGGGATCGTGCTGATCACCCCGCAGGAAGCGGGCCACCGGGCGACCCCCGCCGCGGTCCGCTTCACCGACTTCCCGTTGCTGCGGGCCTTCGCCGAGTCCGCGGGCCTGGCCGTCCGGCGCACCTACTCCTCGCCGCTGCCGCGCCCGGCCGGGAAGCTGCTGCGCGGCAACGCGTTCGTGCTGGTGGGGCAGGTGCCGCTCTGAGGGGCGCCGGCACGGCCCCGCACGGCGCGCGGCGTCCGCCCGCCTAGCGGGATGCCGCGCGGCCCTTGCGGCGGGCGGCGACGACCGCCTTGGTGAGGACCGGCGGCAGCACGTTCAGCGCGACGCGGCGCAGTGTGCCGGGCCGGGGGCGGGGGACCACGCGGGCCGCGGACCCCGCCGGCGCCCGGTCCGCCGCGCGCGGGCGGAGCGGCGAGGTGTGACGGGAGACCGGCTGGGCGGGGTCCTTCGCGCCCTTGGCGCTCAGCCGGATCAGCGGGGCGCCGTTGACCTGCTGCACCTCGTGCCAGATGTCCTTGCGGGACTCGATCCACGCCAGCAGGGCCTTCTGCAGCGGCTCCGGGTCGCCCCACGTGCCGTAGAACTTCGTGCCGGTGATGCAGACCGGCCGCAGCCCCTCGTTCGCCACGGCCTGCCAGGTGGCAGCGGCCACGCCGGGACAGTGCTCGGCTCGGAAGTCGTCCAGGACGACGATGCCCTGGCCGGTCAGCAGCTCGCGGACCGCCAGGATGTCGCCGTGGACGTGCTCGTAGAGATGCGAGGCGTCGATATGGGCGAAACGCACCGAATCATCCGCCACATACTCCCGGACGACGGAGCTCAGGCCCTGCACGATGGTGGGCAACTCGTCATGGAACGCGAGGTAGTTGGCTTCGAACGCGCGGCGGGTCAGGGTCGCGTAGGACTTCTTCATCTCCCGGGAGTTGGAGACGTCCTCGGCGGGGGAGTCGAAGAGATCGCAGACCGTGAAGCGCTCGCCGGAGCGCAGCCGCGCACCGAGGAAGATCGCGCTCTTTCCCATGTACGCGCCCAGTTCGAGCAGGTCGCCCGACACCGACCGGTCCTGCTGATGCGCCAGGAACCAGTCGAAGAGCAGCTGGTCAGCGGTGAAGAACCAGCCTTTGACCTCGGACAGTCGAGTGGGTCGCGGGAGTTGTTCGGCACTGTGGTCTGCGGTGAGGGCAGTCATGTGCGGTCCGTCTCCAGACGGTCGGGAATCCAGGGCGAGGGGCGACGCGCAGGTGTGCGGGTGCGATATGTGGCGGCGATGCTGCGCCGCGGATGTGTCCGCCGGGTGCTGCTGCCGATACGGCCGGGTGCCGTGGCGTGGCCGCGACGCGCGGGACCGGACGGCGCCGGGGCGCCACCGCTCGGCACGGGCCGGGTGCGCGCGCACATTGCTGCCCCGGCGCATGCCGCTCGCACCACGCGGTGCACGGCGTGACCGTCATCGGCCGTCATCGTAGGCGGACGGAAATGAACGGAAGATGGCGCGCGGACCGGCAGTGGTGGCGCGCTGCTTCACCGCACCTGCTACTTCACGGCGCCCGCCATCACGCCCGAGACGAACTGGCGCTGGAAGGCGAAGAAGACGATCAGCGGCACCACCATTGACACGAACGCACCCGGCGCCAGGACGTCGATGTTGTTGCCGAACTGCCGTACCTCCTGCTGGAGGGCGACGGTGATCGGCGGACTGCCGCTGTCCGCGAAGATCAGCGCGATCAGCATGTCGTTCCACACCCACAGGAACTGGAAGATCCCCAAGGACGCGATGGCGGGGCCGCCCAGCGGCATCACGACCCGGGTGAACAGCCGCAGCTCGCCCGCCCCGTCCAGCCGGGCCGCCTCCAGCAGCTCCCGGGGGATCTCCGCGAAGAAGTTGCGCAGCAGGAACACCGCGAACGGCAGGCCGAAGGCCGTATGGAAGAGGATCACCCCTGCCGTCGTCTCGAAGAGCCCGACCGCGCCGAACAGCTTCGCCACCGGGATCAGCGCCACCTGGACCGGGACGACCAGCAGCCCGACGACGACCATGAACCAGGTGTCGCGGCCGGGGAAGTCCAGCCATGCGAAGGCATAGCCGGCCAGCGAACCGATGACGACGACCAGCACCGTCGCCGGCACCGTGATCGCCGCGGTGGTCAGCAGCGAGCCCATGACCTTGTCGTTGGACAGCAGCTGGCTGTAGTTGTCCCAGGTGATCTGTGCCGGGGCCCGGAAGACCTGCCACCACCCGGACTCGGCGATCTGCTCCGGGCTGCGCAAGGACGAGATCAGCAGCCCGATGGTCGGCATCAGCCAGAAGAGGGCGACGAGGACCAGGAAGATCCGCAGCGCCCCGCCGCCGGTCCGGGCCGCCAGCCGCGCGGCCATCGACGGCTTGGCCCGTACGGGACCGTCCACGGTGGTCATCGGCGACGCTCCTTCCGTATGCGCCGGAGATTGACGTACATCACCGGCAGCACGAGCAGCAGCAGGAATACGGCGATCGCGCTGCCCAGGCCCTCGTCGACGTCCGTGCCGAACGACGACTGGAACAGCTGGAGCGCGAGCACGTTGGCGGACCTGACGCTGGAGCCCGGCGCGATGATGTAGACCAGGTCGAAGATCTTCAGCACATTGATCATGAGCGTGACCAGTACGACCACCAGGACCGGCGCAAGCAGCGGCACCGTCACGCGGCGGAAGACCTGCCACTCGCCCGCGCCGTCCACCCGCGCCGCCTCCAGCAGCTCCCGCGGCACCGCCGCCAGACCCGCCGCGATCAGCACCATCGCGAAGCCCGCCCACATCCACACGTAGCTGCCGATGATGGCCGGGGTGACCAGCGCGGGACCGAGCCAGTTGATGCCGCGGTAGGCCTCCGCGAAGTTCGCGGCGGGCAGCCGCAGCCGGGCGCCGTCGGCCCGGTCGGCGGGCAGCGCGTACGTGCCGTCCGCCGCCGTCGTCGCCGACGCGACCACCTTGCCGTCCCGGACCGCCTCGACCGTGATGCCGGCCAGTGCCTTCTCGCCCGGGTCGATGGCGTTGACGCGCCCTCCGCCCCCGCGCGTGAAGTCCAGCCAGACGGTGCCGGTCACCTTGCCCGGCCGGGCGGTGGCGGCGACTGCCCGCTGCGCCCCGCGCACATCGTCGGGCTGCACGGCGACCAGCGGCACATTCGCCGGCGACGTGGCGGCCACCGCCGACTCCGTCGTGAACGCGCCGCCCCCGGACGGGCGCAGGTCCGCGTTCGGCCGCGGCTTGGCGCCGGGGAACGGTGCCGGATCGGCGAACGTGTCGTGCACACCGACCCACACCGCGTTGGCGACCCCGCGCTCGGGATCCTGGTCGTAGACCAGCCGGAAGATGATCCCGGCCGCCAGCATCGAGATCGCCATCGGCATGAAGACGACCAGCTTGAAGGCCGTGCCCCAGCTGACCCGCTCGGTCAGCACCGCGAACATCAGCCCCAGCGCCGTCGAGACGGTCGGCGCGACCACGACCCAGATGACGTTGTTCTGCAGCGCCGTGCGGATGCCGTCGTCCGAGAACATCTCGCCGTAGTTGTCCAGCCCCACGAAGCCGTCACCGGAGGCGTCGAACAGGCTGCGCTGGACGGAGAAGACGATGGGATAGACCACCAGCGCGCCGAGCAGCAGCAGCGCGGGCAGCAGGAAGGCCGCGGCGATCCAGGGGCGGGTGCCCGTCAGTCGTCGGCGTTTCCTGCCGGGGCGGCCCGGACAGCCGGTGGCCGGCGGGCCGCCCGGTATGCCGCCGGCCCGCTCGGTGCTGGTGCGTACGTCGCTCATCGTGACGGTCCCCCGGTCCCGGTCGAGGCGGTCGGCGTCAGTGCCCGAACGACTTGGCTGCGTCCTTCTCCAACTGCGCCTGGGCGCCGGTGACGTCCTTCGGGCTCTTGAGGAAGTCCTGGAGGTCCTTCCACTCGCCCTGCCCCGGCTTGCCGCCGAACCCGGCGGGCGCCTGGTCGGACATGTCGAAGCGGAAGTCGTCGCCCGCCGCGATCAGCGCCTCGGCGATCTCACGCATCACGTCATCGGCGTACGCGGCCCGGTCCAACTCCTTGTTGGGCGAGATGAATCCACCGGCCTGGGCCCAGATCTTGGCCGCGTCCGTCGAGGCGAGGAACGTCAGCAGCGCCTGCGCCGCCTTGCCGTCCTTGAGTGCCACCGCCACATCGCCGCCGGTCACCACGGGGGACTTGGCGCCCACCGCGGGGAACGGGAAGACCTTGGCATCGGTGCCGATCGCGGCCTTGGTCTGGCTGATGTTGGCTGCGGCGAAGTCCGCCGAGGAGACCATCGCGGCCTTGGGGGTGTCACCGCCGCTGAAGGTCTGGGTCACCGACGTCGGGAAGTCCGTCTGGAGCGCGCCCGCGTTGCCGCCGGCGAGCAGGTCCTTGCGGCCGAAGAGCTGACCGAGCGTGGTCAGCGCCTTCCTGACCGAGCCGTCGGTCCACTTGATCTTGTGCTGGGCCAGCTGGTCGTACTTCTCCGGGCCCGCCTGCGAGAGGTAGATGTTCTCGAACCAGTCGGTCAGCGTCCAGCCGTCCGAGCCGCCGACCGAGACCGGCTCGACGCCCGACTCGGAGAGGGTCTGGGCGGTCTTGAGGAAGTCCTGCCAGGTCTTCGGCTCCTGCGCACCGGCGTTGTCGAACGCCTTGGCGTTGTACCAGACCAGCGACTTGTTGCTCGCCTTGAAATACACGCCGTACTGCGTGCCCTTGTGGGCGCCGAGGTCCTGCCAGCCCTTGCTGTAGTTCTTGGTGAGCTGCGCCTTGGCCGTCGGCCCGAGCGGCTTGAGCCAGTCCTTCGCCGCGAACTCGTTGAGCACACCGACCTGTTGGAGCATCGCGACGTCCGGCTGACCGCCACCGGCGATCTTGGAGCCGACGAAGCCGGCCATGTCGTCACCGCTGGGCACGAAGTCGACGGTGGCGCCGGTGCGCTTTTCGAACTCGTCGAGCACCTTGACGAAGTTCTCCCGCTCGGCGCCCGTCCAGACCGCGGTGACCTGGAGCTTCTGACCGTTGAGCTTGGGCAGCGACACAGTGGGGGCGGTGCTGCCGCCCTTGCCGCCCTCGCTCTCCTCCTTTGCGCCGCCACCGCCGCAGGCGGACAGCGCGAGGGCGAGCGCCGCGGTGGCCGCCAGGGCGGACGTGGCGCGCTTTCCCGTCGAGGCCCGCTCGCGTGTGCCGCCGCCCCTTCGCGCCTGTGTGCCGCGTGCGGCCGTGCGGTCGAGTCGTGTGCGCATCCCCGTCAGCCCCTTTTCGCCGCGCCTGCCGTGCCGGGTGCGGAGGGAGCCGTGTCACGTCGTGCCGCGGCGTCCCTGCCCGTGCCGTTCGCGTCGTGCTGTTCGCGTCGTGCCCTGAGTGGTGCCGTGGTGCCGTGGTGCCGTGCCGTGCAGCTGTGGTGTGCGACAGTCCTACGCCCTGATCACCCGGGCCGCAATACCGTCTCCCGCGCCAACTGGCCTTTTGTGATCGGGCTGTTACGGGTGGTGGGGGCGGCGGGGCGGATGGTGCGAAGGCACCCCTCGGACTCCCGCGGCCCGCCCCCGGCTCACACCAGGGGCGGGGCGGACGGCGCTCCGGAGGACTGCGCGGCCCGCTGCAACGCGCTGGCCAGCAGTGCCAGATCCGTCGGGCCGTTGCCCAGCTCGCGCAGCGGGCGCCGGGCCGGGGGATCGCCCATCCGCTGCCACTCCAGCGGCACGACCGTCGGCCGCAGGGTCGAGGTCCTGGGTATCCGCCCGGTGACCCGGCCCGCCTGGAAGGGCGTGGAGGAGCCGTCCTCCGCGCGGTGCAGCCGTCCGCGGCCCGGCGGGACCGGGCCGGACGGATCACCCGAGGCTCCCAGCAGTACCCGCAGACCGGCGCGTCGGGAGGCAGCGGTGTCGGCCGTACGGTCCGGATGGCCGGTCGTGGCGATCAGGTGCACGCCGAGCGCGGCACCCTCCCGGGCGACCCCCTCCAGGGCCCGCACCACCGAACCTGCGGCCGGCCGGCCGGTGCTGCCCAGCGCCGGGGACACCAGCTCGTCGAAGTCGTCGACCAGCACGAACAGCCGCGGCATCGGCACCGCCGCCGCACCGTCCGCCACCTGAGCACCGCTGCGCGCCCGCAGCCGCAGGGTGCCCGTCGTGGACGGGTCCGGCTCACCGGCGGCGCTGCCGGTCGTGCCCTCGGTCGTACGGCGCGGGGCGATGATCCGGGGCGCCGGCAGATGCTTGGCGCGCCACTCCGCGAACGGCGTCCCGGCCAGTATCTCCGCGCGCCGCTTCAGCTCCGAGGACAGCGCCTGCGCGAACTCCCGCATCCGGACCGGGTCCGAGGCGGCGAGATACGTCGTGACATGCGGCAGGTCCGTACACATCCGGAGCCCCTCGCCGCGCTCGCTGCTGCCGTCCACCAGCACCATCGACAGCAGATCCGGGCGGTCCGCGGCGGCGAGCGAGGCGGCCAGGGAGCGCAGCAGCTCGGTCTTGCCGGTGGCCGCCGTGCCCTCCACGAGCAGATGGGAGCCGTCGGCGGCGAGGTCGGCGGAGAGCGGGCCGTGCGGGCCGGTGCCGAGGACCGCGGCGGCGCCGGGCCGATCGGTGTCCGTCGCGGCGGCCCAGCGAGCCATCAGCGAGGCGGGCGTCGCGCGGGCCAGCCCCAGCTCGTCCAGCAGCCTGGAGGAGTCGGGCAGCGGGACGGCGGCGCGATGCACCGTGCGTCCGCCGACGGAGGCCGTCGCGTCGGCCTCGCGCAGCGGCGCCAGCGCGCGGGCGAACCGCTCGGCCCAGGCGCCGGAGACCGCGTCCACCGTCGCGACCGTGCCGTTGGGCCCCGAGCCCGGCTGGACGACGCGCAGCGCCGTGGCGACATCGCCGCTCAGCACCGCCACCGCCCCGCACTCGCCGAACGCGGGCGACGCCACGCGGGCCGCTTCGTACGTCGCGGCCAGTGGGAAGACGGGGGACGCGGCGGGGGTCTCCGCGAGGCAGATGAGGTGGATACCGGCCGCGGGCCCGCCCGCCGCCAGCCGGGCCGCCGTCTCGCGCAGTGCCGACGAGCCGAGGTCGCCGTCGACGATCACGACGGTGTAGGGGCCGTGGTGGCCCGCGGCGGCCGAGGCCACATCGGCGCGGTCGGCGCTGGCCCATCCGGGGCCCAGCGGACCGTCGTCCAGCCGACGCACCAACTCGGTCGTACGGGCCGTCGCCTGCTCCTTGTCGTAGGCCAGCAGCAGACGGCAGTCCTGCCCGTGTGCGGGGCGTACCTGGGGGAGCCAGCCCAGCCAGGACCAGTCCGCCACCCGCTCCTCGGTGCTGCGCGAGCGGTCCGTGCTGAGCAGCACGATCTCCAGGGTGCCGGGGGAGTGCAGGGCGGCGAGCTGGGCGACCGCGGAGCGGGTCAGTCCCGCCAGCCGCCCGCGCGGCCCGGCGAGGCCGAGGGCGCCGGCCCGGCGCAGATCGACGGTGACGGGCACGGCGGCCCGGCCGCCGCTGCCGCTTGCCGTGCCCAGCCGGACCGTCAATACGTCAGGGTGGTCGGGGCCGCGCTCCCAGAGCCGCGGTCCCGGGCCGAGCGCCGTCAGCAGGACAGCGGCGGCATCGGGCCATCGCTCGTGGGCGGCGGGTCCCGCCGCCGCGGAGCGGTCCGAGGCGGCAGCCGGGGGCGACGCGGCGTGCTCCGCGGCGGCGTCCACGGTCCGCTCCGGGGCGCCTGCGGGCCGGTCCACCGCGGACCTGCCGCCGGCCAGCCGCCGCGCCCAGGCACCGATCCCGCCGCGTCGCGCGCCCTTCGGGGCCTCGGCCGGGGCCAGGGCCTGCTGCCCGCCGTGCGTCCGCTCCTGCGGGCCCGCGGGCATGCCCTCCGCCCGCTCCCGGGCCCCGGGGCCCAGGCCCTCGGAGGGGGTGCCGCGCAGGGGCGTGCCGTGGCCGGTGCCGGGCCGGGCACCCGCCGCGTGGCTGTCGTCGTACTCCAGGCGCGCATCGTGGCTGCCGGGGCCGCCGGGCACCTGCCGGTCGTGGGCAGGGGGACCGGAACGGTGGTGGTCGTGCCCCGGGTGGCCGTGCCCACGGTCGTCGTGCCCGGGTGCGGCGTACCCGGGAGAGGCCGGGCCGGGCTGCGCGGGGATGCCGGGGCCTTCCTCGGGGCGCCGGGCGGGACGGCCGGTGGACGGGCTGTCCAGGAACGCCGCGCCGTGGCCCGGGGAGGCGGGCGGCCGCTGGGCGTCGTCCCACGCGGTGGTGCCGCGCAGCGGCGTGTCCCGCCGCGCCGGTCCGCCCGGCGAAGGGGCCCGCCCGTCCGTTTCCCGGGCGGGTGAGGGGAAGGTGCCCGTGTCCTGGCCGGGGCCGCCCTGCGTGCCGAACGCGTCGTACGGGCCCGGCCGGGATTCCGGCCCGGTGAGGTCGCCGGGGTGGCCCGCCGGGTGACCCGGAACGTCCGCGCCGGGGTGCTGCGCGCCGCCGTCCTGCCCCTGCGCCTGGCTGCCGGGGGCGTACGCCCCCGACCCTCCGGGCTCGGGCCACCGGACCGAAGCGCCGGAACCGCCTTCGGCCCGCGGGCCCTGTGGCTCCGCGGGGACCGGCGCCCCGCCCGGGCCGCTGTCCCCGTGTGCCCCTCCGGTGCCGCCGTGCCGAGCGCGGCTCTCGGTGCCCGCCGTCTGCGGGGTGATGCGCAGATGGCCCTCGCCGTCGGGCGTCGCGGCCAGGGCCGGATCGGGGGCGCCGGGGGAGACCTGCAGGCGCAGGGCGGACTCGCCGATGCGCAGCAGGGTGCCGGGACGCAGCGGGGCGGGCTGCTCGCCGAGGTCGGTGCCGTCGACGGCGGTGCCGTTCGTGGAGCGGAGGTCGGCGACGTACACGGAGCCGTCCGGCTCGACGGTCACCGCGCAGTGCAGCCGGGAGACGTCCGGGTCGTCGAGGGGGACGTCGGCGTCGGCGGAGCGGCCGATGCGGATCTGGCCGCCGTGCAGCAGATGGACTCCGCCGGCGTCCGGCCCGGAGACGACGCGCAGCCGGGCCTGGCCGTGCGGCAGGCCGTGCGCAGGGGCGGGGCCGGGGCCCTGGAGGGAGAGCACCGCGCCGTCGATCAAGGGCGGCTCGCCGATCGCCGCGCGCTGGAGGTCGAGCCGCTCGGTCCCGGCGTACAGCACGACCGGGCTGCTGCCGGTGCCGCCCGAGCCGCCTGCGCTCCCGGAGCCGCCGCCGCCGACGTCCGCGCCGGAGCCGGCCACCGACGCCGCGAGGGAGCCCGCCACCGAGGCCAGCGGGGTTCCGGCGGGGGCCGTCACGAGCACGTCGCAGGCCCGGGTGGTGTGGCCGCTGCGCGGCCCGAGGACGGTCAGCCGGATCTGCATCGCCGTCAACGGTCCCTTCTGCCGGGAAATCCGGCAGGGGCCGCGCTCACTCCCCCACCGCACCCGAGCACGTCGGCACGTACAAGTCCCAATGCACGTCGCGACAAAGACCGCGCGCCCCACCGCATGCGTGCTGGGTGCATCCTCGCACCTGCCGCTGACAACACGCCCGCCGACCGTCAACGAGTGATCTTGTTTGGTCTCCCAAGGGCGAAAAAGTGCCTGCTTGCGCGCGGTGAACGGCCGGATTTCGATCGCAATGATCAACTTCGGAAGGGGCCGGACCTGTCGAGGCCCTCGCGCGCACCCGCGGCCGGCCGCCGGTGGCAACCATTCGCCGCTTCGGCACGTCTTCCCCACAAGCCCCGCCGCCGTCGCGAGCCCAGGAGCTTGTACGACGGCATTACAGTGGGCGGACGGGCCGCGAGCTGACCCTGCGGGCCAGGCAGAGGAACCACCAAGACCAGGGAGCGCATGACGTGCGGCCGGTAGGCAGCAAGTACCTGCTTGAGGAACCGCTGGGACGCGGTGCCACGGGCACCGTCTGGCGTGCCCGTCAGCGGGAGACCGCGGGCGCCGAGGCCGCGGTGGCCGGCGAGCCCGGCGAGACCGTCGCGATCAAGGTCCTCAAGGAAGAGCTGGCGAACGACGCGGATGTGGTGATGCGCTTCCTGCGGGAGCGCTCCGTCCTGCTGCGGCTCACCCACCCCAACATCGTCCGGACCCGTGACCTCGTCGTCGAGGGCGATCTGCTCGCCCTGGTGATGGACCTGGTCGACGGCCCGGACCTGCACCGCTACCTTCGCGACAACGGCCCCTTCAGCCCGGTGGCGGCCTCCCTGCTGACCGCGCAGATCGCCGACGCGCTGGCGGCCAGCCACGCCGACGGCGTGGTGCACCGCGACCTCAAGCCCGCCAACGTCCTGCTCGCCGGGTCGAACGGCAGCGGCGAGATGCACCCGATGCTGACCGACTTCGGTATCGCGCGCCTCGCGGACTCCCCGGGCCTGACCCGCACCCACGAATTCGTCGGCACCCCCGCCTACGTGGCGCCGGAGTCCGCCGAGGGCCGCCCGCAGACCTCCGCGGTCGACATCTACGGCGCCGGCATCCTGCTGTACGAGCTGGTCACCGGCCGGCCGCCGTTCGCCGGCGCGACCGCCCTCGAAGTGCTGCACCGGCATCTGAGCGAGGAGCCGCGCCGCCCCAGCACCGTCCCCGAGCCGCTGTGGACGGTCATAGAGCGCTGTCTGCGCAAGCGCCCGGAGGAGCGGCCCAGCGCCGAGAACCTCGCCCGCGGCCTGCGCACCGTCGCGGCCGGCGTCGGAGTGCATTCCAACCCGGCCCAGGCCGAGGCGGCGCTGGGCGTCGCCGCGCTGCTCGCGCCCGACCCCACCCCCGCTGTGGTCCCCGGGACGGAGGGCGCCCCGGACGGCGGCGACGCCACCCAGGTGCTGCCGTCCCACGCCGGCTCCTACGACCCGGCCGCGGCCACCAGCGTCATGCCGTCCACCGGCGGCCCGGGCCCCGGCCAGGGCGACCCGACCCGCGCCATGCCGCCGGTGCCGCCGATGCCCCAGGGCATGCCCGGCGGCGGGCCGCAGGAGCCCGAAGGGCCGCACCCCTGGGAGTCCCAGATGCGGGCCGCCCGGGACCGCAGCGAGCAGACCCAGGTGCAGTACCTCGACCCGAGCGAGGACCCGCTGCGCCGCCGCCCCCAGCGCCGGCCCGCGCCGCAGCAGCCTCCGCAGGGGCAGCAGCAGTACGGCGGTCCCGCGCCGTACGCCCAGCAGGCGCCGCAGCGCCAGGCTCCGCAGCGCCGCCAGGAGCCGCCGCCGCAGCGCTACGAACCGCAGCGCCCGCCCGCCCCGGAGCCCCGGCCCCGGCGCGAGCCGCGTCAACGCAGCGCCAACCCGATGCGGATTCCGGGCCTGGGTTGTCTCAAGGGCTGTCTGTTCACCCTGCTCATCCTGTTCGTGGCGAGCTGGCTGATCTGGGAACTGACTCCTCTTCAGGAGTGGATCGGCACGACGAAGGGCTACTTCGACCAGATCGGGGATGCCTACCGCACCGTCGAGGACTTCGTGCAGAGCCTCTCCAAGTAGCGCCCACCCACCGGGGCGGCAGGGCCGCCCCGGTGCGCGACCTCGTGGATTTGTCGACTTCCGGCGGGCGATTTCACCTGCAGAAGTGAAGGTTGCCGCCGTCCGGGGCACCGAACCCCTCGGTACCCGCGTAGCTTTGACGCCAACTTCAGCCCCCGGCAGGACGCTCGGGGGCCCGACACGTCGGAGCAGTCTTGGCACGGAAGATCGGCAGCCGGTACACCGCCCACCAGATCCTGGGGCGCGGCAGTGCCGGCACGGTATGGCTGGGCGAGGGCCCCGAAGGGGCCGTGGCCATCAAGCTGTTGCGTGAGGATCTCGCCTCCGACCAGGAGCTCGTCGGCCGCTTCGTGCAGGAGCGTACGGCGCTGCTGAGCCTGGACCACCCCCGCGTCGTCGGCGTGCGCGACCTCGTCGTCGACGGCAACGACCTGGCGCTGGTGATGGACCTCGTACGGGGCACCGACCTGCGCACCCGTCTGGAGCGCGAGCGCCGGATGGCCCCCGAGGCCGCGGTCGCCATCGCCGCCGACGTCGCCGACGCGCTGGCCGCCGCGCACGCCGCCAGGATCGTGCACCGCGACGTCAAACCCGAGAACGTCCTGCTGGACATGCAGGGCGAGCTGGGCCCCGGCGGGGCGCACCCCGCGCTGCTCACCGACTTCGGCATCGCCCGGCTCGTCGACTCGCCGCGCAGGACCCTCCCCCAGCCTCCGGCCGGGGGGTCCTCCGTCCCGCTTCGCTCGACGAAGGTCATCGGTACCCCCGACTACCTCGCGCCGGAGATCATCGAGGGCCTGCCGCCACGCGCGTCCGTCGACGTCTACGCCCTGGCGACCGTCCTGTACGAGCTGCTCGCCGGCTTCACGCCCTTCGGCGGCGGCCACCCCGGAGCGGTGCTGCGCCGACACGTCACCGAGAGTGTGGCGCCCCTGCCCGGTATCCCCGACGAGCTGTGGCAGCTGCTGCTCCAGTGCCTGGCGAAGGCTCCCGCGTCCCGGCTGCGCGCGCCGGAGCTGGCCACCCGGCTGCGGGAGATGCTTCCCGACCTCGCCGGCATCCCGCCGCTGGACATCGACGAGCCGGACGACGAGTCCGCGGAGGACGAGCGGGCGGGCCAGGAGGGCGGCACACCGCGGGACGACGCGCTCTACCCGCCGGTGGCACCCGAGGCGGGCCCCACCCGCGGCGCGGTCCCGCTCGTCCAGGGCGCGGTGCCGGACTCCAACCGGGAGACCCACACGAGCATGCGGGTCCCCGGCCCCGACGAGCTGGCGGGCGGCGCGCACGGCACCGCCCGCGCCCCCCGGGCCGCCGGGGAGCGCCGGGCGGGTTCGGCCCGGCACCGGGCGGTGCGCCGCCGGCGGATCAAGCTCGGCGCGGCCGCCGCCGCGGTGGTCGTGGCGGCCGGTATCGGCGGCTGGCTGGCCTCCGGCGACGACGAGCCGGGCGACGCCGGGCCCGGAGTCCACAGGTCGGAGCCCGACGCCCCGTGACCGCGCCTGCCGGGCCGTTCCCCAGGGCACGCGGCAGCTGCCCGTGGCCGCCCCGGCAGCGGCCGACAGCGGCCCGGCAGGGCCTCGGCGGGGCCGTCCCGACGGGGCCGGGGCACGACGGCGGCGTCAGCCGTTAGGCTGGGTGCGTGGCAGTCGTCGATGTATCCGAAGAGCTGAAGTCCCTCTCCTCGACCATGGGGTCGATCGAGGCCGTCCTGGACCTCGACAAGATGAGGGCCGATATCGCCGTGCTCGAGGAGCAGGCCGCGGCACCGTCCCTGTGGGACGACCCGGAGAGCGCGCAGAAGATCACCAGCCGCCTGTCCTACCTCCAGGGCCAGCTGCGCCGCGCCGAGGAGCTGCGCGGCCGGGTCGATGACCTCGAGCTGCTCTTCGAGATGGCCGAGGACGAGGGCGACGAGGACGCGCGCGCCGAGGCCGAGGCGGAGCTGACGTCCGTGCGCAAGGCGGTGGACGAGCTGGAGGTCCGCACCCTCCTGTCGGGCGAGTACGACGCCCGTGAGGCGCTGGTCAACATCCGCGCCGAGGCCGGCGGTGTGGACGCCGCCGACTTCGCCGAGAAGCTGCAGCGGATGTACCTGCGCTGGGCCGAGCGGCACGGCTACAAGACCGAGCTGTACGAGACCTCGTACGCCGAAGAGGCCGGCATCAAGTCGACCACCTTCGCCGTCCAGGTCCCCTACGCCTACGGCACGCTCTCGGTCGAGCAGGGCACCCACCGCCTGGTGCGCATCTCGCCGTTCGACAACCAGGGCCGCCGTCAGACGTCCTTCGCCGGCGTCGAGGTGCTGCCGGTCGTCGAGAAGACCGACCACATCGAGATCGACGAGTCCGAGCTGCGGGTGGATGTCTACCGTTCCTCAGGCCCCGGCGGCCAGGGCGTCAACACCACGGACTCCGCGGTCCGTCTGACGCACCTTCCGACCGGCATCGTCGTCTCCTGCCAGAACGAGCGCTCGCAGATCCAGAACAGGGCCTCCGCGATGAACGTCCTCCAGGCGAAGCTCCTGGAGCGCCGCCGCCAGGAGGAGCAGGCCAAGATGGACGCGCTCAAGGGCGACGGCGGCAACTCCTGGGGCAACCAGATGCGTTCGTACGTCCTGCACCCGTACCAGATGGTCAAGGACCTGCGGACGGAGTTCGAGGTCGGCAACCCCACCTCCGTGCTGGACGGCGACATCGACGGCTTCCTGGAGGCCGGGATCCGCTGGCGCAAGCAGCGGGAGAAGTAGCGCTTTTCGGCGTATACGCCTCATCAGACAACTGCCTCTCCTCGGAGGGCAGTTGTTTTTTGATGTGGCGGTTTGGTCACAGTCGTACGTCCATGTACCGCCCAACTTCTGGCAATTCGGTCATCGAGACTTTATTCGACCTTGACGATGTTGGCGGAACTGGGAAGGGTGGGCGCGGCATGCGTATGTCTGGGGCGCGTGTATGAACGGGGAGATGAGTGGCCCGCCCGAGTGGGGCCGTGACTCGCGTACCCCCTGTCGGCCGTGGCCCCGTACAGCGATGCTCCATTGACGAGTTCAGCTACTGGGGGTAGCAGCACATGACGAAGAAGACGCGGCTGCGCGTAGCGCGCATCGCAGCCGGCGCGGTGATCGCGGCCGGTGCGTCGCTGACCGCGGCCGGCGCCGCCTCGGCGGCAGGCCCCGACCAGGGTGCCAACGGTGATGGCGGCACGGGCATCATCGGCGGCCTCATCGGCGGAATCATCGGTGGCGGCGACTCCGGTGGTGACACCGGCGGCGACACGGGCGGTGACACCGGCGGCGACGACGGCGGCATCGGCGGTGAGATCGGCGGTGACGACAGCACCGGCGGCGAGATCGGCGGTGACGACAGCACCGGTGGCGAGATCGGCGGTGACGACAGCATCGGCGGTGAGACCGGCGGTGACGACAGCATCGGCGGTGAGACCGGCGGTGACGACACCACGGGCGGTGAGACCGGCGGTGACGACACCACCGGTGGCGACACCACCGGTGGCGACACCACGGGTGGCGACACCACGGGCGGTGACACCACGGGCGGTGACACCACCGGTGGCGACGCCAGCACCGGCGGTGACGCCGGCACCGGTGGCGACAGCACCGGCACCGGCACCGACAACGAGGGCAGCAAGCCCGTCGAGCAGCCGGGCGAGGGCAAGGAGCAGATCGCTGACACGCCCGGTCAGGCGAAGCAGGAGGCCAAGGGCGGCGAGCTGGCCGAAACCGGCTCCTCCGGCACGACCTTCCTGCTGATCGGCGCGGCGACGATGATCGCCGGCGGTGTCGGCTTCCGCCTGATGCCCCGCTTCATCAACAAGAGCGGCGGCGGCGCGGCCGCGGCCTGACGCTGACGCAGTACACGACGAGGGCCCGGAGCGCAGCCAGCGCTCCGGGCCCTCCGGTGTTCTCCCGGTGAGAAGGTGCGCCGACGGGCCTGCGCCGGACGCGCGGAAAGTGCGCGTCCGCTTGCGCTACGTGAGGTATCGAGTGCTCGCGCCGTACGCGGCGGCGCTCACCCGCGGCTGTGGCTACCCGTCTCAGACGGTCTGCTGCAGGAGCAGCCCCACCGCGATCAACGCGATCAGCAATGCCACCAGCATCACGGGGCTGAGCTGGGCGAACATGCCGCCCGTCTGGTGCTGAAGTCGTTCCCTGCTGGCCCGGCAGACCGGGCAGCGGCCCTCGCTCACAGGGGCCGCGCAGTTGGCGCACACCAATCGGTCGTACGTCATGCGACCTCCTTCTCCACTGCGCCAACGCACCGGAAGGCACATTGGTTCCCCCTACCACTGTGCCAGGTCCGTGGCGGAACGGCGCGCCCCGCGGGATTGTGCTCCTTTTGTCCCGTAGGTGCCGTGAATAAACGCACCAACCGCCGACGGCGACTGCGCCGCCGTGTGAGGTTCGCGTATGGTCACGCACACCGACGGGAGCCGCAACCCGGCATACCGTGCCCTCTATCCAGGTCGACCGTGGTGCATCAGTGATCCGATTCGACAACGTCTCCAAGACCTACCCGAAGCAGAACCGCCCTGCGCTCAGGGACGTCTCGCTCGAGATCGAGCGCGGCGAGTTCGTCTTCCTGGTGGGTTCCTCGGGCTCCGGTAAGTCAACCTTCCTGCGCCTGCTCCTTCGCGAGGAGCGCGCCAGCCATGGCGCCGTGCACGTACTGGGGAAGGACCTCGCGAAGCTGTCCAACTGGAAGGTGCCGCAGATGCGCCGCCAGGTGGGCACGGTCTTCCAGGACTTCCGCCTGCTCCCCAACAAGACGGTGGGGCAGAACGTCGCCTTCGCTCTGGAGGTCATCGGCAAGCCGCGCGGCCAGATCCGCAAGACGGTGCCCGAGGTCCTCGAACTCGTCGGCCTTGGCGGCAAAGAGGACCGTATGCCGGGTGAACTCTCCGGTGGTGAGCAGCAGCGCGTCGCCATCGCGCGGGCCTTCGTCAACCGCCCGATGCTGCTCATCGCGGACGAGCCCACCGGCAACCTCGACCCGCAGACCTCCGTCGGCATCATGAAGCTGCTGGACCGGATCAACAGGACCGGCACGACGGTGGTCATGGCCACCCACGATCAGCAGATCGTCGACCAGATGCGCAAGCGGGTCATGGAACTAGAGAAGGGCCGGCTCGTACGCGACCAGTCGCGCGGCGTGTACGGCTACCAGCACTGAAAGGACGCCATGCGCGCCCAGTTCGTCCTGTCGGAGATCGGCGTCGGTCTCCGCCGTAATCTCACGATGACCTTCGCCGTCATCGTTTCCGTGGCCCTCTCGCTCGGCCTGTTCGGCGCCTCGTTGCTGATGCGCGACCAGGTCAGCACGATGAAGGGCTATTGGTACGACAAGGTCAACGTCTCCATCTTCTTCTGCAACAAGAACGACGCCGGCAGCGGCACGAACTGCACCAAGGGTGCGGCCACGCAGCAGCAGAAGGACGACATCAAGGCCGAGCTCAACCGGCTGCCGCTCGTGCAGAAGCCGGTGCAGTACGAATCCAGCGACCAGGCATACAAGCACTACAAGGAGCAGTTCGGCGACACGCCCGTCGCCGGACTGGTCACGCCCGACCAGCTGCCGGAGTCCTTCCGGGTCAAGCTCAAGGACCCGACGAAGTACACGGTCATCAAGTCGGCGTTCTCCGAGCGGCCCGGCGTGCAGGAGGTACAGGACCAACGGGACACCGTTGAGCCACTGTTCAACCTCCTGAACGGCATGAATATCGCCGCGCTGTGTGTGATGGGGCTGATGCTCGTCGTTGCGCTGATGCTGATCGTCAACACCGTCCGGGTGTCGGCGTTCAGCCGAAGGCGGGAGACCGGGATCATGCGCCTGGTGGGAGCTTCCAGCTTCTACATCCAGATGCCGTTCATCCTGGAGGCCGCCATCGCGGGGCTGCTGGGGGCGGTGTTCGCCTGCGTGCTGATCGTCGGCGGCAAGTACATCCTGGTCAACAACTGGCTGGCCGAGAAGATCCAAGTGATCAACTTCATCGGCTGGGACTCGGTGGCGGCGGTCTTGCCACTGGTGCTGCTGATCGGGCTGCTGATGCCCGCGCTCGCCGCCTTCTTCGCGTTGCGCAAGTACCTCAAGGTGTGAGCTTTGCCAAGGGGCGTCGTACGGTCAACTCACCGTACGGCGCCCTTTTGTCACCTAGACTCACCGGCATGTCGGGCCCGTGTGCGTACGACCGGCCCCGCCGCATCCGCCGCGGGGCAGCCCTGACGTTGGTCTTCGCGAGTGTGCTCGCGACCGGCGCGGCGGCGGGTACATGGAACGAGAGCGCCGAAGGCGCCGTGGAGCGGCCGGTGCGGACCAGCGCCGACGGCCGGGCCGAGCGGATCGCCGACCGCGCCGCTGTCGAGCGGGCGGCGTCCGAGGCCATCGAGGACGGCAAGTCCGGTTCGCAGGCCGCTGCCGACGTCGTCAGCCGCAGCGGCGACCGCTGGTCGACGATCTACTCACCCGGCGAGTTCGAGGGCTTCCAACAGCAGCTGGACGGTGCGTACGTCGGCGTCGGCCTGTGGGTGCGCCAGGCGCACGGCGGCCGGATCGAGGTCTCCGGGGTGCAGGACGACAGCCCCGCGGCGCGCGCCGGCATCGCCGTCGGTGACGCGCTGCGTGCCGTCGACGGCCGGCCGTCCCGGGGCAGACCGGTCACCGAGATCGTCGCCCGGCTGCGCGGCGCCGCCGAGGACGGTTCGGGCCGGCACTCCGCCGAGGCCGGGACGTCCGTCCGGCTGGATCTTCAGCGCGGCTCCCGCTCCTGGACCGCGACCCTGCACCGCACCCGTCTCAGAACGCAGAACGTCACCACCGAGCGGCCGGCCGGGACCCACGGCCTGACCCGGATCAAGGTCTCCGCCTTCGCCAAGGGCACCGGCGAGGAGGTGCGCCGGGCGGTCCGCCGCGCGGCGCCGCACGGCGGTCTGCTGCTGGATCTGCGCGGCAACACCGGCGGCCTGGTGACCGAGGCCGTCGACGCCGCATCCGCCTTCCTGGACGGCGGCCTGGTCGCCACCTATGACGTCCGCGGCAGCCAGCGCGCCCTGTACGCCGAGCGGGGCGGCAATACCCGCGTTCCGCTGGTGGTCCTCGTCGACGGCGGCACGATGAGCGCCGGTGAGCTGCTCGCCGGAGCCCTGCAGGACCGCAGCCGTGCGGTCGTCGTCGGCTCCCCGACCTTCGGCAAGGGCTCGGTGCAGATGCCCAGCGAGCTGCCGGACGGCTCGGTCGCCGAGCTGACCGTGGGCCACTACCGCACACCGTCCGGCCGGGCCGTCGACGGCCGGGGGATCACCCCCGACGTGCTGGCCGAGAGCCGCACGGAGAAGAGGGCCCGGACGGTATTGAGTGGCCTCGGGGGTGGGTCGTAGTGCGAAAATGGCCGCACTATGGCTAAAGAGACGGGGCGCAAGCTCATCGCGCAGAACAAGAAGGCGCGGCACGACTACCACATTCTGGACACCTACGAGTGCGGCCTGGTGCTGTGGGGCACCGAGGTGAAGTCGCTGCGGCAGGGCAAGGCTTCGCTGGCCGACGGCTTCGTGCACATCGACGGGCATGAGGCGTGGCTGCACAACGTCCATGTGCCGGAGTACACCCAGGGCACCTGGACCAACCACAGCGCCCGCCGCAAGCGGAAGCTGCTGCTGCACCGCGTCGAGATCGACAAGCTGGAAGCGAAGAGCCAGGAGAGCGGTCACACGATCGTGCCGCTGGCGCTGTACTTCAAGGACGGCCGGGCCAAGGTCGAGATCGCCCTGGCCAAGGGCAAGAAGGAATACGACAAGCGGCAGACGCTGCGCGAGCAGCAGGACCGCCGTGAGACGGACCGCGCCGTCTCGGCCGCTCGCAGGCGCCAGCGCGCCTGACCCCCGGCCCCCGCCCGCTCGCCGCGGGTCCGGGGCAGGGCCGGGGAATACGCTGGCATCGTCGTGCGTTGGTCACGTACGATGGCACTGCACCTCACGGGGTGTGCAGGATCTGGCGCTCCATGCGGGTGTCAGTGCACCACCTTGAAAAAACAACATGGGGATGATCGGTTTCGACAGCGGATGTTGAAGCAGGGGAAGCGAGTCGAGGAAGCGGCAATGATCTCGTAAACCATATGTCGCAAACAATAATCGCCAATACCAAGCGCGATTCCTTCGCCCTCGCTGCCTAAGTAGCGACTTGCGAAGTGTCAGCCCGGGGCTGTTCCCGACCCGGATCCTGGCATCAGCTAGGGGACTAAACTTCTAGACCCGGTCACGGGGTATAGAAGGAAATCAAACAGTGACTGAGCCCGTCGGAGACTTGTTCGCGTGATCTCCGGGGCCGAGAAAATCGCAGTGAACTGCACTCGGAGAAGCCCTGTTGCTGCACCGTTGGACGCGGGTTCGATTCCCGCCATCTCCACAATTCCCATGTGAGGCCCAGGCCCCGTGTGTCCGAGAGGACACCGGGGCCTGAGTCGTTTTTGTGGTCGCCGGCCACATATCGGCGCACCCGGGGCCCGCCTACCGTCGCTCGGCAATGACGGACGGCGAAGGGCAGGGACGGGGCGTGATGAGACGGATGCGGACGAGATGGGGCCGGCGGACGGCCGGGGTGCTGGTGCTGCTCGCCGGGCTGCTGGCGGGCGGACTGTCGCCGGTGGGCGGCGCGCGGGCGGAGGCCGCCGCCGGGACGATCGAGGAGGTCACCGGGTTCGGGACGAATCCCGGGGCGCTGCGGATGTACCGCTATGTGCCGTCCGGGCTGCCGGAGGGCCGGCCGGTCGTGGTCGCGATGCACGGGTGTACGCAGAACGCCGTCGACTACGGACGGCAGAGCGGTTGGGTCGAGCTCGCGGACCGGTGGGGCTTCTCGGTCGTGCTGCCGGGGCAGACCACGGCGAACAACGCCTCCTCGTGCTTCAACTGGTTCACGGCGGGCGACACGGCCCGCGGGCAGGGAGAGGCCGCGTCCGTCGCGCAGATGGTGGAGCGGCAGCGGACGGACACGGGGGCCTCGAAGGTCTATGTCACCGGGCTGTCGGCGGGCGGCGGGATGACGACCGTGATGATGGCCGCGTATCCGGAGGCGTTCACGGGCGGCGGGGTGGTCGCCGGACTGCCGTACGGCTGCGCACAGGCCGCCGGGTCGCCGTATGTGTGCATGTACGTCGGGGCGACCCAGACGCCTCAGCAGTGGGGTGACCGGGTGCGGGCGGCGAATCCGGGGTACGGCGGGCCCTGGCCGACGCTCACGGTGCTGCACGGCACCGCCGACACCACCGTGAAGCCGGTGAACATGGCGGATCTCGTCGAGCAGTGGACGAATGTGCACGGCGTCGACGGGACGGCTGACCGTACGGACACGGTGGGCGGGTATCCGCACGCGGTGTATCAGAACGCCGCGGGTGCCCCGGTCGTCCAGACGTACGCGATCACCGGTATGGGGCACGGGCAGCCGGTCGACCCGGGGACGGGACCGGCTCAGTGCGGGACGGCAGCGGCGTATGTGCTCGATGTGAACCTGTGTGCCGCGTATGAGCTGGGGCGGGGATGGGGGCTGGGCGGCTGAGAGGCCGCGAGCGCGCCGGGGCCGGGCGGTTCAGCGGCGGGCGCGGGCGGCGAGGAGGGTGGTGACGAGCGCGAGGCCGGCCGCGCAGGCCGGGACGGTGTAGGCAGCCGGCGATGAGCCGGGGAGGTGGTCCACCGCCCAGCCGCCCGCCGCCGAGCCGGCTGCGATGCCGCCGAGGAGGGCGGTCACGGCCAGGGTCATCCCTTCGTTCAACTGACCTGCGGGCACCCGGGATTGGACCAGGCCCATGCCGGTGACCATGGTCGGCGCGGTGGCCATACCGGCCGGCAGGAGCGCGGCAGCCACGGCCACCGCGCTGCCCGTCGAGGCGGCGAGGAGCGGGAGCAGCATCAGGGCGGCCATCGCGGCGATGCAGAGGAGGAAGCGGCGGGCGGTCCGGCCGGCGGGCGGCAGCAGGCCGTAGAGCAGGCCGGCCGCGCAGGAGCCGGCTGCCTGGAGGGCGAGCATGGCCCCGGCGGCGGAGCGTACGCCGTGGCTGTCCGCGAAGGCGACGGTGACGACCTCCAGTGAGCCGAAGATCGCGCCGGTGCACAGGAACGTGGCGAGGAGCGGCGGCAGGCCGGGGAGGCGGAGCGGGGGCCGGGGACGGACGCGGTCTTCCTCTCGGGGCGGTACGGGTGGTTCGGTGCGGCGCTGGGCCGCGAACAGCAGCACGCCGGAGAGCAGCAGTGCCGCCGCCACGGCCGTACCCGCCTCAGGGAAGAGGGCGGTGCACAGCAGGGTGGCGAGGACGGGGCCGAGCATGAAGCAGAGTTCGTCCGCCGCCTGTTCGAAGGAGTTGGCGGTGTGCAGGGCGGCGGGGTCCTCGCGGAGCAGGTGGGCCCAGCGGGCACGGGACATTCCGCCGGTGTTGGGCGTGGTGGCGGTGGCCGCGTAGCAGGCGAACAGGGTCCAGGCGGGCGCGTCATGGTGCACGCACAGGAGCAGGCCGACGGAGCCGAGGGCGGCGAGGACGGTGGCCGGGACGGCGATACGGGCCTGGCCGTGGCGGTCGATCAGCCGGGCGGTCCACGGGCCGGCCAGTGCGGTCGCCGCGAGCCCGGTGGCGGTGACGGCTCCGGCCAGCGCGTAGGAGCCGCGCGATCCGGCGATCATCAGGACCGCGCTGATGCTGAGCATGCCCATCGGGAGGCGGGCCAGCAGGTTCGCGGCGGTGAAGGCGCGGGTGCCGGGGACGGCGAAGATCCGGCGATAGGGCGCGAGCGGCCCGCGGTGCGGACGGCGCGGACGGGGCGCGCGACGGGCCGGCAGGACAGGGGGCCGTACGGGCGGGGCGGTGACGGGGCGGGCGGCGAGGAAGAGGATCATTCCTCTACCGTCGCGGCGGACCGGGTCGGTCGTCCAACACCTGATCAGACTGCATTCACGCAACAGGGTTGTTAATTCTGGGCGGTGGCTGGGAGGGTGGCCCGGTGCCGTATGACATCGACCCGCGTCTGCTGCGGGCGTTCACCGCCGTCGCCGAGGAACTTCACTTCACGCGGGCCGCCGCCCGGCTGTACGTCGCCCAACAGGCGCTCAGCCGGGACGTCCGGCGCCTGGAGCGGGAGCTGGGTGCCGTCCTCTTCGTGCGGACCACGCGCCAGGTCGCGCTGACGCCGGACGGGCAGCGGCTGCTGCCGTACGCCCGGTGGGTGCTGGCCGCGCAGGACGAGCTGGCCGCCGCGTTCCGGGCCGTGCCGGAGCGGCCGCTGCTGGTCGATGTGGGCGTGCCGATCGGGACGGCGCACCGGGTGCTGGAGACGGCCCGGGGCCGGGTGCCGGAGAGCTGCGAGCTGGTCGCCCGTTTCCACAGCGGACTGACGGGCGCGGCCGCCGAATTGGCGGACGGGCGGCTCGATGTGTCCTTCGGCCGGGTCGCGGCACTGCCGGCGGGGGTGCGGGCCGGTCTGGAGCATCAGCCCGTCCGGCTGGAGCCGATGGCGGTGCTGTTGCGCGAGGGCCATCCGCTGGCCCCCCGGGGCGCGGTGCCGCTCGCGGCGCTGGCCGGGGAGACGCTCTACGCGGGCGCAGGGAATCCACAGACGGCGGAGTGGACGGATCTGGCGGCCCGCCTCTTCGAGGGGCGTGGAATCGCGATGGCCGCTCCTTTCCCGGAGATCGAGGGCTCGCGGGAGTTCGTGCGGGTGGTGCGGAAGCGGGGGTGGTCGGTGCTGGCGAGTGTGGAGTTCATCGAGGTGCCGGGGATGGTCCTGCGACCGCTGGTCGATCCGGTGCCGCTGTCCCCGATCTCGATGGTGTGGCGCAAGGGGCTGCGGCATCCGGGCCTCGACGCGCTGCGGACCGCGGCACATGAACTCGCCGCCGAAGGGGGATGGTTGACGACTCCGGCGAAGGCGTGGCTGCCTCGGGAGGATGCCCGCGCGATGGGCGTCGGCTAGCGGATCGGCTCCGTGCCCGATGCCGGGCGGGCCCTGCCGGGGGCGCGGGGTCGACAGGGCCCTGTGGTGGTGCCGATTCACCACCAGCCGTGGTGGAATCCGGCCAGGCCGTCCCAGTGGGGGCCGAAGAACCCGAGCGTCAGCTCGGTGAAGTCGCCGGCCTCCGCCGGCTCGGGTGCCTCGTACTCGACCTGCTCTGCGGTTCCTGCATGGAGGTATCTCCTTCGGGAGGGCTGCGCACCAACAGCGCACGCACCGTGTCGGGCTGATTACTCAGCGTTCTTTCATCAGATTGTCAGCGGCCTGCGCCGATGCCATTGCCTCTATCGGGTGAACGGAGGGGCGCGCGACGCATCCGGCCGCGGAGCCGCGCCCCCGCGCCGCCGGGCCTCTGCGCTGCACAGCGCGCGCAGCGCCCGTCCGGTGCCAGGGCCCGCCGCCTGTCCGATGCAGGACGGCTCACCACGCGGCCACGGAAGGCGTGAGTGCAAGGTTTCGCCGTGGTCACCTGTCGGCACGGGCCGGAAACGCGCCGTACCTAGCTTCGAG
Organism: Streptomyces sp. NPDC048248; assembly: GCF_043201875.1. NCBI lineage: Bacteria > Bacillati > Actinomycetota > Actinomycetes > Kitasatosporales > Streptomycetaceae > Streptomyces > Streptomyces sp. NPDC048248. The sequence continues at coordinate 74,584 of NZ_JBICZL010000025.1, forward strand.
GGAGAGGACACGACCCCTGGGAGGCGCGATGACGGCCGAGGCCGCGGCAGAGACCGGTAGCGGTAGCCGAACGAGGAGAGGAGGCCGGTGGATCGAGCGGTGGGATCCCGAGGACGAGGGCTTCTGGAAGCAGACGGGCGAGAAGATCGCGCGGCGGAACCTTGTCTTCTCGGTGCTCTCCGAACACATCGGTTTCTCCATCTGGAGCCTGTGGTCGGTGATGGTGCTCTTCATGGGTCCGGAGTACGGGGTCGACCCGGCCGGGAAGTTCTTCCTCGTGGCGATGCCGACGATGGTGGGCGCCGTGCTGCGGGTGCCCTACACCTTCGCGGTGGCACGCTTCGGCGGGCGCAACTGGACGGTGCTGAGCGCGCTGATGCTGCTGGTGCCGACGGCCGCCGCGGCGCTGGTGATGACGCCGGGCACCTCGTACACGACGTTCATCGTGGTCGCGGCGCTGACCGGCGTCGGCGGCGGTAACTTCGCCTCGTCGATGACCAACATCAACTCCTTCTACCCGCTGCGCAAGAAGGGGTGGGCGCTGGGTCTGAACGCCGGCGGCGGAAACATCGGCGTGCCGGTCATCCAGCTGCTCGGCCTGCTGGTCATCGGTACGGCGGGAGCCGCGCACCCGCGGATCGTGCTCGCCGTCTACGTGCCGCTGATCGTGGTCGCCGCGGTGCTCGCCGCGCTCTTCATGGACAACCTCGGGCCGGTCACGAACGACACCGGGGCGGCGCGCGACGCGGCCAAGGAGCCGCACACCTGGGTCATGTCGCTGCTGTACATCGGCACGTTCGGCTCGTTCATCGGCTACAGCTTCGCCTTCGGCCTGGTGCTGCAGAACCAGTTCGCGCGCACGCCCCTCCAGGCGGCGTCCCTGACGTTCATCGGGCCGCTGCTCGGCTCGCTGGTGCGGCCGATCGGCGGGCGGTTCGCGGACCGGTTCGGCGGCGCCCGGATCACGCTGGGCAACTTCGTGGCGATGGGAGCGGCCACCGGCGTGGTGATCTTCGCGTCGGCGGAGCGCTCGCTGCCGGTCTTCCTCGTGGGGTTCATCGCCCTGTTCGTACTGACCGGGTTCGGCAACGGCTCCACGTACAAGATGATCCCGGGGATCTTCCAGGCCCAGGCCGTCCGGCGGGGGCTCGCGGGGGAGGCGGCCGCGGCATACGGGCGGCGCCTCTCGGGAGCGGCCATGGGGCTGATCGGCGCGGTGGGCGCGCTCGGCGGGCTGGCCATCAACCTCGCCTTCCGGCAGTCGTTCCAGATGACGGGGTCCGGCACCCCGGCGTTCGTCTCCTTCCTCGCCTTCTATGCCGTGTGTTGCGCGGTGACCTGGGCCGTATACCTGCGCAGGCCGCGGCGCGGGGTGCCCACGGCCGGTCCGGAGACCGGCGCGGACGCGGGAGAGGCGGCCGCCCGGCCCGTCTACGCACAGGTGTGAGACGCGCCGCAGGACGCGCCGTAACACTTGGGAAATACTGGGTGACCGGGCCTGTCACGTGGTGTTGGCAGGCTCGGCACCTTCGGACCCCTCTCGCCCGAGCCGCGGCGTTGAGGGAGCGCGTACGCACGATGCACCACACCACTCTGGGCGGAGCGGGACGACCATGCACGATCAACAGCAGGAGCAGCAACCACAGCAGCGAGGCGACCAGCAGCCGCAGCCGGGCGACGGGGACGGGCCGGAGATCCCGCGGGAGGCCGCGCAGACCGTACGGCCGCTGGAGGGATTCACCGTCGGTGTCACCGCAGCGCGGCGTGCGGAGGAGCTGGGCACGCTGCTGGAGCGCCGCGGCGCCCAGGTGATGCACGCACCCGCGCTGCGTATCGTCCCGCTGCCGGACGACACCGAGCTGCTGGACGCCACCCGGGGCCTGATCGAGGACGCGCCGGACGTGGTGGTCGCGACCACCGCCATCGGTTTCCGCGGCTGGATCGAGGCCGCCGAGGGGTGGGGGCTGGGCGAGGAACTGCTCGCCCGGCTGGCCGGCGTCGAGTTGCTTGCGCGCGGGCCGAAGGTGAAGGGCGCGATCCGGGCCGCCGGGCTGACCGAGAAGTGGTCACCCGCGTCCGAGTCCATGGCCGAGGTCCTCGACCGGCTGCTGGAGGAGGGGGTCTCCGGGCGCCGGGTGGCCATCCAGCTGCACGGGGAGCTGCTGCCGGGCTTCGTGGAGGCGTTGCGGGCCGACGGCGCGGAGGTCGTGGGGGTCCCCGTCTACCGCTGGATGCCGCCGGAGGACATCGCTCCCGTGGACCGGTTGCTGGACGCGGTGGTCGGACGCGGCGTGGACGCGGTCACCTTCACCAGCGCCCCGGCCGCCTCGTCGCTGCTGCGCCGTGCCGAGGAGCGCGGCATCCAGGAGGAGGTGCTGGCCGCCCTGCGCCAGGACGTGCTGTCGGTGTGCGTGGGACCGGTCACCGCGCTGCCCCTCCAGGCGCATGATCTGCCCACCCTTCAGCCGGAGCGTTTCCGGCTGGGGCCGATGGTCGGCGTCCTGTGCCGCGAACTCCCCGGCCGGGTTCTGTCGTTGCCGGTGGCCGGGCGGCGCATCGAGATCCGCGGGCATGCCGTCGTCGTGGACGGCGAGCTGCGGCCGGTGCCCCCGGCCGGTATGGCGCTGCTGCGCGCGCTGGCCCGCCGCCCCGGCTGGGTGGTGGCCCGCGCGGACCTGCTGCGGGCGCTGCCGGGCGCGGGGCGGGACGAGCACGCGGTGGAGACAGCGATGGCCCGGCTGCGGGTGGCCCTGGGCGCGCCGAAGCTGATCCAGACGGTGGTCAAGCGGGGCTACCGGCTCTCGCTCGACCCGCACGCGGACACCGCCAAGTACGACGGCGTCTGACGGCCCGCTCGGAGCGTGCCCGCGGTGACGGCCGCGGCGCGCGTCAGGCCGCGTTGTCGGTGTTGTCGGCGTTGCTGACGCGGATCTTGGACTGGCCGTGCGGCCGCTTCTCCCAGTCCTCCATGAATCGCGCCTCCAGGCCGTGCTTGCGTGCCAGCCGCAGCAGGGTCTCGGTCCGGTAGTAGAAGTCCTCGCGCAGGACCTGGTGTTCGGCGCCCTCGGTCCGGTCGAAGGTGAAGTCGAAGAAGCCGCCGGGTGCCAGGATGCGGCCGACGTGGGACAGGCATTCGTCGATGACCTCCACCGGCGAGTGGGAGAAGACGCTGTGCGCGTGCACGACGTCGAAGTGGCCGTCCGGCAGGAAGTCCAGCGTGAGGTCGTGCGTGAGGGTCAGGTGCGGCAGCTTGGCCTGGAGTCCGTAGGTGGTGAGGGTCTTCTTCGCGGAGATCAGGATGTCCGGCGAGATGTCGATGCCGTAGTAGTTGCCGGTGTCCAGGTACTCGATGAAGCGCCAGCCTGCCCGCAGGTTGCCGCAGCCTATGTCGAGCATCCGGTGGACGGGCTTGAGGCCGTGCTCCATCAGGTAGTCGAACTGCATCTCCCCCAGCGCCAGCCAGCGCTCATGGCTCCGGCTGCCGACCGCGGCCTCCGGGTTGCGGGCCGCGTCGGACGCCATGACCGCGCGGTAGTAGTCCACGTGACGGGGGTGCTTGACGCGCAGCCAGGTGTCGCGTGCGGTGCGCCTGAGGTAGGGGGTGACGCGAGCCGGGTTCCGGATCGCGTAGGCGACCTTGTGGGTCAGGCTGGCGCGGTTCCTGAGCAGCGATTTCGGCGACATGGAGACCTTCGTCCTGGTGGGGCCGGAAGGGGCAGGGCGCGGCGGTCGGCAGGGCCGTCCGGACGCCACGCCGCGGACTATACCTGAGAGGTATACATGCAGTGTCTACTCGATGTGTCCACCTGCGGCGCACCTCCGTGGTGGGCACTCCCGGAGGGTTCCCGGCGGCCGCCGCGCCGGGCACTCTTGGGGCACACGCGTTTGTTCTCTAAGGAGTGACAGGCACATGGCGGCGCCTCACGACCTGCGGTTCGACTGCGGGCGGATCTGCCTGGACCTGGTGGCCACGACCGGCGGCACCCCGGCCGAACGGCTCACCGGGCCCGAGCACCTGACGGCCTGGCTGGTCGGCGCGGGGGTGGTACCACCCGGAGTCCCGCTGGAGGCCGTCGACGGCGGCTGGGTCACCCGCTTCAGGACGCTGCGCGAGCTCCTGCGCCGCGTGGTGCACGACGAACTCCAAGACCGGGCGGCCGACGCCGACCTGACGCTGCTCAACGCTACCGCCGAGGTCGCGGATCCGCCCGCCGTGCGCCTGCTGCGTACCGCCGATGGGAGTCTGGCCCGCACCTTCTCCGGCCCGCCCGACTGCGCCGGGCTGCTGGCCGCGGTCGCGCGGGACGCCGTCGCGCTGCTGACCGACGAGGCGGCCCGCGGGCAACTGCGGCAGTGCGCGGGCGAGAACTGCTCCCTGGTCTATCTGGACACCTCCCGCGGGCGGCGCCGGCGGTGGTGCTCCAGTGAGGTGTGCGGCAATCGCGAGCGGGTGGCGCGGCACCGCAGGCGGTCGAGGCGGCGGGGCACGGGCGCGCCCCCGGGCATGCCCCCGGGCGGGGCCTCCGGGAGGGCCGCCGGCCCGGCAGCCACCCCTCCCGCCGCTCCCTCGACGTCCGCGCCGCCGGCCCCCGCCGCGGCTTCCTCCCCCGCCGCGGCTTCCGCCCCTTCCGCCGTTTCTGCCGCTGGCGCAAAATTTTCCGCCGGACAGTGAGTCGCCCCGCCCCTTTGGCCCGTACTCCTCTCCGCAAGTCCGATCCGTGGCATGGTCCCCGGCCCGCTCCGGTGATCCGCGCTATCGACCCGGGAGTTGGAGTGCGCAAGGATGCCGTCGTGGCAGACCGGACGACACCAGACGAGGCGCTCATGCGAGCCCTCTACGACGAGCACGCGGGTCCGCTCCTCGCCTTCGTCCTGCGGCTGGTGGCGGGCGACCGGCACCGCGCGGAGGACGTGGTGCAGGAAACGCTGGTGCGCGCCTGGCGCAACGCCGACCAGCTGCAGCGCGCGACCGGCTCGATCCGGCCGTGGCTGGTGACGGTGGCCCGGCGGATCGTCATCGACGGACACCGAAGCCGCCAGGCCCGGCCCCAGGAGGTCGATCCCACCCCGCTGGAGACGATGCCCGCGGCCGACGTGATCGACCGGGCGCTGCGCCTGATGACGATCTCCGAGGCGCTGAGCGACCTCAGTCAGGCCCACCGAGAGGCCCTCGTCGAGACGTACTTCAAGGAGCGTACGGTCAGCGAGGCTGCGGCGGTGCTGCGGGTGCCGGCCGGGACCGTGCGGTCCCGGGTGTTCTACGCCCTGCGCTCCCTGAAGCTCTCGCTAGAGGAACGAGGAGTGACGGAGTGAACCCGCCCACGCAGCCGGACCGGCACACCGACGTCGGCGCCTACGCGCTGGGCGTCCTGGACGCCGCCGACGCGGACCGGTTCGAGGTGCATCTGGCCGGCTGCGACCGGTGCGCGGCGGAACTCGAGGAACTGATGGGCCTGCCCCCGTTGCTGGCCGAGTTCAAGGAGTCCGCCCCGACCCCGCAGACCGTCACCGCCACCCCGGGGCCAGGCGTCCTGGACGGCCTGCTCGACGAGGTCGCCGCGGCCCGCGGCGCCCGGCGCCGGCGCAGGTTCTACCTCGTCGCCGCGGCCGCCGTACTGATCATCGGCGGGCCGCTCGCCGCGGTCTCCATGACCTCCGCCGAATCCGGAACCGGCACCGAGGCCGTGCCGCCGCTCGCCAACGCAGTCCGCGCCCAGTACGCCGAGGGCGAGCGGGTGACATCCGTCGATCCCGACACCAAGGTCGCGGCGGGCGTGTCCATGGCGCCCCGGCCCTGGGGTACGCAGATCGTCCTCGAACTCGCCAACGTCAAGGGCCCGCTCACCTGCGACCTGGTCGCCGTCGGCAAGGACGGCAGGCGCCAGACCGTCACCACCTGGGCGGTGCCCCCGGGCGGATACGGCATCAAGGACAGCGCCGCCAAGTGGAACCGGCAGCCGTTATACGCCGCGGGCGGGGCGGCCCTTGGCCGTGGCGACATCGACCGGTTCGAGATCCGCACCCTGGCGGGCGAACGACTGGCCACGGTGGACGTCTGAGCCTCCGTCGGCGGGCCCGGCGGCCGAGGTTCGGGCGCCGCGGCACGCCGCGGTCGGGGCCGGCTCTCGGCCGAACGGGGCACCCCGGCAGGCCTCCCCGGGGGTGAAGTCGATGCCTGAGTCAACATCCGACCGAACACGTCCCTTTTTGTCCGTATGGCCAGGTGCGCGCGGTGCCCGGTTCGCGTACGGTTGACGGCTGCCCTACGCACAGCAGAAGGGGGCCTGGGTGGCCGCGCAGAACGCCACGCACGCGCCGGATCACGCTTCGGATTCCGTTCGCGACCGCGAGATCGAGACCGAGCAGACGCATCTGGACCGCGTCTACCGGCGCCTTGAGGAGAAGATCCACGAGGCAGAGTTCCTGATGGACGACGCCGCCAAGCGCGGGCAGGTCGGCACGCCCGGCGCCCTCGCCGAGCGCGACGCACAGGTCTTCCAGGCCGGCGTCCATCTCCACCGCCTGAATTCCGAGTACGAGGACTTTCTCTTCGGCCGCATCGACCTGCTCCTGGGCAAGGACGGCAAGAAGGGCCCGGACGGCGCGTACACCTCCGTCGAACCCGCCGACGGCGCCATCGAGGACGGCCACGCCGCGATCGCCGAGACACTGCACATCGGGCGACTCGGCGTCCTCGACGCGGACTACTCCCCGCTGGTCATCGACTGGCGGGCGCCCGCCGCCGCACCCTTCTACCGCGCCACCCCGGTCGCCCCCGGCCGGGTCGTACGACGTCGCGTCATCCGCTCCAAGGGCCGCAAGGTCCTCGGCGTCGAGGACGACCTGATGCGTCCTGAGGTCACCGCCACGCTGGACGGCCGGGAGCTGCCGGCGATCGGCGACGGCGCGCTGATGGCCGCCCTGGGACGGGCCCGCAGCCACACCATGCGGGACATCGTCGCCTCCATCCAGGCCGAGCAGGACATGGTCATCCGGGCCCCCGCCGCGTCGGTGACGGAGGTCGAGGGCGGGCCCGGCACGGGCAAGACCGCCGTCGCGCTGCACCGCGCCGCCTACCTCCTCTACCAGGACCGCCGCCGCTACGCCGGCGGCATCCTGATCGTCTCCCCGACGCCGCTGCTGGTCGCCTACACCGAGGGCGTGCTGCCCTCGCTCGGCGAGGAGGGACAGGTCGCCATCCGGTCGCTCGGCTCCCTGGTCGACGGCGCCGAGGCGACCGCCTACGACCCGCCGGCGGTGGCCCGCATCAAGGGGTCGAGCCGTATGCAGAAGCTGCTGCGCAAGGCGGCCCGCGGAGCGCTGGAGACGGCCGCCGGGGGAGCGGCGGAGCCCGCGGAGGACTCCCGGCCCGCAGCGGCCCGGCCCGCGGAAGCCGACGCGCAGCTGTCCCTGGAGGACCTCTTCGCGGCCGCCGGGGACGACACCGGCGCCGACCGGCCCGCCGACGGCGGGCGGGACGGCCGCAGGACCCGCTCCAGACCCTCGCGCCCCGCCACCACCGCGCCCACCCGGCTACGGGTGGTCGCCTTCGGCGGCCGGATCGAGCTGGAGGCCGAAGAACTGCGCGCCATCCGCCAGACCGCACTCAGCGGTACGGCACCGGTCAACCTGCTGCGGCCGCGCGCCCGGCGGCTGATCCTGGACGCACTGTGGGCCAAGTCCGGCGCGGCCCGCCGCTACACCGACCCCGAGCTGGTCGCCGAGGCCCGGCAGGGCTTCGACGAGGACCTCACCACCGAGCCGTACTTCCAGGAATTCCTGGACGCCTGGTGGCCCGAGCTCACCCCGCGCGGGGTGCTGGCCGCGATGGCGGACGAGCGCCTGCTGGGCCGCTGGGCCCGGCGGGTCCTCAACCAGCGCGAGGTCCGCCAGCTCGCCCGTTCGCTGCGGCGGCTGCACGCCGCGGACACCGCGAACGCAAGCTCCGCGGCCGGACGCGGAGGCAAGGCGGCGGAGGGCCGGGGCCCGCTCTCGGTACACGACGTGGCCCTGCTGGACGAGCTGCAGTTGATCCTCGGCGCGCCCGCGCGTCCGGCCCGTCAGCGCGAGGCCGACCCTCTGGACCACCTGACCGGCCTGGAGGAGCTGTCGACCTACGCCGAGCGCAACGGCGGCGGCCGCAGCCGCCGTGAGCGGCTGGAGGAGGAGCGCGCCGACTACGCCCACGTCATCGTCGACGAGGCGCAGGACCTGACGCCGATGCAGTGGCGCATGGTCGGCCGACGCGGCCGGCACGCCACCTGGACCGTCGTCGGTGACCCGGCGCAGTCCTCCTGGTCGGACCCGGACGAGGCGGCCCTCGCCCGGGACGAGGCACTGGGATCCCGCCCCCGGCGGCGCTTCACACTCACCGTCAATTACCGCAACCCCGCGGAGATCGCCGAACTCGCCGCCCGGGTGCTGGCGCTGGCGATGCCCGGCATGGAATCGCCGAAGGCGGTCCGCTCCACGGGTCTGACGCCGCGATTCGCGCTCGCCACCACGGACGGCGCACGGGGCGCGGCCGCCGACGACGCACTGGCACGAGCCACCGTCGAGGAGGCCGGGCGGCTGCTGGGCGAGGTGGACGGCACCGTCGGCGTCGTGGTGGCCATGCAGCGCCGCGAACAGGCGCGCCGCTGGCTCGCCGGACTCGGCGAACGGGTGGTCGCGCTGGGCTCGCTGGAGGCCAAGGGTCTGGAGTACGACGCGACGCTGGTCGTCTCGCCGGCCGAGATCGCCGACGAGTCCCCGGCCGGTCTGCGGGTGCTCTACGTGGCCCTGACCCGGGCCACCCAGCAGCTGACGGTGCTCTCCGCGGAGCGCGACGAGCCCGACGCGGACGGGGTGCCCGACCTGCTGCGGGACTGACCCGTACGGCGGCCCGCGCGAGCAGGCGCGGACCGCCGTCCGAGGGGTCTTGAAATCGTCCGCCCGGGACGGGATTCGCTTCCGGGGATGGTTTGTTAGCCTGGGTGACGGCACCGGCTCGATCCAAGCCCCCGGGCCCAACCATCGTCGCTACGAGCGACCACTTGCCGCGAGGCGAGCATGGCGGGTCGGTGCCACCTAGCGGAACTGCGGGCGTCTCTCCCACGGGAGGGGCGCCCGCAGTCGTTTTGCGCCCCCGGAGCCGCGCCCCTGAGCGGCCGCTCAGGGGCGGTGCAGGGGGAGGGGCTTCCCCTCGAACCGCATTCTCTCGTATGGTGGAAGAGTTCTTCCGAAATTTGTAGCTGGTTACCGTGTACCGGCTGGTAGGTGGGACGATCGACCAACACGCTCCGGACCTGCACTATCAGGTATCGGAGCGATGTGCAGAGTGAATCCAGGGAAAGCAGAGGAAGTCGGCCATGGCAACGGCGCCTAGCGTCTCGTATTCGATGACGGTGCGACTGGAAGTTCCCGCGAGCGGCACCGCCGTCAGCCAGCTCACCACGGCCGTGGAGTCCTCCGGCGGGTC
>NZ_JBICZL010000026.1:0-78196 GCF_043201875.1 Streptomyces sp. NPDC048248
CTGCGGACGTATCACCACCGTCGGCGGAACCACCCGACGAAACAACACCCACAACTCATCCGGAACCAACCGCTCAACCAGATCCGTCATGCACCACTCAACGAGCCAACGCGCCATAAGAAACGGCTTCTAAAGACGGGCGGCGAGGTCGGCGAGGTCGTCGGTGTACGCGTCGAACCGGTCCGAGTCCGGTTGGTGGGTCGCCGACGGGGCGTGTACGTAGCTGCACCGACCGTGGCGTGTGCTGCCCTGTGTGTGCCGGGGCGTTCACCTCGTCAGCAGGCCCAGCTCCCGCAGTCCGTAGTGACGGATGCCCTTGGTGCGCAGCCCGTCCGCGCCGCCGCGGAGCACCCAGTAGCCGCCGCGCCGGTAGGAGGATCCCGTGAAGGCGGAGCCGGCCAACAGGTCGTCGCAGCCGTCCTGTTCGGCGTCGAGGAGCCGCAGGGTGTCGCCGAACCCGGTCCTGGAGGCCGTGCCACGAAGGGCCTTGTCGTTGTGTGAGATGCGCTGCAGGGAGCGCATCCGGGCGCCGTCCTTCGTCGCCCTGTGCTCCGACACCAGGATCTTCTGCGTGGTGGCGTACTTCCCGGTCCCGATGGTGGACACGCTCTCGGCCCGCCCGTCCCCTGTGATGTCGCCCGTGACCAGCGGCCCGCCCAGACCGTCGGAACGCAGGCTCCGTACGCCGGGGCGGAATCCGTCCGGGCCGCCGCGCAGCATGGGCCGGCCGCTGACCTTGAGGCCGGGGCCGGTCAGCAGTGTGTCCGGGTAGCCGTCCGCGTCGAAGTCGGTGCCGGTCGTGATGTTCGCGCTGTACTTGCCCGGGGGCGACTCGGCTTCCACCATGCCGTCTTCGGCGGTGCCGCGGAACCAGCGGAGAGGGTGGTAGGTGCCGCCCTCGAAGTCGTCCTCGGGGTCGTCCGTCTCGACGGTGAGCAGCAGGTCGGTCCGGCCGTCGGCGTCGATGTCGGCGGACAGCAGCGAGGAGTAGTAGCCGAGGTCGGGGGCGGGGTCTCCTACGGTGAGGGTGCGGGTCGAGGCGGGGCGGCCGTCGGCGCCGAACGGCCCGTAGAGGATCTGGCCGATCGCACCCGGTGCCTTGCCCGGGACCGGGGCGAGCACATCGGCGCGGTCGTCCCCGTTGAAGTCACCGATCGCCGTGGGTGGGGACTGGGTGTGCGCCGGGCCCGACGGGTAGGGGACGACGACCGGTTCGGCGCCCAGGCCCTTCGGACCGCCACGGAAGAGCACCATCGATCTCGTGTACTTGTCGACATACTCGTTCTTGGGGATCAGCTGCGCGGCGAGCACGTCGGTGTAGCCGTCGGCGTCGAGATCGGCCGTGTAGGTGCGGGCGAAACCCTCCTTCCACTTCCCGCCGGAGCCCGGCGGGACCACGCCGTCGGTCAGCGGCCGACCGGTGGGACGCAGCCCGTCCTTGCCACCCATGAAGACCGCGAGCGGCCCGATCGCCCCCCGGCTCAGCACGACGGGCGGAGTGCCCTGGACGGTGGCCGGGTCGCCGGTCACCACATCCACAGCGTCGGGATAGCCGTCGTTGTCGAAGTCCGCCGGCCGGTCCCAACTCTGCGAGGGCTTGCGGGACTCGGCGCTCGCGGGACACCCGGCGCCGGAACTTCCGGAATCGCTGTCCGCTGCGCAGGAGGAAACGGTGAGCACGAGCGCGGCACCGATGGCGGCCGCTCTGATCGATCTCATCCGGCCGATTATGCGTCATGTCCCGGTCATCCGCCTGAGTTTCCATTGCGAGCAGGACGGTGCGGGAGTCACGGCCGCCCCTCGTGCTCGTCGCTTTGCCGAAGCGGCAACAGGACTCGCTCCGGGCCCACGCGCTCGCCGATGATCGGGGCATCGGTCGTCGCGTACGACAGGTCACGAGCCCTGGAGGATCCATGTCGCCGCAGTCCACGGACATCATTCACCGCACGGTCCCCGGGCCCGCAGGGCGGATCCACCTGGTCGAGAGCGGTACCGGTCCTCTGGTGCTGCTCGTGCACGGCTTTCCGGAGTCCTGGTACTCCTGGCGGCACCAGCTGTCGGCGTTGGCCGATGCCGGGTACCGCGCGGTCGCCATCGATGTTCGCGGCTACGGCCGTTCCTCGAAGCCCGGGGACGTCGCCGCGTACCGGATGCTCGACCTGGTCGAGGACAACGTCGCGGCGGTGGAGGCCCTGGGCGAGCGGGACGCAGTGATCGTCGGTCATGACTGGGGGGCCACCATCGCCGCCACTTCCGCCCTGATCAGGCCGGATGTCTTCCGCGCCGTGGGACTGATCGGCGTGCCCTACGCCCCGCCCGGCGGTCCGAGGCCCGGTCAGGTCTTCGCGCGGATGAGTGGGGAAGAGGAGTTCTACGTCTCGTACTTCCAGGAGCCCGGTCGCGCCGAGGCCGAGATCGAGCCCGACGTACGCGGCTGGCTCGCGGGCTTCTACGCCGCCCTGTCCGCCGACACCATGCTCCCCTCCGATGCGCCCGGCCCGCACTTCGTCAGCCGGGGCGGGACGCTGCGCGACCGGTTCCCGACCGGACCGCGGCCCGGCTGGCTCAGTGAGCACGATCTCGACGTCTACGCGGGGGAGTTCGAGCGGAGCGGCATGAGCGGGCCGCTCAACCGCTACCGCAACATGGACCGGGACTGGGAAGACCTCGGCGACTTCGAGGGCGCCCCGCTCACCCAGCCCTCCCTCTTCATCGGCGGCAGCCTGGACGCCTCCACGGCCTGGATGTCGGAGGCCATCGCGGCATACCCCACCACGCTCCCCGGTCTTGTCTCCTCCCACATCCTCGACTGTGGCCACTGGATCCAGCAGGAGCGCCCCGACGAGGTCAACCAGCTCCTGATCAACTGGCTTGCCTCCATGGCCACTTGAATGATCGGACCGCTCCGCCCGGTTCTCCCTCCCGCTGCGGGGCGCGGTCGCGCAGGGGGAGGAGGAGCGGGGCCGCCAGCATGAGGAGACCGGCGACCCCGATCGCGGTGCGGGGGCCGGTGACGCCGGCCAGCAGGCCCCACAGGGCGGTCAGGGCGGCGATGGTGGCGTTGCCGGTGACCGACCACGCGGAGAGGGTACGGGCGACCCGGTCCGTCGGGATGCGGTCGAGCCGATAGGTGGCGAACACCGGGTTGAACACGCCCATGCAGGTGATCAGCCCGAACTCGACGACGATGACGAGCACGAGCCCGGCAGCGCCGGGGCGGATGAAGGCCAACCCGGGCACCCAGCACGTACGCAGCGCACCAAAGGTGAGCAGCACCTTGTACTGCCCGAAACGCGCGACGAGCCGGGGAGCAAGGCGTGAGCCGAGCAGCCCCCCGAGGCAGGGCACGCCGAACGCCAGGCCGTACTGCCAGGGTGCGAACCCAAGGTGGTCGAGCATGAGGACGGCGAGCACCGGCGATGCGGCCATGATCAGGCTGTTGACCAGGAGCGTGTTGAAGAACAGCGGGCGAAGGGCGGGGTGGGCGAGGAGATAGCGCCACCCTTCGAGCAGGTCGCCCGCCCGGCGCCGTGGTGTCTCCGGGCGCGGGGGCTGCGGCTCCTTCCCGCCGATCGCGCCGATCCCCGCCGCGGACAGCAGGAAGCTGACCGCGTCGGCCAGCACGGTCGTCACCGGGCCGAACAGCCCGATCGCGGCACCGCCGAGCGGCGGGCCGAGCGCGGTGGCCGTCCAGGTGGTGGCCTCGAACCGTCCGTTCGCGACGAGCAGGTCCTCGCGTGGCACGAGCGCTTTGAGGTACGCGCCGCTCGCCGCCCGGAAGGTGATGTTGGCCGCGGCGACGACGACCGATACGGCCAGCAGCTGTGCGAATCCGAGCCGGCCGAGCACGAACGCGGCGGGGATGCTGAGCAGCGCGGTGAACCGGATCAGGTCCATCGCCATCATCACCGGCCGCTTGCGGCGGAACTCCACCCACGGGCCGAGCGGCACCGCGACCGCCGCCCCCACCGCCAGTCCCGCGGCCGCCATCACCGATACCTCGGTCGGCCCGGCATGCAGAACGACGAGGGCGATCAGGGGGAACGCGTCGAGCGCGAGCCAGGACCCGAACGTGCTGACCGCGAACGCCGCCCAGAGCCACTCGAACCGCCGCCCCAGCGATCTTCCACCCACCCCTGACCACCATGCCCGGCGCACCCGCGCCCTCGTCGTCCCACGTCACACTGACCCGCGAGATCAAAGCGCGCGACGCACCAGCGGGTCAAAAGCACCGCTCCCGCCGACGCCGGGCCCACCCGCCGCCCGGGCGTCAGCCGTCCTCGCGGTAGAGGTCGGAGAGAAGGGCGGCGACGGCGTGGGTGGCGGGGTGGGGGTCGTGTCGCCGCCATATGAGGTGGACGGGGACCGGGTCGGCGTCGCGCAGGGGGCGGTAGGTGATGCCGTCGCGGCGGTACTGGGCGGTGGTGGCCTGGGCCGTCATGCCGACGCAGCGGCCGGTGGCGATGGCGGCGAGCCAGTCGTCGATGTCGTGGGTGTACTCCACGGCCGGGCGGGCGTCCTCGGGCCACAGGTCCAGGGTGGTGGTGCCGGTGCGATGGTCCACGACCAGGGTGCGCGCGCGGATCTCCGCCAGGCGGATGGAGCGGCGCCTGGCCCACCGGTCGTCGGAGGCGAGCGCGAGGTAGCGGCGTTCGTGGCCGACGAGGGCGTGGGCGTAGCGGTGGGTGTCGACGGGGGTGCGGATGACGGCCAGGTCGCACAGGCCCTCGGCGAGACCTCCGGTGGGGGTGTTGTGACGGATCAGGTGCAGTGCGATGTCGGGGTAGCGGTCGTGCCAGCGGCGCTGGAACTCCGCGGTGTGGCGACCCATCGCCGACCAGGCGTGGCCGATGTGCAGCCGGGTGTGGCCGGTGGTGGCTTCACGGACCAGTTGATCGGCGTCGGTGAGCAGCTGTCGGGCGCGGGCGAGTACCTGTACGCCGGCGGTGGTGGGGGTGACGGTACGGCTGGTGCGATGCAGCAACCGCACGCCCAGGATCCGCTCCAGCGCGATCAGGGTGCGGGACACGGCCGCTTGGGAGGTGCCCAGCTCGATCGCGGCGTCGGTGAAGGTGCCCTCGTCGACGATCGCGACCAGGCAGCGCAGATGCCTCAGCTCCAGTCCGGTCCTGCCATCCATACGTCCATCGTATAGATGGCGCGTCGGATGCATTTTGGGCATGGATCGCTCCGGCGGAGTGTGGGTCCATGCCGACCGACGAGCGTGTACCGACGACGAAAGCCGCCTCGCAGCAGGCCGCCTCGCCCCGCTGGCCAGGGATGGCGCTGATGCTCGGCAGCGGCATGTCCAATCAGATCGGGGCCTCGGTTGCCGCCTTCGCCTTTCCGGTTCTGGGGCCGGTGGGCGTGGTCGCGGTACGCCAGTGGGTGGCCGCCGCGGTGCTGCTGGGCGCGGGCCGCCCCAAGCTGCGCGCGTTCACCGCGGCACAGTGGCGCCCGGTGCTGGGGCTTGCCGTGGTCTTCGCGACGATGAACCTGACGCTGTACACGGCGATCGACCGGATCGGGCTCGGCCTTGCGGTCACCCTGGAGTTTCTCGGCCCGCTGACCGTGGCGCTGGTGAGCTCCCGGCGCCGCGTCGATCTGCTGTGCGCGGTTGCTGCCGCGGTCGCCGTGGTGGTTCTCGTCCGACCCCGGCCCAGTACTGACTACCTGGGCATCGGCCTGGGGCTGACGGCCGCCGTCTGCTGGGGTTGCTACATCCTGCTGAACCGCACTGTGGGCGCGCGTCTGCCCGGCCTGGAGGGGTCGGCCGCCGCCGCTGCCGTCTCCGGACTGCTCTATTTGCCCGTCGGCGCCGTCGTCCTGTGGCTGCACCGGCCCACCTCCGGCGCCCTGCTGTGCGCGCTGGCCGCCGGCGTGCTGTCGTCCGCGGTGCCGTTCCTGGCCGATCTGCTCGCACTGCGCCGCGTCCCCGCCCACTTCTTCGGCACGTTCATGAGCGTCAATCCGGTGTTCGCCGCCCTGGCCGGCATGCTGGTCCTCGGCCAGCGCCTCGACCTCGCATCGTGGCTGGCCATCGCTGCGATCGTCACCGCGAACACCGTCGCCGTCGGCTTCGCCGCCCGTCATCCGAAGGAAGCGACGGCGGGGCGGGCAGGGCAGGAGCGAGCGGCGCAGACCGCGGATTTGACCCTTCCCGATCCGGTGAGCGACCCCGGAGCCGGGCCCCTCCGCACGGAAGCCGCCGAGCGGCCCACCCGACACCCGGCGGACTGCCTGACCTGACCCGACGTCAGGCTGCCTCCCTGGAGCGGCATCAGCAGCCGCCCCGGAGATGCCTCCGGCCTACGGCGGCGGCAGGGCTGGGTCACGTCACCCGTGAACGGCCGGCCGCCCCGGGATCCCCCTCACTACTTCGCGGCCGGCCGGTAGGTGCACACGTGGACGCCGGTGGGGCTGGTGGCCGTGGAGACGAGTTCGAGGGCGCGTCGTGCTCTGTCGTCGGGAAAGATCGTTTTTCCGCCGCCGAGGAGAACCGGCATGATCATGAGGCGGAGCTCGTCGACGAGTCCCTCGCGCAGGAGGGCGCGTACGAGGGTGGGGCTCCCCATGACCAGCAGGTCGCCCCCGGCGGTCCTGCGCAGCTGCCGGATGCGGGAGAGGGCGTTGTCGCCGGGGATGCGCGTGGTGTTCGCCCAGGTCAGTTCGTCATCGTGGAGGGTCCGGGAGACGACGTGCTTGGGGATGGCGTTCATTCTGTCGGCGAAGGGGTCACCGGCACGTTCGGGCCAGGCCGCGGCCATGGTCTGCCAGGTGCGGCGGCCGAACAGCAGCGCCTCCGCGTTGGACATGGCGTCGTCGAAGGCGCCGCCCACCACCTCCGGATCGAAGAAGGGGTGTGACCAGCCGCCGTGGGCGAAGCCGACGTCGGTGTCCTCGTCGGGCCCGCCCGGTGCCTGCACGATGCCATCGAGGCTCATGAACTCGCTGATCACGATGCGCATGGGAGTCGCTCCTGTTGTCAATTCGGGTGTACGGCAAAGGAGACTGCGGCGCCGTTGCGAAATCATCGCTCCTCGACGATCCGGTGGTTGCCATCTGCCCTGCTCGACGGCGCACTTGGTCAGCGTTCTCCGCTGCGGGCGTGGGAGGGCTGCACACCGAGGCATCGCACGGTCTGCCAAGCTCGGACGAGTACGGGGAGATGCATCTGCTGGGCAGCGTCGGAGGAGGTGACCTCCGGCCTCTGCGGAAAGGACTCATCTCGTGCGAATGCGGCGGAGGAGGGCACGTCCCTCGGGCCGGGGGCGTGCGCGCAGGGGGATCCGCTCCCCGGTGCGTGCCCTCCTCCGCGGCGTAACGTCATAGGTGTGGACTTGACTGCGGACGGTCTCGTGTCCCGTGGCGCGCGTGAACTCAGCCGGCGAGCGGATCAGCTGATCCATGACGTGGAACGGTCCTTGCGGCGTGACGTTCCCGAGGTGTGGGAAGACCCGGACATCGCCCGGATGACGGCGGAGAGCGTCGCCGAGCACGTACTCGCCGCCCTGGCCGGCCTGGAACACGGCATCGAGCCCAGCCGGATCGAGACATCGCCCGGCGACCTGGAGCGCGCGCGTCGACTCGCCCGGCACGGCACGCCGGTCAGCGTGATGCTGCGGGCCTTCCGGCTTGCGCAGGGGGTGATACTCGACCGGCTGCTCCAGGAGATGCCCCGGCTGACCGGCGATGCCGAACTGATCAGCGCCGCAGCGCGCAAGCTGATCGCGACGGCGACCGGGTACGTCGACCGCATGTCGGAGCACGGCGTGACGGCCTACCAGGAGGAGCGGGACCATCGCCTGCAAGGGCGGCTGTCGATCGTGAACGAGGCGAGCATGCGCATCGGCACCACCCTGGACATCTCGCGCACCACCCAGGAGCTCGCGGACGTCGCCACCGAGCGCTTCGCCGACCTTGTCACCGTCGATCTGTTCGACGCCGTGCTGCGAGGAGACGACCCTCCTGCTGAAGGGCCGTTCGTGCTGCGCCGGTTCGCTCAGCGGTCGGCGGGGGAGGACGCCGCTGAATCGCCGCCCCGTTCGGAGCGGGTCCACACTTTTCCGGCCGGTTCGCCACCGGACCGCGCTCTGGTCACCGGTCGGCCCTCACGGCATCACCTCGACGCCGGTGCGGCAGCGCCCCCTGATGTCCTCCGCACCGCCGGCGCCCAGCGCATCCACTCGACGCTGGTGGTGCCGCTGCGTGCCCGGGACCGCACCCTGGGCGTCGCGCACTTCCTCCGGCACCGTACTCCCGGCCCCTTCGACGACGAAGACCTGCTCCTCGCGCAGGAGATCGCCGCCCGAGCGGCGGTCGCCGTCGACCACGCCGGCCGCTACACACAGGCGCGCGCCACCGCCCTCACCCTTCAGCGCAGCCTCCTCCCGCGCCGCACTGCGCCGCAGTCCGCCGTGGAGGTCGCCGCCCGCTACCTGCCCGCAGGCGCCCGGGCGGGTGTGGGCGGCGACTGGTACGACGTCATCCCGCTGTCGGGAGCCCGGGTCGCCCTCGTGGTGGGTGACGTCGTCGGCCACGGCATCCACGCCGCCGCCACCATGGGCCGCCTGCGGACCGCCGTACGCACCCTGGCGGACATCGACCTGCCGCCCGACGAACTCCTCACGCACCTCGACGACGTCGTCATCCGCCTGTCCTCCGAAGTCCCGACCGGCCCGGACACCGCATCCGTCGGGGACATCGGCGCCACCTGCCTGTACGCGGTCTACGATCCCGTCACCGGCTGCTGCACCGTGGCGCGCGCCGGGCACGTGCTGCCTTCCGTGGTGGCCCCGGACGGCACCGTCGACCTCCTCGACCTGCCTGCCGGCGCGCCCTTGGGCCTGGGCGGCCTGCCCTTCGAAGCGGCCGAGATCGAACTGCCCGAAGGCAGCCTCCTCGTGCTCTACACAGACGGTCTGATCTCCGCCCGGGACCGCGACGTCGAGGCGGGCCTGACCCTGCTGCACCACGCCCTCGGGCAGTCCGCTCCCTCCTTGGACGCGGCCTGCGAGACCGTGCTGGAGACGCTGCTGCCCGCAGGCCGACCACGCGACGACGTCGCGCTCCTCCTGGCCCGCACCCGCATTCTCGGAGCCGGCCAGGTCGCCACCCGGGATCTGGACGCCGACCCGGCCGCCGTCGCCCGGACCCGGTCCTGGGCCTCCCGGCAGCTGACCACCTGGGGACTCGAAGAGCTCACCTTCACCACCGAGCTGGTGGTCAGTGAACTGGTCACCAATGCCCTCCGCTACGGCCGGCCCCCCATCCGCGTGCGCCTCATCCATGACCGGGCCCTCATGTGCGAGGTCTCCGACGGCGGCAGCACCTCCCCGCATCTGCGCCGGGCCCGCGTCTTCGACGAGGGAGGCCGCGGCCTGCTCCTGGTCGCCCAACTCGCGGAGCGGTGGGGAACGCGCCATGGCCGGGCGGGCAAGACGGTCTGGGCCGAGCTGTCCGAGTCGGCCGCGTTGCCGGTAGCGGGACTGCCGGTAGCGGGCTCCGCATAGCCCTCGGCGGGGCCCACGGTCCGGCCGGTACGGATGGCCTGCGTGTCAGAATGGCTGCGCCGTTCGTCCTGCTCGTCGTTCCCCGCACTGACGCACCGAGGTTCCCGTGACCAAGCCCGTGGCCCGCGCTCCCCAGCGACGCAATGCGCGGTCCAACCGGGCGCGCATCCTGGCCACGGCCCGCCACGAGCTCGGCCGCAACCCCGACCTCACCCTGGAAGAGCTCGCGCGCGCCTCGGGAGTGGTGCGACGCACCCTCTACGGTCATTTCCCCGGACGCACGGCGCTGCTGGAGGCCCTGGCCGAGGAAGCCTCCGATGCCCTGCGCAGCACCCTGGCCACCGCCACGAGGCCCGAGGAGCCGGCCGAGCGGGCGCTGGCGCATTTCACGTTCTCGATGTGGCACCTGGGGGACCGCTATCGCTTCCTCCTGTCGCTGGCCAGGCGGGACCTGGGATTGGACCGCGTTGCCGAGATCCTGAAGCCGGCTCGCGACGAGGGCACCGCCATCCTGCAGCGAGGGCAGCGCGACGGCGTCTTCCACACCCTTCTGCCGCCCGGTGTCCTGAGCGCCGGACTCGAAGCGATGACGGTCGCGCTGCTGGAGGAGGTCAACTCCGGGGCGCTGGAGGACGATGGGGCCCGCACGGCCGTCGCGACACTTGTCGCGGCCGGTGTGCCGGAGAGGCGGGCACGCGTCGTGGTCGACGAGGTCGCCTTGGCGGCGGCCGCGGAGCGCGCTGCCGAGGACTGAGTCCCCGGGCGGCCGCCCACACGCTGCGCCCCGGCTCAGAGTGCCTGGAAGCGGGGCGGCGCTATCGGATCTTCTGAAGCCGCACGGCAGGCATAATTACTCGCCGACGTGCAACTAATTACGCCCGCTCCTCTGCCGGTGGCGGTGACGTCTGCCCTTGGGGTGGCGACGTCGGCCCGGTGCCGTGCAGTCGGTGGACCGTTTCGGTGGCGACGCCGCTGTCGACGCCCATGGCGATCAGCGCGGCGGTGGCGGCGGCCGTGCCGTCGTCGGCCCAGGTGCCGGTGTTGACGCTGTCCAGGAGTGCCAGAAGGTGCGCTTCGAGGGCCCTGCCGAGGGGGCCCGGCTGAATGGCGGCATGGAAGGCGCCCTGTCGCCGGCCCGAGGCCAGAATCCGGGTGACCGTTTCGCGGGCGGGCGCCAGGGCTTCGCTCATCCGGTCGGCCCTCATGTCCCGGCAGGCGAGCCTGATGAGGATGCGGTAGCGGTCGCCGACCGGCCACAGGGTGACGATGAAGCGGGCCAGGGCGCTTGCAGGGTCGGCGGCCGGGGCGTGGGCGACGGCGACCGCGCGGCGTATCGCTTCGTCGGCATCCGCGGCGAGTCCCTCGACGAGCGCGTCCCGGCCGGCGAAGTGCGCGTAGACGGTGCGACGGGCCACGCCGGCGGCCTCGGCGATGGCGCCCAGGCCGCTGTCCGGGTTCCGGCCCAGCTCCCGTCGGGCCGCTTCCAGGATGCGGGTGCGGGTGGTGCGCGCCCGGTGGCTCCGGGAGGCGTGCGGGGCTGGTCGGCTGGTCACGTCAGCACCTCGGGCAGTGGTAGGGCGGTCCACTCGCGATATTTGCACACGCATGTGCAACAAACTAGTCTGCACATCGACGGGCAATTAACTCGTACCCCTAGGAGCACCCGATGCCGTTCCTCGCCAACACACCCGTCGAGAAGATGCCCGGGCCGTACGCACGGCGCTGGTCCGCCCTGCTGGTGCTGTGCCTGAGCCTGCTGATCGTCGTCATGGCGAACACCTCGCTGATCGTGGCGGCGCCGGCCATGACGACGGATCTCGGCCTGTCCAGCAGCGATCTGCAGTGGGTCATCGACGGCTACACCGTCCCGTACGCCGCGCTGATGCTGGTGCTGGGGTCGATCGGCGACAAGTACAGCCGCCGCGGCGCGCTCCTCGTGGGTCTGCTGATCTTCGCGGGCGGTTCGGTGATGGGCAGCCTGGTCGACGGGACCGAGCTGGTC
This sequence comes from Streptomyces sp. NPDC048248, assembly GCF_043201875.1. Classification (NCBI taxonomy): domain Bacteria; kingdom Bacillati; phylum Actinomycetota; class Actinomycetes; order Kitasatosporales; family Streptomycetaceae; genus Streptomyces; species Streptomyces sp. NPDC048248. Next base: position 11,515 of record NZ_JBICZL010000026.1, read on the forward strand.
ATCGCGGCTCGCGCGATCATGGGGATCGGAGCCGCCGTCGTCATGCCGGCCACGCTCTCCCTGCTGGTCGCGATCTTCCCCGAGCGCGAGCGTGCCAAGGCCATCACCGCCTGGACCGCGACGTCAGGTCTCGCGATCGCCGTCGGCCCGCTGGTGGCCGGCTGGCTGCTGGAGGACAACGCCTGGGGCTCGACCTTCCTGATCAACGTCCCCGTCGCCCTCGTCGCCGTCGTCGGCGCACTGTTCCTGGTTCCGCCGTCGAAGGCGCACGGGATGGGGCGGATCGACTACGTGGGCGGCCTGCTCTCCATCATCTCGGTCGGCTCCCTGGTCTACGCGACCATCGAGGGCCCGCACTTCGGCTGGGGCGCCGGCCCGGTCACTGCCGCCGTCGTCGCCGGGGCGGGCCTACTGGCCTTCGTCGCCTGGGAGTTGCGCCACCCGCACCCCATGCTCGACGTGCGCAGGTTCCGGATCCGTCCCTTCAGCGGTTCGATGATGGCGGTGCTGTTCTTCTTCTTCGGCACGTTCGGCGCGATCTACTACTCCACGCAGTTCCTGCAGTTCGTCCTCGGCTACGACGCGCTGGAGACCGGTGCCCGCCTGCTGCCGCTGGCCGGGGCGGTCTTCCTCGGCGCCGCGGTGACCGGGCAGCTGACCCCGAAGCTGGGCATGAAGGCGATGGTCGTGACCGGCATGGTGATCGGGACCGCGGGCGTCTTCCTGCTCACGATGGTCGACAAGGGCTCGTCGTACACCGACTTCCTGACGCCGATGCTGCTGCTCGGGTTCGCGATCGGCCTGAGTGTCTCCCCTGCCACCGACACCATCATGGGTTCCTTCCCGGAGTCCGAGCTGGGCGTCGGCGGCGGCGCCAACGACACCGCGCTGGAGCTGGGCGGCTCGTTGGGGATCGCGGTGCTGGGCTCGCTGCTGGGTACGGCCTACCGGGACGAGCTGACCGATATGGTGGGCGACCGGCTGCCGGCCGCGGCCATGCGGGCGGCCGAGGACTCGGTGGGCGGTGGCCTTGCCGTCGCCGAGCGGATCGCGAGGAATCCGGCCGGCGGCGCGCAGCAGTCCCAGGTCCTGATCGACGCCGTCCACGAGTCGTTCGCCCAGGGTGTCGCCCGAACGAGCCTGGTCGGCGGAATCATCATGGCCGCCGGCACGGTGATCGTCCTCGTGGTCCTGCCGGGCCGCCGGGCTGTCGGCAAGCGCAGGGTGGAGGGGGCGACGGAGGTCCGGGAGGCCGACCATGCGGACGCCGTGTAGGTTCCCGCGTCAGCCGAGGTCGGGCAGCGGACGCCGGGCGACCTCGCGGGCCTCGTCCGGCGGAACGCCCAGCATGCGCATGACCATCTCGGCCAGGTTCGCCGCCGCCTCGTCGCCGTCCAGATCCGGGCGGGCGAACCGCAGTTCCACGAGGGAGAGCAGGGTCCCGCCGAGCGCCGACAGGGCCACGGTCGTGTCGATCGGGGAGAAGCGGCCGGAGGCGACGCCGACTTCCAGGTCGCGCAGCGCCCGGGGGGCGAGGCCGCGGTCGGCGTGGAGATGGCCGAGTCCGCGGTGGCGGAGCACCTGCATGAGTTCCGGGTGGGAGTCGGCCATCCGGGCGCTGAGCCGGAAGCCCGCCGCCACGAGTTCCGCAGGGTCGTCGATCCCGCGCAGCCGCTCGTCGAAGGTCTGGCCGAACTCCTCCAACGCGTCCACCACCGCCGCGTCGAACAGGTCCGTCTTCGATTCGAAGTGGTTGTAGAAGGAGCCGAAACCCACGTCGGCGCGCTCGGCGATAGCCTGGATGCTCGCGCTGGTGTCCCCGGTCTCGGCGAGGATCTGCCGGGCGGCGCGGACGAGCGCCTGGCGGGTCTCGGCGCGGCGGCGCTCGAATCGGTTCGCGGGCGGGGCTGACGTAGGCATACGCGAAGTCTAGCCGCGGATTCGATGCCGACCGCAGTTCTGATGAATCCATCATTCCTTGTCCCTGAGCTCTTGACGAGGCTTCTGTCAAACTTGATGATTTCATCATTACGACACTGTCGCTCGGAGGGCACGATGTCCGAAACCCATGTCGACGGCTCCGCCGTCGCCACGCCCCACCAGGATCTGCACAGCGAGCGGGGCGCCGTGCGCGGTGAGCACCCGGGCCGGTCCCGGAACCCCGTCATCAAGGTGGCGGACCTGGCCTGGCTGGAGTTCGAGAAGCCCGACCTGGACCGTGCCGAGGTCTTCGCCCGTGACTTCGGGTTCGCGGTCGCGGCCCGCGGCGCACGCGAACTGTGGCTGCGCGGCACCTTCGCCGGCTCGCCCTGCATGGTGATCCGGCAGGGCCGCACGTCCCGGTTCGCAGGCCCCGCCTTCCGTGCGGCCGAGCGCACCGACCTGGACCGACTTGCCCGCGCCACCGGCACGGCCGTACGGGACGCCGACGTCCCCGGAGGCGGCAAGGAGGTCCTGCTGCTCGACCCCTCGGGCTTCCCCGTCCGTGTCGTGCACTGCGCCGCACCGCTGCCCGCTCTGCCCGAACAGCAGCCCCTGATCCTGAACTTCGGCACTGACCCGCGCCGTACGAACGCCCCTCAGCGCTCGCCGCGCGAGCCCTCCCGAATCCAGCGTCTGGGTCATGTGGTCCTGGAGACAAGGGTGTTCGGCCATGCCCTCGACTGGTACCTGGACACCCTCGGCATGATCGTGTCCGACTTCCTCTTCCTGGACGGGCAACGCGACCGTGGTCCGACCACGGCCTTCATCCGCTGCGACCAGGGCAGCCGGGCCGTGGACCACCACACCCTCGCGATGCACCTGGGGCCCGGCACCGGATACGTGCACTCCGCCTACCAGGTCACCGACCTGGACGCGATCGCGGCCGGCGGCGAGTATCTGGGCGAACGCGGCTACCGGCGCAGCTGGGGCATCGGCCGCCACATCCAGGGCAGCCAGCTCTTCGACTACTGGCGCGACCCGGACCGCTTCATGCTGGAGCACTTCGCCGACGGAGACCTGTTCTCCCGGGACGTCGAACCCGGCTGGGCACCCATGTCCGCGAGCGGTCTCGCGCAGTGGGGCCCGCCGGTGACCCGTGACTTCCTCGGCGCCGGTCCGTCCCCCGCCAAGCTCCGCGAGGTCCTCACGGCCCTGCGCGGCGACAACGAACTCGACCCCGCACGCCTGCTGGGCCTGATGAAAGCGATGACCTCATGAGCACCGACGTCCTGCGCACCGCCGACGGCTGGTGGGCCGTCCTCGGGGACCGAGCCGTCCCCGTCGACACCAAGGCCACCACCACAGCCGATCTGCTCGCCGACCGCGCCGCGGTGGAGAAGGCTGCGGCCTCCGGCGAAGCGGGCACCCCCGTCGCCGGCCTGAAGGCCCTCTCACCGGTGACCACCCCGTGTCGCGTCGTCGCCCAGATGGTCAACTACCGTAGCCACGCACGGGATTCGGGATTCACCGGCGAGATACCGCCCGCCTTCTTCCGCAAGGCGTCCGGCTCGGTGAGCGGACCGACCGACACCGTTGTCCGTCCCTCCCATGTGAAACTCCTGGACTACGAGATCGAACTCGGCCTGGTCATCGGGGCGCCGCTGCCGGTGGGCACCGAGGTGGCGGAGCGGGACCTGCCGGCCTACGTCGCCGGGCTCGTCGTCACCAACGACGTCAGCGCCCGCGACGTACAGCTGACCAAGACCCAGTTCTACGAGAGCAAGTCGTACCCGACCTTCACGCCCACCGGCCCGTATCTGACCCTGCTGGAGCCGGCGGACTTCGACCATCTCCTCGACCTGCGACTGAAGTTGTCGGTCAACGGCGAGCTGCGTCAGGACCGCACCCTCGCCGACATGATCGTTCGCCCCGCACAGGCACTGACCCTGCTGGCGCGCTTCCAGCCCCTCGACCCCGGTGACCTGCTGCTGACCGGCACCCCTGGCGGCACGGCCCTCAAGGCGCCGCCCAAGCCGGTGGAGAAGATCGGCGCGCTGCTGCCGCCCGCCGTGAAGTGGAAGTCGTTCTTCAGGAGCCAGGCCAGGAACCCGCGCTACCTGGGCGCGGGTGACCTGATCACCGCCACGATCGCCACGCCGGACGGGCGGATCGACCTCGGCGAGCAGCGCACCCCCGTGGCCGACGCGAAGTGGTCATCGAGGTGAGCCACGTGACCGCCGAACAGGCAGGACCAGGGCAGGTGCCGCCCGGCTCGGCGCGGCACGTACCCGTCGTGATCGTCGGAGCCGGGCCGGTGGGCGTGGCCGCGGCACTGCTGCTCGCCAGGCGGGGAGTCGCCTGCGTTGTCCTCGAACGCCACCGGGACCTCTACCCCCTCCCGCGTGCCGTCGCCATGGACGACGAGGTCCGCCGCATTCTCCAGGCCGCCGGAATCCACAAGGAGTTTGCCCGCGTCGCCCGTCCCGCCAGGGGCCTGCGCCTGCTGGACGGCCGGCACCGGGCGATCGCCGAGTTCCCGCGGTCCCCGCAAGGCCACCACGGCTTCCCCCGGACCAGCATGTTCGACCAGCCCGAGCTGGAGCGGCTGCTGCGCGACGCCCTGGCCCGGCGCCCGGAGTGCGAGCTGCGGAGCGGGTCGGAAGTCACCGGCATCGCCCCGACCCCCGACGGCCCGGTCCGCGTGACGTTCCGCGGGGACCACGGCGAGGAACATCTGTGGGCGGAGGCCGTCCTCGGCTGCGACGGCGCCAACAGCCTTGTCCGCGGAGCGATCGGCGCCGTCTGGGAGGACCTGCGCTTCGAGGAACGCTGGACCGTCGTCGATGTCCGTACCCGAGCCGATGTCCGCTCCTGGGAGGGCGTCGACCAGGTCTGCGACCCGCACCGGCCGGCGACCTTCATGCGGGTCGGCGAGGACCGCTACCGCTGGGAATTCCGGCTGCGGGAGGCGGAGGAGCTCGACTTCGAGCGGCTGCGCGAGCTGGTCGCCCCCTGGGTGGACGTCTCTTCCGCCGATGACTTCCATGTGGTCCGCCAGGCGCAGTACACCTTCCGGGCCCGTATCGCCGACCGCTGGCGCCAGGGTCGCGTCTTCCTGCTCGGCGATGCCGCCCACCTCACACCGCCATTCGTGGGACAGGGGCTGTGCGCGGGCCTGCGTGACGCCCACAACCTGACCTGGAAGCTGGCCCACGTCTTCCAACAGGGCGCTGATGGAAGGCTGTTGGAGACATATGAACGCGAACGCAAGCCTCACGCCCGTCACATGATCCGCCTTGCCGTCGCGACCGGATGGGCCATGACCGGCGGCCAGGACCGTCTGGCCGCGCTGCGCCGGACGGCAGTGGGGGCACTCTGCCGCACGGCCGGGGTGGCAGGGGTGGCGGGTGCGGCGGACCGCTGCTTCAGCCGGCCCCTGCCCCCGGGCCCGCTCGTACGCCGTAGCCGCCTCGCCGGAACTTTCTGCCCACAGCCATGGGTGAGCGTCGAAGGTGCCAGGACGCGTCTGGACGACGTCCTCGGCGACTCCTTCGCCCTCCTGACCGCGGTGCCGCTCGCTCCCTCCCTGTGCGCGCTCGCCGAGGCGCTCGGCGCGCGGATCGTCGACGCGCGAAAGACCGGCGATGACGGCACCCTCGCGATGTGGCTCCGCGGCGGCCGTGCCGACGCGGCCCTGCTGCGACCCGACCGCGTGGTCCTCGACGTGCTCCCACAGGGCGGGGACGCCTTCACGGACGCCGCCGGCTGGGCGCCCTTGCTGTGCACCGCCCGCCGCCCTGCCCCACCTCCCTCGGGGGTGCGGGAGGCGCCGATCAGGTGACATCCTCCGCCACGCCCGGCCCGGATGCGGTGCGTGAACGGGCCGGTGGGGGAGCGCGGCGTTTCTTCGGGTTGCGACGCAGTCCGAGCACCCCATACAAACCCTTGCATGACACTGAACTGGAAACTGGTTGTCGACACCGGGGATGCGCCCGTGCTCGCGGACTTCTGGGCCGCGGCACTGGGCTATGAAGTGGAGAACCCCACCGCCCTCATCGAGCAGCTGCTGGCCGCCGGCCACGTCGGGGAGGAAGCGGTCACCGAGCACCGCGGCCACAAGATCTTCCGGGGCTACGCCGCGATCCGCCACCCCGAGGACCCCTTCGACGAGACCAGCGGCATCGGCCGCGGGCGGCGGCTGCTCTTCCAGGACGTCCCCGAAGGCAAGGTCGGCAAGAACCGCCTGCACATCGACATCCATGGCGAGCCCGGTGGTCTCGACGAGCTGGTGGCGCGGCTGGAGGAGCTGGGCGCGACCCGCGTCGGTGAGGTGAACCAGGGGCCCGCCGGGCACTGGTGGGTCATGCGCGACCCGGAAGGCAACGAGTTCTGCGCCGCGTAGACCCCGCTTAGCGGGGCATGGGGGCTCGCCCCTCTCGTGGCACGACGTCGTTTCCGAGGCCCCGGCCTCCAGGGGAACCGTCGTTGACCGGCGGCACGACGTACGGCCCGAGAGCCGCCGGGGTGACGTGGACGAGTCTTCACCTCGTCGCGGCGATCTCCAGGCTCTCCGGCAGGCGCCAACCTTGACCACCAGGTCGGCGCCGATGTCGCCCGGCCCGACGACGGCGACCTTGGTGCGCGGCTGATTCGAGCGGCTCACCAGTGACATCCTCCGGCGTCCTCTGTGGGATCAGAGCCGGAAGCCGCGGGGGGAGTGAGCGGCTCCCGCCTTCGCCGCAGGCGCGACGGTGGCCGCCCTCTCGGTGGCGGTGCCGCACATGCGCTGCAGCCCCGCCCAGCCGGGCCCGGGCGGTGCGGGCGGCGGCCTGGGGCTGTCCCGGACGCTGCGTGGGCGCCTGGCACGGCGGCGCGCGATGAGGCTCGTCGACCGGGCGGCTGCCGCGGCGAATGACCGGCCGGATGGCCCGGCGGGCCGCCACCAGGAGATTTCATCCGGTCTTAACCCTTGACATGGCACCCCGTCGGATTCGACGATCCCGGGGTGAACCTGTCAGACAGCCAGACAGCTGGCGATGTGCCCCGGCGGATCAGCGCGATGGAAGCGGTACTGAACCATCTGCGCGGCGCCATCGAACGGGGCGAGTACGCGGTCGGGGACAAGCTCCCCTCGGAGGCCGAGCTCTGCCGGCGGTTGGAGGTGAGCCGCCCCGTCCTCCGGGAGGCGCTGCGCGCACTCCAGACCATGGGGCTCACGGTCTCGCGCACCGGCAAGGGCACCTTCGTCATCTCCGACGGCGCGGTGGCGGACCCGACCTTCGGCGACTACGTGGCGAGCGACCTCCTGGAGGTGCGCCGCCACGTGGAGATTCCGGTGGCCGGTTACGCGGCGCTGCGCCGTACGGCCGAGGATCTCGATCACCTGACCCATCTGCTGGAGCGGATGGAGCGGGAGACCGACACCACCGCGTGGGTGGCGATGGACAGCCTCTTCCACCTCGCCATCGCCCAGGCGGCCCGCAACCCGGTCTTCCGCAGGGTCATCGAAGAGATCCGCGATGCGCTGGCGCGCCAGTCGGCCTTCCTCAACGAGCTCGGCGGACGCCGCGAACAGTCCAACCGGGAACACCGGGCGATCGTCGAAGCACTGGTCGATCGCTCCGAGCACGACGCGGTGGCAGCCATGGAGCACCACCTCGCACGCGTCGAATCGACGCTGACCACCATCGTGCGGCCGCAACAACACCGTACGGACCCCTCCACCGAAGACGAGGATCACGCGTGAGCGAGCAGTCCCTCCAGCAGGCGGAACGGCACCGGCAACAAGGAACACCACAGGAGCACGAAGGAACCGGTGCCGCGCAGCAGCCGGGCAGGCACGTGGACGCCGGTGACGCCGGCTACCAGAAGTCCCTCAAGTCCCGGCACGTCAACATGATCGCGATCGGCGGGGCCATCGGGACCGGCCTCTTCCTCGGCGCGGGGGGCCGGCTCGCCGACGCGGGGCCCTCGCTGGCCGTGGCGTATGCGCTGTGCGGTCTGTTCGCCTTTCTCGTGGTGCGTGCTCTGGGGGAGCTGGTACTGCACCGGCCGTCCTCGGGGGCGTTCGTCTCCTACGCCCGGGAATTCCTCGGTGAGAAGGGCGCGTTCGTCGCGGGCTGGATGTACTTCCTGAACTGGGCGACCACCGGAATCGCCGACATCACGGCGGTGGCGACCTACACCCACTACTGGGGGATGTTCTCCGATGTCCCCCAGTGGGTGATCGCGCTGATAGCCCTCGCGGTCGTGCTGACGGTGAATTTGATATCCGTGAAGATCTTCGGGGAGCTGGAGTTCTGGTTCGCGATCGTCAAGGTCGGTGCGCTGGTCGTCTTCATGCTGATCGGCATCTTCCTGCTCGTCACCCAGCACCCGGTGGCCGGCCACTCTCCCGGCCCGTCGATGATCACCGATCACGGTGGCATCTTCCCGACCGGGACGCTGGCGATGCTGCTGGTTATCCAGGGTGTGGTGTTCGCCTACGCCTCGGTCGAGCTGGTGGGCGTCACCGCAGGTGAGACGGCGGAACCGGAGAAGATCATGCCGAGGGCGATCAACTCCATCATGTGGCGCGTGGGCATCTTCTACGTCGGCTCGGTGGTCCTGCTGGCGATGCTGCTGCCCTGGAGCGCGTATTCGGCCGGCGAGAGTCCCTTCGTCACGGTGCTGGCCAATGTCGGGGTGCCGGCCGCCGGCGGAGTGATGAATCTCGTCGTACTCACCGCCGCGATGTCCAGCCTCAACTCCGGCCTCTACTCCACCGGCCGCATTCTGCGCTCGATGGCGATGTCGGGGTCCGCGCCACGGTTCACCGGAGTGATGAGCCGCAGCCAGGTCCCCTACGGCGGCATTCTGCTCACCTCGGGCGTCTGCGTACTCGGCGTGGGCCTGAACTATGTCGTGCCGAGCGAGGCATTCGAGATCGTGCTGAATTTCGCGGCGATCGGAATTCTCAGCACCTGGGCGATGGTCATGATCTGTCATCTGCTCTTCTGGCGGAAGACCAGGGACGGACAGCTCGTCCGCCCTGGCTACCGACTCCCGGGCTCGCCGTGGACCGAGATCATCACGCTGGTCTTCCTGGCGGGCGTCCTGGTGCTGATGTGGGCCGACGGCGGCGCCGGCCGCACGACCGTGATGTCGCTCCCCCTGATCGCGGCCGCGCTGGTCGGTGGCTGGTTCCTGGTACGGGGCCGGGTCGGCACCCTCCAGGACGCCGCCGCGGCACGGGAGAGCGGCAGCCACCCGGCCGCCGTACCCACCCCGCGGCGCCCCGAAGACACCAACAGCACCGACAGCAGCAACAGCACCGACAGCACCGAAAGTACCGAGAACTGATCATGTCCCAGCCCACCACCCTGCCGTCGCACCGCACCGCGGGGGAGCCGCCCGTCGTCCGCGAACCGGCTCACGTACCCCTCGCCCATGTCGTGCGTGCAGGTCTCGTCGAGGGCATCCACCACGGTTCGGTCGTGGTGCTGGCAGCCGACGGGAGCGTGCAGTTCCAGGCGGGCGACATCGAGGCCGCGTTCTACCCGCGCTCGGCGCTCAAGCCCCTCCAGGCGGTCGGCCTGCTGCGCGCGGGACTGCCGTCGCTGGACGATCCGGCGCTGGCCCTCGTCGCGGCCAGCCACTCCGGTGAGGAACGGCATCTGGCCGCAGCACGGCGCATCCTGGCCACCGGCCAACTGGCCGAGGGCGCGCTGCGCAACGTCCCCGACCTGCCCTACGGCCCCGCCGTACGGGAGGAGTGGATCCGGCGCGGTCTGGGGCCCACCCGCCTCGCACAGAACTGCTCGGGCAAGCACGCCGCCATGTTGCTGACGGCCCGCACCCGGGGGTGGGATCTGGACGACTACCTCGACCACGGGCACCCGTTGCAGCGGGAACTGGCCGCGACGGTGGAGGACCTCACCGGCCAGGGCATCGCCCACGTCACGGTCGACGGCTGCGGCGCGCCGCTGTTCTCCGTCTCCCTGCACGGGTTGACCCGGTCCGCAGCCCGGCTGGCGACGGCGGCCCCCGGCACCGACGAGGGCCGCCTCGCCCAGGCCATGCGAGAGCACCCGCAGATGGTCTCCGGCAGCGGACGGGATGTCGCCCGGCTGGTGCGGGCGGTGCCCGGTCTGCTGGCCAAGGACGGCTTCGAGGGCGTGCAGATCGCGGCGCTGCCGGACGGGCGGGCGGTCGGCGTGAAGATCGCCGACGGTGGCGATCGCGCCCGGATGCCGGTGACGGCGGCCGCGCTGGCGCTCTGCGGTGTCGACCCCGAGGTCCTCGCCCCGTTCGCAGCCACACCCGTCCTGGGCGGCGGCGTACAGGTCGGAACGCTCCACGCAGCGGGTGCCCTTGCGCGGCAAGCTTCCTGACGTGACGTCATACGTCATGTGAGAGGCACCCGCTCACCCCACGCACGCGCCGCACCGGCTCCGCCTCGGACCTCCCCGCGGCCGCCCCTGGCCTCTCCGGCCCCGACCTCCCAACACCTCCGGTACACCTCACAAAGGAACCCTGCACCATGACTGCCGCCGGCCACCGCCGCGAACACGATCTGCTCGGAGACCGGGAGATACCCGCCGACGCCTACTGGGGCATCCACACCCAGCGCGCCGTCGAGAACTTCCCCATCACCGGCACGCCGATCGCCGCCTACCCGCACCTGATCAACGCGCTCGCCGCCGTCAAGGAAGCCGCGGCACGCGCCAATGAGGACCTTTCCCTGCTCGACTCCGAGCGGGCCGACGCCATCGCGGCCGCCTGCCGGGAGATCAGGGCCGGCGGCCACCTGCACGACCAGTTCATCGTCGACGTCATCCAGGGCGGCGCCGGAACCTCGACGAACATGAACGCCAACGAGGTGATCGCCAACCGCGCGCTGGAGATCCTGGGTCACACCAAGGGCGACTACCACCACCTGCACCCCAACGAACACGTCAACCTCGGTCAGTCGACGAACGACGTCTACCCCACAGCCGTCAAACTCGCCACGATCATCGCCGTACGCGAACTGCTCGACGCGATGACCACCCTGCGCGAAGCCTTCGCGGCCAAGGCCGTGGAGTTCCGCGACGTCCTCAAGATGGGGCGCACCCAGCTCCAGGACGCGGTGCCGATGACCCTCGGTCAGGAGTTCTCGACCTACGCGGTGATGCTGGAGGAGGACCAGAGCCGACTGGCGGAGGCCGCCCTCCTCGTCCACGAGATCAATCTCGGTGCCACCGCCATCGGCACCGGTCTCAACGCCCCCCGGGGCTACGCCGAAGCGGCGCGCACACACCTGGCCGCGCTCACCGGCCTGCCCCTGGTCACCGCCGCCAACCTCGTCGAAGCCACCCAGGACTGCGGGGCCTTCGTCCACCTGTCCGGTGTCCTCAAGCGCATTGCCGTCAAGCTGTCCAAGAGCTGCAACGACCTGCGGCTGCTGTCCTCCGGCCCCCGCGCGGGACTCGCCGAGATCAACCTGCCCCCGGTGCAGGCCGGTTCGAGCATCATGCCCGGCAAGGTCAACCCGGTGATCCCCGAGGTCGTCAACCAGGTCGCCTTCGAAGTGATCGGCAACGACGTCACCATCACCATGGCCGCCGAAGCGGGCCAGCTCCAGCTCAACGCCTTCGAGCCGATCATCCTGCACTCCCTCTCGGAGAGCATCACCCACCTCGGGGCCGCCTGCCGCACCCTCGCCGAGCGCTGCGTCGCGGGCATCACCGCCAACACCGACACTCTCCGTGCGAGCGTCGAGAACTCCATCGGCCTGGTCACCGCCCTCAACCCGCACATCGGCTACACCGCCGCCACCGCGATCGCCAAGGAAGCCCTCGCCACCGGACGCGGCGTCGCCGAACTGGTCCTGGAACACGGCCTGCTCCCTGCCGACCGGCTCGCGGACCTGCTGCGCCCGGAGGAGATCGCCGGCACGGGCGGCGACCTGACCACGGCCTGAGCTCGCCGGGCCACACCGACGCCGGGCCCGGCCCGCCAAGAACGGACGGCCGGGCAGCAGGCACCCCCCGGCTTCCGCCTTCCCTCCCCGGCCGGGCAGGGAAGGCGGAAGGGGCCGGATGCCGCTCGTATCCGCGGCGGGACCGAGTGAGATGCCTTCGCCTACGAGAAGCGGTATCTGCGCGCGCTCGCCGGAGTACGGGCCGTCCTCGGCCGTCGCTGAGAGGTCTTCTTCACGCACAAGTGCAAGACCCAGTCGTGGATGCGCGATCACTACGCCTACGTGAAGCCTCCGTGCTCTTGCCCGGCCGGCACACGGAATGGTTTTCCGACGTGCCCGGTTGAGCGGGCATTGTTCACTGGTCCCAGGCGTCGTCGAAAGTGCCGTATTGCGGCTATTGAGCCTCCTTGGCTGCGGGATCAGCTGCTGAGGAGGTCACTTCGTCCTTGTGGAATTCAGGCCGGGCGTGGGATGTAGGCCAGGCCGTGGGCGCCGGGCTCGTCGAGTTTGGCGATGTCCAGTCGGGCCAGCTCCTGCAGCGTCTCCAGGTCGACGATGTTGACAGTGGACGAGGCGACGCAGGCCACGTAGCCGAGACGGCCGTCGGGCGAGGAGGCGATCGTCAACGGGCCGCACCCCACCTTGAGTTCGCCCAGCCGCTTGTGGGTGTCGGCGGAGAACACCGTGAGGCGACCAGGCGCGTGGCGTCCGAGCTGGGACACCGGGTCGGATTCCATGCGCAACTCGCCCGCGAGCAGCCGGCCCGTCGACGTCAGGTGCACCGGCAGGATGGTGTTCTCCGTGGGCAGGATGTCGACGACGGATGCCGCCCGGGCGTCGATGACCCGGATACCGGTGGCCGGCGATTCCTCGGCGGTGGCGGAGAAGGCGGCGTAGGGTCCGGCGACGTAGACGCGCGTACCGTCGGCGGAGACGGCGAGTCCCTCGCTGCCCGGCACCTCGACCTTCGCGGTGAGGGTTCCCCGTTCGAGGTCGACGACCGATACGAACGGCGCCTCCTTGTTGGTGGCGTACCCCGTCCTGCCGGCCGGGTCGATGGCGAACCAGTGCGGGCCGGGCGCGTCCGTGTCGATCCTGCCGAGAGGCCGACGGGTCTCGGTGTCGATCACCACGACGCCGCCTGGCCGGTCCGCCGAGCCCTCCACGCTGACGTAGAGGCGACGACGTGAGCTGTCCAACGCCAGTCCGTGCGGCCCGTGTTCGGGCGCGAGATCGATCACCTCGACGACGCGGCGTGTGTCCGGGTCGATGACGGTCAGCTCGGTACGTCGGCCGCCGTTCGCGTGGTAGTAGCCCGAGCGATATGCCGTGGTGCACCACAACAGGCGCTGCGTCGGGTCGAAGCACAACTCGTGCGGCTCGGCGAGGATTTCCACCGTACCGACGTGCCGATCGGATGCGGCGTCGAAGAACGAGACCGTGGGCCCGCTCTGACTGACCACGGCCAGGACATCGCCCTCTCGACCGATACGGGGGGACTGCTGCATGGAAGGCTCCTCAGGCGAGGCGAAGGGGCGTCACGCGTTTTCGCGGACACCTCCACTCTGGGCACGAGAGGATTTCGCGACAATGCAAAGATTGGCATCCAATAGTTGACTCAGGCGTAAAAATGCAGCTCAGGAGCGCTTATGGATCTCAACCTGCTGCGGGCTCTGGATGCTCTGCTCCAGGAGAACAGCGTGACCCGCGCCGCGGAGCGCCTCGGTACGTCCCCCGCGGCAGCCAGCCGGACCCTGGCCCGACTCCGCCGCGCCGTCGGTGACCCCCTGCTGGTCCGCGCGGGTCAGGGAATGGTCCCGACTCCGCGAGCCATGGAACTCCGGGGCGAGGTGAGCGCGTTGCTGCGCGACTGCGACAACGTCCTGCGACCCGGGGCCGGTTTCGACGCGGTCCATCTCCAGCGCACCTTCACCGTGCAGGCCACCGACCTGCTTCTGGTAGGGCTCGCCGGGACCCTGACCGACCGGATCCGCGCGGAGGCCCCGCAGGTGAACGTGGACTTCCTGCCGGAGGCGGTGGAGGGCGGCCCGGCACTGCGGCAGGGCTGGGTCGACGTCGAACTGGGCGTCCTCGGGCACCTGGACCCGGAGATCCGAACCCAACAGCTCACCCGGATGACGCCGGTCGCCGTCGCTCGCAGCGGTCACCCCCTCTTCGAGGCGCGGATCGACGCCCGCCGTTTCGCAGCGGCCGACCATATCGGCATCTCCCGGCTCGGGAAGCGCCTCGGGCCCATCGACGGCGCGCTCGCGGAACTCGGCCTACGTCGCCGGACCGCGGTCGTGGTGCCCAGCCATACGAGCGCGATGCTGCTCGCCAGGACCACTGACCTCGTGGCGCTCACCATGGCCGACTGGCTTGACGAGACCATCTCCGCATTGGGGCTGCGCACCTTCCCCGTCCCCCTGGACCTGCCCCCGCTCGACGTCGGAATGGCCTGGCACCCCCGCAACTCCGCTGATCCGGGGCACCGCTGGTTCCGCGACCACTTGGCCGCCGCGGTCCTGGCCCCTTCAGCGACGGGAGATGCCCCTTCTCCCGGGAGCACAGCGTCCTAGCCACCTCTTCCTCAGGCCGACGAGTCAGCCCGCTGCGGTCGCGACCGCGAGACCGAGGCCGACCAGCACGACACCCGTTGTCCGGCCCAGCGCACGGTGGATCCCCGGCTTCGCGAGGACGCGCCCGGCCTTGGACAGCAGGAGCACGTAGCTGCCCAGCCAGGCGAGGGTGAGCGTGGTGTGGAGGAGAGCGAGGAGCGTCATGGCGCCGGCTGCGGGTAGTTGAGGCGGGGCGAGTGTGGGGAGCAGCCCGGTGTAGAAGACGGCGATCTTGGGGTTGAGGACGTTGCTGACCAGGCCGGTTCGCCACGGGCTGCCGGCAGTGGGGCGGTTCTCGGTATCGGCTGGGGCAGGGGCCGCCGGGCGGTGCTGCCACAGCGCCTGTGCGCCCAGGAACACCAGATAGCAGGCGCCCAGGAGCTTGACCACCAGGTAGGCAGCGGGTGAGGAGGCGAGCACGGCCGAGAGCCCGGCGACGGTCAGCGCGCCCCAGATCAGCAGCCCGGTCGCTATTCCGCCCACGGTCCGCAGCCCGTCCCGGGTGCCGGCCACGAGGGTGCGCCGGGTCACCACCGCCATGTCCGGCCCGGGCGTGACGGTCAGCAGGCCCAGAACGCCGACCGCAGCTATGAGGTGTGTCAGCATCCTGCCGTCCCCCTGGTGCGCCGAGCGGTCTGCACGGGGGCGATGAATGCGCGGTGGTTCACAGCAGGGGCCTTTCAGATGTCGCGAGTTCAGTGAGCGGTGGCGGAGGGCAGGTCGGCAGCCGAGCTCTCGGCGTTCGGAGGGAGGGTTACCTGAGCACGGGGCGAGCACCGGCGTGTGCGGCGTCCTTCGGCGCGTGGGGCCGGTGAAAGCCGCACGCACACCCGAGCAGGACCGCGTTCGGCCCGGCAGCGGCCTCAGCTGTTGGATGCCTGACTCCTTTCCCGCCGGCGGCAGTCAGGTCAGAGGGGCGGGGGAGCGGCCGGGCCGGCAGGAGTGGGATTCCCGTCCCTCGGCGGGCGCGGGTGTACACCGCCGGATACGAAAGCCCGGTCGCACGGGCCGCGGCAGCGTGCGCGGGGCGGGAGCGGTTGCCATCACCCGACCAGGATCGGACGCGTTCCTGTCATCGGTCCAGCGAATGGTTTCGACCTATACTCATCGAAAGAACCGACCATTGCTATGGAGTGGTCGCCGCCATGCGATCGAGGAAGGCGGTCCGCCCATGTTCGACCTGCACCGACTGCGTCTTCTGCGCGAACTGAAGCACCGCGGCACGCTCGCGGCCGTCGCCGACGCCCTGTCCTACGCCCCCTCCTCCGTCTCCCAGCAGCTCTCCCAGCTGGAAGCCGAAGTGGGTGTCCGGCTGCTGGAACCGGTCGGGCGGCGCGTGCGGCTGACCGAGCAGGCCGAGATCCTCGTAGCCCACACCGAAGCGGTCCTCGAACGCCTGGAGCGCGCGGAGGCGGACATCGCCACCTCGCTGACCGACCTGACCGGCACCCTGCGCATCGCCTCGTTCCAAACGGCCGCCCTGGCCCTGGTGCCGACCACACTGGACCTGCTCCGCGACCGTCATCCGCAACTGCGCGTCCACGTCACGCAGATGGAACCGGAACGGTCCCTCCCCGCCCTCCAGGCCCGCGACTTCGACCTGGTCTCGCCGAGGAATACCCCGGCAATCCCAACCCGCGGCCCGCCGAACTCGAAGAGGAGGACCTGCTCGACGACGCCCTGCACCTCGCACTGCCGGAAACACTCGGCGGACCGGACGCCGAGAGCCCGATGACGGCCCTGCGCTCACTCGCGGGCCACCCCTGGGTGCTGGAACCCGAGGGCACCACGGCCCGGCATTGGGCCATGACCCTCTGCCGCAACGCCGGCTTCGAACCCGACGTACGGTTCGAGACCACCGACCTTCTGCTGCACGTCCGCCTGGTCGAGCAGAATCACGCCGCCGCCTTCCTGCCCGACCTCGTCTGGAGCGGACGGCACCCGACCGTCGCGCTCCGGCAGCTTCCCCGCGGCCGGCGCACACGCCGCGTCTTCACCGCCGTACGCCGCGGCCGCAGCTCGCACCCCGCCGTCCAGGCGTGCCGGGACGCCTTCGTCCGGGCCGCCGCGCTCCACGCCAACCCGGCGTAGCGGAGCCTGGCTTCGCGTCGTATCGGTCGTCGGCTGGGTGCTCGTGGCTTCGCCGGTCGGCGCAGTTGACCTTGGGCAGGTGCTCCTCCTTTCCGAGAGAGGGGCCGGCCGGTGAGCCTGTGTGAAGAGCGCTGCGAAGATCCGCTCGCATCGCGCGGTCATCTCGTCGGCGGTCTGCTCGGGGTGATGCCGCCACCAGGCCACCGCTGCGCTCACGGTCCCGTACCAGAGGTGCGTGACGAGGTCGGCATCGAGCGGATCGGTGGTCCGGGAGGAGCCCAGGAAGTCGGCCACGCCGGCCGCGCCCATCCGATTGAGTTCCCGACGGTGGACGGCGGCCGCGGCGTGGAGCTCGCTGCCGGCCGGCAGCGTCGAGTCGTGGACGAGCTCCCAGTCCTGCAAGCGCGATTCGAGGGCCCGGAAGATGGCGCCGAGGGTGCGTTCGGCGCGGGTGATGTCGGAGGGTCCCGCTTGCGCGGAGGCGACCGCAGCGACCAGGCCGGAACCCGCGCGGTCGAGGCAGGTCAGGTAGAGGCCGTCCTTGGATCCGAAGTACTCGTAGATCAGCGGTTTGGTGATCCCTGCCTGCGCCGCGACGGCCGCGATCGAACCGCGCGCCCAGCCCTTCTCGCCGAACTCCACCGCCGCCGCGTCCAAGATCAGTCGTTCCCGGTCCTTGCGTGGCATGCCTTTGGTGCCCACACCCCGCGTCCCGTCCTGCTGCTTGCCCATGGCCGCACCCTATGCCACGCTGACCAACCGGTAACTTACCCATTGTTCAGATCGGTGGTGTGGGGCGTGCTGCACAAGACGCGTTCGTGGTGGGGATGGGGAAATACCGAGGACGCCGTGGTCGGTGCCGAGCGTGAGGCGCTCAGCCGACGGGTCTCGCAATTGCTTCCGGACGCGGACCTGACGCCGCACTCAGCTCCACCGGTGGAGTCGTTCGAAGTGGCGGCGAGCAGGGTCAAGCCGCCGCCGGCTCTGGCGTCGATCGTCTCCGAGGACGCGCGCGACCGGCTGGCGCACAGCCATGGGCAGGCGTTCCGCGACGTCGTCCGCGCGCTGCTGGGAAAGCTGCCGCACGTCCCCGATCTCGTCGTACGCCCGACCTCGGAGGCCGAGGTCATCCACGTGCTGGACTGGTGCAGCGACGCTCGGATCGCCGTCATCCCCTTCGGGGGAGGCTCCTCCGTGGTGGGAGGCGTGGAGCCTCGTGTCGACGGCGAGTACTCCGGGGTGGTCAGCCTGGACCTCACCTCGATGGACCGGGTCCTGGAGGTCGACCACACCAGCCGGGCCGCGCTCGTCCAGGCCGGGGTTCTCGGCCCGCATCTGGAGGAGCAGCTCAGGCCGCGGGGGTACACGCTCCGGTTCTTCCCTCAGTCCTTCGAGTTCTCCAGCCTCGGCGGCTGGCTGGCCACTCGCGCGGGGGGCCATTTCGCGACGCTCCTCACGCACATCGACGACCTCACCGAGTCGCTCCGTGTGGTCACCCCCTCCGGTGTCGTCCAGTCCCGCCGGCTCCCGGCCTCGGGTGCGGGCCCTTCCCCCGACCGGTTGTTCCTCGGTTCCGAGGGGTCGCTCGGCGTCATCACGCAGGCATGGGTCCGGCTCCAGGACCGGCCCCGCCGGCGGGCAGCGGCATCGGTCGGCTTCGCGGACCACGACGCCGGCGTGAGAGCCGTGCGCGCACTGTCCCAATCCGGACTCCACCCCTCCAACTGCCGTCTCCTGGACCCCATGGAGGCATTTCTCAACGCGGATTCCCCGACGGCCGTCCTGCTGCTCGGGTTCGAATCCGCGGACCACGCCGTCACCCCCTGGATGGAACGCGCGCTGGAACTCTGCCGTGATCACGGTGGCACCCTGGCCGAGCCGCCGCGATACACCGACACCGATAGCGACGGCAGGGCCGCACGCGGCGGAACGGCAGATTCCTGGCGCTCATCCTTCCTTCGCATGCCGTATCAGCGGGACGCCCTTGCCGCGCAAGGCATGATCGTGGAGACCTTCGAGACCGCCTGTACGTGGGACAGGTTCGACGCTCTTCGCGCAGCCGTCGACGAGGCAGCTCAGGACGCCATGCGCCAGGTCGGTGCCACCGGCGTGGTGACCTGCCGGTTCACCCATGTCTACCCCGACGGCCCCGCACCCTATTTCGGCATCTACGCCGCTGGTGCCTGGGGCAGGACGGTGGAGCAGTGGGACGAGATCAAGGCGGCGGTCTCCGAGGCGCTCATCGCCTGCGGAGCCACCATCACCCACCATCACGCGGTGGGCCGCGATCACCGGCCTTGGTACGACCAGCAGCGTCCCGATCTCTTCGCCGCTGCCCTGCAGGCCGGCAAGGCGGCACTCGATCCTGCGGGAATCCTCAACCCCGGCGCTGTGATCGATCCCCTGCGGCCGGTCGCCTGATCCGGCGTCAGCGGCCCGCACCGGCGGGCCGACCGCTCTCGGCGACGTGCAGCTCGGTGTGGCGGCGGAAGGCCTCCGTCGCCGGGTGGGCAGGGCGCGCGGGCCAGGCCAGATGGACGGTGACCGGGTCGGCGTCGCGCACCGGCAGGTAGCGCACGCCCGGATGCGGGTGCTGGTGCACGGTCCCCTCCGCGGTCACGCCGACCGCCGCGCCGGTCGCGATGGTCGTCAGCCACTCGTCCACGCCCGGGACGGTCATCGTGTGCGGCCGCCACCCCGCAGGCCACAGCTCGGCGCTGGTCGTCGCGGCCGTCGCGCACAGCGCCACCGTCTGCGTACCCAGTTCGGCAAGGGCGACGTCCGCGCGTTCCGCGAGCGGATGGTTCACCGGCACGGCGGCCATACGGCGCTCGTGGGTCAGCGCGCGGTGCACCACCTGACAGTCCTCCGGTCCCGGGCGCAGTCGGAGGAACGCGAGATCGGCCTCCCCGCGGCGGAGCAGCGCTGCCGGATCGTCGGCCCGGCGGATGTGCACCGGCACCTCCGGGTGCCGCTCGCGCCAGGCGCGCAGCAGCGGCACCGTGTGACTTCCCAACGCGGCCCAGGCGAACGCGAGTCGCAGGGGCCGCGGCGTGCCCTGCCCGGCCGCGTCGGCGAGGGCGTCGTCGAACTGGCCGAGAATGCGGTGCGCGTCCTCACACAGCCGCTCGCCGCGCTCGGTCAGGTGCAGACTGCGCGTCGTACGCTCCACCAGGCGCACGCCGAGGCGCTGTTCGAGCTGGGCGAGCGTCCGCGAGAGGGCGGGCTGGGTGATGCGCAGCGCTCGAGCGGCGGCCGTCAGCGTGCCCTCGTCGCCGATCGCCGCCAGAGCCCGCAGGTGCCGCAACTCCACATTCATAACTGGCAAGCATAAGCGGTGCGCAGAAGGCATTTCCCCGGGCAGGGGAGCGCCGCCTAGCGTGGCCGCCATGACGAACCGGCAGCAGAACATCCTCCTGATCGGCGCGGGCGGCACCCTCGGGCGCGCCGTCCACCGGACCCTCGCCTCCCGCGGCCACGAGGTCCGCACCGTCGGTCGCACCTCGGGCGACCTGCGCCACGACATCAGCGACCCGGCGCAGATCACCGCACTCTACGAGGCGGCAGGACCGGTGGACGCCGTGGTCAGCGCGGCCGGCTCGGTGCCGTACAAGCCGCTGGCCGAACTCGGCCCGGACGACTGGCAGGCCGCCTTCACCGGCAAGGTTCTCTCCCAGGTCGAACTGGTCCGTCAGGGCCTCGCCCAGGTCGCCGAGCGCGGCTCCTTCACCCTGATCACCGGCGTTCTCGCGCACCAGCCCATCGTCACCGGCGCCGCCGCCTCCCTGGCCAACGGCGCCGTGGAGTCCTTCGTCCGCGCCGCCGCCATCGAACTCGCACCGCAGCGGGTGAACGCCGTGTCCCCGAACGTCTTCACCGAGTCCCTGGACACCTACGGCGACTTCTTCCCCGGCATGGGCTCCGTGCCACTGGAACGCGTCGCCGAGGCGTACGTGCGGTCGGTGGAGGGGGCGCAGACGGGGCAGATCTACCGGCTGTAGCGGTTGGGCGGGCGAGAGGCCGTACGGCTGCTAGTCGGCGCGACCGGTCGCCGCCACCGTTACGCCCAGGCCGATCATCGCGAAGCCACCCGCTCCGCCGACCATCGAAAGGCGACGGTCCGAGCGGGCGAACCAGGAGCGGGCCGCGGAGGCTCCCAGGCCCCACAGGGTGTCCGTGATCATGCCGATCGCGACCGGGACGAGGCCCAACGTCATCATCTGGAGGGGGACATGGCCCGCAGAGTGGTCCACGAATTGCGGCAGCACCGCGGCGAAGAAGACGAGGCCCTTCGGGTTGGTGACGCCGACGAAGACCCCGTCCAGGATCGTGCGCAGATCGCCACGCTGCTCACCCGCCGGGGCCTCCATGTCCGCCGCGCGCATCTCCTTGCGGTGCCGGAACGCCTGCACGCCCAGGTAGACGAGATACGCCGCTCCGGCCATCTTCACGCCCATGAAGACCGCCGCCGAGCTCTCCACCAGCGCGCCCAGGCCCCATGCCACAGCGATCACCAGGGCGTACGAACCAACCAGGTTGCCGAGGACCGTCGCGAGCGCCGTGCGGCGGCCGTGTGCAAGGGCTCTACCGATCACGAACAGCACGCTCGGCCCCGGAATCACGATCACCAGTAGGGATATCGCCGCGAAGGCGACAATGCGCTCCGTGGACACCATGCGTCCGGCACCTCCTGAACTGCGTTCCAGGCGGCCATACAAGCAGACGGCGGTCGCTCCGCTCCAGGCTCATCCCTGTCCGCCGTCGCGGGGCATGGGCGGCGGGCGCGGTCCGCACAGTCGGGCCCGCTCTCGGTGGTCCTGGTCAGGCCGTGCGGAGCGCCGGGTCGCTGGTGCCGGGTTCGCCTGTCTCGACGTGTCCGGCGAGCCGGCGCAGATAGGCGCTGTCGCTGTCGGAGTGGACGCGGAGGTCGTACCAGCGCTTGCTGTGGCCGAGGGAGACCCAGCGGGTCTGCCGGCCGCCCGCCTCGATGGTGATGTTGCTGCTCTTGCCGCCGTAGGCGTTGGTGATGGTGAGGCGGCAGGCCGCTTCGGCGTGGTTGGTGATGTCGAGTTTGATGCGGCCGGTGGTCTCGTCGTGGTGGCCGGTGACTTCGGGGCTCGCGGTCGCGGCGGTGCCCTTGTAGATACGCAGGTAACCGTTGGGTCCGTGCGTGGTCAGCTCGTAGGTCCCATCGGAGGGGCCGGTGCTCCAGGTGTCGGAGATCTTCTTGCCGGCTTCAGCGGTGTAGGTCCAGGGCCCGTCGTCGCGGTTGCCGGAGGTGACGAGGAAGCAGGCTCCGGTTTCCTCACCCGGGGTGAAGGTGAGCTTGATGTTGCCGCTGGAGGGCTTGACGGCCGCGGTGACGAGGGGCACGTAGGGGAGGGGCCGGGTGGGCCTGGTGCCTTTTTCCTGCTTGGGCACGGCCGGGGCGGCCGGCGGTGAGTGGGTGTAGCTGTCGTGCCGCTCGCTGTCCGGCGGCTGATAGGCGTCGGTGCTGGGCAGGGGTGCGTGCTTGGTGTGCTTGAGGCTGAAGTCGAAGGCGGAGGTGAGGTCGCCGCAGATGGCGCGGCGCCAGGGCGAGATGTGCGGTTCGTGGACTCCGAAGCGGCGTTCCATGAACCGGATGATGGAGGTGTGGTCGAAGAGCTCGGAGCAGACGTAGCCGCCGGTCGACCAAGGGGAGACGACGAGTGTGGGGACGCGCATGCCGAGCCCGTACGGGCCCGCGCTGTAGCTGCTGTCACCGGGGAAGATGTCGAGCTCGGTGTCGACGGTGGAGGCTCCCCAGGAGGAGTCGGCCGGCGGGTAGGGCGGGGGTACGTGGTCGAAGTAGCCGTCGTTCTCGTCGTAGGTGATGAACAGGGCGGTCCTGCTCCAGACCTCGGGGTTGGACGTCAGTGCGTCCAGGACCTGCGAGATGTACCAGGCACCGTAATTCGCCGGCCAGTTGGGGTGCTCGCAGAATGCTTCCGGGGCGGCGATCCAGGATATTTTCGGCAGGGTTCCGGCCTTGACGTCCGACCGGAGGTCATCGAGAAGATGGCCGCTCTTCTTGATGTTCGTTCCCTTGCGCGCCCTTTCGTGGAGCGGGTCACCCGGTTCGGCCTCGCGGAACTTGTTGAAGAACATCAGCGAGTTGTCGGCGTAGTTTCCGCGGTAGGCGTCTTCGAGGGCGCCCCAGAGTCCGTCCTCGGTGAGGCCGTCGCCGATGTCCTGGTAGATCTTCCACGACACCCCGGCCTTCTCCAGGCGCTCGGGATAGGTGGTCCAGTCGTAGCCGGCTTCCTCGTTGCCGAGGACCGGTCCGCCGCCCTTGCCGTCGTTCCCGACGTGGCCGCTGTAGAGGTAGTAGCGGTTGGGGTCGGTGGCTCCCATGAAGGAGCAGTGGTAGGAGTCGCAGACCGTGAAGGCATCGGCCAAGGCGTAGTGGAAGGGGATGTCTTCCCTGGTCAGGTGGGCCATGGTGCCGGACGATTTGGCCGCGATCCAGTCGTCGTACTTTCCCTTGTTCCACGCCTGATGACCGGTTTCCCAATCGTGGTCGAGCCCGGCGATGAACTGCATTCCCAGATCGTCGGCGTCGGGGTGGTAGGGCAGGACTTCCTCGCCGCCGCCGGACTGGTGCCAGACGGATTTTCCGCTCTCCAGTGTCAGCGGCCGCGGATCTCCGAACCCCCGGACGCCCTTGAGGGTGCCGTAGTAGTGGTCGAAGGAGCGGTTCTCCTGCATGAGCACAACGATGTGCTCGACGTCGTCGATCGACCCTGACCGGCCGGAAGCGGGGATGCCGGCGGCGCGCATGATGCTGGCGGACAGAGCCGCGAAGCCGGCGGTGCCGCCCGCTACCTGGAGGAAGCGCCGACGATTGAATTCAGGCATGGAGCTGTACCTCTGAAAGGTGTGGGGGAGAGGGTCGGTCACCGTAATCCGGCTCGCCCTTGAGACGTCAAATAATGCGTAGGAAGGGTGAAGAGCCGGGGGTATTTCAGCTTCAGAAGCAACGTGGCGTGCCTTCGGGGCATCGCCTTCCCGGGGGATTCCGGCTGCTGCCGTGTGCCGCATGAAGTCCCGTGATGGCCGCGGGCAGCGCCCCGGGCTGCGGGGGCGACGGCCGGGCGGGTTCGCCACCGTGAGGGTCGAAGAGTCCCCGCCCTCGGCGATCATGCCGCTACGCCCCGTACCTTCTCCTCATGGACTTCAACATCACGGCGGAAGAGGAGACCCTCGTCTTCCGAATCGCCGAGCGGGTCGGGACCGGCGATTCCCCAACAGATGACGACCTGTCGGAGGAGCTTGGTGACGAGGTGCGACCGCAGCTCCGGAGTCTCCTTGAAAAGGGCTGGCTTGTGGTCGATCGCGAACGCTCCCTGAGTCTTTCCAGGATTGCGCAGGTGGCCATCTCCAGTCGGCGGGAGACCGGCGGTTCAGGGGCATGACGTAGCCCCGCCTCGTGACGGGAACTCATCCGGACGGCCTCGCCCCGAGCATGGAGCGAGGCCGCTGTCTTCCATCGGGAGGAGGATGGGCTCTCCGCCCCTCGGGCGCGAGGGATGGCATGACGGGGCGGTCGGAGCCCTCATCGGCCACCACTGACAAAGCGAAGGAAATGGCGATAAGATTCGCGGCAGCATCGCGTGTCGGTCACCGGCTGGGTGAGGCATGGAGGTGTCGGGATATGCCCCTGGAGGCATTCCTTGTCAGTCGAGTTGAACCACACGATCATCCACGCCCGGGACAACCGGGAGTCCGCCGAATTCTTCGCGGGTCTGCTGGGTCTTGAGATCACCGCGGAGTGGGGCCCGTTCATCGCGGTCGATCTGAGCAACGGCGTCACGCTGGACTTCGCCACGATCCCCGCGGAAAGCATCACCCCGCAGCACTACGCCTTCCTGGTCTCCGAGGAGGAGTTCGATGCGGCGTACGCACAGATCACGAAGCGCGGTATCGAGCACTACGCCGACCCCCAACGGCAACATCCCGATGTGATCAACCACAACGACGGCGGCCGCGGGGTGTACTTCATGGATCCGGCAGGCCACTTCATGGAACTCATCACCGTGCCGTACGGCGGCCGGCCGTCCTGAGCACCCGCCGGACACGGCGTAGGGCCGATCGTTTGGATCTTGCCGGGCCTGATCCAAACGACAGGCCCTGACCTCGCGCTTCCACGAGGCGGGCTGTCCGACTGGTGGTCAAAAAGATAGAAAGTGCCTCTGACCAGCGAAAATGAGGATTGCTGAGGTCCTTGTTCCCGCCACCGCCAGAGGCGCTTTCCCGATGAGGACCGTCTCGGGGACAGATTCCGGGCGCCGGTGGACAGGTCACGGTCGACCTCGGCGGCGCCCTGGTACTCGGCTGCGTTCTCGCCGGAAGCACCCGATAGGGCCCGGCTCGATAGCATGCAATGCATGGCCATCAAATTTGAGAACGTCGGCATCGCAGTTCGCGACCTCGAAGCAACGATCTCCTTTTTCACCGACCTCGGCCTCACGGTCGTCGGCCGTGACACGGTCAGTGGTGAGTGGACCGACACCGCCGTCGACCTTGATGGCAATCACGCCAAGATTGCGATGCTCCAGACGCCGGACGGTCACGGTCGCCTTGAGCTCTTCGAGTACATCCACCCCGAAGCGATCGAGTCGGAGCCCACTCGTCCCAACGAGATCGGCATGCATCGCGTCGCCTTCTCGGTCGACGACATCGACAAAGCCCTTGAGACAGCCGCAAAGCACGGATGCCGTCCGCTTCGCGGTGTGGCGACCTATGAGGACGTCTACAAGCTCACGTACCTCCGCGGTCCCAGCGGCATCCTTGTGATGCTCGCCGAGGAGCTCAAGAAGAACTGACGGCCGACGGGTCAACGAGCCTCGCGCTTACACAAGGCGGGCTTTCCGACTGGTGGTCAGGAAAGCAGAAAGTGCCTCCGATCAGCGAGAAGAGGATTACTGAGGTCCTTGTTCCCGCCACCGTTGGAGGCGCTTTCATTGAAGAAGTGCATGGGGTCTTACCCGCGTGTCCGCGTCAAGACGTCGCCGACGCGTCCTAGCGCTCTCTGAGCCCCGCGATCGCCACCGCGTGCTCCTCGGGGTACGTGCTGGCGCCCGGCAGCGCGAGCGCGGTCCGGAACTGCTCTCGTGCCGTGGCTGCGCTGCCGGCCGCGGAGTAGGTGACTCCCAGCCTGCAGCGGATGTGCATCTCCAGCCTGACGCAGTTCGGGTCGTTGAGCGGTGACAGCTTCTCCTGCTGGGCGAGGGCCTCGTGATGGAGGGCCACGGCGGCGCTCAGGTTGCCCTCACCCTCTTCCGCAGTGCCCAGGCGGGTCAGGACGAGCGTGTGCAGGAGGATGTCCCCGGCCTGCTCCAGCAGGCCGGCTGCCCGGCGGAGCAGACTCTTGGCCTCACCGTAGTGGCCGAGGGCGAGCCGGACGTCGGCGACGCAGGTCAAGGCCCTGCTGAGCATGCGAGGTCTGCCGTTCTTCTCGGCGTGTGCGCAGGCCTCGGCGAGGTGGCCAAGCGCTTCCTCGTTCCGCCCCTGCGAGTGGTGCAGCATGCCCAGTGCGGCGAGCACCATCGCCGTGAGCCAGTTGTCGTTGAGCCGCTGAGCCGACTCCAGCGCCGCGGTGAGATGGAGAACGGCTCGTTCGTCCCCGCCGGAACTGAGGTCGGCCATGGCCATCCCGGTCCGCGCCCGTGCCTCTTCGCGCTGGTCCGCGCGATGGCGGCTGAGTTGCAGAGCCTCGCTGAACCAGCTGCGCGCTTGGCGGTACCTGCCCTGGTAGATGTTGGTCAGGCCCATGCAGTTCCGCAGTGCGCAGGCCATCCGCAGGTCGGCGGCCGAGTCCGCGTGCGCGAGCGCGATCTCCATGGTGGCCCGGAGTTCGTGGTAGCGGCCGCGGCGTTCGAAGTAGTCGCTCAGCGCCTCCGCGATCCAGCAGGCGTGGTCGGCCTCGCCGAGCCCCGCGGCGTGTCCGACGACGTCGACGAGTTCGTCGCTTCCGGCGTCCAGCCACCTGTCCGCGTCCTGCCAGTCGGCGAAGGGCGCCCCGGCGGGCGTGGGCCCGGTGGGGAATCCTTCCGGGCCCCAGTCGCTGCTGATCCGGCCCGCGGCCAGATAGAGGCGGAGCGCGGAGGTGCGGGCCGCGGCGGCCTCGGTGGGCGCGGCTTCCGCGAGCCGCCGGGCGTGCGCGCGGACCAGGTCGTGGAACCGGTAGCGGCCGGGACGAGGCTGCTGCAGCAGACTCGTGTCGACCAGGCTTTCCAGGATCTGTTCGGCGTCGCGGAACGAGCTGTCGAGCATGGCGGCCGCGGTCAGTGCGTCGAACTCGACCGTCGGAGCCAGGCTCATCGTGCGGAACCCGCGTTGCTGTTTCGGCGGGAGCTGGTCGTAGGAGAGGCGGAAGGCGGCCTCCACGCTGCGATCCCCGGCCCTCAGTTCGTCGAGGCGGTGCTCGTCGCCCGCCATGCGGTCCACCAGATACGCCAACGTCCATGCGGAACGGGTCTGCAGCCGCGTGCCGGCGATGCGCAGCGCAAGCGGCAGCCCGTCGCACAGCCGGACCAGCTCATGCGTCGCTTCAGGCTCCCGGTCCGCGCGGTCCTCGCCGACGATATCCCTGAGCAGGGACACCGCGTTGCCGGTCTCCAGGGGCTCCAGGGTGACCCGTCGATCTGCGTCCAGCCCGGTCAGCCGACGTCGGCCGGCCACGATCACCTTGCTGCCCGGCCCGGCGGGCAGCAGCGGCCGCAGCTGCTGTGTGCTCAGGGCGTCGTCCAGCACCAGAAGCAGCCGCAGCGAGCTGGTCGCGGCCCGCCAGGCCGCAGTGAGTTCGTCGAGGTCGTCGGGCACCTCGCTGTCGGCCGTGCCGATCGAGCGCAACAGCCGCCGCAGCACTCGCTGCGGCGAGAGCCGCTGCCGCCCAGTGCTGTGTGCGCGCAGGTCCACGAAGAGGCAGCCGTCGGGGTAGTGGGAGCGAAGTGCATGGGCCGCGCGGACGACGAGCGCGGTCTTGCCGACGCCTGCGGTGCCGTCCACCGCCACGATCGACACGAATGCGGGTGGCGACAGCTCGGTCAGCACTGCCAGTTCACGCTCCCGCCCGACGACTTGGCCGGTGCTGCCCGGCAGTTCATCGACTGCCCGGCGCGGGCGGGGACCGGGCGGCGGAGCCGTGGCACGCGCCACCGCCGGACCCAGGAGCTGCTCGTCATCCCGTCGCAGCACGGCCTGGTGCACCCGTCGCAGCTCCATGCCGGGGTCGACCCCGAGCTCGTCGCGCAGCCGCTCGCACATGTCCTGATAGGCGGTCAGCGCCGCCACCTGACGCCCGCTGCCGTACAGAGCACGCATCCGCAGCGCTGTCGCCGACTCGTCGTACGGATCGGATGCGGACAACGCGGCCAGGTCGTCCAGGGCGTCGGCGGACCGGCCGAGCAGAACAAGGCATTCCAGCCGCTCCTGCCGAAGGGTGCGCAGCTGCTGGGACAGCCGTTGCCGCTCGGTCTGCATGAGCGGGCCGGGAAGCCCGGCCAGCGGCTCGCCGCGGACCAGGGCGAGCGCCTCCGTGAACCGGTCCATCGCGGTGGTGAGGTCACCGGATGCCCTCGCGCCCTGTGCCTCACCGACGCGCTCGGTCAGCTCGGCCACATCGAGCCGGGCCCCGTCCATGAGGAACCGGTACCCCTCCCGGCCGCCACGTATCGCCGACCGCGATGGTCCGGAGCCCGCCACGTCGAGCGCCTTGCGCAGCTGGTAGACGTAGCTCGGCAGCACACGACGGCCGGACTTCGGCGGATGTGTACCCCACACATCGTCGAGCAGCTGCTCATGGCTGACCAGCGTGCCCGGACGCAGCACCAGCGCGGCCAGTACCGCCTGCCGCCGTATCGGCCCCAGATCCACAGGCATACCGTCCCGCCAGGCCCGCACCGGTCCGAGCACCGTGATGCGAAGCCCCTGTAATGCACCCGCGTCCATCCCGAAGCCCCCCGCTCCCGCGCACCATCGAGATTTCACCCGTATTTCAGCGTGTCCCGCAATGGTTGGCAAGTCGCCATCGGGCACCGCTGGGAAGCATGGGAGCAGGGGAACCGAGATGGCAGGTAGCGGGGGGCGGGCGAGCGTCCCACGCTCCGACGACGTATGTACCCGAGCGTTCCGCGGCCTACGAGCCTTCGTACCACTCCCCCCACCAGGAGGTCATGTTGAGCGAGCACCACTCCACCCGCCGAAGCATCCTGAAAGCCGTCGGTGGCATCTCCGCGGCGATGACTCTGGGAGGCGCCGGCGTCCTGGCGTCGGCGCCGGCGGCCCACGCCGCCGGTGCGGCCGGCGACGGCTCCGGGCTGCGCATCGTGGAGCACAACGGCGACGATCCCCGTATGTGGTACTACCGCTTCGCGACCGACGCGATCGGCTGGCAGCCCGCGGTCAACGTCCTGCTCCCCGACGACTACCACACCAGCGGACGCACCTACCCGGTCCTCTATCTGTTCCACGGCGGCGGTACCGACCAGGACTTCATGTCCTGGGACCGGCTGCCCGAGGGAGGAATCCGCGCCTGGACCGCCGGCAAGCCGATCATCGTGGTGATGCCCGACGGCGGTCACGCGGGCTGGTACTCCAACCCGGTCAGCTCCAACACGGGGCCCCGGAACTGGGAGACCTTCCACATGTCTCAGCTGCTCCCGTGGGTCGAGGAGAACTTTCGGACGTACGCGGAGTTCGACGGCCGCGCCGTCGCCGGCTTCTCGATGGGCGGCTTCGGCGCCCTGAAGTACGCGGCCAAGTACCACGGCCACTTCGCCTCGGTGAGCGCCCACTCCGGCCCGCCCAGCCTGCGCCGCGACCTCGGCGCGGTCGTGCACTGGGCCAATGTCTCCTCCGGTGCCCTGGACCTGGGCGGCGGCACGATCTACGGCGTGCCGTGGGACGAGGCCAGGGTAAGCGCCGACAACCCGGCGGAAAACGTCGAGCGCTACCGCAACAAGCGGGTCTTCCTCGTGGCCGGTACCAGTCCCAACCCGGTCGACCCGTTCGACCTGCTCAACGAGACCGAGGTGCTCGCCGGCCAGCGAGAGTTCCGCGGCCTCCTCGACAACGCCGGCATCCGGCACGAATGGCACGAGGAGCCCGGCGGGCACTTCGTCCGACCCGAGCGGTTCCGCGGCGACCTCGAAGGCATCCTCGCCCGGCTGCGTAAGGCGTAGGGCAGCCGCCTCCGGCCGTACGGCACCTGCACCCCGGTCCATCCGTCCTCATGTGGGGCAGTGGCCCGGGGTGCAGCCTCGTCGTCTCTGCGGCCGGGCTGCTCAGCCGTCACGATCGATATAGTTCGAACCGGACCACCCCACAAGGCACATGGGCCGCTCGCCGCGACGCCTGGGGCACCGGGAGCTCGGAGACGGATGAGCATGCTGAAGATCGTGGCGGATGACCTCTCCGGCCCGGAGATCGCCCGGTTCCTCGCCGAACACGTGGAACAGATGCGCTCCCTCACGCCGTTGGAGAGCAAGCATGCCCTCGACCTCGACGGTCTTCGAGCACCGGGGATCACCTTCTGGTCGGTCCTGGAGGGTGACAGCCTGGTGGGCTGCGGCGCGATCAAGAGATTGGACGCGGGCCACGCCGAGCTGAAGTCGATGCGTACCAGGCCCAAGCGGCAGAGAAGCGGAGTCGCCTCCCAGTTGATGGAACACATCATCGGCGAAGCCATACGCATGGGGTTCACCCGGCTGAGCCTGGAGACCGGCTCCGCCGAGTTCTTCCTGCCCGCCAGAAAGCTGTACGAGAAGTTCGGCTTCCGGGCCTGCGAACCCTTCGCGGACTACCGGCCCGACCCGAACAGCACCTTCATGTCCAGGGCCCTCTGAAGGCTCGTGCAGGCCGGGCTCGGCGTCAGAGCATCACGTGCTTGGCCTGGGTGTAGTCCAGCAGGCCCGCCAGGGACAGATCGCTGCCGTAGCCGGAGTGTTTGACTCCGCCGTGCGGCATCTCCGACACCGTCGTGCCGTGGGTGTTCACCCATACGATCCCGGTGTGCAGCGCCCGGGTGGCCCGCATCGCCACATCGTGGCGCATGGTCCACACGCTGGCCGCCAGGCCGAACCGGACGCCGTTGGCCAGCTGCAGCGCCTCGTCCTCGTCGCTGAAGGACTGCACGGTGACGACCGGACCGAAGATCTCCTCCTGTACGAGCTCGTCGCTCTGGCGCAGTCCGACGACCACGGTGGGGGAGTGGAACCAGCCGGGCCGCTCGGGCGCCGTCCCTCCCGCGACCACCTCGGCGTGGTTCGGAAGGCGAGCCAACAGACGTGTCACGGAGGCGAGTTGAGTCGCGCTGTTGACCGGGCCGTAGTCGGCGGGTTCCTCCGGCCCCGCGGTGCGCAGCGATTGTGTGCAGGCGGAGAACGCGGCCACGAACGCGTCGTGCACGCGCCGGTGCACCAGGAACCGGGTGGGGGCGGTGCAGTCCTGGCCGGCGTTGTAGTACGCGACGGCCGCGAGCTCTGCCGCGGTGGCCTCGACGTCCACGTCGTCGTGGACGATGACGGGGGCGTTGCCGCCGAGCTCCAGGTGCACGCGCTTGAGATCCGCCGCGGCCGCGGCGGCGATCTCCTGTCCGGCCCGCACGCTGCCGGTGACGGCGACGAGGCGAGGCACGGGATGCGCGGTCAGGGACCTGCCGGTGTCGCGGTCGCCGCAGATCACGTTGAGCACGCCGGGCGGCAGGTGTTCCGCCGCTACCCGGGCCAGTACCGCGGACGACGACGGAGTGGTGTCCGCGGGCTTGAGGACGCTGGTGTTGCCTGCCGCGAGGGCAGGTGCGACCTTCCAAGCCGCCATCATCAGCGGATAGTTCCAGGGCGTGATCTGTGCGCAGACACCGACCGGTTCACGGCGGAGCAGCGAGGTACGGCCCTCGGTGTACTCGGCAGCCACCGCGCCCGGCAGGTTGCGCGCCGCCCCCGCGAAGAAGCGGAAGGTGTCGATGACCGCGGGCAGTTCGTCGTTGCGGAATTGGTGCGGCTGCTTGCCGGTGTCCCCGACCTCGGCCGCCACCAGGGCATCGGCGTGCTCCTCCAGGGCGTCGGCGATCCGCAGCAGGGCCTGCTGCCGCTCCGCGGGGGTGGTGAGCGACCAGCGGGCAAGGGCAGTCTCCGCCGCCCGGCAAGCGGCGTCCGTGTCGGAAGCCGCGGAGCGGGGAGCGCTGCGGTGCACCGCGCCGGTGGCGGGGTTGACGAGATCCATCGTGGCGCCGGAGGCGGCCGGGCGGTCCTCTCCCGCGATGTGGTTGAGGACCGGGGGGAGGGCGCTGATCTCAGCCATGGCGCAGCACCGCCTGTGCCGCTGCCCGGCCGGTGCGTACCGCGCCTTCCATGTAGCCGGCCACCCACTGGTCGGATCCGCACACGTAGAAGGGCGGTTCATGGGTGCCGTGCAGGGGCCCGACACCCATGACGTCGCCGGGGCTCCATTGCGTGACGTAGCCCTGCGTCCACGGGTCGGTGCCCCACATCCGCAGAGCGGACATGAACGGCTGGTGAGCCTCGTCGCCGTAGAGGCGGGCGATGTCGCAGAGCAGCTCGTGGTCGCGCAGTTCGGCGGGCATGCCCAGCAGCACCCCGTAGCGCTCGGGAGGTATCAGGGCGGAGAGGATGCCTTCGCTCTGCGGCCAGGTGCTGCCGAGCACGCCTTCGCACTCGGACAGACCGTTGAGGCCCAGGCCGCGCCAGAAGGGCTTGTCGTAGGCCACCGCGAACTTGGCGGCGACGGCCTGCCGCTGGCGGTGCAGCGAGGCGAGGCGGGCCTCGGAGACGCCGGTGACGGCGACCGAGCGGAGCGGGCCGACCGGCAGGGCGCTGACCACGGCCTCCGCGGTCAGCGTCGCCCCGTCGGCCAGGCGGACCCGGCAGCCCCCCGGGCGCACCGTCACTTCGTCGACGGGCGCTTCGAGACGGATGCGCCGGCCCAGTTGCTCGGCCATGCGCAGGGCCACGGTCGCCGATCCCTCGGCGACGCGCAGTCCCTCCCAGTCCTCGTACGCATAGGCGTCGTCACCGGGGACGGCGGCGTGCTTGCGGAGCGCGGCCAGCAGGGAGGTGCGTTCGCAGGAGCCGCTGGCCAGGGCGAGTTGGCCGATTTCCCAGAGCCGTACGACGGCCGGGCTCGCGCCTTCGGAGCGCAGCCAGGCACCGACCGACAGGCGGTCGAGGGCGTCCGCGTGCGGGTGGGACCAGGGGTCGTGCGGGTCGACGGTCCGCGCCAGCGCCACGAACGCGGCTGCGGCCCGGCGATGGCCGTCCTCGTCGCCGGGGCCGAACCAGTGCGGCGGGTCCCCGGCCGACACCCCTTCCGCCGTCGCCCTGGCAATCCGGCCGGGTTCGGCGACGTAGCTGGGGATGAGGGTGAGGCCGAGTTCCGCCGCCAGTGCGAGGTACGCGGTGTGGGCCTGGCCGACCACTTCCCCGCCGAGCTGCACCAGCCGGCCGTCGGGCAGCACGGTCTGCTCGACCCGTCCTCCTACCCGGTCGCGGGCTTCGAGTACGAGGACGTCGGCGCCGGCCGCGTTCAGGTCCCGTGCCGCGGCGAGACCGGCGAGGCCGGCGCCCAGCACGATGACATCGTGATTCATCAGAGGGTTCCTTCGCTGTGGAGGGGCGGCTGCGGGTGGGCGCCGGTCAGTCCAGGACCAGACAGTGCTCGGGCTTCCAGCCGATCTCCACGCTTTCGCCGCCGCTCCAGCGGTCCTCCATGCGGGAGCGGTAGGTGTTCTGCTCCAGGACGGACACCGTGACGCCGGGGGCGAGTTCGATGAGATAGGTGGTGGTCGGGCCGGAGTAGACGGTCTCCCGCACCACGCCGTTCACCAGGGCCATGCCCGGTTCGAAGTCGGAGAGCCAGATCTTCTCGGGCCGGATCGACAGGCTGACGCTGCTGCCGTCGGGGACGCCGGCGCGGACACCGACCGGCAGCGCGGGGCCGCAGTCGAGGACCACCTCGCCGGCGCGATAGGTACCGGGCACGAGGTTGGAGGTGCCCATGAAGGACGCCACGAACTGGTTGGCGGGACGTTCGTAGACGTCCTCCGGGGGGCCGCACTGCTCGACGCGGCCCTGGTTCATCACCGCCACCCGGTCCGACATGGTCAGCGCCTCGTCCTGATCGTGCGTGACGAAGACGAAGGTGATGCCGACCTCGCGCTGGATCTGCTTGAGCTCGACCTGCATACGCCGCCGCAGCTTGAGGTCGAGCGCGGCCAGCGGCTCGTCGAGCAGCAGGACCTGGGGGCGGTTGACGAGGGCGCGCGCCAGGGCGACCCGTTGCCGCTGCCCGCCCGAGAGCGTGCCGGGCTTGCGCCCTGCGAGGTCGCCGAGTTGCACCCGCTCCAGCATGGTGGCGACCCGCTCGCGGATCTCGGCCCGGGGGACGCCCTTGCGCTTCAGGCCGAAGGCCACGTTGTCGGCCACCGACAGGTGGTCGAAGAGAGCGTAGCTCTGGAAGACGGTGTTGACGTTGCGCTTGTCGGGCGGCAGCGCGGTCACGTCCTCGCCGCCCAGCAGGACGACGCCCGCGGTGGGGTCGGTGAAGCCGCCGATCATCCGCAGCGAGGTGGTCTTGCCGCAGCCGGACGGGCCCAGCAGGGAGAAGAACTCGCCGGGTGCGATGTCCAGGGAGAGGTCCTTGACCGCGAAGGAGCCGCCGTAGTTCTTGCTGACGTTGTCGAGCCGGACGGCGGGGGGCGCGTCGGCGGAGGGGGATTCGGAGGAGGTCATGGCGTCACTTCCCGGAGAGCAGGTCGAGGCCACCGCGGCGGCCGAACAGACGCGGGATGGCCAGCGCGAGAGCGATCAGGCCGATGGAGCCGGCCAGCATCAGGGTGCCGACGGCGTTGATGGTGGGCTGTACGCCGAACCGGATCGCGGAGTAGATGCGGACGGACAGCGGCTGGGGGTCGACGCCGGTGGTGAAGTAGGCCAGCACGAAGTCGTCGAAGACGAGGGCGAAGACGAGCACCGCGGCGGCGAGGATGGTGGGCAGCAGGGCGGGCAGCGTCACCAGGCGCAGGGCCTGCCAGCGGGTGGCCCCCAGGTCCATCGCGGCCTCCTCGACCTCCGGGTTGAGGGCGGCGATCCGCGAGCGCAGGATCACCGTCACGTAGGAGATGGAGAAGGTGATCTCCGCGAGCATCACTGTGCCCGAGGAGAGGGTGATGTCCATGCCCTTGAAGAGGAGCATCGCGGCGACGCCGGTGACGATCTCCGGGGTGATCAGCGGGACCAGCATGATCAGGCCGGCCATGGAACCGAGCCGGGTACGGCTGCGCACCAGGCCCAGGGCCAGCGCGACCCCGAGGATCACCGAACCCGCCATGGCCACGAGGGAGACCCGCAGGCTCATCCCGAGTGACTCGATCAGCACGTTGTCGTGGAAGAAGGCGGTGTACCAGCGGAAGCTGAAGCCCTTGAATACGGTCAGGGACTTCTGGGCGTTGAAGGAGAAGAGGACGACCACCCCGACGGGGAGGTAGAGGAGGAAGAAGAAGGCGGCGGTGACCGCGAGTGCCAGCCGGGGCCTGCGGTCGGTGCCGCGGCGGTGCCGCCGGTGCGGGGAGCGCAGCGTCATCGGGTGGCCTCCGCCTCGTCCTTGCGGGTGCGTCGCAGGTAGCCGAGCATCCCGACGAAGAGCACCGCCATCATGAGCATGGTGAGGGCGGAGCCCAGGGGCCAGTTCTGGCCTTGGAAGAACTTGTCCTGGATCAGGTTGCCGATCATGATCTGGTCCGGGCCGCCCATCAGCTGGGCGCTCACGAAGTCCCCCATGGCGGGCAGGAAGACCAGGACGGCGCCCGCGGCCGCGCCCTGCCGGGTCGCGGGAAGTGTGACGAAGAAGAACGTCCGCAAGGGGCCTCCGTAGAGGTCGCGACCCGCCTCGATCAGCGAGAGGTCCATTCGTTCCAGTGCCGCGTACAGCGGGATGATCATGAAGACGATGAAGCCGTAGACGAGTCCGGCGATGACACCGACACCGCTCTGCAGAATCCTGGTGCTCTCATCGGCCAGCCCGACGGCACGCAGTGCCTTCAGCACGGGTCCGCCGTCGGACAGCACCACCGACCAGCCGTACATCCGCACCAGGTAGTTGGCGAAGAACGGCACGACGATCGCGGCGATCAGCAGGTTCTTGAACCGGCCGCCGTGCAGGGCGATGGAGTAGGCGACGGGGTAGGCCACGACCAGGCAGACGGCACAGGCGATCAGCGAGAAGCCCAGGGAGCGCAGCAGCACGATGCGATAGGCGGGGTCGGCCATCGCCGCGATGTTGTCGAAGTTGAGCCCGAAGCGCGGGTTGCCGAGGGGGTCGGTGGTGCCCAGGGCCAGGGTGGCCACCAGGATCAGGGAGGCGATCAGGAAACCGGTCATCCACAAGGTGCCGGGGAGCATCAGCCAGGTCCACAGCCGGGTGCCGGAGGCCGAGGGCCCGCGTGGCGGCCGGGGAGGCCGGGAGGGGGAGCGCTGTGCCATGTCAGCCCGCTTTCACGTGGGTCCAGGCGGTATCGCGGGCCTGTTCGCCCTTCGAGGAGGCATTGCGGAAGAAGAGGTCGGCCTTGAGGTCGTCGGGGGCGACCAGGCACTGCGGGAACGGCTTCACCAGGGCGGCGTAGACGTCCTCACTGCCACCGACCGGCATGGGGTAGCCGATGTACTGGATGTTCCTGCGCACGTTCTCGGGTCTGAGCATGTAGTCGATGAAGAGCATCGCCGTCCCGGGGTGGCGGGCGTTGGTGGGTATCGCGTAGCAGTCCGAATTGATCGGCGCGCCCTCCCGCGCCACCTCGAAGCCGAGGACGGACGGGTCCTTGGCCTGGCCGAGCATCGCGGCCATGTCACCGCTCCAGGCCTGCGTCATCACCGCGTTGCCGTTCAGCAGGTTGTTGTAGCTGTCGCTGGAGAAGCCGCGCAGCCGGGGGCGGAGGCTCTGCAGCGTCCTGGTGATACGGCCGAGATCGCGTTCGTCGGAGGTGTCGACGTCGAGGCCGAGCTTGAGAGCGGCCATGCCGAGGACCTCGTCGCGGTCGTCGAGGACGAAGACACGCCCTTTGGCCCGGTCGTTCCACAGGTCGCCCCAGGATCCGGTGAGGTCGTCGCCGATCTTGTCCTTGCGCCAGCCGATGCCGGTCTTGTACATGGTGAACGGGACGGTGTACGCGGAGCGCCGGTCGTACCAGGGGTCCGCGAAGTAGTCGTACGTGTCGAAGACGGCATCGGCGTGGCGCAGCCGTGAGTGGTCGATACGGCGCAGCCGACCGCCGTCGGCGAGCCGCTGCGCCCACTTCGCGGTCGGGAAGATGATGTCGTAGCGGTTGCCGGCGTTGAGTTTGGCGGTCATGCCTTCCATCGAGTCGAAGTTCGACTGGATGACCTTGACGCCGTACTCCTTCTCGAAGCCGTCGAAGACGGCCGGGGCGACGAAGTCGGCCCAGTTGAAATACACCAGGTCGCCGTCGGCCTTGACGTCGATCGGCTCGTCCGGGTCTCCGAACGCGTTCCGGCTTTCCGGCAGGAAGCCGCAGCCTGCGACGCCGAGGCCGAGGGCCGCGGCGGCGCCTGCGCGCAGAAAGCCGCGTCGGGACGGTGGTGGGTGTGCCTCGGGGGACATCGGTGTCCTCTCCGTAGGGGATCAGCGCTGCTTCAGGGGGTGGTCGCGGGGGGCGCGGAAGGCCCTGTCCTTCGCGCGGAACCAGACGGCCGCGGCGCGGAGCGGTGCGCGCCGTGGATGCTCGGGCAGTCGCCTCACCGGGGCGGTTCAGCGCACCGCGTCGCCCAGGTCGGCGCGTACCCGGTCGGCGAACCAGCCGACGGCGGCCTCCCTGCGGGACAGGGGGCCCGGCGCGAAGCCCGGCGTACCGAGGCCCTTCTGCACACGGGCCACCAGTTCGGCGTCTTCGTCATTGGTGATCCAGCCGATGTGGATGTTGAGGCGACGGGCGAGCCGGGTCCGTGGGCCGGTCCCGCGGCGGGTGTAGAAGGCGCCGGGGACGGCCACCCGGTCGACGGCCGTCGGGATGGCGGTCCAGGCAAGCACATGGTCGGGGTAGAAGTCGATGAGTGTGTTGGGGTAGATCACCGCGTACCGCCAGATCCGCCGGTCGGCCTCGGTCAGCCCCGGCATGGGGGACGCGACGCGCTGGTAGAGCCGCTCGGCCCAGTTCGATGAGGGCTTGTCGCGCAGCGGCGAGGCGAAGAGCACGTAGGACTCGGCGATCTCGCTGGTGTAGCCCTGGTAGTCGAGCAGCCGCATCAGCCCGGGGTGGGCGACCGGGACGTGGTAGCCCTCCAGGTAGTTGTCGACCGCGACCTTCCAGTTGGCCTCCTGGACCTCGGCGCCGGCCAGGTCGTGGATCCGGCTTCGGCCGACCGGCACCAGATCGGTCCCTGCGTAGTGGCCGACGGCCTCCGCCAGCCCGGCGCACTGCTCGGCGAGCGGCACGGCGTCCGGATCGAGGTTGCAGAAGACGAACCCGAGGAACGACTCGACCCGGACCGGGAAGAGGCCGAGCGCCGGCTTGTCCAGGCAGGGGATCTGCCGTGCCTCCGGCGCGCCGACCAGGCGCCCGTCGAGCTTGTAGGTCCAGCCGTGGTACGGGCACCGGATGGCCTTGCCGGCCGGCTCGGGGGCCGTGACCAGGCGGGTTCCGCGGTGCCTGCACACATTGAGATGGGCGGCCAGGCCGCCGTCCTCGGTGCGTACGACCAGGACCTCACGGTCGGCGACGGTGGCGGCGAGCCGCGCCCCGGCACCGGGGAGATCGGATTCGTGGCAGACCAGCTGCCAGGACTTGGCGAAGATGTGCCGGGTCTCCGCGGTGGCGGTGTCCGGGTCGGTGTAGTAGCGGCCGGGCAGCGCCTGGCCGGGGGTGTCCTGATGGGGCGGTGCGGTGGTGGCTTCGGGGTGCATCGGGTGGCTCCTCCATGCCGCACGGGGCGAGGGGAACGAGGCGGCCCGGATGAGGTGGACGGACCGTCGCCGACGTATCGGATCCCGTGCTGACTAATTGGTCAGTCAGATTGCTGGCGGGTTTCGGGGAAGTCAAGACTTGTGTCCTGACTAATTGATTAGTTAGTTTAGTGCTCTCGCTGCTCCTGGCGCTCCGCCACGGTGAAACGCCGGCAGCGAGCGGGCGCGGTGCGTCCCGGTCCCCCGGCCGACACCCCGCAACGGCACACCCCTTCCGGCACCGAGCCACGGGCAATGCCCCTCACCCCGACTCCCGATCCGCGCCGTGCCGGCCACCCCACTCCTTCCCGGAGGCACGCATGAGCGGTCGTCGGAGCCTGGTCTGGCTCGGGCTCACCCCCGAACCCGAACGGGAACTGCCCGCCACCGTCGCGGCGCTGCGCACCGCTGTACGGCGCGCGGTCGACGCACCGGCGGCGGCGACGCGAGCCGAGCGGCGACGCGTCGAGCGGCTGGTCATGCACGGCACCCAGCGGGGCTGGCTCCGCTACCTCGCCGAGGTGACCGACCTGGTCACGGCGGTCGCCGGCGGCACCCGCCCCGGCGACCGGCAGGCCGCCCTGCTCGCCGCTGAAGTCGTGCTCGACCACCACCGCATGCTGATCGGCCTCCCGGGACCGGGATACGGCCGTACGGCAGCGGACCGCACAGCCCTCGAAAGCGCGGTACGCGCCCTGCGCGCCGCCCCACCGGACGGAGACCGAGGATGACCGGGATCGCCTCCCTGATACGGCAGGGCACCCCCTCCGCGCTCGGCGTCACACCGGGCATGACGGAAGACGCCGAGGCGTACGCGGCCACCGGCGGCTACGCGGACACCGTCGGCCCGGCCGAACTCCTCGACCG
The DNA here is from genome assembly GCF_043201875.1 of Streptomyces sp. NPDC048248. Lineage (NCBI taxonomy): Bacteria > Bacillati > Actinomycetota > Actinomycetes > Kitasatosporales > Streptomycetaceae > Streptomyces > Streptomyces sp. NPDC048248. The sequence continues at coordinate 50,950 of NZ_JBICZL010000026.1, forward strand.
GATCGCCGGCGCCGGACTGCGGGGTCGGGGCGGCGCCTGCTTCCCGACCGCAGCCAAGCTCCGCGCCGTCCGCGACGCCGGCCGCCGGCCCGTCGTCGTCGCGAACGGCGAGGAGGGCGAGCCCGGTTCGGTCAAGGACCGCTGGCTGCTCCGGGCCCGGCCCCACCTGGTCCTCGACGGGCTGGCACGGGCCGCGCGGATCACCGGCGCCGAACGCGGCTACGTCTACCTCTCCGACGACGCGGCGGCCGAACGCGTCCGCCGCGCACTCGCCGAGCGGGCACCGCACCTGCCGGTGGAGATCGTCCAGACCCCGCACACGTACGTCGCGGGGGAGGAGACCGCGGTGGTACGCCGGATCGACGGCGGCCCGGCCCTCCCCACCGCCAAGCCGCCCCGGCCGTACGAGCAGGGCGTCGGCGGCGCTCCCACCCTCGTCGCCAACGTGGAGACCCTGGCCCGTATCGCCCTCCTCGCCGCACGACCGGACCACGGGTACCGCACGGCGCGCACCACGCTGCTCACGCTCGCCGGAGGCGATGCGGACCCGCTGCTCGCGGAGGTGCCCTACGGGAGCACTCTGCGGTCGCTGGCTCGGGCCCAGGGCACCCCCGAGCCCGCCGGGGCCCTGCTGGGCGGGCTGTTCGGCGGGCTGATCGGACCCGGCTCCCTCGACCTCGTACTCGACCCCGATGCCCTCACCGCGGCGGGCACGGCACTGGGCTGCGGTGCGATCCGCTTCCTCGGCCCCGACGAGTGCCCGGTCTCCCTCGCCTCCGCCGCCCTCAGCCATCTCGCGGCCGAGAGCGCCCGGCAGTGCGGCGTCTGCGTGGCGGGCACCGGCGCGATCCGCGATGCCGTGGCCGCCCTCACCACAGGCACCGCGACCCCCGACATCACCGAGCGGCTGGAGCGCTGGTCCACCTCGCTGCCCGGCCGTGGCGCCTGCGGTCTGCTCGACGCCGCGGCAGGCACCGCAGGCAGCTTGCTGCGGTCCTTTCCGCAGCTCGTCCACTCCCATCTCGGCGTCCCCTGTCCGGCCTGCGCCGCATCCGCCGGATCCGGCGACCGGCTCACCGTGGCCGTCCCCCGGGTGGCCCGCCCTGCCGTGCCCCACCAGCGAACCTCCGCCCCCTGCCCGCGCTGAAAGGAAGACCGTGAAACTTCTCCTCGACTCCACCCGCTGCCAGGGCTACGGCCTCTGCCAGGAACCCGCCCCGGACCTCATCGACCTCGACGAGTGGGGCTACGCCACCGTCGTCGCCGAGCCCGCGCCCGGCGCCGCCGAGGACGCCGCCCGCGCCGCCGCGGAGTCCTGCCCCAACTCCGCGCTCAAGTTGGAGAGGTAACCATGGGACGTGATCTGTCGGCCCTGTTCGACCCCAAGTCGGTCGCGGTGGTCGGTGCCAGTGACGACCCGGCGAAGTACGGCCACGCGGTCGCCGCCCAGGCGCTGCGGGCACCCGACCGCCGCCCCGTCCACCTGGTGAACCGCCGTGGCGGCACGGTCCTCGGGCGCACCACCGCCCCCTCGCTCGCCGCGATCGGCGAACCCGTCGACCTCGTGGTGATCTCCGTGCCGGGCCCCGGCTTCGAGGCCGCCGTCGACGACGCACTGGCCTGCGGGGCACGCGCCCTCGTCGGTATCACCGCCGGCTTCGCCGAGACCGGCCCGCTGGGGCTGGCCCGACAAGAGGCGATCGCCGCACGCGTACGCGCCGCCGGAGCGGTGCTCGTCGGACCGAACTGCCTGGGTATCGCCGACAACACCACGGAGCTGTATCTCGCCTCGGACCGCTTCGCGCCCGGTGGCATCGCGCTGCTGAGCCAGAGCGGCAATCTCGCCCTGGAACTCCAACTTCGGTGCGCCCCGCACGGCCTGGGCTTCTCCCGCTTCGTCTCGCTGGGCAACCAGGCCGACGTCACCCTCGTCGACCTCGTCGAGGACGCCGCACAGCACGACGACACCCGGGCCATCGCCGTCTACGCGGAGGACTTCGGCGACGGTCGCGCCTTCGCCGAGGCCGCGGCCTCGGCGGGCAAGCCGGTGGTCCTGCTCACCGCGGGGCGGGGCACCGCATCCGCCCGCAGCGCCCGGTCGCACACCGGTGCCCTGACCACCTCCGCCGATGTCGTCGCCGCGGCCTGCCGGGACGCTGGGGTCCATCTGGTCGCCACTCCCCACGAGATGACCGTCGTCCTCGCCGCGCTGAACGCGGGACGGCGCGCTACCGGGCGCCGCACCGCGGTGTGCACCGATGGCGGCGGTCACGGAGCGATCGCCGCGGACGCCGTCGAGGCGGCCGGACTGGAGGTACAGGAACTCGGCGGCGCCGCACAGGAACAGCTCAGCAGGCTGCTGTGGGAGCAGTCCGCGGTCGGCAACCCGGTCGATCTGGCCGGGATGGGGGAGCAGAACCCGCACTCCTACGGCGACACCGTGACCACCCTGCTCGGCATGGACGAGGTCGACTCCGTGCTCCTGACCGGCTACTTCGGTGGTTACTCCGCGGCGACCGGTGGCCTGGGCGGCCCGGCGGCCGACAGCGGCACCACCGGTGGCGGGAGCGCCCTGGCCGCCGGTGAGCTGGAGACGGCGCACCAGATGGCCGGGCAGGCGGCGAGGGCGGACAAGCCCCTCGTGGTGCAGTCGATGTTCCCCGACGCTCCCAGCTGCCGGACCCTCGTCGAGGCGGGCATACCCGTCTTCGCGTCGACCGAGGACGCGGCCAGGGCGCTGGCGGCCATGACCGTGCCCGAGGCCGTCGGCCCGCCCGGCGTGCGCCTGCTGCCACCGGCGGCGCCGCCGGTCGTCGAAGTCGGATACCACGGAGTGCGCGGGCTGCTGAGCGCCGCCGGAGTGGCCTTCCCGGAGGCCAGGGAGATCACCGACGAGGCTCAACTGCTCGCCGCCGCCGACGCGTTCCCCGGCCCGTACGTCCTCAAGGCCCTGCATCTCCTGCACAAGTCCGACGCCGGCGGGGTGGCCTTGGGACTGCCGGACCGGACCTCCCTGGTCACGGCCTATCGGGAGATGCACGCCCGGCTCGGAGCGTCCTCCTACTCGGTGGAGGCGATGGCCGATACGAAGGACGGCGTCGAACTGATCGTGGGAGTCAACCACGATCCCCGGTTCGGTCCGGTTGCCATGGTCGGCCTCGGCGGGGTGCTCACCGAGGCACTGCACGATGTCGCGTTCGCCCTGGCGCCCGTCCCGGCCGAGCGCGCCGAACAACTCCTGGCCGGACTGCGAACCTCCGCCCTTCTCCTGGGAGTCCGGGGACGGCCCGCCGTCGACATCGCGGCCGCGGCGGCCGCCGTCGAACGCATCACCACCTTCGCCGCCGCCCACCCCGAGATCACGGAGATCGAGGTCAATCCGCTGCTCGTCCGCCCGGACGGCGCCCTCGCCCTCGACGCCCGCGCACTACTGGCCTGACACCCCGCCCCCGCCCGCCGTCCCGGAGGACACCATGGACTTCCGCTACACCCCCCGACAGGCCGATCTCAAGGCCCGCGCCGCCGCCTACACCGAGCTGCTGTATCCGTACGAGAACCAGTCCGAGGAGGCCGGGGGACCGCTGCCCGCCGAAACCGTCCGCGAGCTGACCCGGGCCGCGATCGACGCGGGGGTCTACGCCATCAACATGCCCGAGAAGTGGGGCGGCCCCGGCCTCTCCCTGCTCGATCAGGTCATCGTCGAGGAGGAGTTCGGCAAGGTCACCAACTGCCTGTGGGACATTCCCTGGCGGCCGGCCAACGTACTGGCCTACGGCACCGAGGCCCAGCGGGAGAAGTATCTGCTCCCCGTCATCCGCGGTGAGCGCTTCGACGCCTTCGCGGTGACCGAGCCCGGCGCCGGCTCGGACCCTGGATCGGGCACCAGCACCGCCACCCGCACCGAGGGCGGCTGGCTGCTCAACGGCGAGAAGTGGTTCGTGACCTGCGGCGACATCGCCGACTTCCTGCTGGTGCAGGCCGACGCGGGCCCCGAGCGGGCCGCCACCCTCTTCTTCGTCGACAAGGAGGCGCCGGGCGTACGGATGACCCGGGTGCCGCGCTTCATGCACTCCGCCGTGAACGGGCACCCGGAGTTCACCTTCACCGACGTCTTCGTACCCGACGACGACGTCCTCGGCGGCGTGGGCAACGGCTACGACCTGACCAAGGAATGGTTCACCGACGAGCGGCTGATGATCGCGGCCCGTACGACGGGCGCCGCCGAGCGGGCCCTGCAACTGGCCCGCGACTGGGCGGTGGAGCGCAAGCAGTTCGGGTCCGCGATCGCCGACTTCCAGCTGGTGCAGGGGATGCTGGCGGACTGCGCGGTGGACATCGCGGTCAACCGTGCCTACACCCACCAGGTCGCCTGGGAGGCCGATCAGCCTGGCGTCGACCCCAAGGCCCTGCACGCGAAGGCATCGACGGCGAAGCTCGCGGCGAGCGAGGCGGCGGGCCGGGTCATCGACCGCTGCGTGCAGATCTTCGGCGGTCGCGGCTACGACCGTTCCTACCCCGTCGAGCGGCTCTACCGCGAGCTGCGGGTGGACCGGATCTGGGAGGGCACCTCCGAGATCCAGCGCCTGATCATCGCCAACGAGCTCATCAAGCGCGGCACCCGCGCCCTCAACCTGCCGCTGTCCTGACCCGCCGCCCGACCAACCGGACCACGGTTCGCCACCACCTTTGAAGGACTGACATGGACTTCCGTCTCACCCCCCGCCAGGCGGGCCTCAAGCGCACCGCGCGCGAGCTCACCGAAACCCTCACCGCGTACGAAGTCGACTGCGAGGAGAACAACGGCCTTCCGCCTCAGGCGCACGCAGAGATCCGCGATGCCGTGCTCGCCAGCGGTCTGCAGGCCGTCAACATGCCCCAGGAGTGGGGCGGGGCCGGTCTCACCATCATGGAACAGGCCATCGTCCAGGAGGAGTTGGGCCAGCTCACCGGCGCCCTGTGGGACACCGTGTGGCGCCCCGCCAACGCCCTGCGCTTCTGCACGCCCGCACAGCGCGAGCGCTACCTCGAACCGGTCATCCGCGGCGAGCGCCGCGACTGCTACGCGGTGACCGAGCCCGGCGCCGGTTCCGACCCGCAGAACCTGGCGACCACGGCGACCAGGACCGCCGACGGCTGGCTGCTCAACGGCGAGAAGTGGTTCGTCACCGTCGGCGACCACGCCGACTTCATGATCGTCCTCGCCGCGGCGGGCCAGGACCGGGAACCGACGCTCTTCCTCGTCGACAAGGACACCCCGGGCATCGAGATGACCCGGGTGCCGCGGTTCATGCACACCTTCGTCTACGAGCACCCCGAATTCACCTTCACGGACGTCGCGGTGCCCGAGGACGCGGTGCTCGGCGGGATCGGCAAGGGCTACGACATCACCCGGTCCTGGTTCACCGAGGAGCGGCTGATGATCGCGGCCCGTACGACGGGCGCCGCGGAGCGGGCCCTGAGGCTGGCTCGTGACTGGGCGGTGGAGCGCAGGCAGTTCGGCTCGCCGATCGCGGACTTCCAGCTGGTGCAGGGGATGCTGGCGGACTGCGCGGTGGACATCGCGGTCAACCGTGCCTACACCCACCAGGTCGCCTGGGAGGTGACCGAGGGCACCGTCGACCGCAAGACCCTGCACGCCAAGGCGGCCATCGCCAAGCTCGCGGCGAGCGAGGCGGCGGGCCGGGTCATCGACCGCTGTGTGCAGATCTTCGGCGGCCGGGGCTACGACCGGTCCTACCCCGTCGAGCGGCTCTACCGGGAGCTGCGGGTGGACCGGATCTGGGAGGGCACCTCCGAGATCCAGCGCCTGATCATCGCCGGTGAACTGGTCAAGCGGGGCACGGGCGTACTGCAGATGCCCGTCGCCGACTGACCCCTGCCCGGCGTGTCCCGGTCCTCCGGCCGGGACACGCCGGACCCTCCCCGCAGCGCACCACCCGGCGTCACGGGGCGGCGGCCGAGACTCCTCGGCCGCCCGGCACACCGACCAAGGAGGACCGATGCCCACCAGCGCTGTCGAACGGATCGGGGTCGTGGGCTGCGGCTTGATGGGGTCCGGCATCGCAGAGGTGTGTGCCCGGGCCGGCCGGGACGTGATCGTCGTCGAGACCGGCCGCGGCGCCGCGGACGCCGGCCTGCGCCGGCTCACCGGGTCCCTCGACCGCGCCACGGCCGCGGGAAAACTTTCCGCCCCGGATCGCGACGCGGCGCTCGCCAGGGTCACCGTCACCACTGACCTGGAGGCCCTGGCCGACCGCGACCTGGTCATCGAGGCCGTCGCGGAGGACGAGGCGGCGAAGGTCGCCGTGTTCGGACGACTGGATGCGACGGTACGGCGCCCGGACGCGATCCTGGCGACCAACACCTCGTCCCTGCCGGTCATCCGCCTCGCCGCCGCCACCGCTCGGCCCCAGCAGGTGATCGGCCTGCACTTCTTCAATCCCGTGCCGGTGCTGCCGCTCGTCGAGCTGGTGCCCTCCCTGCTGACCGGCGAGGACACCACCCGCAGGGCCCGGTCCTTCGCCGCCGACGTGCTCGGCAAGGAGGTCGTACAGGCCGCGGACCGTGCCGGATTCATCGTCAACGCCCTCCTCGTCCCGTATCTGCTGGACGCGGTGCGGATGGCCGAGTCCGGCGCGGCCTCCGCCGCCGACATCGACCGCGGGATGCGGCTGGGCTGCGCACACCCGTTGGGGCCGCTCGCCCTGGCCGACCTGATCGGCCTCGACACCACACGGGCCATCGCCGAGTCGCTGTACGAGGAGTTCCGCGAGCCGCGCTACGCACCCCCGCCGCTGCTGGACCGGATGGTCGACGCGGGCCTGCTCGGCCGCAAGTCCGGACGCGGCTTCCACACCTACCGATGACCGGCCCTGCGGCGGGGGACGACGGAAGGTGATGCGGGAAGATGGAACGAGACGGGCCGGTCGGCCCGCAGGACCTGTACCGATATCCCGGGGAGCAGTTACGTGACCAAGGACGAGCGCACTCTCGAAACGCGGGAGCGGATCCTCTCCGCCGCGTGCGAAGTGATCGCCGAGGTCGGCTTCGAAAAGATCCGGATGCGCATGGTCGCCGAGCGCGCCAAGGTCTCGACGGCCCTGCTGCACTACCACTTCGAAAACCGTGAGCGGCTCTTCGCCGAGGCGATGACCCACTCCTTCGGGCAGACCGGCACGGAACTCGAACGGGACGCCGACACGGTGCCCGCCGCGGTCGTCCTGGCCCGCATTCTGCACAACATGCTGCCCACGGACGCCGAGCTCCGGCAGGACTGGCGGCTGTGGCAGGAGCTGTGGGTCAGGGCCCTGCGGGACGAGACGGCGCAGAGCCTCGCCGTCGACCTCTACGACCAGCTGCATGCCTGGATCGGTCAGGCGCTGCGCAGGGGCATCGACGCCGGCGAGTTCGCCGACTGCGACGTCGAGGCGACCAGCACGCTGCTGCTCGCACTGAGCGACGGCTTCGGCATCCGCCTGATGCTGGGCGATCCGCGCATCGACCTGCCGACGGCCCAAGCGGCCATCTGGCGTGCCGTGGCGGGGACGCTGGGCGTGCCCGAATCCTTCCCGGCGATCTGACGACAGAGACCGAAGGAGCTGACTGCGGCGACCGAGGTCAATGGACTGACGCGGTCAATCGGCACTTTTCAGGGCATCCGGCTCTAGGGTTGCGCCGTGAACGGCCACCTGCGAGTGCGGGACGACGAGGGGGACGCGAGCCGGCTCCTCGCACTGTCCGACGGAGTGTTCGCCATCGCGATGACGCTGCTGGCGCTGGACATCACGCTGCCCTCCGGCCTTGACCCGGCCGGTTTCGAGCGGGCGCTGGCAGATGTGACGCCCAACCTCTGGGCGTACGCCCTCAGCTTCGTCGTCATCGGGGCGTTCTGGCGGGGCCACCACCAGATCTTCCAGTACGTACGGAAGGTCGACGGGATCGTCATCAGGCTCGGGCTGCTGAACCTGGGCCTGATCGCCCTGATGCCGTTTCCCACCACCCTGCTGGCCGAGTACGGGGACCAGTCCCAGTCGGTCGCCGTCTACTCGGGCGCCGTCGCGGCAATGGGAGCCGCGCAGCTCGCCCTGACGATCGTGGTGTGGAAGCGCCCGTGGCTGGGCAGCGAGGCACTGCCGGACCCCGTCGCGCGCAATGACGTGGCCGATTTGGCATGGACCGTACTGGTCTTCGTCGTCGCCGTACCCCTCGCCTTCGTTTCCCCGACGGGCGCGAAGCTGTGGTGGGTGGTGCTGCTCCCGCTCAAGACGATGACGGGACGGCGAGGCAAGCGCCTGCGCGAGGAGGCGCAGCGGTCTGCCGAGGACCGCTCAACACGGTGAGTGGGGCGCCGAGTTCCGCGGTGCGGCCGGTCCGATCCGTTCGACAACTCTCTGTCGGCCCGGCGATCGTCTTGACCTCAACCAAACTTCAGCAATGAGACTGCTGATCACGCGGGGCAACAGCCCCGCACCGGTCGTCGGACGAGGCAGCACCATGAGCGAGCAGCAGCACGAACAGGTCAGGCGTTGGATCGAGGAGTACGCCCACCCGCTCGACACCTACGATCCCGCGGCCCCACTGGATGATCTGCGTTCACTTGCGCCGCTGATCGGCGAAGCCCAGGTCGTGGCCGTCGGTGTCTCGGCCAGGGAGGCGCGTGAACCCGCCGCCCTCCAGCACCGGGTGGTGCGGCTGCTGGTCGAGGAGCACGGGTTCCGCTCCGTGGCGCTGGAAGGGGATGACCCGGCCCGACTGGGTCTCGACACCTACGTGCGGACGGGAGAAGGGGATCCGCGCGCGATGCTGGGCCCGGCGCGGTCGTTCTTGCGCACCGAGGAGGTTCTGACGCTGGTGGAGTGGATGCGCGCATACAACGCACGCTTCCCGGACGACCCGGTCCGCTTCATGACCCCCGCCTTGACGACCTCAGCCCTGCCCCCGGGCGGGCTCGCGGGAATCGAGCGCCGCCTGGCCGAGGACACCATTCGTTGGCACGCGGAGTCCGGGCACCGGACCGTCTATTGGGGCGGCATCGGGCATACGGCGGTGGGAAGCCCCCGCACCGTCTCACCCGCACCGGCTGCTTCTCCGCCGCTGACCCACCGCAACGCGGGCAGCTACGTGCGGGAGCACTTCGGGACGGGTTACGTCTCTCTGGGTGTGACGTTCCACCACGGCCGGCTCTCCTACTCCGCATCCGTGCCCGTTCCCCCGCCCGACTTCGCCGAGTCCGTGCTCGACGCGGTGGCTCCGGCCGCCTACTACGTGACCGATCTGCGCACCGGTCCGCCGCCGGGGCCCGTACGCGACTGGCTGCACACTCCCACCAGGACCCGGCTCGTGGGCCCCGCCTACGACCCGACCGACGATCAGGATCACCATCTGTCGGGCGGTGCACTCGCCGACTGGTTCGATGCCCTGGTGCATGTGCGGGAGGTGACCCCGGCACAGCTGTTGTGAGGGGCGGTCGGCCGCTGCCGGGGTTGCCGCCCCCGGATGCCGCCCTCAGCTGTGACCGAGCCTCCGGCGAGCCGCATCGACCGTCGGGGGATTCGCCTCACCTGAGCGCCGGCTCGGCATCTGCTGGGTGGCGCAGTGGATGTTGCCGCCGCCGAGGAGGAGTTCGCGTGTGGGGATCCCTACGACCGTGTGCTGCGGGAAGATCCGGGCGAGGCGCGCGAGGGCCTCGTCGTCGCGCTCGGGGTCGAGCAGTGGGGCGAAGAGGTGGTCGGCGGTGAGGTAGAAGTTGGCGTACGAGGCGGTGAGCCTGGGCAGTTGGGGGCCTTTCGCCCGCGGGACGTGGCTGTCCACGCCGCGTACCTCGTCGTCGGTCGCGTGGAGTGGGCCGGGCAGGGGCAACTTCTCCACCCGGAGGGTCCGGCCCTGGGCGTCGGTGGCGTCGCGCAGCTCCTCCAGGGCGCGCGCACTGCGGTCGTACTGAGGGTCGCGGGTGTCGTCGGTCCAGGTCAGGCAGATCAAGCCGGGGGCGGCGAAGCAGGCCATGTTGTCCACATGACCGCGCGTCGCGTCCTGAGTGAGGCCCCATTCGATCCACAGGGTCCGGGTGACGCCCAGGTAGGACGTCAGCAGTTCTTCCATCGCAGCGCGCGAGGGGCTGTCGTTGCGGGCGGGGTCGAGCAGCGTCTCGGCGGTGACCAAGGCGGTTCCCTGGCCATCCACATGGAATGCTCCGCCCTCCAGCACGGCGGGGGCGCGGTAGCGGTCGGTGGCGGCGAGGTCGAGGACCTTCCGGGCGTACTGGTCGTCGGTCGCCCAGTACGGGTAGCGGTTGCCGTAGCCGTTGAAGGCGAAGTCCACGCCACGCCGTCGACAGCTGTTGTCCACGACGAAGGTGGGTGCGATGTCTCGGGCCCAGCCCAGCCGGCTGGTGGCCTCCACGACCCGGACCCGGGAGTCCAGGGAAGACCGGGCGTGCGCGTACTGGTCGCCGGTGACCGTGACGGTGACGTCCTCCCCGCTGTCCACAACGGCGTTGGCAAGGCAGGCCAGCGCGCGCTGGGCGGGGCGGGCTCCTTCGCGCCAGACGTATCCGTTCTGCGGCCACACCATCCAGCACCCGTCGTGCCGCTCCCATTCCGCCGGCATCCGGAAGCCGTCCGCTGCGGGCGTGCTGTCCAGCGTCCTCATCGGGCACCTCCCGGGTACTGCTCAGGAGCTGCCACGCCCAATCGGGGCGGGAGCGTTGGTACGTCGAACCCGTCCACCGGCCCGGCTGTCGCGGCGGAGGCGCGTGCCAGGATCTTCCGACGCTGCCGGATCGTCCGGACGGCGAGCGGGATGAGCACCACGAATTCCAGCGGAGGCGTGATCGCGGCGGCCGTCCGGACCGGCATCGCGTACACGAGCAGGATGCGCGCGACCGCTTCGGCGGTGAGCCCGGTGCCCAGCACCAGGGTCTGCGTCCGGTGCGCCCTGCTAAGGAGGGGGTCGCGGAGCGGGTGGCCGTGCAGCCTGCGGGCCAGATAGGCCGTGGCCGGAGTGCCGCTCAGGCAGCTACCGAGGAAAACCAACCCCGCGAGAGCGCTCACCAGCGGGTCGCGCAGGAGCAGCAGCCGGGGCTCCGAGGTCGCCGCGGCGAAGGCTGCCGACAGCCCGTACATGAGCAGCATGCCGATGGCGAGGCCGTCGGCGCGGCGGTCGTACAGCGCCGTGGCGGCCAGCCATGCGGCTGCCACGCCCGTTGCGGTCAGGAGGGCGCGCAGGGTGTCGAGGCCGGCGAGGGTGCAGCCGTAGTACGCGAGGGATGAGATTCCCAGATCGAGCGCCAGGCGCGTCATACGCGCCAGGCGTCCGAAGCGGTGCGTGCGGGACGGTTCCATGGCGTCTCCTGATCCGGAAGGTCCGGCCGCCGGAGAGGTGGCGGGCGGGCTCGGCGGTTTTGTAGCTTGAGCGTGCTAAATAAAATCTAGCACGACCGTGCTATAAAAATCGGATGCCGAAGATCGTGGATCGAGAAGAGCGCCGACGCGAGGTGGTGGAGGCCGTCTTCCGCGTCGTGGCCCGCGGGGGCATCCAGCAGGCCACGCTGCAGAACGTGGCCGCGGAGGCGGGGCTCGCCGTGGGCTCCGTACGGCACTACTTCGACAGCCACCCGGAACTGCTCACCGCCGCGGCCCGGGAGATGGTGCACCGGGTGGAGGCCAGGGTGCAGGCCCAGCGGGACCTGCTGGGCCCTGACGACGACCCCCGCGACGTGGCGGAAGAGATCGCGGGTCAATTTCTGCCGCTCGACGCGGCGCGCGCGGACGAGACCGCGGTCTGGCTCGAGTTCGCGGTGGCCGCACGCACCGACCCCGCGCTGGGCCTGATCGCCGCCGAACTCCACGACGGTCTGCGGACCGTCGCCGGTCGCCTGCTGCACCGCCTCGGTGTGGACGACCCGGTGGCGACGGAACACCTCGCCGCTGTCCTGGACGGTCTGGCCCTGAATGCGGCGCTCCACCCGGACCGCCTGCGACCGGACACCGTCCGGGCGGTACTGCGGCGGCACCTGGCGCAGCTGCCCGAGGGGCGGCAACCGGGCCGGGCGGACGCCCGCTGACCCTGGGCCGCCCGCACCAAGCTCCTGAGCCGTCCCTGGCTCAGCCGGACAGCCGGGACCGCAGCTGCCGCTTGTCCGGCTTGCCCGCTGCGGTCAGCGGGATGGCGGGTACGACGTACAGGGCTTCGGGAGCATAGAGGCGGCCCTTGCGGGTGGTGACGAAGTCCCGGATCTCCGCCAGCGAGGGTCGCTGTCCGGGGGCCGGCACCACGGCGGCGTGTACGTGCTCCACCGACTCCTCGTCCCGACTGCCGAAGACCGCGCACTGAGCGACGGAGGGATGGCCCAGCAGCAGGTCTTCAAGCTCCGCCGGATAGACGTGGCCGCCGACGACCACGATCATCTCCTTGATCCGGTCCACGATGTAGAGATACCCGTTCTCGTCGAGGTAGCCGACGTCGCCGGTGTGCACCCAGCCGTCCCTCAGCACCTCGGCGGTCAGCTCCGGCTGCTTCCAGTAGCCGTGCATCACAAAGGGCGAGCGCACCAGCACTTCGCCCGGTTCGCCGGGCGGCAGGATGGTGCCGTCGGCGGCCCGAATGACGATCTCGACGCCGGGCATGGCCCGGCCGACCGTCAGGTGACCGCCAGACCCGGTCAACTCCTGTACGTCGGGCCCGGCTTCAGTGATGTACTGCGCCTCGGCCTGCCCGTACACGCCGTAGAGCACGGGCCCGAGGGCCTTGGCGGCCTGCCGCAACCTGACCGATGAGGCTGCGGTGCCGCCGTAGGTGATCCGGCGCAGGCTGGAAAGGTCGGTCGTGGCCAAGTCCGGGTGGTCCAGCAGCTGGTAGAGCAGCGGCGGCAACAGCCAGGTGTGGGTGATGCGCTCGCGCTCGATCGCGGCCAGTACGTCCCGGGGCTCGAATCCGTGCCGCAGAATCACTTGGCCGCCCTGGTGGAGGGCCATGTCGGCGAAAATTCCCGCGAGGTGGGCGAGCGACGTGCAGGCCAGATAGCGCGGCGGGTCGCCGGCGTCGGTGAGCCTGTGGTCCAGGGTCTGCCGGTAGGAGTCATGGGAGATCCGGATGCCCTTGGGAATTCCGGTGGTTCCGCCGGTGTGCCGGATGCACCAGTCGTCGTCCGGGCCCACCATGCCGCTCATCGGCTGCGCCGGAAGGCGGGCGGCCACCGCCAGTACGTCTTCGGCGAAGCCGCTCGGCCCCAGGGAGAGCATCCGGGGGGCACCGGCGAGTGGCAGTAACTCCTCTGCGATGGCGTGCCGTTGGTCGTCCACCAGCAGGAGCGAGCAGTCGACGCTCGACATGACGCGGGCCATGATCGGCGGGCTCATGCCCTCGTAAAGGCTGACCACCCTGGCGCCGGCCAGACCGGCGGCATAGCGGGCGACGAGGGCCTCGGCGGTGTTACCGGTGAGAAGGGTGACGGTGGTGCCGCGGCCCACGCCGCGCCCCGCCAGCTCCCAGGCGAGCCGATGGACCTGGTCCCGGAACTCCGCCGCGATGATCACCAGTCCTTCGGCGGTGGTGATGACCGGTCGCCCCGGCTCGGTGGACAGTACGTCGAGGACGACCTCCGCGTAGCTGCTGAAAGCGCCTTCCGCGGTGGGGCGGCGCCGGATCTGCGTCATCGCTGTTCTCCCTTGTCGGAACCGGTGGGCTCCTTGAAGCTAGCGCCGTCCGCTCATACCTTCCACGACCGAATTCACCATGTACTCATGACTCGTCGGGTATGAACCGCTCCGTGGCCAGCCGACGGAACTCCATGGCGGCGGGGGAGAGATAGGCGTCGTGGCGCCACACCAGGGTCAGTGTCCGATGGCAGTCCGCGGCGTCCAGACGCAGCCAGGCAACCTGACCGCCCTCGCCGAGGGCCCGCCGCGCAACGGCCGGCATCAGACCGATGCCCAGCCCGGCGCCGATCAGCTCCGGGGTCGCGGCGGCCTCGTCGCCCTCACAGACCACCTGCGGCGCGATCCCCTCACAGGCGAAGAGCCGGTCCAGCAGAGCGCGTTGCCAGTGCCCGGCGCGCGTGCTGACGAACTCCTCGTCGGCCAGCTCGGCCACCGTGACACTCTCCCGCCCGGCCAGCCGGTGCCCGGGCGGCACGGCCAACAGCACCTCCTCCCGCGCCAACTCGACCGAGCGCAACTCCGGCCCGGCCAACGGCTGGGATGCGAGCGCGAAGTCGACCTCGGCGGCACGCAGATGGCGCCGCATCGACTGCACCGGAGCCTGGAACAGGCGCACACTCACTCCCGGACGGTGCGCACGGAAGGCGGCCAGCACCCCGGCCAGCTGGAGCAGTGTCTCGGCAGCGATCGCGACCCGGCCCGGTCCGGCGCCGGCGGCATCGGCCATCTCCCGCCGGGCGTCGTCGAGTTCGGCCAGCGTCCGCTCGACCCGACGCAGGAAGGCCGCGCCGTGCTCGTTGAGCCGAATCCGGCGTCCCCGGCGATCGAACAGCGGAACGCCGAGCTCGGATTCGAGCCGGATGATGCTCCGGCTCACCGACGGCTGGGCGACGCGGAGTTCCTCCGCGGCCCGGCTGATGTGCTGGTGGCGGGCCACGGCTTGGAAGTATCGCAGCGAGAGCAGATCCATGACGGCAGTCTCGCTTGATCCTCCGGCCCGTGGAGGCCGGTGACGGGCGGTTGAGGTCGGATCACCGTCGGGTGAACCACGTGATCGTGACGTCGTTGGCGAATGACCTGCGGTCCGTCACCTTGAACAGGGTGGGGTCGAACTCCCCGTCGAACATCGAGATGCCGGACCCGGCGACCACGGGATAGCTCTTGACGATCAGTTCATCGATCTCGGGCAGCAGCGCTCCGGCGAGCCGGCCCCCGCCGCACAGCCAGATGTCCTGCCCCTCTTCCCGCTTGAGATCGCGGACCAGCGTCAGCGGGTCGCTGTCGACGACGGTCACACCGGCATCGGGGTCCTGCTTGAGCGTGGTCGACACCACGTACTGACGTAGGTGTGCGTACGGGCTGGTGATCCCGGCGTCCAGCCCAGGCCGGTAGGTGCCCAACCCCATCAGCACCGTGTCGAAGTGAAGGTTGGGCGCATCCGTGAGGCCGTGGGCGGGGCGCATGAAGGTGGGGACGGTCTCGGGATAGCGCGCGTTGGCCCAAGCGGCGTAGACGGCGGCCTGCTCCCCGTCACCTGTCGGGAAGAAGTCGAACTCGCCGCCGGGGCCTGCGATGTAGCCGTCGATGGTGACGGCTACGTAGTACACGAGCTTTCGCATTGAAACAACTCCATGTGTAGTACTCTCATTTGAGTGGCCCGAACGTAGTACTACAGGTGGAGTGGTGTCAATGGTGCGCAGGAATGACGAGCGAAGGGGGGTCCTCGTGGACGCTGCCATCGAGGTGCTCGCCAGGGAGGGCGCGCGAGGTCTGACCTTCCGGGCGGTGGACGCCGAGGCGGCCGTGCCCGCCGGTACGGCTTCCAATTACTTCGCCAACCGCGACCACCTGCTCACTCAGGCGGGTGTGCGCGTCTACGAACGGCTTCAGCCCGACGAGGCGACCATCGCGCGACAGCGGGCGAGCACGCCGGACCGGGAGACCTACGCGGCACTGATGCGGGAGCTGGTCGGTCGCATCAGCGCCTTCCGTGCCGGATACCTGGCACTGCTCGAACTGCGGCTGGAGGCCACCCGTCGCCCCGCGTTGCGTGCCCTGCTGACCGAGCGCGTCCGCGCCGACATCGAGGCCAACGTGGCCCATCACGAGGAATCCGGTCTGCCGGGCGACGCGACCGCGGTCCGGCTGCTGTACCTGGCGCTGAACTGGATCATCGTCGAACAGCTCACCCTGCCGGATGTGTTCTCGGATGACGAGCGCGAACAGCTGGTCACGGCGGCGGTCGAGCGCATCGTGACGCCGTGACCGCCGCAGGAGGACGCCCCGCCGCCGCTGCCTTCGGCCACGAATGCCGGACCCCCGGACGCGCGCCCTCCAGTCGGCCTTCGTCGCCGATCCCAGGCGACCGCCGCCCGGTCAGCAGTGCCCCGGCCGGACTCCGGGGGACGGTGCGATGAACACGTACCAGGGCGTCCCGTCGGCCGACATGAGCCAACAGCGCGCCCATCGTTGGGCGTACCGCGGGGCATGGGGACTGTTTCCCGCGGCTGCAACCGGCTCAACGGCCGTCCGCCGCAGCAGCTCCTTCATGGTGATGGAGGCGTTGTTGCCCGTCAGCGCTTCGGATCTGCAGCCGGCGTGGAAGGCCAGCGGAACCACATCCGAGCCGACCAGCGTGCACGGCGGTCGCAGCCCCGTCCGATGAAGTCGCTGAGCGAGGTCCTGCAGAGCGGTACGGCTGCGTACCTGTGAGTTCGCCCGCGCGTCCAATACCAGCAACTGGCTGGCCACGTGCATGACGAAGACCGCCACCAGCGCCCCTACCACGACGGGCCGACGACGGCGGGAGACCGCGCCGACCCCGCTCACCACCAGAGCGGCCACGGGCAGGGCGAGCAGGGCATAGGCGGGGATCAGGAAGCGCGGCGCGGCGTAGTCCAGAAGGAGCAAGTACTGCACCGACACCGCGGCCGCGCACACCGTGGCCAGGACGAGCCCGGTGAACCTGACCGGTTCGGCGCGGCGCTTGCGGGCGGCGAGTGCCAGGCCCGAGACGACGAGCACCGGCAGGACGAGCCACCACCCGGACAGGAGCGGATAGGACCAGGAGCTGTGGCAGGGGCGGCACAGCAGGGGGCCGTTCAGGGCACGCAGCTGCATGCCGAACGCCGCACTCAGATGCATGCCGCCCTGGACGTCGCTGCCCTCCCGCAGTCGTGCGAGAGGGCTGCCATAGCGGGCGTAAGCCTCGATGAGCCACGGCAGGAGGCCGACGCAGAGCCCGGTGAGGACCGCCACGGCCGCGGCCCAACGGCGCCATGAACGCACCACCACCGTGCCGGCCGTCAAGACGGCGGCGATGAAGACCGCATCGGCCGGACGCATCAGAGCGGTGAAGGCAATGCTCAGCGCGAGCGCGACGGACGTCCTGCCGCCGTGGCTCGAAACCACCCGGAGGAACCATCCCGCAGCGGCCACCGCGCCGTAGGCCACGTACAGATTGGGCATCACCTCGGCCGCGTAGAACTGCACGACCCACAAACCGGCCAGCATCGCCGCCGCCACCGCGGTGACCGTGTCGCCCATCAGGCGCCGCCACGGCCAGAACGCTGCCACGAGGCCCGCAGTCGACAGCGCCAGCATCCAAGCCCGCAGCACCACGGTGGAGGAGCTGAGAACAACGGCAGGCGCGGCAAGCCAGCTGATGCCCCGCGCCCTGGGAGCACTGAAGTACGTCGTCGGAACCCGCGAACTGACCTGGCTCACGTAGACGCCCTCATCCCAGCCCAACGGCAGCCACAGCGGGACGACGATCAGCTGAACGATGACGAACGCCGTCGCGACCAGCCACAACGCAGAGATGCCGGCCCACCGCCTCCGTTCCTGCGGAGCGCGGCAGTCATCTCTCCCGGACGTCTCGGGGGGCAGCCCGCCGGCCTGCGGGATCGCGGCGTAGCCGTCGGTGTTCACAGCAGGCTCCAGGGGGAGGTCGCCCGACCGCGGGGGTGCTCAACGAGGTCGAGTAGGTCGATGAGCGAAGGGGGCCGATGGGCGAGGAGTCGCACGGCACCGGGTGGCATCGCTAGGGCAGTCGAACGACGTGCCGCGCACGGGGGTCGGCCGGGGCAACGCGTCGTCGAGTTCGAATCCGACCGGCGTGTGCCGGGCTGAGCCCAGGACGGCGGGGGAGAGGCGGATGCCCCGGAACCGACTGCCGGTCGCGCTTCCTGCTGCCCGCCGCGTTGTCACATTCGTGAGTGGTGTCCGAACGCGTCACTGCCGGGCAGGAGGCCGGGTGGTCCGTCGACGGCAGCCACATCCAGGCGTCTCGGGCCAGGCGTCGCGCGTAGGGCGCGACGAGCCAGGGGGCCCGTACGGCGTAGCGCAGTTGGTGCACCAGCCTCGACCGGTCGGGCATCCTTGCTCCTTCCACAGCCCCCACGGCCGGCGCGCAACGGCCCGGCGGGCACATGGGCCCGGAGCTTCGCCGTCACCGGGTCGAAACCACCTCGGATCACACGGTAGATCTCCAGATCTCATATTCGCCACAAATAGCAGCATTTCGGGTACTGCGTGATGCTTCCCGGTGCTCCCTGGGCACGTGAAGGGGGCGACCCTCAGGCCGGGCTTGACGCTCGGCAGCCGTGCGCCTGCGGCCTCCTGCCGGGGCCTCGGCCACCGGTCGATGCCGCGGCAGACCCTTGTGTGAGGATCGCAGCGTGAATGACCTGCGCTTCCGTCTCGCTGACGAAACCGACCTTCCTGCTCTCGTGCGCCTGCGCGATGACGCTGCCCGCTGGATGCTCGCCCAGGGAGTCACTGGCCAGTGGCGGCCTGGTGAGCTGGGCGGGGACCACTTCCGCCGGATCATGGAGAGCGGGGAGGTGTGGCTTGCGGAGGCTGCCGATCGTGCCGTCGGGGCCTGGGAGCTGTGGTGGGAGGACGAGGGCGCCTGGGGGCCGCAGCCGCCGACGGCCGGTTATGTGCACCGGCTGATGGTGGATCACGGCAGTGTCCCGCCCGGGACGGGGCGGGAGCTTCTGCGCGTCGCCGAGCGCCGTGTGGCCGAGGCGGGCCGAGAGTGGGTGCGCCTGGACTGCTGGGCCGGGAACGCACGCCTGCACACGTACTACCTCAAGGCCGGCTACCAGGTTGTCGGACGCAAGGAGGGCAAGCCCCAGCCGGGCGGTGAGCCCAAGTCGTTCACGCTCCTCGAAAAGTCCGTACGGAGCGGCGGGGAGTAGGAGCCGACTGCCACCGTCGCGACCTTGACCCGAGGACCGATGGCGCCCTGAATCGGCTCGGCTGCGCGGTCAGGTCGAGCTCGCCCGGGCGGCCTTCAGCAGGCCGGCCGGGGCGATCTGAGCCACCTGCGTCCCTGTCCCGTGCAGGAGGCCGCCGATTCGGCCCGTGGGCAGGCCGGTTCCATGCCCTCGTCACGCCACTCGCGCACCTCTGTCGCGACCGTCACGGCCAGTCCGGGGCGGGATCTTCGTCAAGGAGAGGCCGGATGGCGCCCAGCACAGCGCCGATGCACACATCGCGCAGTTCGGCACGGGTGCAGGTCTCCTTGGTGAGCCAGTCCACGCACAGCACCTGGACGAACACCAGCCAGCTCTTCAGGATGCCCGACACGGCCTCCCGGGTCCCGTCGTCCGCCAGGGGGAGCACGCCCAGCAACCGCTCGCGCAGAGCGTCGAGTTCACCGTCGATGATCGTCTGGACCACGCGGTCGCCGGCCAGGACCCGGTTCGCCGCGAGCACGGTGTTGCGGTTCTCCGCGAAGTACTCGATATGGGCGTCCAAGCCCTCGGTGAGCTGCTCGACCAGGGTCTCGGCGGGGTCGAGTCGGGTCCTGGCCAGCAGTTGCTCGGCGACCTGCTGGTAGAGGGCGGCGAAGAGGTCGCGCTTGCTCGCGAAGTGTTGGTAGAGCAGCGCGCGGGAGACCCCGGCGCGCTCGGCGACGTCTTCCATTAGCACCTCGTCATACGGATACGCGGCGAAGAGCTGCGCGGCGACGGAGAGGAGCTGGGCGCGGCGCTCGGCGGGGCGGAGGCGCTGACGGGGAGGCACGGACCCATGTTACTTGACACGCGTCTATCAGCTGGCGGTAGCCTGGTGGACACGTGTCTACTAACGGGGGTGTGGTCATGGCCAAGGCCAAGGCGCTGCGGGGACTCGTACTGACCATGGGGTACGCGTGCCTGGCGATCGGGCTCTTTCACGTGCTGCTCGGGAACGCCTCCATCCCGGGCGCGGGCTCGGCCGGTGCGACGATCGACAGCCTCGGCCGGTTCTTCGGCGCGATCTTCGCCGGGTACGGCCTCGCCTGGCTCCTGGCGGCCCGGCAGTCGCCGATCCCTGCGACGGCGGTGCGGTGGCTGGCCGGGGTGTTCCTGCTGGGGGCGTTCGGGCGGCTGCTGTCGCTCGCGGTGGACGGGTGGCCGCACTGGTTCCAGGTGGTGCTGACTGCGGTCGAACTCGTGCTGCCGCCACTGATCTTCTGGCTGGCGGACTCGGAGGAGAAGGCGGTCCGGCGGCAGTCCTAGGGAGCGGGCGGGCGACGATTGCGGTGCCACGTCGTGGAGGTCACCGCAGGACGGCCCTGCGTGTGCCGACAGCTCAACTGGCCGGGTAGAACGCTCAATTGGCCACTGTCAGCGCTGAATGGCCAGCCGGTGGAGCATGAACGCCGCTCCGGGATCGCTGCCGCGCCGCCCGACGGGACGCGGCCCGCCTGGAGCCCCGGTCATCCTCGAAACGCTGTTGAGATGCGGGCGCGTGTCGGAAATTCTGTGGACATGGAGTTCTTCTGTTATCACCGCGATCGGCCCGGCTCCGTCCCCTTGCGCCACGAGCTGCTGGAAGAGCACTGGTCCTACATGGACCGGTACGCGAAGGAACTGATCGCCCGCGGCCCGACCTTCGCCGACGATGACGAAACGCCGACCGGCAGCGTGCACATCCTCGACGTGCCCGACCCGGCCGCCGCCCGCGCTTTCGCTTTCGACGAGCCCGGCTACCAGGCCGGTGTGTACCGGGACGTGATGCTGCGGCGGTGGCGCAACTTGTTGGGGCGCACCATGTGGGACTTCCCCGGGGGCCGGGCCGGTGGCAACAGGTACCTGGTCCTCGGCCTGGGCACGGGACCGACCACCGACCTCACCGTGCCGCCCAACCGGGACGAGCTGATCGCCTACGGGCCGCTGCTCTCCGACGACGGCACCACCTGGTTGGGTACGGCGGCGCTGGTCCGGGCGCCTGACCAGGACACCGCACGAGCGGTGCTGCCCACGGGTCGGTACGCCGACATCGAGATTCACAAATGGGAGTTCGGCGGGCGGCGTTGACGCACGGGGGCCGCGCGGTGCCGACCGTACCTGGCGGCCGACGGCAGAGACGCCTGGCCGGGAGCACGCTGGAATCGCGCGGGTAATGCACTCGGGGGCTCACGGGCCGTACCGACGGCGTCCAGGCCGGCCGGTGAGCAGCCGGCCTGGACGCCAGGGGTCGGACGAGACGCGTCAGACGAGGTCGAACCGGTCCAGGTTCATCACCTTGTCCCATGCGGCGACGAAGTCCTTCACGAACTTCTCCTTGGCGTCATCGCTCGCGTAGACCTCCGCGAGCGCGCGCAGTTCGGAGTTCGAGCCGAAGACGAGGTCGGCACGGGTGCCGGTCCACTTGACCTCGCCCGTGGCGGCGTCGTGACCCTCGAAGGTGGTGGCGTCCTCGGAGACCGCCTTCCACGTCGTGCCCAGGTCGAGCAGGTTGACGAAGAAGTCGTTGGTCAGGGTCCCAGGGGTGCTGGTGAGGACACCGAGCGAGGACTGCTGGTGGTTGGCGCCCAGAACGCGCAGACCGCCGACCAGGGCGGTCATCTCGGGGGCGCTCAGGGTGAGCAGGTTCGCCCGGTCGAGCAGCAGGAACTCGGCCGGCAGGCGGTTGCCCTTGCCGTGGTAGTTGCGGAACCCGTCCGCGGTCGGCTCGAGCGCCTCGAAGGACTCGACATCGGTGTGCTCCTCGGTCGCGTCGACGCGGCCCGGGGTGAACGGCACCTGTACGTCGATGCCCGCGTCCTTGGCGGCCTTCTCCACAGCAGCTACGCCGCCGAGGACGATGAGGTCGGCCAGGGAAACCTGCTTGGCACCGGAAGCGGCGTTGAATTCCTGCCGCACGCCCTCCAACGAGCGCAGTACCAGGGCCAGCTGGTCGGGGTCGTTCGCTGCCCAGCCGCGCTGCGGTTCGAGGCGGATGCGGGCGCCGTTGGCGCCGCCACGCTTGTCGCTGCCACGGAACGTCGAGGCCGACGCCCACGCGGTGGCGACGAGCTGGGACACGGTCAGGTCCGAGTCGAGCAGCGTGGCCTTGAGCGCCTCGATGTCGGAGGCGTCAATGGTTTCGCCCTCGGCCTCGGGCAGCGGGTCCTGCCACAGCAGGGTCTCCTCCGGGACCTCCGGGCCCAGGTACAGAGACTTCGGGCCCATGTCGCGGTGGGTCAGCTTGTACCAGGCGCGGGCGAAGGCGTCCGCGAACTCCTGCGGGTTCTCGTGGAAACGGCGGGAGATCGGCTCGTAGATCGGGTCGAAGCGCAGCGACAGGTCGGTGGTGAGCATCGACGGGGCGATCTTCTTCGAGGAGTCGTGGGCGTGCGGCACCGTGCCCTCGCCCGCGCCGTCCTTCGGCTTCCACTGATTGGCGCCTGCCGGGCTCTTGGTGAGCTCCCACTCGTAGCCGAAGAGGTTGTCGAAGAAGCCGTTGCCCCACTGGGTGGGGGTGCTGGTCCAGGTCACCTCCAGGCCGGAGGTGATGGCGTCGGCGCCCTTACCGGTGCCGTAGGCGTTCTTCCAGCCCAGGCCCTGCTCTTCGAGGGTGGCGGCTTCGGGGTCGTCGCCGACGTTGTCAGCGGGGCCCGCGCCGTGGGTCTTTCCGAAGGTGTGGCCGCCGGCGATGAGGGCGACGGTCTCCTCGTCGTTCATCGCCATCCGGCGGAAGGTCTCACGGATGTCGCGGGCGGCGGCGATCGGGTCGGGGTTGCCGTTGGGGCCCTCGGGGTTGACGTAGATCAGGCCCATCTGGACGGCCCCGAGGGGGTTTTCCAGGTCCCGGTCGCCGGTGTAGCGCTGGTCGTCGAGCCACGTGGTCTCGGGACCCCAGTAGACGTCCTCCTCCGGCTCCCAGACGTCCTCACGGCCACCGGCGAAGCCGAAGGTCTCAAGGCCCATCGACTCCAGTGCGACGTTGCCGGAGAGGACGAGCAGGTCGGCCCACGACAGGCTCTGGCCGTACTTCTTCTTGACCGGCCACAGCAGGCGGCGGGCCTTGTCGAGGTTGGCGTTGTCGGGCCAGCTGTTGAGAGGGGCGAAGCGCTGCTGGCCCGCTCCCGCGCCGCCGCGGCCGTCACTGATGCGGTAGGTGCCCGCGCTGTGCCAGGCCATCCGGATGATGAGCGGGCCGTAGTGGCCGAAGTCGGCGGGCCACCAGTCCTGCGAGGTCGTCAGCACCTCGGCGATGTCCCGTTTCACGGCAGGAAGATCGAGGCTCTTGAACGCCTCGCTGTAGTCGAAATCCTCGCCCAGCGGGTTCGCCACGGCGGGGTTCTTGGCGAGGATCTTCACATTGAGCCGCTCCGGCCACCATTGGCGGTTTCCGCCGCCCTGAGTCGGGTGGAGGGCGCGGCCGTGTGCGACCGGGCAGCCACCTGCCTCCTCGGGCTTGGGGTCTGTGACGATGGCGTCGTGGTTCTCAGACATGGGAATCCTTCCGGACGGGGCGGATCACAGTGCTGGAGGAACTGCGGGCTGGTGCGACAGCCGGGGCAGAGCCCCGGCAAGGAGCCTCGGCCTCCTCGGTCGGGAGGCGGAGGACGTCGGGCGGCGGAAGACCGGCTGCTGACGTCGGCCTTGTGGTCGAAGTCAGCGACGACACCGCACGACCGGCACACGAGGACGGAGGCCGTTGCGGAGGCGCCCGCTGGAGCGCGGACCGCAAAGGCGATTCCTTGGCGTCGGCACGGGAACCGCCCGGATGCCGGCGTCATGGACGCGGGCGGTACGGGCGTGGACGAAGCGCGTGTGGACGGGCCGCGTGTCGGCGGGGCGCTCGCGCTGGAAAGGGGCACGCTTCTCCAGCGGGACCTGATCGTGGATCTGCACCGGGGCGCCGGCGCCCGCCTGTTCGCTGCTGTGGTGGTCCGCGACCAGGCCATCGCATGCGGTGGTGAGCGGACCCGTCTCCTGAACCGTCACGGGTTTTCCCTGCTGTTGTCCTGTCCCTTGGCTGTCGCCGGATCCGATCCTACGATGGACAAAGTCCAAGTCAATACGTCAACCAGACTCGTACGGATTCATTTCCCGGACGGGTCACAGTTAGGCTGGTGGGCATGAGTGACCTGCTGGACCGGCTTCGCGGACGCGGCTGGCGGATGACCGCCCAGCGCCGAGTGGTGGCCGAGGTACTCGATGGCGAGCACATCCACCTCACCGCGGATGAGGTGCTGGCGCGCGCCACCGCCAAGCTGCCGGAAATCTCCCGCGCGACCGTCTACAACACCCTCGGTGAACTCGTCTCGCTGGGCGAGGTGATCGAGGTGGCCACCGACGGCCGCGCCAAGCGCTACGACCCGAACGCCCACCGCCCCCACCAGCACCTGGTGTGCTCGGGCTGCGGCGCCATTCGTGACGTACACCCCGGCGGCGACCCCTTGGCCGATCTGCCCGCCTCCGAACGGTTCGGCTTCACCGTCCGCGAGGCAGAGGTGACGTATCGGGGCGTGTGCCCCGATTGTGCCCGCGTCTGAGCGGCATTCGAAGCCCGGCCCACACCACGCCGACCACACCACGCCGACCGCACCACGTTGATCACCGGCTCACGCACCGGGCCATCGGGACAGCCCCCTCCGGGACATCGCTCGGAGGGGGCTCGGCCTCAGCGGGAATCCTTGAGCACCATGGCCGATCCGCCACCACGCCGCTCGGGTTCGGCCACTGCCGAGATCTTGCCGTGGGGCAGGAGCTCCAGCGCGGCCACCGCCCCGATCTCCGGTGCCGGTGTGAAGGTCTTCGGCGCCAGGACGAACTGATGGCCCAGGGCTTCGAGCTTCTTGCGCTCGGGGGAGGAGAGGAAGCCCGGTTCGGCTTCCGTCGCGGTCTGGTTCCGTTGCGAGATACGCGGCGCGGCGACCGCTGCCGGTAGTGACATGCCGAGGTCCAGTCGGTTGACCAGGGTCTGCAGCACGGTGGTGATGATCGTGGCACCGCCGGGCGAGCCGACGGCGATCATCGGCTTGCCGTCGCGGAGGACGATCGTCGGGGACATGCTGCTACGGGGGCGCTTGCCGGGCCCCGGCAGGTTCGGGTCCGGTGTCCCCTTGGTGAGCGGGGCGAAGTCGAAGTCGGTCAGCTCGTTGTTGAGGAGGAAGCCGCGCTTGGGCACGGTGATGGCCGAGCCGCCGGTCTGTTCGATCGTCAGGGTGTAGGAGACGACATTTCCCCAGCGGTCCGCGGTCACCAGATGAGTGGTCGAAGGCCCCTCGTGCGGCTCCTTGTTCCCGGTCTTGCGGTCGCAGTCGGCGCCCGGGTGGCGCGGGTCTCCTGGAGCCAGCGGGCTCTTGAGTGCCTTGTCGGAACGGATGAGACAGGCCCGGTCCTTGGCGAAATCCTTGGAGAGCAGTTGCTCGGTGGGGACGTCGGAGAACTTCGGGTCGCCCACCCAGCGGTTGCGATCGGCGAAGGAGATCCGGCTGGCCTCCAGGTAGTGGTGCAGGGCCTGGGCCTTGTCGGCCTTGGAGAGGTGGAAGTTCTCCAGGATGTTCAGCGCCTCGCCCACAGTGGTGCCGCCCGCCGAGGACGGTCCCATGGAGTAGACGTCCAGCCCGCGGTAGTTGGCGCGGGTCGGTTCCCTGTGCACGGCACGGTAGGCGGCGAGGTCGCCGCGTTTCATGAGGCCGGGGCGCGCCTTGTGGTCGGCACCGGGAGCCATCGGCGGGCGCTGGACGGTCCGCACCACATCCCGCCCGATTCCGCCGCGGTACAGCGCCTTGACCCCTTCACGGGCCAGCTGGCGATAGGTCCTGGCCAGGTCCGGGTTGCGGAAGCGCGAGCCGACCACGGGGAGTTCGCCCTTGGGCAGGAACAGGTCGGTGGTCGACTTGAAGTCGCGGAAGCGCTTCTCGTTCATGGCCGTCTGAGCCCGGAACTCGTCGTTGACCACGAAGCCGTCGTCGGCGATCCGGGTGGCCGGGCGCAGGGCCTTCGCCAAGGGCACGGTGCCCCACTTCTTGAGCGCCTTGTCCCATGTCGCGGGCGTGCCGGGAACGCCGACCGACAGCCCCGAGTTGATCACGTCCTCGCCGGGCAGCGGTTTGCCGGTCGCGCGATCCAGGAACGAGTCCGAGCGCATGGTGGCCGGCGCGGTCTCCCGGCCGTCGATGGTGCGTACCTTCTTGGCCTTGGCGTCGTAGTAGACCATGTAGCCGCCGCCCCCGACCCCTGCGGAGTAGGGCTCGACCACGCCCAGCGCGGCGGCCGTTGCCACCGCCGCGTCAACGGCGTTCCCTCCCTTGCGCAGTACGTCGAGCCCGGCTCGGGAGGCATACGGGTTGACGCTGGAGACCGCGCCGCCGCTGCCGGTGGCAACCGCCTTCTTCGCGGGCGGCTGCGCCTTGGAGTCGGCGGCGGGCGAGGCTCCGCCGGCGCTGCAGGAAGTGGCCAGCAGGGAAAGACTGAGCGCAGCCGCGGACGCGGCGGCGACAGCGGCACGACGGACAGCCATACGGCCTCCAGGATTTCGCTGTGGAGCTTGCGGTGAATTCCCGAAACCCTGGCATCGTACGAGTGCTGGATCAACGCTGAGCTGCAAGGTTTGTGGGAGATCTGAGGTTTCCGCCCGGTAACCGGTGGCGGGGGATCAGCCGGGGTCCACCCGCACGCCGGCGGCCTCGCGCCTGAGCCCACTGCGGCCCGGTGCCTTTCGGGCCGGTTCCGCCCGGCCGAAAGCAACGACGCCCGCCCGCGTGTCCTTCCGGTACGCAATCCGGAATGCGCAGCCCTGACCTGCGGCACACGGACCGTTGCGAAGGGCGCGCCCAGTTGGCGCGTGGCAGTGCGTGGCCGGGACGGGAGTCTCGCTCGGAGAGGACTCGCGCGTGAGTGGCGCCGAACGGCCCCTCTGAAAGGTTTCAAGCTCAACCTTTGAGGGAGTTAGGCCCGCACCGACGGGCTCGTCAACGTTCCCTACGCGGAAATCTATAAGACGTTGTTTCACTTGGTGAGTCGGCGGTAGCAGATGAGGGTTGCGGCTATGCCGACGAAGGCGAGGAAGTGCTCGGGTTTGCGTTCGTAGCGCCGGTGGAGGCGTCGGCAGCCGGCCAGCCAGGACACCGTTCTCTCGACCACCCAGCGGTGGCGGCCGAGCCGCTGTGAGGGCTCGATACCTTTGCGGGCGATGCGGTGGGTGATGCCGCGCTCGCGGAGCCATCGCCGCAGGTGGTCGTAGTCGTAGCCCTTGTCGGCGTGCAGCTTGGTAGGGCGTCTGCGACGGGGACCGCGCCGGGAGCGGATGGGCGGGATTCCTCGCACGAGCGGTGGCAGGCCGAGACTGTCGTGCATGTTGGCGCCGGAGATCCCCAGCGA
>NZ_JBICZL010000027.1:0-69328 GCF_043201875.1 Streptomyces sp. NPDC048248
CCCGCGGAGCGGGTACCATATCGCTGCGCGATATGCAAGCGAACCCCCTTGCTTCGCAAGGGGGTTGCCACCCGCTCCGCGGGTGGCCGGGTGGGGAGCTGCGCTTCCCACCCACCTCGACCGCTTCGCGGTCGAGGTGACGCTCCGTTCGCTTCGCTCCCGGAGCAGCGTGGGACTTCGTCCCACTACCGGCCTTCCGCTTCGCTCCAGGCCGCCTGTGGCTGGGTTCGCTGCGCTCCCCCGCCACAGGGACTTCCGGCTACGCCTCCAGTCAGGCCCGCTGACGCGGGCCAAGCTGGCTACGGGCGGGCCGGGGTAGTGGAGTTCAGGCGTTCACGTGGCCTGGGACGGTGCCTTGCCGGGGTGCGGCGTGATGCGCCGGCTTGCGACCTGAGGCGGCCTGGAGGTGGTGCAGCCACAAGGAGGCAGTGCTGAGCAGGCCCGTGAAGACTGCCAGGAGGAGCAGCGAAACCCACATCTGCCGACTCCCGGGATGAGTCCATCCCGTCCAGGCCACGGAGGCCGCCCACAGGAGGACGCCTGCTGTGTAGAAGGTGCGGGTTCGGCGCAGCTGTCGTACGGCCCGCAGGGACATGAGGTGTTCAGTCTTCGGTGCCATGCCGGCGCGCGTACCCCGGATTCGCGCTCTTACCGGGCGGCGGCGAGTGGAACAGATGTGACGGGCAGTGAGGGCGCGAGCGGACGGTGGGAGGAGGCGCCTGAAGGTGTGTCAAGGCCCTGGGTTGGCCGGCCGATGAGCCGGGCTGCCAGCCTACGACCGTGTTGGGGGATTCTTGTGCTCCAGATGCTTCATTTTTCATAGCGAGATAGACTCTGGAATCACGGGACACCACCCTGGATCGCTTCGGATAGGTTGTCGAGATCTTCTACACGGCGTTGCCGACGCTCTGGCGAAGGCGCGCACCTGGTCGACCACGCCAGCCATACCGTGGTCCATGTGGCTCCTCTACGTGCAGGTTTCTATTTCCGACAGCTCCCATCGACCGGACGGCACCGCAGGAGAGGCAGACGCATATGTCCCACACAGGCCGCGCTGATCAGCGCGAGGCCGCCCAGCGGGAAGCCATTGATGCGGTGCTTCGTGCCCTCGAATTGCCTGCACGATCACTTGTGCCCGAGCGAGGACTCCGGACGCAGGTGATCATGGCGACCGGGTCAGGGAAGACCCGGGTGGCGGTCCGCAGCGCCGAGGAGCTCCACGCAGGCCGTGTACTGGTGCTCGTGCCCTCGCTGGACCTGCTCGCCCAGACCGAGGTCGCGTGGCGCGAGGGAGGCCGCAGCGGCCCGATGATCGGCGTCTCCTCCCTGCGGGGCGAGGAGGCCGGCTTCCCCAACACCACGGACGCGGACGAGCTCGTGGAGTGGACCCGCGGCCTGGACAAGGTCACCGTGTACGCCACCTACGCCAGCCTCGGCCTCGGCACACTAGAACGCGCCCACATCACCGGCCTCTCGGCATGGGACCTCATCGTGGTCGATGAAGCGCACCGGACGTCCGGCCGGATCGGCAAGCCCTGGGCCGTCGTCCACGACAACACCCGCATCCCCTCCCTGCGCCGGCTCTACATGACCGCCACACCCCGCCTATGGCAACTCGACGAAGACCAGGAGCAAGGCGTCCCGGGTGAACTGGTGGCGAGCATGGACGACGACCCCGAGGGCCCCTTCGGCAGCAGGGCGTTCACGTTGACGCTCTCGGAAGCCATCGACCGGGGCATCTGTGCCCCTTACCAGGTCGTATGTGTCGATGTGGCGGACACGCAGTTCCAGGCCGCGGTGCTACTGGGCGCGGATGGCCGGTCGGATGAGGTGCGCGGCGCCCGCCTCGCCGCCCTGCAGACCGCCCTGGTCAAGGCGTCATCGGAGGAGGGCTTTCGCAGGACGCTGGTCTTCCACCACCTGACGCGGGAGGCCGAAGCTTTCGCGGCCGGCCTGCCCGACGTCGCCGCCCAGCTGCACGAGATCGACCCCGAGCACTACCCGCGCACGGTCTGGGCCAACTGGCTGTGTGGAGAGCACAAGCCCCTCCACCGCCGCGGGGTGCTGGGTGAGTTCGCCGACGGGATCGCAGGCGACGGCACGGTCGTGGAAAAGGGCTACCTGGGGTCCGTGAAGGTCCTCGGGGAAGGCGTGGATACCCGCAATTGTGACTCCGTGTATTGGGCGGATGTGCGCGGGGCCATGCCGGACCTGGTCCAGGCGGTGGGCCGGGCTCTGCGGATGCAGCCGGGCGAGGGCAAGGTCGCCAGCCTCGTCGTGCCGGTGCTCCTGGGCCCCGGCGAGACAGCGGACAACATGCTGACCTCGAAGGCGTACGGCGGGTTGGCGAAGCTTTTGGAAGCGCTCAGGGCGCACGACGCCAGGGTCGTGGAGGCGTTGGCCGAGCAGCAGGCTCCCAGCCGCTACAAGCCCATCCAGAAGGACGCAGAGGGCAAAGAGCAGGACGCCGGTGGGGACGGGGGCGGGGGGCCTTCGGCTCCGGCGAAGGCGCTGCTGAAGTTCTCCACGCCACGCGACCCCGCGCAGCTGGCAGCATTCATCAACCTCCGCGTCCTCAACCCCGAACACGAGCACTGGCGCCGCGGCGTGGAGGCCGCCGTCATCTACGCCCGCGAGCACGGGGACCTGCGGGTGCCGTTCACGTTCCGCGTCCCGACCGGACAGGACGCGAAGACGGCCGGGTGGCCGGCCTCACTGGCGAACTTCCCACTGGGGCAGTGGACCGCCGACGCCAGGAGGTTCTACGCCCGCGGCGACATGGACACCGACCGCGTCGAACAGCTGGAAAAGCTCGGCATGATCTGGAACCACTACGACGTCGCGTGGGAGGAGGGTCTGA
Source organism: Streptomyces sp. NPDC048248 (assembly GCF_043201875.1). Classification (NCBI taxonomy): domain Bacteria; kingdom Bacillati; phylum Actinomycetota; class Actinomycetes; order Kitasatosporales; family Streptomycetaceae; genus Streptomyces; species Streptomyces sp. NPDC048248. The sequence goes on from NZ_JBICZL010000027.1 coordinate 2,861, forward strand.
CCGCGGCGCGTGGGTGGGCCGCCGAACACGGGCACCTGCTCGCCCCGTTGGATGCCACGTACCAGGGGGCGAAAGTCGGGGTCTGGCTGAAGAACGCGCGGGCCGCCGCCCGGAAGGCGGCAGAGGTCGAGCAGCGGCGTGCCGAGGGTCTGCCCGTGAGGTCGTCGGCGGGGGCGTTGACGGAGGAGCGGCGTGAGCAGTTGGAGGACATCGACGCGTCCTGGTGCCCGGCATGGCCGGTGACCTGGCAGCGCTGCTTCCACCTGACCCGGCTACATCTGGACGAGAGCGGGACGCTGCCCACTGAGGCGGGCGACGTCGTACGCCAGGGCGAGGACCTCGGACGATGGGTGACGTCGGTCCGACTCGGGTGGGACAAGCTCACCACCGTGCAGCAATGGATGTGCGGACACATCCTCGGCATCCAACCCGCAGGCGAGGACGAAAAGCCCAAGCCGCGGACCAGCCAGGCACAGAAATGGGCGATGCACCTCGCCGCGGCCCGACAGTTCTACGAACGCGAAGGACACCTGAAGGTGCCGCGCAAACACGTCGAAACGATCACCCTGGGCGCGGCCGACGGTGAGGACGGCAGCCAGGAACAGCGGGACCTGCGATTGGGGGCATGGATTAGCAATCAGCGCTCCCGGGCGGCGTCGCTGACACCCGAGCGGATCGAGCAGCTCTCCGCCCTCGGCATGCGATGGAACTAGACGAAGGGACAGGACCAGACCGTTTGGGCCTTCGCAATGTGCCCGCATCGCGAAGGCGCCACCGGCTGCGTCCTCCAACCCTCAGCATGCAGATCACCACCGCCTTTCGCCGTGCCCTGGATCCGTGAGCAGCACAAGCGGATCGCGCACCACTGCAGAGTGATTCCGTCTTCTCCGGCGCGTCCTGACGACAGCGACGCCATCCGGCTCGCGGGCCTGTCGGGACTCCGGCCAGAAGCAGCGGAGCCGTATGCTCCCCCCTCTACACACACCTTGCCGACATCAGCAGTCGCTCGGCGTTCCTTGCCCTTGCCGAGGACGAGGCGGTCGAGGCGCGGGCGTAGCCGAGGCGGACGTGGCCGACCGGTTCGGTGCCCGGCCATCGACGGCCACGCCCGCCGATGGCGCAGGCCCCAAGGCGACGGCGAAGCCGCGCCGGAAGGGGCGTGCGAGCGGGCACGCGCGGGTGGGCGTCCGATACTCGTCACTGGGGCGAGTGGCCCTGCGGCGGGCGATGAAGGCGCGATCGGCCTCGATCGTCTCGGCCGGGTAGATCGCGCATGGTGGAGTCGGGTATTGGAACTGTCTGAATGCCCCGGTCCGGAGCGCATGTGCCGCCCGGACCGCGGTGTCAGTCGCTGTGTGTGGACGTGCCGGCTATCGGTCAGACTTGTTCGAAGTGAAATGCCTTGATGAAGCAGTCGCGGGGCTGGGCGACGGCGAAGAGCATGCACTCCACGAGTGACTGTGCGGTGAGGGCGGCCTTGGCCTCGCGCGGTGTGGTCTCCCACTCCTCGGAGAGCGGGTCAGGGTTGTCGAAGTCAGGCGGGTAGAGGGAAATCACCCGGACCCCCTGGGGCCGCAGGCGCTTGGAGAGGATCTCGGCGAACCCTGCCTGGGCGCTCTTGGCCGCGTAGAAGGCGTCGTGCGCGTCCGAGCGGTGATGACCGGCCGTTCCGCAGGCGGAGACCATGGTCACCACGTCCGGCTTATCCGAGCTGAGTAGGAGGGGAAGGAAGTTCTTCACGGTCAGGGCGGTGCCGGTGGCGCCGGATGCGATCGTGTCGACGATGTCGGCGTCGGAGGCGGATTGGAGGTCTGGGCCTTCGAGGTAGCGGGAGCCGTTGTTGATCAGTACGTCGATGCGGTCGGTGTGCCGGGCGACGCCGGCAGCGAAGTCGCGGATCGAGGCCGGGTCCGTCAGGTCGCAGGCGAAGGCGTGGACCTGCTGGTGCCCCCGGCCGCGAATCTCGTCGCGGACACGTTCAGCGGAGGCGAGAGTGCGCGCGGAGAGGAAGACCTCAGCGCCGAGGTCCGCGAGACGAATCGCCAAAGTGCGTCCGAAATCGCGGCCGGCTGCCGTAATGACCACGCGGTGATCGTCGAGTCTCATCTCGGTGCTCCTGATTCGTAGATCGGAGGTTGTGGTGAAGCGCGCGGCTGACCTCGGCGGCGTAGGGCCCAGTCTCCAGCGACGGCTCGCTGCCATCTGACGGCGACGGGGATGTCGAGCCGAGGGTGCGGGCGAGGACCGCGGCGGGCAGCTCGGTGGCAAGCTGGAACAGCGCGATCGAGCTGGCCCGGCGAGCCGGATACCGAGTTGGCGAAGCCGTTCGCCCCCGGCCCAGGCACTGATCGGACGGCCGGACTGACCTCCAGGGAAGAGCCAGGATGCGTCTGTCCGGCCGAGGACGGCATGGCTGCTACGAGGTCGATGACACCAGCTGGGTACGAAGGAGCGCTCGCAGCATCGCGGCGCCCGCCCCCACCGCGCCAAGGTGCAGGAGTGCCGCGAGCGCGAGGCTTTCCGGCAAGGCCGCATCGGCCGGTAGTGCGAATGCCAGGTACAGGGTGAAGGGAAGCTTCCAGCCACTCCAGGCGAACAACGAGCCCGAGCCGAGCCAGCCGAGCACCATCGGGCCCCATCGGGGGACTCGTGCGGGCCGGCCTCGGACGACAGCCCAGGCAGCGGCGGACGCGACCAATGCCCAGAGCCCGAAGACGCCGGACAGCACATACCAAGCGAGGTCCCGCTCGCCGCGGTGGGCGACACCTACGGTGCCGCCCACCGCCCAGTACAACCAGATGAGACCGACTACGGCGCCGACCACGGCCATCCATGGCAGCGCCCCTTGCGAGCCCTGCCCACGGTCCCCGAGCCGACCCGCGAACGCCACCGGCCAGCGCCGCCGCAAGTACATGGGCAACGCGATGGCCAGGCCCAGCCCCATCCCTACAAACCCGATCTGAACCAGCGCGGCCTCCCAGACCGGCATCGACGGGCCCGCTTCACTCCCGCCCTTCGGCTTGCCATCCGCTGAACCCAGCAGCGAACTGAGGACGGCCGGGGGGGCAACACCGGGACGAGGAACCCCGTCCCGACCCAAGCGCAGAAAACCAACGGCGCTCCCGGTATACGCATCCCCCACGGCCGCACCAGCGCGAGCGCCACCGTGATCCCGACACCGGCCATACCGATCGTGGCGCTGTTGAGCACCACCGACTCCGCCATGCCGAACCCGGTCCAGACCGGCAACAACCCCAAGAGCGAACCAACCACCCACGACACCTTGATCAGCAGGTAGGGCGTCAGCGCCAGCGCTGCCCCCTTCGCCGCAACCCGCCCGATGCGATCCCACCGATCCACCTGAACCCCCAACTCAAGAAACCGGGTCCAATCCTCATCCGCCACTGCCCCACGCGCGTCAACCGCCGGGCGCATCCACGTCATCACTCAGAAGGAGCGAGAATCAGCCGATCATCAGTTGTCCGACCCATTTACAGCCCGCTTATGGAGTGAAACAGGCGGGCGCGCACCTCTCCGCCGTCTTCACATCGCCAGCGACCGCGCTCCCAGCAGCCACCGACGCCATCAACTGACATGGCGCAGGACGGTGTCGGGCCTGCCGACCGGGCATGGCTCCGCGTTCTCGGGGTCGGCGAGGGACTGTCCAATCAACGGTGTAACTGGGGTTGTTGAGGTTAGTGGCGTGCTGCGCTGAGTCGGCCGTCGAAGGTGATGTCGAAGGCGTTGAGGGCGGTCTTCCAGCGGCTGGTCCAGCGGGCTTGTCCCTTGCCGGTGGGGTCGAGGGACATGATCGCCATGTAGACGCATTTCAGCGCGGCCTGCTCGTTGGGGAAGTGGCCGCGGGCCTTGACCGCCCGGCGGATCCGCGCGTTGACGGACTCGATGGCGTTGGTAGTGCAGATGATCCTGCGGATCTCGGTGTCGAACCGGAGGAACGGGGCGAACTCCTCCCAGGCGTTCTCCCAGAGCCTGACGATTGCCGGATACTTCTTGCCCCAGGTGTCGGCGAACGCGGCGAACCGCTCCAAGGCGGCGTCTTCGGTCGCGGCCGTGTAGACGGGCTTGAGAGCCTTGGCGATCTTGTCCCAATCCTGGCGGGCGGCACAGCGGAACGAGCTCCGCAGGAGGTGGACCACGCAAGTCCGGACGATCGTGGCCGGCCAGACGGTCTCGACTGCTTCGGGCAGGCCCCTAAGGCCGTCGCAGACCAGCATGAGGACGTCGCCCACGCCGCGATTCTTGATCTCGGTCAGGATATGGAGCCAGTGCTTTGCGCCCTCGCCGCCGTCTGCGGCCCACAGGCCGAGGATCTCCCGGCGGCCCTCCGCGGTGACGGCCAGGGCCACATAGATCGGACGGTTGGCGACCGCGCCGTCGCGGATCTTCACGTGGATCGCATCGATGAAGATGACGGGAGAGACCGGGTAGAGGGTCGGTTCTGCCATTCGGCCATGCCCTCGAGGACCTTGTCGGTGATGGTCGAGATTGTCTGGCGCGAGACGTCGGCGCCATAGACCTCGGCCAGGTGGGCCTGGGCCTCGCCGGTCGTCAGGCCCTTCGCGGCGAGCGAGATGACCATCTCGTCGACGCCGGTCAGACGCCGCTGCCTTTTCTTCACGATCTTCAGCGCGAACGATCCGTCCCGGTCACGGGGCACGGCAATCTCGACGGGGCCGACCTCGGTCAGCACTGTCTTGGAGCGGGTTCGTTGCGGGAGTTGCCGCCGTTCTTGCCCGCCGGATCATGCCGGTCATAGCCGAGATGATCGGTCACCTCGCCCTCCAGAGCCGACTCAAGGAGTCGCCTCGTGAGCTGCCGCAGCAGGCCTCCCTCGCCGGTCAGCTGCAGACCTTCGGCCTGAGCGCGGCCCACCAACCCCTCGATCAGCTGGTCATCCACCGCTTTCGCCGACCGCGGGGCAGCCACCTCTGAACTCTCGTCCTCAGGCGTGTTGCTACTGGTCATCAGCGCATCCTCCATGATCAGGAGTTACACCGTTCTTCTTACAGTCCCACTCGACGACCAAAAGCAGCAGGGCGTGCCGGGTGAGCTCGTCACGTCCATGGACGACGACCCCGATGGCCCCTTCGGCAGCAGGGCGTTCACTTTGACGCTCTCGGAGGCCATCGACAGGGGCATCTGTCCCCGAGGCGCACGTTGAGCGTCTTACAGGTCATTTCCTAGGTATTGTCTTGCGTCATGCTGATGGGGTAACGACTTCACTTGTCCAACGGTTGGTCCCCGACGGGCTGTGCGGGTGGTGCCGCGGTCCCGTCTGTCCGCAGGGTGGCGGCCGTAGACGCCATGGGGGCCGTGAGGTCTTGGCCGCCATCATCTTCGTAGCCGCCGGATGACCCAGCGGCTATCCGCTCGCCCAGCGCAGCCGGGCGGCCCGGTTCGGTGACCCGCCCTGCGCAGGCGCCAACAACGAGGACGAGAACGGCAGGGACGGCCATGGCGGGTGTCAGCCCGAGCCACTCCCCCAGCCAGCCGATGAACGGGGGCCCCAGGAGAAGCCCCATGTGGCTGAGAGTGGCCACGTTGGCGACGGCCGACGCGACCGACGTGTCGGCGTGCTCCCCGGGTGCGGCGGCCTGGTGCCCGGAGAGGCTGCTGATTACAGGGTCCAGGATCGAGAGCCCGGCTCCGAACAACCCGAAGCCGGCCGTCGCCCACCACACGCTGGGCGCGGCAACCACCAGGACCATGCCCAGGCACGCGAGCGTGCTGAACGCCCGCAGGAGGAAGGCCACGGACGACCGTTCGCGCAGCGCGTCACCTCCCAGTCTGCCGAGGACGAGCGCCGCGGAGAACACGATGAAGCCCAGCGAGGCCGCCGCCGACGTGGCCTGTCGCTCCTCCCGCAGGTACACGGCCCCCCATTGCTCGACCGCCCCCTGACTCATCAGGCAGACCATGCCGAGGCAGCCCAGGAGCAGGATCGACTGACCGCGCCGGCCTGCCCGGGCCCTGGGGGCCTTTCCCGCCCCCAGGGATGTTGAGGCCGGTTCATCCGCGAGCAGGTTCCGGGCGGTTGCGATGGTCGGCACTAGGCAGAGCAGCCCTGTGGCGAAGAGATGCACGGCCACGCTGCCGCCGATCCATGCTGACAGACCACCAAGAAGCGAACCCGCCAGCGTTCCCAGACCCCAGGCCGCGTGGTACAGGTTCATGCGCGAGCGGCCCGACCTCTTCTCGACCGCGATGGCCTGCGACGTCATGGTGACGTACACGAGCCCGTCGACGAGGCCGAAGACGAAGAGTACGCCGCCCAGTTGCGCCCCGTTCCCGCTGAGCCCGACGGCCCACAGGAGGAGCGCGAGGACCGGTACGGATCCACGGAGCATGCTTCGCGTACCGCAGCGCGGCACGAGGAGGCAGGAGATCTGCATGGCGAGCAGCGAGCCGACCACGGGCAGCGTGAGTACGACGCCCAGGGCGCCTGTGGACAGCCCGGTCCGCTCCTTTACAGAAGGGATCATCACCAGCCAGGTGGCAAGCATCATTCCGTTCACGAGGAAGGTGACGAGCACTGCGTGGTGAGCAGCTCTCCGTGTGTCCCTCCGGTTTGTGGTGCGGACCTCGCGGTCCTGCCGGGCCCGTGCAGGCCCTGTCCGGGGTTCTTCATCGGCCATGTCACGTTCCCCAGGGGAAGAACGCCAGCAGCACCCGCGCCGTGGCGTTGGAGGGCGTCACACACTCGACCTGCTTAAAACTTGAGAGGCGGTCGGCTGTCCCGGACGAGGTCGCGGCGTCACCGATGAGGACCGCGCTCATGCCAGCAGCCGTGGCGGCCGCGACGCCGGAGTCCGCGTCCTCGAAGACGAGGCAGGCTGCGGGGTCGACTCCGAGAAGGGCGGCGGCCTTCAGAAATCCCTCGGGGTGGGGCTTGCCGTTTGTCACCTCGTCGGCCGTCACCAGGACCTTCGGGCATGGAATCCCTGCGGCGGCAATCCGACTGAGTGCCACTTGGCGCTCCCCTGAGGTGACGATCCCCCAGGAATTCGGGGGCAATTGGGCGAGCAAGTCGCGGCCGCCTGGAATGGGGGTGATGCCGGCGACATCGGTACAGGAAATCTCCCGCATCCAGGCGAGCTCGGCGGTGACCTGATCCTCGGGAACATACTCCGCGATGACGTCCGCATCGCGGCGCCCGTGCCAGTTGTCCAGGACCTCGTCGGGATCGAGATCGTGGGCCAAGGCCCATTTCCTGGTATGCCGCTCGATCGTTGTCATGGACTCGATCAGCGTACCGTCGAGGTCGAAGAGGACCGCCTCGCCGCTCCACAGGGCGGTGCTCGAAACGAGCTGGGACATCTGAATCTCCTCAGAGTGATCAGGCCGACGCTGATGTGCTGTTTCGGTCACACAGCCACCGCCACGGCCTCCAACAGGCAGCTGCGGTAGAGCTGTTCCCACAGGGGGCCTTGGGGGCCGAGCCCGTGCGGGGAAAGGAAGCGGGTCCCGGTCACGCCGGCGGCCGCCCGGCCTTGCCCGGACTCCGGGTGGGGACGGGTGCCGCACGGCAGCGGGAGTACGCGGGGCAGTACGGTGTGGGACACCGGTCCGCCGAGGGCCAGCGCCTCGTCGAGGCATGCCTCCTCGCGGTCCGCCTCGGCGATCGCGCTCCCTGGGTCGCGACCGTTGTCCAGCCGCGCGGCCCACGCGACGCCTCGGGTACGGAAGGTGAGGGCATCGCCGCGGCTGTCCCGCAGGGCCAGCGCCGGCAACAGGGCACGGCGTACGAGCATCTCGCAGCCCAGCATGGTCACTTGGGCCTCGTCGGTACCCCGGCCCCCTTCCCACGGAACGAGCTGGGCTACGTCCGACGGTAGTGCCATGGGGCTCGCCCGGATCAGGGACTCGTCGGCGCCGCACGGGTCGCACGGCATGACCGTGACGAGGACAGTCACCCCGTACCGGGCGGCAAGTGTGTGGACGGCGGCCTCGCGGCGTGCCATGCGCACGACCGCGCCGCGCACCTCGGCGGAGCCGTACACGGAGGCTGGCGAGGGATCAGACATGGGCCGACTCGCTCCGGCCGACGTGCCGGACGGCCGGCCACTTGGTGCCTGCTGCCGCCCGGTCGAGCCAGCCTCGCCATAGGGCACGCGCGCCGAGATCGACGAGGTCCGCCTGCTCGCCTTCGGACAATGCGCGCCGGTCCCGCGCAGCGAGACCGGCGCGCACCCACGACTCCAGGGCTCTCCGGGCCAGTTCGCCGTGTGCGGTGAGCGACGCGTCCCGATGCGACCGCGTCGCCCAGGCATCGGCGCCCAGGAGGTAGCACGCGGCCCAGAACTCCAGGCCGAGGCGGCTGTGGTGCTCGTCGGCGGCCGGCTCCGTACGCCAGGTCTCAACGATCCGGTCGCGTTCCACACCGATCAGCGCGCACCAGTCGTACCAGTACCAGCCGAACCCGTGCTCGATCGGCTCCCTGGCAAGCGGCTGGACCAGTCGGAGCTGGCAGGTGGACTCCACGAACTCGACCGCGTAGTCCGGCATACCGGGGGTAGTCGCCGCTCCGGCTCTCGTAACGGCCACCGTGCCAATGCCCGCACCGGACGTCGGGAGGTGCGCCGTCCAGTGCGTCGTGTCGAGATCGAGGCCCGGTGCGTAGACGGTGGCGCGTCGCCTCCCGTGGGAGTCGTTGCCCGCCGTGCTGCGCTCGTCTCCGTGTTCCAGCAGGTGAGGCACGGAGGCCACGGCGGGCAGGCCGCGCCGGATACGGAATGGGGTGACCACCTCGTCGTCATCCTTGAGGACGTCGGGCAGGGCGGCCAGGTGCGCGGCCAGTGCGGCTGCGTGCGCCACGGGCAGGACCAGACCCAAGGTTGGCGTGTACTCCAGCGGGGACAGGGGTGCCCACGGCGAACCCGTGACCGCCGCTCGTCGCACCAGGTAGGAGTTCTGGGGGCTGTTCCAGTTGACGTACAGGGAGATGCCGCAGTCAGGGTTCGCCGTCACGGCCCGGTGAAGCTGGCGCCCGATGTCCGGGGCCGGGGTGATGTCGTCCTGGAGGACTAGGTGGTGCGTGGCCCCGGGCGCAATAGCCGCCCAGGCGAGTTTGGCGGTACGCAGCGGGCTGGGCGGGCCGCTCGGTTTGGGGTCCGGGATCACGCGCGGGTTCAGCTCCGCGAGTCGGGCCAGCAGGGCGGGCAGCCGGGCGCCCCTAGAAGGGTGGTGCATGATCACAGCACTAATGCGGATCGTGTCCTCGTCACCCACGAGGCGTCGTGCCGTCATCGCACACCCACCAGTTGGCTCACCATCTCGTCGATCGACACTAGGTCATGCCCCGTGGCGAGCAGAGACTCGATGATGAGGGGGAGCGCGGCAACCGTTTGCGAGCGGTCCCCGCCTCCGTCGTGCATGAGCACGACGGCATCACCCTCCGCGCCGGTCGTGTCCAGCGCGCGGGACACGATGCCGCTGATGCCGCCGAGGGCCCAGTCGCAGGTGTCGCGGCTCCACAGGACCGTGGTCAGCCCCGCTTCCTCGGTCCACCGCAGGGTGTCCGGGGTGCGTGAACCGTACGGCGGACGGACGAGGACGGGCCGCTCCCCCGTCACAGCAGCAACGGCGTTACCGGTCGCCTCGAACTGCCGGAGCAGTTCCGTCTGCGAGAGATCGGGAAGGTAGGGATGCGACCAGGTGTGGTTCGCCACGCTGTGCCCTTCGGTCCGCATGCGGGCGACGAGCGCAGGCGCGGCGCTCACATGCAGGCCCACGCAGAAGAAGGTGGCGACGGCCCCGTAGTCGCGGAGAATGTCGAGCACTTGGCCCGTGTACGGCTCGCTCGGACCGTCATCGAAGGTCAGCGCCACACGGCGCGAGGTTTGGGAGCCGCCACCGAAACACTTTCCCTGCTCAACGAGTTCGGCCTCGTACGCGGCGCTGCTCCCGACGGCCCGGAGGTGTTCCTCGATCCTGCCCTTGAGCGTTCCGTTCGCGGTGTCGGTCTCCGGGAGGGCGCGGGCACCGGGCTTGTGCGCCCGCTGCGCTAGCGTGAGAGCGGAGGCGGAGCCGAGGAGGGGGCGAGGAGGCAGGTCCCAGGGGTCGGCGCGGAGCACTGTCAGGCCGAGGTGACGGAGAGGACCGTCGAGCAGTCCGTTCGTGCTGTCGATGACGGCCCGGACCTCCTCGCCGCAGGCGAGCCGCACGTAGCGTGCCAGCCCGACGACGTCGGTGGCGGCGAAGCCGACAGGCGGCAGCGATCGGCCGTCCTCATGGGCGCATGCCACTTCGTAACCCTTGTCGTGCCACGCTATCCCGGCCGACCACATCTGGAACCTTCTTTCATTTTCCTTGCATTTCTGCGGAAACGCGGTATGCGTGGGTGGTTTCTCGATCAGTCCCAGCTCTGTTGTCACCGGTGTCCGCCACCATCGGCGGGGTGAACGTGGTGTCCGTTCATCGGGACACGAGGACAGCTGCCATGGATTGTCCGAGCTGACCTCCTCGTCGCTGGTCCGAAGGACGCATGCCCTGGCCGGCGACGAGGCGAAGCCGGAGCCCTCAGCGATGTCCTCGGCCCCTGTCCGAACACCTCTGTTCACGTGGAGCTCTCGCGCTGAGTCAGCCGCCGCGTGCGGGCGTCCAGCCGCTCGCCGCCACTGTGCGTTGAGGGCTGTCAGGGGCCCGGCGGTGAGCAGAAGGAACGCTGCCTCGGTCGAAGGCGTACGCGACGGCGAATCTACTTGGGGAATAGTGACTGATAGATCGGATGATTGTGCACGGTGCGGCTTCGGTGTGGGGAGAAGTGACGTGCGCGATAGACACCACGAGCAGTGTGTAGCTCTCCCGAAAGGTGGTAGTCCGGGTGGACACCGTCGTTGCTCAAGACCGAACGGAAGGTCAAGTTCAAAACATCACCCGCTTCAACTGGGATTCCGTTATCAAACAACGGTAGGTAGATCGACGCCCAGTTGGTTCTGCCTTGCAGTGCATCAAGGGGCTCCTGATCGGGTAGGCAGCGCATTACCAGCCAAGTGAGCACACCGTCTACCGTGCCTGGTCGAGTCATGGTGAGGCGAGCGTTGGTCTCCTGCTCCACTTGAAGGTCACCGTTGAACTCAAGCCGCTCCACCTGCGCGCTATCCGAGATGATGGCCTCCTGGGCCGGATTCACGACACGCAACCGGACATCAAACGGCCCACCGTTCCATTCGAAAAGCCGCTGAAGTTGAGGTAGTGCTGCGCCTGAGAAAGCCGGTGCACGACCAGCGAACAGATCGGCGAAGTTGACTGCCGCCGCACGTGTCAGGCACAGGTCCGGAATGATGACTGCGTCCGACGTCAAATGGCGTTGCTTCGCATCGGCGAAAACGGCTGCCGCACCCTCGGCACTGGGGAGGGAACCCAGAATCTCCGCCACACACACTTCAGCCTTCGGCTCGATTGCGAGCCCAGTCGACTCGCCGTGCAACAGCGTGACCCGGTGCCCGTCGGGGAGGCCCGACAATGCCTGCGACGCAGCTCCAAACGACCCTTCCATAGCTTCCATGGCGAAAACATGTCTGGCACCAGACCTCAGGCTTTCCCTTGCCCAGAAAAGTTCCGAGCCAGTGCCAATATCTAGGACGATTCGATCGTGCGCATACTTCTCAAGTGCGTCGCGGAACCTCCAATTGCGTTCCGTGTCGGCCATCATCGCATCGTACAGTTCGGCATCATAGATTGGGTACTCGCCGTGGGTCGGCATCAATGCCGGCGCGGTTTCCGTACTGGGGGACGAATCCACCAGCACTCCGGTTCGCCAGCCAGTACCTTCGATGTAATGGGTCATAGCTAACATACTCCGACTCATGTTGGCTTCGCGTTTCACTGCCTTGTGAGGGCTTTCCAGATATCAATTCTCGCTAGCTGATCGCCCTAAGCAACCATGAGGAGCCGGCCCCCACTACACGCTTCTCATACTGAGCTCCAGTCGATCTCGATGGCGTAATTGGCGGCGTCTTTCGGCTGATTGGTTGGGGCCGCATCGACGACTCCTACGTGGTCCTCGAATCCGCCCAAGCCCGAGCCGAAAAAGGGACGAGGTCCGAGCTCCGGGGACCGAGTCAAGCCGGCCTCCATGTGCACATCCTGTCGGACTGCCCTTCTTACCAGGGCCTCGGCAGCCAACGTCCACGACTTCGAGGGGCTGCAGTCGATGGTGGCCGGTCACCTAACGAGACACGGCCCCCACCGTGGCCGGTACTTCAATCCCCAGCGCCTAGACGCCGGCCGGAATTACGACCAGATCAGCCTGCAGAAATGGCTACGTGGCAAGCGCACCGGAGTTCGCGTCACCTGCAAAGGTCTCGATTCCAGCGAGCAGTTGCAGTACAGACGCTGGGTGATCGAGCCGACGACCGTTGTGACTGTCTGGTACCGCAGGCTTAGCCCTCCGACGGAAGTGAAAATGCGTACCCCTGAGCCACCAGTTTCTTCACAAGGCTTTCCGGCAGTCGGCACGTTTTCATGGTGGGACTCATCATGACATCCCGCAGTGTGGAGATTTTTTCATCGACGTTGAAACTTCGATGCCCGCGATGCGGGTCGACGATACGCACGACGTTGTCGGAGTAGCTAACCCACGGTGCAAGGACGTAGCAGGACCGCTCATCGAAGGGGAGTGGTTTCTCCATGCCATAGGCCTTAAAAAAGACCTGCGCGACTGGGTCCTCGTAGTCTGCATAGATCTTGCGCGCGCTGCCGAACAGGACCCTGTGTTCATCGATGTGCTGTAGGATCGGTGACTTCTTTAGCGGCACGGGGGCGTGATCGGACCGCCTGAGCATTTCCATAGTGCGCGCAGTCACAGAACCTTCTGAGAACGCCGCCCGTCCCCGGTCGATAGCGGCTTCCTCCACGACCACGGTCGACGACCTCTCTACCGCCGCCAATATGGCCCTAGCCAGCGACCCAGGGTCCACAACCGGACCCATGGTGGACTGGTGAACAGGAACCAGCGTCAACAGCTGTGGAAACCACTCCTGGAACCCGTTGTGACCGCCCCAGGCCGTCGTCACCACCTGATGGCCGTTGACCAGGGACGCCAGCACAGATGAACCGAAATTCTCATCGGAGTGCAAGGTCGGCGACACCAGGACATGAGGCTCCTGATGCACATCGTAGAACACCCAATCCCGAGGTTTGGCTCCGTGCCACGTCACCACGTCTTCCAAGCCCAACGACTCGGCGAGCTCTCGCAGGTACGTGCCGAAGTTCGAATGTTTGAGCCCCATGTTGGGGCTGCCGAGATCGTCTTCACCGCCGTACACATCCAACGTCACGGCCGACGCCCAGGCGAACGAGGTGCGCATGATCCACAGGGCGAACAACAGGGTGTGCAGGTTCTTTTGCTCCGAGACGCGCCCGACGTAGGCCAACCGCGTGATCTCGACCTTCGTACGCCGTTTCCCGCTGTTCACCTTGAAGTGGTCAACCAGTGGAAACGGGATCAGCTCGACTTGGGCGTTCGGGAAACAAGAGCGAACCGTAGCTGCTTCCTCTTCGCAAGTCACGACGAACGTGTCCCTCTCGGTGAGCACGTCCGCGAAGGCACCAAAGGCTTCGAACCCGTCAGTGCCGTCGCCGTGTAGATAAAGCGTCATTGGCGCGGCCTCCTCCATCTGCGACCTCAGAAGGAGTGCGGCCTTAACGGTTCCGGGCGTCACCGTGGTCAGGACAATGCGCTCCAACCGGGAAGCACCGGCATGAAGGCGCTGCTCTATTTCGGGCGGCAAGGGCACGCATAGCGTGCTGACGGTCTTACGCTCAGACCGGCCGATGCGGTCCCAGACGCGCTCAATTGCCGGGATAATTTCCTGCAGGCTCAACCACCAGTCTTTTTCCCTGGTAGTCAGCACTACGATGCCATCGTTGCTCGACACATGCCCCCCTAAGGTCCGATGTTGGCGCTTTGGTCGTCGCGAACTGCTCGCCGCTGTTCCACCTCATCTGCTTCGGGCGCCGTCCGGCGAGAGCCGACTTCACGGCCTCGTCCTGCGGCCCACGTCTATACCAAGAGATCACGCTCGAACGCCGCCGCACTGATCTCTCTGGCCACCCCGTCTGTGTTCGAAGCAGCCGACCAGCGCCCGCTTGAGAACGGGATTATTGTGACCGTATTTGAGGATTCCACCCCTGGGAAAAAGCCCAACTAGCGCAGCCGTCCACCCCGTAGAGCCGGCCGCCCGCTGCCCGGCCGAACACCACCGGCCACCGTCGGCTGTAACGGTCCGTGAGCGAGGCGGCAATGGGATCATGCGGCCGGCCGCGGAGTTTCTCGTTGGCCGATGGGGTCCCGGTGGTGGCCCTGCACTCTGACCATGCGACAGCTCGGGCCTCAGTTCAAGATCTCCTCCTCGTCCGTGTGCCGGGCGATCCAGCGGCTTGGTCCCCTGCTTGCACTGGAGCCCGTCTCCCGCCGGCTGATCCAGCCGACCGGTTGCGGATTGTGGACAGCACCCTGGTCCAGGTCGCGACCAGAACATCGGCTTCTCGTCCGCTTGTCGACGGCTTCGGAAGGCGCCTGCGTCAGGTGCGGCGGATCACGATGGCAGTGGCGTCGTCCCTAACGCCATCGGCCCCGGTCTCAGCGGCGGCCACCAGGGCATCCGCGAGGGCCTGTGGCTCGCCCTCGTACGTGAGGGCCAGTGCCTCCATCGCGCCGTGCGGCATCTGGTCGTGGATCCCGTCCGACGTGAGCACCACCAGGGGGGACTTGGTCCACGCCTCGGCCACGGTGGCTACGACGGCGGTCCCTACCGTCGTACGGACCCACTTGGCGGCCGGGCGCGGGGGCTCGCCGGTGTACCCACACCTTGCCAGTTGCTCCGCAAGATTGTGATCGACGGTCAGAGGCTGGAGTTGTCCACCCTCCAGGGCGTAAGCACGGCAGTCACCGACCCACGCAATGCGGATCTGGTCCCCATCAGCTTGCGCCGTCGCGATCACTGCGACGGCGTCCGGCTCCGGCTCTTCACCCGAGCCCGGATCGGCCACCAGCTCAGTGCCGGTGAGAAGACCAGCGAGCCCTCCCCGGCGAGCCGCGATACGAGCGATGACCGTGGCGAGCAGCTGCGCGACAGACGCGACACGTCGGCTGTGGCCGATGCCGTCGACCACGGCTGCAGCGGTGGTGCCGTCCTCTTGGAGGTGGACGGCGACCGCATCCCCGCTGGGGGCCGTGGTGCCTGCCCTCGTGGCTGTTCCAGTGCGCACGTTCCTGTGTGCGGAAGCCATGGCCATCTTAGACAACCTCGACGAGTACGGCGGATTGGACGATCCCCACGCCCTCGCTGAAGACAATGGCGAGGTCGCCCGGAGAAACTTCGCCGGCTTTGATCGCAAAGTGAAGAGCCGCGATCGGGTCCGCCCCGCCTAAATGACCGATCTCACGTCCCCGGTCCTCGCTAGATCGCGCGGGCTTAAGGTTACCGAGGAACGGAAAATATTCTTCCTCTAGCACGTGGCGCCCCCTGAAGGGCAGCACTATGCGGGCCACTCGTTCGCGTTCGATGCCAGCATCGGCCAACACTCGTTCAATCACGACGCCTATTCCGTTCCCGCGCATCTTCCAGGCTTCGTCCCGAGATATTTCGGACGTCGAATAAAAGGCGCGAGAGCGCTCTGAAAGGTTCACCGGAAGGCTTACTCCGTGACCGAATGCACGGGGGCCGCGGTGAACTCCTTCGAGGTTCGGCTGTGTGTAACTCACTGCCGCAAGAACACGCGCGATTCCGTGCTCCCTGGACATAACCAAAGCCGCTCCGCCGTCCCCGAATGGCGTATCCGGGTCAACGGTCCACCGGTCGATGACCTCCATTGGCTGCCAGCTTTCAGCGGCAGTGATCAGTGCGGCCGGATGTTCGATATTGAAGGCGAGATGAGCGGCAGCCCAGCGAATTCCGTTCACTACTCCATCGCACCCATTCATCAGTTGCGCCACGTCCCGGAAGCCGCCCTGCCCAATTTCCCGCTCAAGCCACATCACGGGATTTGACATCCGAGGGGAAGGGTCTAGGACGGACGTGTGAACGAGCAGCCCGACGTCGTCGAAGCCGTACCCAGACTCAGCCAGGGCTGATTTCGCCGCGCGGGCGGCAAACACGCCTGGAGATTCGCCCTTCGGAGCAACTGTGACGGTGCGCTGCTCTGTGCGCTCCGCGAGTTTCGACGGATAACTGCCATCTGCCACAGCCTCTGAAACCGGGACGGCATGCGGCAAGTCCACAGCCGTCGCCGCGATAAAGATATTCTCCCAACGCGCCATGATGGTCTCCGTCCACTTTTCTGTGTTTCGGATTGCATTTCTTCGAGGCCGGTCTGAGCTTCTCCACGGGACCATAGCAGAGGAGTTATCAAATTGCTTGTGGAGTAAGCGAGTTGAGGCGGCCGTTGGTGATTTGGTCAGGGCGCCTGGCTCTGAGGATGTTGCCGGCCATCTGTTGCCCGAGGAGGCGACGGTTGACATCTCTGCTCTCAGTAGGGAGAGACGGTTACCGCCCTGCGAGTCTCGTCTGTCCTACTTCCCTCGGATCTCACCGTACTTCCGCCCCAGGCGCCACTGGATGTACCGGAGTTCCCCACCCGGGTTTTAAAGTATTTCCCCGCTTCGGATGTTTCGCCACCGGCATCGCCTTGCGGGGAGGACGCCGCTGCGGAGCTTGTCCGCCACTATCACGCGCGGCATGGTCTCGATACCTTGAGGAGGTCGCTGCGGAAGCAGTCGCCTCCGGGATGATCACCCCCTCCCCCTCACCTTAGTGTCGCGAGCGGGTGTTGGATTTGTATGAACGTCACTCCGGCAGGGTGGAGTTGGCCTCTCGGAAGATATTTGCGCCTGCCGGCGTCTGCGTGATCACATGACACGGTGAATAACTTTGATGAGGAGACGACTGTCCGACCGATGACGTTGGCTTGGGTGAACCAGCATCTGGACGTCGGCGAACGGATCGTCAAGACCGAGACGCTGCACGGCGGCATGACTGCCGAAATGCGCAGGCTGACTATCGGCACAGAAGACGCAGTCACCCGTCACCTGGTGCTGCGCAGTTTCGTCGACCCGTTCTACATGGAGAATGCCAAAGACTGGCTGAGCAGGGAGGCTGGCGCCCTAGCACTACTCGCAGGGACCGGTGTGCTCGCTCCTGAGCTGGTCGCGGTCGACCCGACCGCCGCGCATTGCGAGTATCCATCGCTGCTGATGACGCATCTGGCGGGCCGATCGGTCCTCGACAATGAGGGAGTTGAGACCCGCGTTCCCTTGCTGGCTCGTCAACTCGTGGCCATCCACGCGCTACGGCCCGCCGAGCGCCCTCAGGAGTTTAGGACGTTGACGACGGCCGAGAGCGTCGTGGTTCCGAAGGGCGGCGACGCTACCGCCTGGGCCGCAGCGATCAACGTGATCCGCAAGCCCGCACCGCCCTACGAAGGTCGATTCCTGCACCGAGACTTCCAACCCGGCAATGTGCTGTTCGACGTGCCGCCTTCAAGCCCGACACGTGCCCGGATCACCGGCGTCGTCGACTGGTCACAGCCCTCCTGGGGCCCTGCAGACCTCGACGTCGCACACTGCTGCACCAATCTTGCGCTGCTACACGACCCGGCCTGGGGTTTGCGGTTCGCTGAGGCGTATGAGGAGGCCGGCGGGGCGCTGGCAACGGCGGCGAGCGAGCGACTGTACTGGCTAGTGCGGGATGCGCTGTCGTGCTCCGAAGAAGTTGAATTGTGGGCGCAGGCATACCAAGACGCAGGAAGGACCGATCTCACGACGAGCATCCTGGAACGGCGGCTGGATACCTATGTCACCGGCCTAGTGAACGCGCTGGGCTAAGCCAAAAACGGCCTACAGCAGTACCCTGACCTCATTACTCATCGTGCCCTCATCACGCCACCGAACGCGACGAGGGCACGATGACCGCATCATCCAGTTCCCGCGGGAACTCCGTACCATGCTCGATGGTTTCGGCACAGCGCCGGACAACCTGACTCATGTACGAGGGCCTGCCAGTCCAGTCGGCCGCACGGTTCTGGAATTTAGTGGATCGCCAAAGCACATCGGCTGCGGACGTGCCATTGGGATAAGGCCTGCACGCCACGCTGATTTCAGCAGGCGCGGATCTGGCCATCGGCGACCTCCACGGCATGCCGATCGAACCCGCGGCTTCGCCGCCCAGTTCACTTCTTGCCTAGGATTTCGGCGCCAGCCCAAACCCGAACAGGCCGAGCCCCCGCCCTGTAGCGGCAAGAAGCAGCTCCAGCCCTGCCCGGCCATGCGCCGGACCGGACAGCACCGACCAGACCACGCCGCCGACGGACGGCGCCGCGTTGAGCAGGCCAAGCGTTTCGGGTTGCCGCCGAAAACGCGTCGCGTTGATTCCGCTTACAACGCGGCAGGCTTGCCGATCACCGTCACCCCACCGACCACACGATTGCCTATGACGAACCGCGGCCCCGGCACCAACGACCGCGGGCCCGGATGGGCCGGCGTGGGGACATGGGGAGGGATCAACGGCCGAGTAGGACGCTGTTCTCCAGGAACCAGTCGATGGTCTTCTTGATCCCGATTTCGAGGCTAACTGCCGGCCGCCAGCCGAGGGACTGCTCGGCCTTGCTGATGTCCGGCTTACGCACGGCTGGGTCATCCTGTGGACGTGCAACGAACTCGATGCCCGAGGAAGAGCCGACGAGCCCGCAGATCAGCTCGGCAGTGGCGAGCACCGTCATCTCATTCGTCCCTCCGATATTCACCGGTCCCTGTTCGCCCTGCGCCCACAGGAGCCGGAGGAGTCCTTCCACGGTGTCGCTCACATAGCACAAGGATCGGGTCTGGCTGCCGTCCCCGGTCACCGTCAAAGGCTCTCCGGCGATAGCTTGGCGAATGAAGTTGGGGATCATCCGGCCGTCGTCGGCGCGCATGTGCGGTCCGAAGGTGTTGAAGATCCGGGCGATCCGGGCATCCAGGCCACGTGCGTCTCGATGGGCGACGGTTAGCGCCTCGCTAAAGCGCTTGGCCTCGTCGTAGACGGCGCGCGGGCCCACCGGATTCACATGGCCCCAGTAGCTTTCGGGCTGGGGGTGGACCTGAGGGTCGCCGTAGACCTCACTGGTGGACGCAAGCAGGAATCGCGCATCCTTGCGGCAGGCCAGGTCCAGGGCATGCTGCGTCCCCGTGGACCCAGCATGCATCGTCTCCAGGGGACGCCTCATATAGGCGACAGGGGACGCGGGGGAAGCGAGGTGGAGCACCGCATCGACCGCGCCCCTGATCTCAAACCCGGCCGATACATCGGCCTCCAACAGCTGGAAGCCGCGGTGGCGGGCCAGCGGCTCGACATTGCGTACGTCGCCCGTACTGAAGTCGTCGACGCACACTACTGCAGAGCCCTCAAGTAGGAGCCGCTCGCACAGATGCGAGCCCACGAAGCCGCCGCCGCCCGTGACCACTACACGTCCTTCGTGTTGCACCATGGCTCTTCTCTCCTTGATTTCGATATGACTACGGCGTCGCGGTCCCACGCTTCATGCGTGGGCCGTTTCACCACGTCTGGAACTGTGGGGTGCGAATACGCAGCCTGAGCCAAAAATTCCTTAACGGGACTGCTGAGTAGGCGACGTGTGTTCATAGAAGGCCACATCACTAAGCCACCGGTTTGGGAATTATGCGAAGACGCTGAAATTTTCTCTCTCGGTCAGAACATCCGGGTCCTCGCCAAAGGCGTGAATCCTTCGGTGGAGGCGTCGTAAACGCAAACGATCGTCCGCGCGTCCACCTTCAACCGCCATTGCAGGTGGAGTGCGATCTCCACGATGCCAGAAAAATGGCTCTCATCTGCGCAGCGTAGAGTTCGGCACCTTGCTTGATCTTGGCAGCAGGGGAACGCACAACGTGCGGACGTTCCGCTGCTGTCCCACGATCCGGCGTCGGCGCCCCCGCTCAGACGCGCGTGACGAGAGCCGACTTCACGGATGCATCGAGGATTTCCAGCGCGTGGTCGATGTCGCCGTTGGAGACGGTGAGTGGCGGCAGTAGTTTCACGACTCCACCGGCCGGGCCGCAGGTTTCCACCAGAAGACCGCGTTCGAATGCCGCTGCACTGACCTGGTCGGCCATGGCGCCGCCGGCGGTCCTCAGGCCCAAGGCGAGGCCACGCCCACAGGCCGCCAGCCCTTCCCCGGGGTATGAGGCCACGATCTGCTCGAGGCCTCCGGCGACGTGTTCTCCCTTGGCCCTGGTGGACTTCTCCAGCTCGTCATCGTTCCAGTAGAGGCGCATCGACTCGGCTGCGGTTACGAACGCCAGGCTGAACCCGCGATAGGTTCCGTTATGCTCCGCCGGCTCCCACACGTCCAACTCGGGCCGGATCAACGTCAGCGCCATTGGAAGCCCGTAGCCACTGATGCTTTTCGACAGGCACACAATGTCCGGCTGGATCCCGGCGTCCTCGAAGCTGAAGAAGGAACCGACACGACCACAGCCCATCTGAATGTCGTCGACGATGAGGAGCACGCCATGACTTCGGCACACGGCGGCGAGTCTCCGCATCCACTCGGCGCGGGCGACGTTGATCCCGCCTTCGCCCTGCACGGTCTCCACGATGACGGCGGCCGTCCCGGTGAGACCGCCAGCGGAGGCCGCCAGCTGGCCCTCGATGTCCGCGACACCAACGTGGTCCTCGTCGTAGGGCAGTTCCACGCAGTCCGAAAGAGCTATCCCGGCGCTGCGGCGGATCACCGGATTGCCGTTCACCGAGAGGGCTCCCAGGGTCATGCCGTGGAACGCGTTGCTGAAGTGGGCAACCCACTTTCGGCCGGTGGCCTTCCGCGCCAGCTTGAGCGCCGCCTCCACCGCGTTCGCTCCGGCGGGGCCGGGAAAGACGACCTTGTACTCCAGCCCTCGCGGAGCGAGAATCTTCTCCTCCAGCGCCTCCAGCAGCTGCCCTCTGGCCACCGTCCACATGTCTAGGGCGTGCGTGACCCCGTCCTCTTCGAGGTAGTCGACGAGCGCCCGCTTGAGAGCAGGATTATTGTGACCGTAGTTGAGGGTTCCAGCCCCGGCGAAAAAGTCCAAGTAAGGCGTGCCGTCCACCCCGTAGAGCCGGCTTCCCGCTGCCCGGCCGAACACCACCGGCCACCGTCGGCTGTAACTGCGCACCTCGGAGTCGAGCCGCTCGGCGATGCTCAAGACGGCGCACCCGCCGTCCACAGCAACGCCGCCGCAGCAGCGGACGCCTTGTGGTAGGCCTGCCGCTGCACGAGCGAAGTCACGCTGTTGCCATCCAGGACATCGGACGTCACCTCCTGGTCCCGGACCGCGGGCAGGTCGTGCATGAACACCGCTTCAACCGATCCGCTGAAGCGCCTCATCAAGTCCTTGGTGACGCTAAAGCCCGCGAAACGCGACAGCCAGTCCTGATCGTGCCGAGCCGCACTCATCGACTGCCACCGCGTCGTGTAGACCACGTCGACCGGGTCCGGTGCGGTAGGCACTTCGTGGTGCTGGCGAACAACGCGTGCGCCACGAATGGCGTTCAGCGAATCGATCTCCTTCGCTGAAAATCCCGAGCCGTCCGGGCTGTAAACATCGAGGCTGCGGAAGGGCAGCTTGCAGACGAGCAACGCCAGTGCCCGAACCGTGTTGTTCACCTCTCCCAGATAGGCCAGGCGCAGGTCCTCGACGTCACCGAAGTGCTCACGCATCGCGCAAAGGTCCGCGATCGCCTGAGTGGGGTGCTCCTCGTAAGTCAGGGCATCGATCGTCGCCGGCACGTGCACCGCCAGCTCGGCCAGGTCGCGCTGTGGGCCGTTAGTGCGGGCGACGACGACATCGAGGTAATTGGCCAGCATCGCGCCTGTGTCGCTCCATGTCTCACCCGTGGAGACCTGCAGATCGGCCTGACCGAGATGCAAGATGTCGCAGCCCAGCGTCAGCGCCGCGCTCCAGAACGAAGTCCGGGTCCTGGTCGACGGCACGGTGAACACCAGGCCCACCCTCGTCCCGGCCATTCGGCCCCTGAAAGATTCCGGCGTCTGTCCGTAGCGAAACGCGATTTCGCCGATATCCGTGATGTCTTCCGTGCTGAGATCCGCCAGGCTCAGCAGGGGCCGCCGGTTCGGAAATCCAGCATTCATTGAATTACACCTACTCCTCTAAAGGTTGTCCCGTAACTGATCGGGTTGATGGGACGATTGCAGCAAATGATCGAAAGCTGTGGTGACATCCAACGCGGCTGGCCATTGCGGTTGCCGCTGGAGGACCGGGTGCCGTTGGTGGGCACGCACTGGCGCGCGACCTGACGCCCTGACAGGTGCTCCGCTGTTCACGTTGTTCGGGGTCTCGAAGTCTGCCGCGGATCGGATCCTGGACCACCTCGCACCGCTGCTGGCCATCTCCCCGGCCCGCCGCAAACGCAAGGCCACTGTGTACGTCGTCGCCGGCACGCTGGGTGCCTGCCCGGGACCCCAGCATCGCGGCCTCTAGCACTACCGCTACTCGACGAACCTCCAGGTTGTCATCGGCGCTAACGGCCGCCTCGTGGCGGCCATCGGTGATCCGCTGCCCGGCAGCCGCAACGACTACCGGGCCTTAACGGAGTCCGGAGTCGCCGCGGCTGCCGCGGCATTCCCACCTTCGCCGATGGCAGCAACCAAGGCACCGGCCTGCTGGTTCCCCACCGCCGACAACGCTTTCAGAAGCACCTGAGCACCGAGCAGGAAGCCGAGAAGAAGGTCCATCGCAAGGCCCGCGCCCGGGTCGAGCACGAGCTCTCCCGTTCGAGAACTGGAAGATCTCGCGTGACCGAGGGCAACGGCGTACACCAGGCCGTGCTCGGCATCGCACGCCTGCACAACATGGCCCTCACCGGATAACTCCCACCCGTGCGGGACAACGTCTAGTCAGTCCAGATAGCGTTCGGGACCGCCCTCGCGCACCGTGTCCAACGTGACGCAGTGGAATCCGCCGCCAAGCACTCGCGAATGACGCAGCTGCCGCGGCACGACCGTGATGCCCTTTGACTCCAGCGCCCGGATCAGGTCGATTTGATTGGAATCGACGATGGCCAGCTCCGGACTGACCATCAGCAGGTTCATCCCCACCCAGGGAGTGCTCAGCGTACGCGTGAGCAGTGGTGCCACCGGCTCCTTGATCGGCGGGCACCAGATCACGTCCCATCCGCGCAGCACCTCCGGGATGGTCTCCGGCTTCACGCGCTCGGGGTTGAGCAGCACCAGGCCCGGCCGCAAGAAGCAGATCGTGCTGTCGATGTGCGTGCCCTGGTACAGGTCACGCAAGGGATGCACCCGGATGTCGCCCAGCAACTGCAAGGTTGACTGCAGCCAGCGCAGGCCGATCTCGTTGCCGCTGCGGGAAACCTGGTAGAAGACGTCACGCCCAAGCCGCAGGACGTTGGCCGCCTCGAATGCCGGCTCCGCCTCGCCCAACGTCGGGTTGCCCGCCTCGTCGGTGAGGAACAGGTCGTCCCGCAGCTGCGGTCGCGGAGCGCCCAGCCAGTGCGCACCGCGCTGCAGATAGTCCTGGAACAGCTCCCTCAGATTGGACAGCTCAAAGTACCGGCCACGTGACGGGCTCGGAGTCTCAATGATCGTCGAGCCGACGACCAGGGCGAGGTCTCGCGGGCAGTACGAGTGACGGCCTCGTGTGTGCCAGCCAGGGCCACCGAACTCCTGCTCGTGATCGGACGCGGGCGGCTGATGAACCACCACACCCATCTCGCGCAGTGTCGTCACGAGATCGGCCAAATCCTCGTTCGTCTCCTCAATCACCCGCTTCGGGAACTGCCCCCCGACCTGTTCTCGTTCGGACGGTGAGAGCTCGGGGTAATCGTTGAGCCAGGCCGAGAGATCAGTCTGTGACGGAACTCCCGCGCTCGTTGCGTCGCCGACGATGATCTCTCGCAGCGGACTGAACTCGTCCCAGGAGTTCACCGCTTTCGAGCGGTACTCCGGTTGCGTCGCACTGCTGACGCCGAGGTCTACTTTGGACTTTGTTTCCGGTAGCACTGTCATGTGTTTGGTCCTCCTGTGTCCTCTGCGGCTTTTCTGGCTCGGCTACTCCGGTATGCGCGTGCCCCAGCGACGGAACGTCAGGGCGGATCCGCAGATCATGGTTCGCATCAGCCAGCGATCCGTTCCGTCGAACCGGGGGGTGAACGGCGTGCGAGCATGGACGACCCGCTTGTTGTCGAAGATGAGGAGATCGCCCTTCTCCATCACATGGGAGATGGCGACCTTGTCCAGCGCCACACCGAGCTCTCTCAACGCGTCCGCCGCCTCGGCGTCGGCCTCATCGACCGGTTCCAGGTGGTGCGTGTCGTAGGCGATTTCCGGCGAGGACTCCGATCCCGACAGGATCGGGAGAGGACGCATCGGCACATCGTCCGGCAGCACATGCGCGGGGTCCGGCCGCACGTGGTAGCGCGCCTGGCGGAGAACCGCGATCTGATCGCTCGAGAGGTCGACGTCCTTCACCTGAGCGTACTTGGACGCCCCAGAGGGGTCGCCCCTCAGACAGAGCAAGCCAGCGTAATCGCAGCGGTCCTCGCGAAAGCTGTCCTCGCAGTGCCAGTCGAGCATGCCGGTGCTGCTCTGGCTGGTCTGGGTGAACTCCATCTTCCGCACCGGCACCATGTTCTGGACGATGCGACCGTTGTAGAGGCTCGCGTAGTTGAAGGGCTCCCCGAGCATGACCGTCACCGCGGTGAGCAGCAGGGAGGCGTGCTGTGCCGGCCCGGGAGGCGGTGGTGCGTACGGGGCTGACGCCGTCGCGGGAAGCTCTGCGCTGTCCGGCAGGAGCCCACGCAGGAGGATCACGTCCCCCTCCGGCGCGAATCGCCGGTACCCGATGACGTGGCGGCGCAAGTTGGCGGGCAAGAGCGAGTTCACTTCGAGCGCTAGATCGACGAAATCGTCCGGTGCGAGTTTTTCAAGATCCCTGTTACCCACCAACTTGCCGATCGCAGTCCAAAGCTCTTCAGCTTCGTGCGGCTGCATCTTGATCGTCGATGTAGGCGTATTCGTTGTAGATTCCACTCCAGTCCCCTCTCACTTAAGCGTTTCACCCCTGAGCGTGGATACATAGCGCTCGCATAAGGAAGGTGATATTGCACCTCGATGAACACGTCGAGACGTGACCTGAAAGCGAAGACATCAGCGTATGCCGTCATTAGAAAGGGACTCACGTCGCTCTCGCCGCCGTCTACCGATCAGCCGCATCTTCGCTACACCATTGCCCAGAGTGTTTTCCGTTTCGGAAATGACCAGTGGTAGCGATGTGTTTCACGCTCGGCGTGTTCAACATCTGAGCATGTCCGATCGTGAAATCGCAAGACCCAGGCGAGGCGCAGGGTTCCGCCCTGGAAATGGACGGGCCGAATGTTCGCGGTACGCGAAGATCGACCAGGAAGATGCTTACGCCGACGAACGCAAAAGGGCATCGGCGCTGGT
Source organism: Streptomyces sp. NPDC048248 (assembly GCF_043201875.1). Taxonomy (NCBI): domain Bacteria; kingdom Bacillati; phylum Actinomycetota; class Actinomycetes; order Kitasatosporales; family Streptomycetaceae; genus Streptomyces; species Streptomyces sp. NPDC048248. The sequence goes on from NZ_JBICZL010000027.1 coordinate 28,340, forward strand.
TGCCGTGCTTGACGCAAAGGTCCGGTACAGGGACCTCGCCGTGGATCGTCTCGGATGAGCTGGGGGGCCGCCACCGCCGCGTGGAACACGTTCAGGAATTCCGGGTGCATGCCACGGCCGGGTCAGGAAGTGCTGTGTGGGATCGCGTGTGGCGACATCTGCACGCGGGTCCAGCCGGCCAACCGGCAGTTCACCGGCTGGACTGGTCCCGTTGTGTGTTCGCCCCCTCCCACGTCTGGAGGCCAAGAGGGCAAGCCACACGGTCCCTCGTCGGGCGGGCCGCCGTCGACGAGCACGTCCAGCTGCCGGACTCCCCCACGGAGAACCGACCGAGGCCGGATCGAAGCACCAGGCGCAGGATCCTGCCGATCACCTCCCGCGCAGGCGCCCCGGTATCAAGAGTCTCGGTCAAATCCGGACCGGCGTTGAACAGACCTTCCCCCGCTACGGCTTCGGCGCTCGGAACGTCAGACCGAACTACATGACGCTCCGTCTCGTTGGCCTGCAGCCTCACCTCGGCTCAGGAGGGCCCGCTCAAGACCCTGTACAGGCTGTAGCCACGTCCTGCCAGCGGCCCCAAGGCACAGCGGGAAGGCCCCAGGGAGGCGTGAGAGGTGGTGCCGACATACCAGCGTGGCATGTGCATCCGCGGAATTTCCGCGGTTGCACGACCAGCCCAATGACATCTTGGGCGGCTTCAATGAGTCTTTTACCGACATTGTCCTTCCTGGGCGCTTTCAGTTACCCCGTTGGGCGATTCTCCATCCGCAGCTCCTTGCAAGTGCCCTCCACGTGTGTCGACCGGCGAGCGGTACGCGAGGAGCGGCAACTCGCCGACAGAGGCGCTCCGGACGTGAGGCTCAGAGGAACGATGCGCGTGTGCCGCGATTCATCAGCGCACCCCGCCGCGCGCTGGAAGACCGCTGACCCATGGCGTGAACTCGGTTTCGAGGCGCGATGGTCCGCGGGGAAGGAACCGACGTCGGACCAGTTGCAGGCAGGGGACGGCATCGGCGTCCTTGTGGATGTGGTGCGTCGACAGTCCAGGCAGTCTTGACCAAGGCACGCCGGCGCTTCAGGCTCGGGATCCGATATGCACCTGATCGGCATCGACGGTGGTGCAAGACCAATATCACAACGGAGGAACACGCAGACTCACGCGGATGAGGCGGACGAGATCGTAGCCCTCCATACACATGAGGACATAAGGAAGAGGGACCGAAGCCGAGCCTAGAAGCAGCATGAGAGCCAGGAACCTGCCGCGCGCGGCGGTCAAGATCCTGCTGCGCGACGCTACCGGACAGGTGTACTTGCGTCGCCGCACCGCGGGCAAGGACCTCTACCCGGGCTGTTGGACATCTGGTCGGAGGATTGGCTACTGCCGGGGAAACCCACTCCCGGCCCGCCAAAAAGGAAGCTGAGCGAGGAATTGAGCCTGCACGGCTGCACTCGGCGTTCCGTGATGCACCGTTGGCACATCGATACAGATACCAACTATCTTCCTTAACCTTACGAAACACCCTACGAGTCTGGCAAACACGGGCTGATCGTTCATTATGAGAGCGAGATCGTCGGTTCAGCTGGGACGAACGCAGAGTCTGACTCTCCGACCTCGCATAGATGCTTGCCCCTGATGCGCAGTCGTACCTAGACCACTGACCGCACTATTACGGCAACCAGAAGGCCGGTGCACTCGGGCCCGGATCTCCCCATTGACCTCAACCGAGTGCATGATGCATGATCATCGGCGGACGCACCGATGGGGGAGTTACGTCATGGATATACGTGAAATCGGGCTAACCCGGCATGAGATCGAAGTCGCACTGAGGCAGTTTTCAGCCAATGAAGATCTTCCAGTGGTGGAAGTTCCGGTCACTGAGTTGATCCTCACCGAATCACCTCGTTCGCAAGGAATCTGTACAGCTCACGTCCACACCCTAAAGGAAACGGACGCCACGCTCCCTCCGATCCTCGTGCACCGCGATTCCATGCACGTGATCGACGGTATCCATCGAGTACAGGCAGCCATCCTAAAAGGGATGAAGAAAATCCAAGCCCGACTGTTTAAAGGCAGTCACGACCAGGCTTACCTGCTAGCAGTAAAGCTTAACACCACACATGGTCTACCTTTGCAACTGACGGACCGGCGAAACGCCGCCTCACGCATACTTGACATGCACCCAGAATGGTCAAACCGAGCCATTGCCGAGGTCACCAACCTATCCGACAAGACGATCGCAAAGCTGCGCGGTCGAAAATCAGGGGAATCGGAAAAGCAGAAGCACAGAATGGGCAAGGATGGGAGTTCTCGTCCACTAGATCTCAACGACGGACGCCTACGAGCAAGCCAGGTCATCGCCGACCGCCCAGACGCTTCACTGCGCGAAATCGCAAAGGCCGCAGGCGTATCACCGAACACCGCGAGGAGGGTTCGAAACAGACTACGGGAGGGACAGAATCCTCTTTTCAAGCCAGCTTTTACAGATGCCGGCTCGCTCGTTGAAGTCGACAACAAGGACAGTCACTTACGTTCCCTCACGAATACTATATCGTCGAGGCCTACTGATGTTAGAGGACCGACCTGGGTTAAACTCAAGCGCGACCCCTCCCTGAGGTCGACGGAGACAGGACGATTCCTCCTTCGCAGCCTGAGTGTGCATGCACTTACTGCTGACACGTGGGACAGCGTGATTAAATCGATCCCTCCTCACTGCGCCAGAGCTGTAGCCGACGCCGCCCGTGAGTGCGCGGCGGCATGGCAACAGCTCGCTGACAGGCTTGACAACTCCTAGAACTAATACGTTCGCCGCGACACCCAATGCCTACTCGAGCAGAGTCATAAGCGGTTCTTTCCAGGACCGCTTCAGACGTCAACGCGGTGACCGCTACCAGTTGCCTCGACCTTTCGTATTGATACGTCAGTTTACTCGTAGGTTCTGTTGTTGAGATCCGCGATTTCACTCTCGTGAGCACTCACATGGGGCTGGCGTTTCTGGCTGAGAACCTCGTACCGCAGCGTGATGCAACGTGCCTACTGTCCGTCAGGTGCGCCGTGCGGGACGTACCGGGCCTCGTGGTTGCCGATCTGCTGGTGGCTCGTCCTCGTTCGTTCGTTTCAAGGAGTGCATATGGCCCCCTCAACCCTTCATGAGGAAGACCAGAACCTGTGGTGCTCGGTATACACAACTGCCGACGGCTGGAGTAAGGACGGGGTGTTCGCCGACCACAAGAGCGCGGCCGCACCAGCTCTTGCTCAGGATGGCGACAACCTGGTCTGTGTCCACCGCGGGGCCCGTCAAGGTGTGGGAAACATTCCGCTTCGCTGGACGTCGTACGTCCCGGTGGACGTTAAGGGGCTGCTGGCCAAGGTCGACCAGGTGAAGGGGCGCTGCAGCGAGGGCCTCTCGGCCGCGGATCGGGCTTCCTTGGACGCGGACCTGGCCAAGGCCACTGCCGCAGTCGACGAGGCCCGCCGGTGGACTCCCGACGCCGATCTTGGCAACGGCAACTTCACCTGGCACACCCCAGCTATCGCCGCGTACGAGGGCAGCGTCTACGCGGTGTACTACCGCTTCTGGGACGGAGGCTGGAGCGGGCTCGGCACGACGCACCGACCTGCAGGCGGCACGTGGAATGAGGTGAGGAAGTACGGGGGTGACCTAGGCAATGGGCCAGGGCGCTGGCCGGCCCTGGCCGTTTACAAAGACCAGCTCCACCTGGTCTTCGCCGGCGATGAAACCGGCGAAGAGCCCCAGGGCTCGAAAGGTGGGGTCGTCCAGCACGCAACGCTCGCCGAAAATCATGAATGGGTGCCCGTTCAGCAAGGGCGCGGCGTTGAGCACCTCGAGGTGGCGAACGCCGATCAACAGGAGGTCGCCCTGTCTGCCAACATGCGGCCTCCGGGGAACTATGCCGTGACCGAGCACGACGGCCTTCTCCACCTGCTCTACCGCAAGGAGTACGACCTGCGCCTGTGGCACGCCACCTACGACGGCGACAAGTGGAGCAAGGCCATAGCCCTGGACGGCCTCACCAGCCGCCGCGGCGCATCCATTGCCTCCTACGATGGCAAGCTGCACGCCGTCTACCCCTCCGTAGACAGCGATCTGCTGCGCCATGCCGTCTACCAGGACGGCAAGTGGAGCAAGGGCGAAGTCATCGCCGGCCACGAGAGCCAGCACGACCCGGCCCTGCTTACGTACACCGAGGCTGACGGCAGCCAGAGTCTGCTCCTGGTCCACCGCGGCGTCGACACATACGTGCCCCCGCCGCCAAAGCCATATGTCCCGCCGAAGGCCATCTTCACTCTCCGCGAGAGCGTGTCCAGCCCGAAGGGCGAGGACTACTCCTCCTCAGGCGGCCTCACCTGGGCCGGCCACCAGATCACCCTTTACCGAGTTACGTCCAAAGACGACGGCAGCCAAGGCATCGTCGCCCGGTGGACGGCCAACGTGCAGTACAAACGGGGCCCCTTCTGGTACTACGACGACGGCTCCATCAGCGGCGAACTCCGGCTCCACAACACCGACGACAAGGGCAAAGGCATCCTGGGAGCCCAGAGCATCCAGGGCGACTTCACCGATGGCCTGTACGAGTCCACCGGCCTGTTCGAGAACCTCGCCCCCGGCACCTACGAGGTCGCCCTAGTCCAGGGCCGCAAGACCAGCGGCTACTGGTCCAGCGTCGGCCCGGGCGGAGCAGCCAACCACGCCGCGGCCGAGATCGACCTCCACCCCGTCCGCACGACCATCACCATCCCTGCCTGACCCAGCAGGCAACAGGGCAAGGGGAAGGGGAAGGGGCTGGCCCACTCACCCACGAAGTGGTCCGCAGCGGTGAATGAGTGGGGGCGTAGCTCGTTGGCCTCGCCAGTGAGGAGCTGACGGGCGTACACGTTGACCTCCATGCCGGCTACGGCCGCGTGTGCCTGTAGCGCTGCGTATTGGGCACTACAGCACGCGTGCGCACCCGTGGAATCCCATGCCCGCGGGCTGCCACGAAGCGGGCTTTACGTAGGCTTGCGGAGATCACCCACTGAGGACCACACCATTGGGAGGCATGCTGTGACAGCGCAGGAGCCGGCCGGGGCGATCAGCCATGTCAGCGTAGTGACGAACTGTCAGGGGCACCCCGGCGGGGATTTCGACCAAGGCATCCAGGTCGTGGCCACCGCTTATCGCGCGATCCCGGGGATCGCCGTCGTCTCGGCCTGCGCGGGCCACCCCGGCCGCGACGGCCTACACGCCGCGTGGTCCATTCGCTGGCGGCTGGCCCCAGCCATACCTGGACGTCCGGTCGCCCAGGCTGGCGCCCACCCTCAAGGCGTAGTGAACACCGAGCGCCTGCTCGCGCACGTCGCGATGTACGACGGTGCTATATCCCGGGATCTGGAGCTCCCCCTCCCCTGGCCCGCGGTCTTCCCAGAGCACACGCCGGGTGACTGTCTGGTCTTCGTCATCAAGGGCGCTTTTCACGGTGAACTACGGCCTGTCAGCCCCGCCGCCTACCTTCAGACCCTCAAAGATCACTGGGCCGAAGTCGGCTTCGAACCTGTCAACTGGCCGTAACCTGTGCTCTCGGCCTGTTCCTCCCTCCACGGCCGCACCGGTCGCCGAACTCGGGCGCATGAGACCCGATTGCCTCCCCGGACAAACTGATCGACTTCATTGCCAAGTTCCGGAGGACGGGCTGATCATTCACGACGGCCGCACGTCGAGCATCAACGCCGACTTCTATCCCTGGTGCGGACGGCGTCCCCCTAAGCCATAGCGGGGCCGCTGGTTCGACGCCGTGGGGTCGATCCGTTGGAGGACGAAGTGTCTGTCGAGTTTCAGGACGACCGCTGGCTCACAGCCTGCCCCGGGACTGGCCCGCACCCTGCCCTGCAGGGGCCGGAGGTGGACCAGGTTCATGACCAACACATCGCCGATGCCGACCCCGCCGTCGTGCGGTGTGCATGGTCGCCGGGGTGCGCGACGACGACCCGAACGAGAGGGCGGTCTTGCAGGCGGTAACCGAGTAGCTCGCCATCGGGTCCCGCGAGACGCTGCGGGCCTGGGTGAAGCAGCACGACGTTGACGCGGAGACGCGTCCGGGCTAGATGTGCTGTCCGGGGAGGTGGACTGCGGCCTGGTAGGCGATGGCGAGTTTGTCGGTTCGTGTGGCCAGGCCGCGCCACTGCTTGAGGCGGTTGATGCAACGTTCGACCGTGTTCCGTTGCTTGTAGGACTCGCGGTCGAAGCCGGGTGGGCGGCCTCCGTGGCGGCCTCGCCGTTGGCGGTGGCCGAACTGGTCGGACGGCTGCGGGATGACCGCGCGGATTCCCTGGCGTCGCAAATGTGCCCGGAGGGCACGGGAGGAGTACGCACGGTCGGCCAGAACAGCGTTGGGCCTGGTCCGGGGCCTGCCCGGTCCGGTGCGGGGCACCCGGATACGGGCCATCACCGTCTCGAAGGCAGGTGCGTCACCGGCCTGGCCGGCGGTGACGGTGAAGGCCAGGGGCCGGGCTAGGCCGTCGGCCGCCAGGTGCACCTTGGTGCTCAAGCCTCCGCGGGAGCGTCCGATTGCGTGATCGCCCGGCTCCCGGTGTCCCGCCGCCCCTTTTTCAGTGCACCGGCGGCGTGCTGATGGGCCCGGACGACCGTGGAGTCCACTGACACGGTCCAGTCGATGTCATCGGCGGCGTCAGCCTCGGACAGGACGGAAGCCAGGATCCGTTCCCAGGTGCCATCCACAGCCCATCTGACCAGCCGTTTGTGAGCGGTCTGGAACGGACCAAGTTCGCCTGGCAGGTCCCGCCAGGGCGAGTTGGTGCGGTACTTCCAGGCGATGGCCTCAAGGGTGCGACGGTGGTCGGCCCACCGTCGTCCGCGGACCGGATCGGCCGGCATCAGCGGCTCGATCCGGCCCCACATCGCATCGGTGATCACTAATCGGACAGGCACATCCGATCAACTGACCAACCCATCAAAGAGACACGCACTAGACGACGGAAAAGTCCGCCCAGCTCGAGGCGTTGAAGAAGGAGAACGCCGCACTGAACAGGGCGAACGACATCTTGAGGACCGCGGCAAGGTTCTTCGCGGCCAAACGCGACCGGCCACACACGCGCTCCTAGCGTTCGTCGACGAGTACCGGGACCGCTTCGGCGGCGTCGAGCCGAGTTGGCGCTGTGGCCACGCGACCGGGCGGATATCCCGTCTCGAGGGGGGCGAGTTGATCCATCACTTGAAGGAGGGGCCGCAGCAATACACATCGCTTGCGCTGGCCGACGATCAGAACCGAGCAGGGGTCGCGGCATCGATCGGCTCGTTCGGCGACGCCTACGGCTGTCAGTCTCTTCGCACCGGATTCTTAAGGATCGGGTGGTCCCGGCGGTGACGGTCTGACTCTTGCTAATGACTGGCCCTGGGGATCATGGCGTTGATCTGTCGGGCCTCCGGCCGGGCACGCAGCAAGCGCTGCCGCCGGGCGGACGTGACCTGATAGGAGCCCGGAGCCAACTCGTCGAAGCATCCCTGTGACTGTCCTGTCCGTCCGTTCGGCGACAGCGTATCCCCCCAACTCAAGGGCGCCCACGACCAGGCCGTCGAACCAGGTACGGCGGCGATGAAAGCGATGCTCGTCCACGCTCCCCATGCCTGCGCCAGGAGACCGCCGGCAACGCGCAGATCGCCCTGGCCCGGCACCTGGCCGCCCTTCCGCCTCGCCAACTGGGAAGCCACAGAATGCACTCCGTCATGCCCTGCGCACACTGGCCGAGCGGTGGCAGTACCTTAACGACGAGGCCAGGCAGCCGACGAAGATGATCGCCGATCTGCTCCATCAGGCTGCCCCACAGCTATGACTGCCCGCTCGGCACCTCCCTGTGACGAGCCCGTCCCCTCCTGCCGTCTCCCGGCTCAGGCGCCGACGCTTTGGTAGCCGCGCACCTGCCGATGCCACCACTTGTACGCGGCACCGAACCACAGCACGCCAATGAGGGGTGCGGCGACAGCTGCAGGGGCCGAAATGTGAAGTGAATCGGTCTTACCCAGGAGGACGCTCGACGGGATGTAGGCAACGACAGCCACGGGCAGCACCCAGGTGAGGCCCCAGGTCAAGACACCGCCGAAGACTCGCGTCGGATAGGAGCCGAACATTAGGTAGATGTTGTCAACGAGTTGGCTGGCCGCCCACGTCTGCACAAAACGGAAGCTCAGAGAGGAGACGATCACCGCGGCTGCTCCTTCGGCGAGCGCGCCCCCGACGACCGCGAGCACCAGGTATACGACACCGAGCGGCGAGAAGTCGATGTCGACCAGGTTCACGGCGATCGTGAACAGGATGACCGCAGCCGTCACGTCGCCGATCACGTTCATCTGGAACCGGCTGGTGATGACTTGGAGGAACGGGTTCAGCGGCCGCACCAGGTAGCGGTCGAACCGGCCTTCACGGATTGTGATGTCCATGGACTCGAGCTGATGGAAGGGGACGACCCATGCGGCGTGTGCCATCAGGCGCAGCGAGTAGAGAAAGGCCAGCTCTCCGAAGTTCCAGCCAGCGATGGTGTCGAAGGTCCGCAGCACGGTCCACACGAAAGCGATGCCACTGCCCTGGTAAACCAGGCCCAGCGCGCACAGCATGACGAAGTTCAGCCGGTACTGCATCTCGCCCCTCACCGCCGCCCGGTAGAGCGAGAAGGTGATTCGCATACTTCCCACAGCCGTCATCCTCCCTGAACCACGATGCGGTGAAGCGCCCGCGACCAGATCAGTCGGGCGGCGCCCGCCAGCAGGAAGATCCACAGAAGCTGGATGCCGATCGCCTCGACTGCTTCGCCTCCTGCCAGTCGCCCTCCGTAGATGGCTACGGGGGTGAACGTTGTCGCCTGAAAGGGAAGGAGTTCGGCGACCGACCGCAGCAGGCCCGGGAAGAAGTACAGCGGGATAAGTGCTCCTGCCAGGAACTGGCTGACGAGGGTGAAGAGCATGCTGAAGGCACCGAGCTCGGTCGTCCAGAAGGCGCCGAGGCTGACGATCAGGTTGAGCAGCATGGAGATGCCGAACGCGCAAAAGAGACTGACCAGCCAGTACCCGCAGGCCGCTGGGGAGGCGGGCGGCCCGAGCGTCCCGACGAGCGCGACGAGGGGAAGCGCGGCTATCGCGAACAGCACCATGGAGAGGGTTCCCCCCACCAGGTGGGCCAACATCTGCGGTACGAAGCCAGCGGGCCGCATGATGTCGAAGGCGATGCGCCCTTCCCGGACCAGCGAGTATAGATAGGAACCGACGGCCGAGTCCTGCATCGCCCAGTTCTGAAGGTTGGCGATCGTCAGATAAACCAGGACGTCCGCCAGCGCGACCCCGTCCACCAGTCCCGTTTCGCCGTACAAGGCGGTCCAGACCTTGCGGAGCATGAAGATCTGGACGATGACGACGGCTAGCATGAAGAGCGCGTTCTGACGGTAGGTCATCGCTACGTGCAGCCTGCCGCGGATAATCTGCAGGTAGGCAGGCAGGTTGCGCAAGGGGCCATCGGAGCGCGTGGCCTGGCCGGCGTTCATACGGCGCCCGTACGGTTGCCGTACAGGGTGCGCATGACGTCCTCGAGCTCGGGTTCCACGATCGAGAGGTCGGTCACGGGACAGCGGTTGGTCACCGCCGAAATGATCTCCTGGGCCGAGATCCGGTTCGCTTCGAAACGTATCCTCAGCGTCGACCCCTCGTCCGCGATCACCTCGCCAGCGATTTCGGGCCCGAGCGATTCGGCGCCCCGGGCTGCGGTCAAACCCGGGGCGAGCTGCACGACTAGCGTGCGGTGTGGCGCGTAGGCGGCCTTCAGGTCTACGACGCTTCCGTCGTAGAGGACCCGCCCCTGGTCGATGAAGACGACACGGGTACACAAGGCCTCAACATCCACGAGGTCGTGCGTGGTGAGAACGATGGTGGTGCCGCTCTCCCGGTTCATCTCGGCTATGAAATCGCGCATCCGGTCTCGTGCCACGGCATCCAGCCCGATGGTCGGCTCATCTAAGTAGAGGATGGACGGTTCGTGGAGCATGGCCGCGGCCAGGTCGCCGCGCATGCGTTGGCCTAGGCTCAGCTGGCGGACCGGCCGGTCGAGGAACGGGCCCAGGTCAAGCAGATCGATGAACCCGTCCAGTCTGCGGCGGTAGGCCGCAGCAGACATGCGGTACATCTTTCCCAGCAGGGTGAAGGAGTCAACCAAAGGCAGATCCCACCAGAGCTGGCTGCGCTGGCCGAACACGACTCCGATGCGCATCGCGTTCTTCTCCCGTTCCCGCCAGGGGGCAATGCCGTCGACCTCGAGCAGACCGCTGGTTGGGACGAGCACCCCGGTCATCATCTTGATGGTCGTGCTCTTCCCCGCGCCGTTGGGCCCCAGGTATCCGACAAGCTCGCCATCCGACACGGTGAAGTCGATGCCGTCGACGGCCCGAACCTCGTCGTACTGCCGGGTGATCAGGGTCCGCAGACCGCCGAGCGCACCTTCGTAACGGCGCGAGCGCCGGTAGTACTTAGTCAAACCCTCTGCTCTGATCAGCGCCGGCATGCGGCATCACCGAGCCCAGGAGCGAGCGAGTAAGCGGCCAGGACCCGATCGAACTCCGCTTCCAACGGGGGGTGACCTAGTGCGCCATCCGACTCCGTGCAGCGCACTGCGGCGGCGGAAGCGGTGGGGCCCGTCCGGTCGATGACGAGCAGGTCTGCGGACCCTGCACTCTCCGGAAAGCCCGGGGTGGCCACCGGATTGCCGTCGTTACATACAGACGCGCGGCCGGAAACGTGAGTCCTCAGAGTGTGCAGAGAGGGCAGGTTGAATTCTTTCACCGCCGATTCCGCGTCGTCGTCGGACCAATCGTCGGCGACGATCTCGACTTTGCGGCTACTGTCCACAACCTGGTGATTCTGCATCAGCAAGCAGGTCCACACGTATTTCCTCCAATTGCACGACGGAATGACGACACTCACCTTCATTTGCGCGCTTTCTATAGGATGCACGGCGGCCTGCCGGAGCGTACCCGCGCCCGGGACGACAGGCGAGGCAGGCCGACTGCTGACGAGGTCGATCGGCCGGGCCGACGAGGAGGGCTTCACCACGAGTGCGCGAGCACCTACCCGTTCATGCAGCCCTTTCCACGACTCACTGGCGGGCCCCGCTGGCAGCCGTGAAGAACCAGCTCAGGACACAATCCGCTGCCGGAGTAGTAAGAACGGATCCGCAATTCCCGCGACACCGTCCTGCACGACCTCCCCGCTGCACGACATAGCGCAGAATTAGTTCTGGCTCGATCGAGATCGTCGCCGTCGCGCTCGACGCCGGCCCTGTATGCCGGTGCTCGCCCTGCCCGATTACACCCGCCGCTGGAACCCAAACGGCCCCGACTGCGAGAGTTCTCCACCGCCGCACAACTCGTGAACACCGGCCGCCGCCGCTGGCTCCGCCTGGCCGCCCGATGTCCCTGGACCGACGTCATAACCCAAGCAATGGATCTGCTCCTATCCCTGCTAACCCCGGCTGACCAGCCACGTCGACCGCCCCGAGGACCCGCACCACCATTCCGGGAATGTGGAACCTGATCCCACCTGACCAGAGCACGGGCCTCAACTTGACCGCCCCCAAAGGTCCCATCACACGAAAACAAATCCCTCTTCAGTAAACTGACTGATGCTCATGAACCATCGAGGCAACCGGGTCATCAGCCAATTCATTTGACCCAAACTCTGACCTGATCAGCTAAATCACGAACCGCTACCATGCCAGTGAGTCAGCCACAGCCAATGCACCATGATCCGCTCCGGCCATTGCCAGGTGGTGTAGCAGGGGTCGGGCTTCATTAAGCTTATGCCATTTCGCCATTGGAATGAGGCCACCTACTCCAAGTGTATTCAATGCCGCCGAACGGACATGACCCCCTGGAGTCCACCCACTGGGGCGCAATCGTGAGCTCGCGACCCCAAGCAAATAAGCCGCGGCCCAAAGTTCACGTACTGCGGAGAGGTCGATGAGCCTCTCGATGTCCCGAGCCACGGGATCACACTTGGACCACTCGTCCCAACTGGCATCGACCCGAGCAGCGTCCACACCGAGTGCATCTTTTGCGTGCCGCCAAGGTTTCCGTCGCCAAATTCGGTGGTCGGCAGATTCGTTCTCCTGCATAAGAACGTAGGCCGCGCCTTCTCGATAGTACGGAACGGCATTGAATCCGTTGAGCACTTTATAACTTGGGCGATCAGAATTGCTATAACTGCACGCAGATCGCCATCTCTCAGCAGAGTTTCCGGCGATGCTTTCTATTCCCTGATGCTCAACTAAATTGGGGATTGACAAGACGACGGGAACTTGATGACGCTGCAGGTATTCCAGCATCACCGCATCATCCTCGCGGCGCGTTGAAAGCAGAGACCTTGCCTCTTTGGAGAATTGGGATGCGTGATCTGCAGGCAACATCAGAGCCAGAGTTGGTGTATAGATCTCATCGATTGCCGACACCCACCCAGCGCCAGCTAGAGCACCCAAACGGACTGCCGCACCGTCGGGTCCATCCCAATTCGTATAGAACGCTACGGCCGATCGAGGAAATCTTACGGCTGCCGAGCGCGCAACGGACAGCAAGTCAGTTGATGGCGCGATGTCATCCTGGAGCACCAGGTGATGAGTTGAGCCTTCTTTACAAGCCGCCCATGCTTCGACGCTAGTGCGCAGAGGGTTGGGTGCCCCACCCGGCTCCGGATCCACGACCACCTCGACTTCGCTGTCAAGTAGGCCAACCAAGTTGCTTGCCATCGCGGAACGGGTTGGGTGAGTCATGATGCTTACGCTCAAGAGAACTGTTGTCACTAATCAGCCTCGACAATCGAGCTATGGGAATGTGGCATTCGATCGAACAAATCGACTACAGGTACCTCTATTTAGTCCTTTTACGAGTGAATGGACTATTACGGCACCTTCTCGCCCCCGGATCGGCAACGAGGTTTACCGACGTCACGGTGAGATAGTTCGCGGCGGTCGCCTCAGTGCTGGTCAGCGGGTATTCCTGGCGGGAATTTCCGCCGTACTTCGGTATATCGCAGTCGACCGCGAATAGCCGGTCCTTGATCGGGTCGCGGGCAGGTGTCTGGACGGCTGCACTAGGAGATTCTGCACCGTCCGGACGCTGCCGGCCTGCTCAACATCTCCCGCGCGCCAACGACTCAGCTCATCTACGGGTGAAAAAGGCGGCGAACAGGTCCGAGAGCCGTGGACCGCCAGGCAAGCCGGGTTCCAAGATGCGCGCCCTCTCGGACGCGAACGGACTGCCCCTCTCATGGGCCTCTCAGCAGCCAACGTCCACGACAGCCTCGCCACAGCCCCTGATGCTACTAACGGCTTATCCGCTCACATAGGACGCAGTCTTACAGCAGCACGCGCCAAGCCACTTCGTACCCCAGTACCTGATCCCAGCGCTCTACATCCGTCGGCCCAAGGCCAAGCGCAGGGAGCTGACTCTTATACGAGCGGACCGCACTTCGCTTACGCTCTTGGCTGCCTCTGTCCAGGGGAAATACTTTCCGCGTGACGCAGATGTCGTCAATCCCCTGAGCAGCCAGTTCGGAATTAAGCCAAAAATCGGTGTCGAGATATTCAGGAAAAGGTTTTCCCGTTACCCAGCTGGGCCATCCGTATGCCAGGGAGTACGGAAGATCGGCATAAAAGTACAGCTCGGGAGCAAGGTCCCCTACGGCGCGGCACGCCGCGAGCGCAGCTTTCCGGACTGCAATGTGATCGGCATGTCCACCGATGGCCGCCGGAGCCCAAACCTCCGACGCATTACTCACCCAAGGCGAGATAAGACCCTCAAGACGGCCGATATCCACTTCAGACGTCGAACGATATTGCTCTTCTGGTTCACCCAAATGCCGAACGGAACAGCCGATACCGCTCATCGCCTCCGAATCCTCGGCCACCCTTTCCCAATGGCGTGACACGGCCGATTGGGCACGTGTCAACGCATCCCAGACCGTTTCCTCCTGATTTTCGGAAGGTGCTCCACTAAAGACGGTTACCACTGTGCTGCCCGGACGGATCGCCTGTAACGTGACAGACAAAGCGGCATCATCAAAGTGGGGTGATAGTACGAGTTGAGCACCTTCCCTTACCGGCGGGGAATCAATTCCTTTACTTTGAGAGCACAGCTTGCCTTCATTCATGGAACTGATCATCGACGTATCCCTCTTTTCAATGCGGCATTCTTCTTTTCTATTTTTCCAGAAGTGCCAGTTAGAGAGCTCACCAACAAGACGTGCGCCGCGTCGCGGTGAAGCAACTCGTCATGTTAGCCAGCTACTTGAGCCGTGGGCGCTGGAATTTCTACGCGACTTACAACATTCGGCGTATCACCAAACTCGCCGGATTCGATGATGCCGTGTTCGTCGAACGTGACGGCCAAGGGGCGATCAATTCGGCGGCGTGTCCGACGACCAAGATTCCCTCACCCCACCAGAGGCTTCACACTCTTGTCTACCCGTGCAGGCTGCACACGTGCAGCTTGCTTTGCTTGATGCAACCAGTGCACATCTACGTCACCGTGAGTTCGTAGTGCTTCGTTAGGTTCTGGCTCGGGTGAGCGAATGGCCGCATGTGGTGTAGGTGCCGGTCCAGCACCGCAGCATGTCCTGCAGGGTGTCGAGAACGTGTAGAGACTCAGGCTGCGGTGGGGGCTTTGGGGTGGTATCGCCGAAGGGTCAGGAAGACCTGGGCGGCAGTGACGAGGGTGACGTGATGGTGTCAGCCGCGCCAGGTGCGGAGCTCGAAGTGGTCCAGGCCGAGGCCGTGTTTGAGCTCGCGGTAGTCACGCTCAATGCGCTGGCGCATCTTCGCCCACCGCACCAAATCGGCGATCGGCGTGGTGACGGGCAGTTGCTCATCCAGTAGCGGGCCGGGGTCCTCGCCCCTTTGGGCTGGGCGGGGCCAGCGCACTCCCTCAGCCAGCAGGATTCGGCGGACCTGGCTGCGGCCGACCTCGATGCCCAGCCGCCGAGCCTCTGCGGCCGGTGCGTCGAGAGTCCATTCCAGCGGCCCGGATTCATCCGCCGCGACCAGTTCACCGTCGGCCTCCACGGTCCGCCGGCCCGGGGGTAGCTGTCTGGCCAGGCCGATGATCCTCGAGCGTTCTGCCTCGGTGATCCGCCGTCTGCGGCCTTGCCCGCCCAGGTCCTCCAACCCGTCCAGACCCAAGCGGTTGTAGCGGTGCAACCGGTGAACCGTCTTGGAGCTGCATCCCAGTTCGTCCGCGATGGCCGAGACTCGTTGTCCGGACCAACTCAACACGACCATGTGTGCTCGCAGCACGAGATTACGCGGCGCCTCCCTCCCGAGAGTCGACACACCAGTTGTTTCTCGTTCATCTTGCTTCAAGGCTGCCCGGGATGGTGCATGTTGGATCGGCTCGGCCCTCAGTGAACTGCTTCTGTACGGACTTCCCCTCTCGTCGTGGGTGCGAGATCCACCTGAAAGGGGGAATCTATGACAGAAAATGGTTTTCTGCCCGAAGGGGGACCAATAAGTGCCTGACAGGCGAATACCAACACCCATATTTCCGACATAAGCACCCCCAAGCTCCTTCTCTTGCTAGATTCGTAGATTCATGTTGCAAGGATTCACATGGTGAGCTCGAACGGCTTGCCGGGCCCTAGGGTTTGATGCGTAGCTTGTGGGCGATTTGGCACTTTTTCACGTTGCTCAAAACTGGAAGGCCGGCGAATCGGGAGGAGGATTCGCGTTACGCTATTCGTGCACGAGTTGAGGAGGCCTTAGGGTCGCTTGACCACTAGGCCTCCCTCGGATGCTGTAGATTCATCTAGAATCCATTTACCAGACCGACGCGACCAATGGCGCGATCACTAATCAATTTAGGGAGGCCGGTCATGTCCCGAAAGAGTAGTGGGCCAGGCATACCGAGCCTCCTTCGGACTATGAACGATCGTACTGTGCTCAACCATCTCGTTGCGTACGGCCCCCTTGCGCGTACGAGAATCGGGGAGCTGTCCGGTCTGTCCAAGCCGACTATTTCTCACATTATCGGGCGCCTTGAATCTCTTGAGCTCGTGAGGACCACCGGAATCGAGACTGGTCGTCGGGGTCCGAACGCTCTGCTTTACGAAATTAATCCGAGCGCCGCGTACGTCGCTGCTCTGTCCGCCGATGCGACTGGCATAACCGCCATCATCGCCGACCTCCTCGGCACCGAACTGAGCCGTTCCCGTATTGACACCCACGCGGTCTCCAGTGCCGAACCAAAGCACTACGCCCGACTGGGACTGGTAGCTGAGGTCGTGGGCAGCGCCCTACGTCAGGCCGGGCTTGAGCACGAGAATCTGACAACCGCCGTCATCGGCACCCCGGGCGCCATCCACCCGCGCACCGGTCGACTGCGCCATGCCTCGCATCTGCCGGACTGGCACTCACGCACCCTGCCCGCCGAGCTGTCCGAGGTGCTGGGCACGCCCGTCTCCATCGAGAACGACGTCAACCTCGCCGCCATCGCCGAGCAGTACGAGGGCGCCGCCCTGGACCAGGACAACTTCGTGCTCTTCTACGTGGCTGAGGGCGTCGGCGCCGCCATCGTGCTCGGCGGCGTACTGCTGCGCGGGGCCACCGGCGGCGCGGGCGAGATCGGCCACATGCCGCAGCCCGGCGCCCCGCTCACCCGCGGCGGCACCGGCGCCTACGCCGCCGAGGACGTCGGCGACGGCTTCCAGAGCCTGATCGCCGCACCCGCCGTGCGCCGCCTCGCAGGCGGCAGGAACCTGGCCGCGGCGCTGGCTGACGAGCGGATCCTCGACGAGGTCGCCCGGCGGCTCGCCGCTGGCATCGCCGCCGTCGTCGCCGTCGTCGACCCCGAACTCGTCGTGCTGTCCGGGCAGGTCGTGCAGGCCGGCGGCGACGCCCTGCGCGCGCGGGTGGAGGACGAGCTCACCGGGCTCGACCTGCCCCGTCCCCAGCTGAGGATCAGCGCGCTGGCGGGCAACCCGATCCTCGCCGGTGCCCTGCGCACCGCGCTCATCCAGGCCCGCGACACCGTGTTCGACACCAGCACTTGACCTTGAGAATCAAGGGATACTGCGGAACTCCTCATCGCACGAGCACTCAATTGCTTGCTCCGTGCCCAGCTCCAGCATCTCTAGGTCCGAAGCGGGAAGCATGGACGGAGAAGCAGTTCGGACTTTATTGGGTGCTGGTGACACTGCACGACCGGAGCGTGATCAGGATTATCGAGTCGGCCAACGATGAACGCGGTGATCTGATGGTGGTCTCGGACGCCGGTCGCGATGCCCTCGCTCGATACGACCGCGGCCCCGACGGTCATGCTGACGGGGCTCGCTCCCCGTCAGTCTTCCGCGTGAGCACAATGGCCGACAGCCGGAGGATTGTCGGGCCTGTTGCTTACGTCACCCTCCACGTGGTGTGTCCAAGCACCAGGTGTCGGGTGCCTGCCAGCCGCAGTACTTCGTTGACCAGCCTGTGGCTGAACTGACGCCTCGCCGAGGTCTCGCCACGAGCGTCGATGTGGCGAGCACCACCTGGTGCTCCTTCATTGAGCTGCACCCGTCAGCCACGAATCTGGTCCGGGTCAGCTGCTTCAAATCGAGGGCCTCGTCCTCTCCCTGATGGTCGGGGGTGCGCTGCGGCTCGACAAGGCCGTCGGGGAGCGGTTGCGGAGGTTGCGAGAAGGCCTCGGCGAGTAGGCGGCGGACAGGGCTGGGCTCTGGCCGACAAGTCCGGCCACTCCTACCGCTTCGGCAACCTCCGACTGAACGGCCACCGGCATCGGCCACGACAACCAGCACGACGTCTACCAGGACCGCCGCGCCTACGCCTGGGACAACAACGGCGACACCGCCACCCTGCGCAACGGCCACCATCACATCATCGACACCAAGCACTGGGGCCACCGCCACTAACCTCACCTGATCCACAAGAGCTCGGAAGCCGGTGACCCAAGCCCCCATTGACCGTCCCCGACCACAGTGCGCCGCAGGCCCGGCCTGCGGCACATCGCCACGTCCACAGCAACCACCGTCCTCGGCGAGAGGCTAGGCCTTCTCATACCTCACGGTCGTGTCGGCGCAGGTGGAGGCGAGTTCGCGCGGCGTGCCGCGCTCGTTGGCGTCGACGGTCAACGACCAACGGAGTTTGGTGGCCACCCAGTCTGCGAGGTAGGTGCAGGTGGCGTCCTTGGCCGGCGGCATCCACTCGGCCGGGTCCTTGTCGCCCTTGGTGCGGTTGGGCCCAGACTGACGGCGACCAGGCTGCGCTCCGCGCCGAGGTCGTTGGCGTACTGCTCACGCCGCTCGGCGCTCCATTTCGAGGCACCCGAGTCCTGGGCCTCGGAGAGGGGCACGACGTGGTCGACGACGAGCTTGCGCGCATCGGGTAACCGTCTTGTCGTCGTAGTAGGAGCGCCAACTTCCGCCGGTGAGCTTGCAGGTCTTGCCCTCGCGGGGCCTCTTGACCGCGTCAGAAATCAGGACCTCTGCGGGTGTCACAGGCATGTGGTCGGCGTCGACCCACAGGAGCTTGATCCGCTCGTACCCGGTGCGCACCTGGACGGCCGTCTTGAGTCGGCCCACCGCGTCCGCCAGGCGCAGGGCGCCGCCCTTACCGTCCGAGGCGCTCGGTTTCTCCTTCTTGTCGTCGGTCGTGTCGTGGGGCGAGCACGCTGCCACGGCGAACAGCAGAACAGGACCAGCAGGGAAACAGCCAGGCGGCGCGTTCGATTCACAGGGGCTCCGTCAGTGAGATGACGTCAGCTCCCGCACCCCGGACCCGCACCACAGGGTTCGTCAACCGCACGCGGCCGCCCCGTGGTGATGTACCGCCGTGAACTCTCCACCTGGCTTTGTCCACGAGTTTCAAACGGCAGGTGTGCAGCACGTTCTCGTGAACATCGGCCCTTGCTCCAGCAGGCTGCCTTCCGAAGCGCTGCACACCTGCTGCTGGAACTCGTCGGCAAAGCCAGGACGTGGCCAGCCGCACGATCGCACGCGTCTATCCGGCGACGCCGACGGTCATCTCGGAATACTGGTCGCCATGGATGAGGTCAAGGTCGTTGTCGCCCATTCCGAGCGCGCGACCCTGCGCGTTGGCGACGTGTTCTTGAAGGTGGACGCCGATCAGGCGCGCATCGACGTCGAGGTCGAGGCAATGTCCCTTGCGCCGGTCCCAACCCCGGAGGTCCTGTGGCGCAAGCCGCCCGTGCTCGCGATCGCCGCCGTCCCGGGAACGACGCTCGGCCGCCTCGACGAGCCGTCGACCGCGTCCCCAGCGGCATGGGCCGCTGCGGGCTCCGCCATCCGCAAGCTGCACGACGCGCCGTTGCCGCCCCGGCCCGGTCGGGCCGGCCGGGACCTCGACGAGCTGGCGGCGGAACTCGACGACGAGTGCGAACTACTCGTGGCGGACGGCGTCCTGCCCGCCGACCTGGTCACCCGCAACCGCCGGATCGCCGAGGCCGCGCTCCGCCCGTGGACTCCAGTATTCACACACGGCGACCTGCAGATCGCTCATGTGTTCGTCGACGGCGACGAGATCACGGGCATCATCGACTGGTCCGAGGCGGGCCAGGGCGATGCCCTGTACGACCTCGCCACCCTCACGCTCGGACACGAGGAGCACCTCGGCGACGTCACCGCCGGCTACGGCTCCGACGTCGACCTCGACGTGATCCGCGCGTGGTGGTCGTTGCGAAGCCTGCTGGGGGTTCGCTGGCTGGTCGAGCACGGCTTCGACCCGCACGCGCCGGGCTGTGAGGTCGACGTGCTGAGATCCCGGATGTGAGGAGCGCGGGCCCGACTGCTACGAATGCTTTCACCTGCGCAGTGCTTGTCGCCGGCGAAGCGGCGGGAGGCTACTGGGACCGTAGCGGTGGCGGCGCCAGGTCAGTGCGTACCGCTATCTGCGGTGCGGGGGACTCAATGCCGGTGACCATCCGATGCTCGCGGCCAGCGTCACCAAGCCCGGAATACCGTCGGCGCCGTACTGCCCCTGATTTATCCAACTCCCGGCCCTCAGCAGCCCCACGTCTCGACGCAAAGCCCGTGTCAGGCGGCTGGTGCGTCGTCGAGGAGGTGAGGGCCGTTCTTGCCTACGTTGTTGACTGCGGTGGAGACGGTGCGGGCGTCCAGGCTGCCGTCGGCGGGCGTGGTCAGCAGTGCGCGCAGAGCGTCGAGGTCGTCGTGTGTGGGGCCGAGCCAGGCTTCGTAGTGGTCCGGAGTGAGGGCCAGCGGCATTCGCGGGGATCGGGCCGGCCGCGTCGGTGGCCTCAGTAGTGATGATGGTGCACGTTGCCCACCACGCCGCCGTCACTGCACGCAGCAACCGGCAAAAGAGCGGCCAGGGCCCGGCCACCTGGATGCCACCTGGCGCCGACGCCCAGTGCGCGCCTACCTGTCGGACTGGGTCTCCACCAAGCTCCGCTGGTCCCTGACCATCAACCGGCTCGAACGCGACACCCTGCGCCGCCTCGCAGCCAGCTGCGAGGACACCGACGTGGAGTTCGACCGGGTGTAACCAACATAGCGGCCGCAGAGGTCCTGTCGGGGCGTCTGCTGGCCTCGGGTGTTCGCCGGGGCCAAGCAGCACGGGTCGGGGGGACGCACCGTTCAACGGGCACGGCAGCAATTGGCAACGACCCAAAAGCCGAAGAAGCAGCATCTACCGGATCAATGCAATGCTCGCGGGAGACGAGTCCCTGTCCGAGGCTCAACGGGCCATCGATGACCTACTTTGGGCCCTTAGTCCCGCCTGCGGCGTCACGGGCCGATGAACCATCCGGCTATGGGGATAGCCAGGGACTGAAGCGCGGAATCTGCCAGCCTGGCCGCGCGGAACCTAGCCCTGCACGCACCTACGGCCGGCGCAGACTCAAGGCTTTCAGGGGGTTGTGGCCGCGGCGGAACCCTGCTGGGAGCGGTGCGTCTTCTTTCCGACCTTCTAGGGCTTGGGCGCGATGGTCCGCGGGTCGATGTTTTCGCCCGGGGCTCCTTGGCGGTAGACGCCTTCGGGGTCCGTGTCACGGTCGTGGGGCAGGAGGAAGAAAGCTCGGCGGCGGTAGAGGCCGCTGTCCGGATCGGCGTCGGCGCTCTCTTCGAGTTCCGTGTAGCCGATCGTGCGCCCGCCCCGGGCGTAGCGGGGTTTGTTGCGGCGGCGGGGGGCTTTTCGAGGGCCTGGCGGACGTAGTCGAGGTGAGTGGGGTCTTCCAGCCACACGCTGCGGGCTTCGTCGTCGACGTCGCTCTCCGTCATTAGCGAGCTCATGGCCGCGCTGCCCCCTCGTGTGGTGACTCGGCGTCGGTACGACCGCAGCGCAGGGGCCGAAGGCGGCACGGTGACCGAGTAGTGCCGTCTGCGATCTTCGTCGTGACCACGACCGGTGGCAGCTGACGGCAACTGCCACCGGTCTTCGGTCTCTTGTCCCGGCCGCACATGGCCGATTCAGGGCCGAGCTTCACCGCCTAGTCCTGGCCGAAGTCGGCTCCCGAGGCGGCTGGTCACGGTGCGCGACCGACTCGGTGAACATGCGCGCGCTCGAGGGCGAATCTGACAGGCCCGAACTGCTGGACAGAGGTCAAGAAGGGTTCGAGGGTCCACTTGATCAGAGGCAAGAGGCACTCCAGCCGCCGGCACTCGCCAGTCGCTGCTGGCTCTCCATACGAAACGCCTGTTCAGGAGACTTCTTAGCGCTTGGAGCGACTCAAGCGACGCAACTTGGCAATGGCATCGAGCTGAGCCGATGCTCATGCCTTCGGAAGGGTTATTCCCATCTCGCGCATGGCGTCGGATGCCGGTCCGCCTTCGGAGCGTTCAGTTTTGTATCCCTTGGCGCCTGGGGCGATGGTGCGGGGGTCGACTGCTTCGGAGGGTGCTCCGGTGGCGTAGATGCCGTCGGGTTGGGAGTCGCGGTCGTGTGGGGCGAGCCAGAAGACGCGGCGCAGGTGGGTTCCGGAGGCTCGGGAAGCCTTGGCGTTGGCTCCGAGGACGGCGTAGCCGACAAGGCGGCCGTCGCGGTGGAAAGCAGGTTTGCGATTGCGGCCAGTGACGCGGTCGCGGTGTTGGCGTACGTAGTCGAGATCGTTGATCTCCTCGAGCCACACGAGTTCGATTTCGTGGGTGAGGTCCGCGGGGTCGATCAGGGCGCTCACGCACTCTCCTCGGTGATGTCGGTGAGCAGGCCGAGGCCTGGGTAGTACTTCTTGGAGTTGGAGGTGGCCATTTCCTTGGGGGAGCGCAGTCCGAGTACTTCGCGGACGCGGCCGGCGAAGGCGCGGGAAGAGACCGGTGTAGCTCCTTCGCTCTCACACCAGCGGGTGTAGGCGAGGTAGAGGTGCTTCTGTTCGGCGCGCAGGCCTGCATCGAGCTTGCAGCATTCGCCCAGGAACCGCCCCAGGTGGTCCTCGGTCTCTGCATACGCGGTGGTGGCCACGCGTACCCGCTCGGGTCCCGTGAGGTCCTTTTCGCCTCCAAGGTAGCGGCTGGCGCCGGTGACGAGCCAGGCCAGGATGCCAGGGCCTTCCTCGGTGACGAGGATGTCGGCGAGGTTGTCGACCTTGCGGGCGTCGGGGACGACGCGTTCGAAGGGGACCAGACGCATCCGACGCCAGAACGCGAAACCCCCGGTGCCAACTTCGGGGCGGTGGTTGCCGAGCAGAAAAAGTTTGTGAGTGGGCACGAAGCTGAAGAAGTCCTGACGCATCCGGCGGGCTTTGATCATGTCGCCGCCTGTCAGGAGTTTGACACGGGCTTCGTCAAAGCGGTCGCCGGCCTTGAGCTCAGAGCAGACGATGACACGGCGGCCGTGGAGTTCGGTGAGGTCAGTGGGGTGGCCTTCGAAAGGTTTGGCCATCAGAAAGCCGGGCGGTGCGGCATCGGCATAGTCGCCGAGCAGTTTGACCAGGACGTCGAGAAGGACGCTCTTGCCGTTCTTGCCTAAGCCGTAGAGGAAGGCGAGAATCTGGGCGCCGACGTCGCCGGTGATGGAGTAGCCCAGCAACAGGTGCAGGAAGTCGATCATCTGGCGACCTTCGACGTCCGAGCCGAAGGTGTCTGTTAGGAAGCGATCCCAGCGTGGTGTTGCCATTTGCCGCGGGCTGACGGAGCTAGAGCGGGAGTGGAAGTCCCTGCGGGGGTCGGGGGCATGGACTCGACCGGTGCGAAGGTCGACGATGCCGCCGGGTGTGCACAGGACATAAGGGTCGGCGTCGAGCAGGGAGGCGTCCAGAAGCATGCCACTGGCTGACTTCGCCTGCATGAGCACGGATTTGATGCCGGAAGTGGACAACGCGCGCCGGCGTTCTCGACGCAGTTCGGCATCGGTGTGGAAGCCGGTGGGGTCGGTGGAGGCGAGAGACTCAGCCATGTCGCCGGCTGCCCAGATGACGGTGTCGTGTTCGTCGGGCTCCCAGCGGAAGCCGGTCCACTTGTACCAGCCGAGGCCATTGACGTGCCGGAAGTCGCCTGCATACAGATGGGCGAAGCATTTGGCGAGGCCACGGTCGGTGAGCGAGTCAGGCAGCAGGCCGGTCTCCGCTGTGCGGAACGGTGAAGGCGGCTGCTGATAGGGCGTGCCTTGGATGGGGAGGCCGTGGGATTTCTCGGTGGGCAGTGGTGAGCGGTTGTATGCCAGGATTTGCCGTGCGACCTCTGCAGGATCGAATTCGTTCACGCGCGGCCTCCCGGATAGAGGGGGCGTCGGGCACCCGTGGCGATGCCATTCATGTCCTTTGCAGCGTCCTGGGAAAGGCGGCCAGCATCTGTCAGGCAGCCAGCGGGAAGGGCGGCCCGGTGGAGTTCGTCGCAAAACCCTGCCCCCTCGGGGGTGGGTGTGCAGCCTACGATGGCGGCGACCAGAGTCTCCAAGGTGCTCTTCGTGGCCTCACGGCCTCCGTCGACTGATGTAGGGGCTTGGCGTGCCGAGGGAAGGGTGGTCAGGCCGAAGGGCTGGAGACCGGTGCGTACCAGCCTTCGGGAGAGCCACGTGGGCAGGGGTGTGAGTTTCCTGCAGGGGCCGATAGGGATGTAGGTGTCGTCGGCGGTCATCGTCCCCAGGGCGATGTATCCGCCGTCAGCGCGGGTGCCGATCTGCCTGGCTTGGGCTCGGGCGGTGTGATGGTCGCTATCCACGCCGTGGCGGTCCACGTCGTCGTGGACAGGAATGCTTCGCAGGAGCCGTTGGTGGGACGGTGGTGCGGTGGCATGAGTTTCGATATCAGCGACGACGAGCCCAGCTGGGCCGCAGGCGACGTGGAGGCCAAAGTCGCAGTTTTGCTTCCACCATGCGCGTAGCCGTTCTGTGGTGCAGCGAAAGCCGCGGCACCACGTCTCCTGTCGAGGGCAGAATAAGTTGTGGCAGGTGTGGCCGGTCGCTTCACCTACGCGGCAGTGGCGGCCCGACGTTTCGCGCCCGGGAGTGAGCGGCTGCACCGACCATCGAGCCGTCGCCCACCGCTGTGCGACGGTCAACGTGTCGGGGCGGGAACGCGTTGTAGAAATGGTGGCCTTCTGCGATGTGGAGGGGCGGGCAGCAGGCTTGAGTCGCTGCCCAGAAGCCCAGGTCAACGAGCCCCTCGTGCATCAAACAGTGACTAAAGCGACGCAAGTTCTTATGTTGGTCGGCCGACGGCCGACCAACATTCAACGCAGCGGTGATCAACGTTTACTAAACGGGTACTCATCTCAATCCGCGGCGGCCGACTTTGCCTGCCCCACCCCCAGGGCTCGGCCGGCGCAGCGGGCAGCATCGCCCCCCGGGGGGCCCCTGCCAGCGCGGTCCTGGCCCCGAGAAGCAGCTCACTCAGGGCAGCCAGCTACTCCGTGCTCGATGCCTTTCCTTCGTCCGGCCACCCGTCACCGCCCGCCATGCGGAGACCCTAGTGGCCGTCTCCGCGGTGGTATCCGTCTCGTCCAACCTCGCCAGAGCCGAGACCTCGACCGGCCCGTCGGCAGCACCGTGAGAAGACCCACGAACGGGTGCGATGGCCAAGGCGTACCGACGCGCCGCCCGGCCGCACGCAGGGAGGAGAGGCACCGCGGTGCCCGACGACATCGTCCGCTGGCTGACCGAGCACGCCCACCCCCTGGGCACGCTGACACGCGCCCACGCAGGGCCTCGAGCCGCTGGGCGAGGCCCTGCACGGGACGCGGATCGTCGGCCTGGGCGAATCCACCCACGGCACCGGCGAGTTCTTCCGGCTCAAGCACCGCATCGTGGAGTTCCTGGTGCGCGAGCATGGATTCACCACCCTCGCCATGGAGGCCAGCCAGTCCGAAGGCCGTGCGCTCGACGCCTACGTACGGCACGGCACCGGCGACCCCGAACGGCTCCTCGCCCGGCTGGGCTTCTGGACCTGGCGCACCCGGGAGATGGTCGACCTCGTCGAGTGGCTGCGCGCCCACAACCGCGACCTGCTCAAGGAGCGCCGGGTCCGCTTCGTCGGCACGGACCCGCAGCGCTGCGCCGACTCCGTCGGGGCCGTCGCCGCCTTCCTGCGCCGGATGGTGCCCGAACGTGCCGGGGAGGCCCACGCCCTCGAGGTGCTCGCCCAGGCACGCCCGGCCTCACTGCCCGACCCGGACCAGGTGCTGATGCGCCACGTCGAGGAAATCGGGCCGCCTCGTCGCGGACCACCGTGTGCTGTCGGGGCCCGGCGACGGCGCGGACGAGGCCCTGGAGCACGCGCAGATCTTCATCCGCGCCGCCGACCTCGTGACCCGGCCCTGCGACCCCTCCGCCGGCGAGGACAGCGTGTTCGCTCAGCGCGATCGCTACATGGCCGAGGCCGTTACACGCCTCGTGGACGACGCCCCGGGGGCGCGCGTCATGGTCTGGGCGCACAACGGCCACATCACCGCATCAGCACCGGCATCCGCTCCCTGGAGGCGCGACTTGCGGACGTCGTACGCGGCGACTACTACGCCGACCTGCGGACCGGAACCGCGCGCTGGCTGAACAGCCCGCAGGCACAACGCAGTTTCGGCGCGAACTCTCCCCGGTTTGTCTACCGCTTCCACACGGCCCCGCTCGTTCCGGCCCAGGACTACGACGGTCTCGCGTTCGTCGCGCGTTCGACCTGCTCCCATCCGCTGCCCCGGACAGAATTTCCTCGCCTCAAGGCCACAGTTCGAGCGCGACGTTCAGGGTGAGCTTCCACATCGGCTCTGCCTCGGTCCCGAAGGCGGCGGCCAGCGCGTATCCCACGGACGCGTCGTACGGTTCCGGAGTTCGGCTGGAGTCGCTCTCCGTCTCCCACTGCGCGGTCACGCTCCCGCCGCCGGACGACGTCAAGACACCGAGCAACGGACCATCGCACAGCAGCCTGGCGGAACCGAGGGAATCCGGCACCAGCAAGTACCCGCGCCTCCACGCGGAGACGACCTCCACCCGATACGACCGCCGGGTCAAAAACCCCTTGGCGGGCCGCAGCGCCTCCTCGGCGCCTTCGACGGCCAAGGTGAGCCGCTCGGGGTCGCGTGTACCGATCGGCACGTGGCTCTCCGCAGTCGTTCCGGGAGCACGGCAGACCTCGACCGTCGGCAGTCCGTCACCGCTCACGGTCAACGTCCCGGCCTCGTGATCGAGTGCGATAACGACCGCGCCGAAACGCGAATCGTCGGCAGGCACGTAACGAGCGGTTCCATCGGACGCCTTCCCTCCTGATCACCTGGACGATCGCCCTCCGACCAGCTCCACCAGGGGTCCAGAGCTGATCCCCTTTTCGGCCAAAGACGCAGGACCGCCCCTGTCGCCTCACCGCCTCCGTGACGCTCACCCCGGTTGGCCATCAGTCGATCAACGCCTCTGATCAATCCAGCAATGGAGATCAATCGGGCACTTTCCGCCGTGGGATGTGTGTGGGACCGCGCCATTGCGGCCGCCTTCATCGCAGTCGGGTACCTCGGTCTGCAGCTCGTACCACCACGCACGCACCCACACGATCGCGACGCCGGTACACGACAGCGGCCTGCAGACGCTGCCCGTCGCGCAGGGTGACCTCCGCCCGCGGCCGAGCATCGGTCGCGTGATCGCGGGGCCAGTCCATCGCTCGGCGGCAATGTCTTCCGACTCGGAGCCTCGCAGCCGGAGGACAACGATCACGCCACCCGCAAAGCCGCACGACGTCGCATGGCTCGGTCGCCGATAGGGTCATGTTCATTGTCGATAACGGGGGTTGGCTGGTGCCGGGTAAGCAGCGTCGAATCAGCGGGACGGTAGCAGTGGCTGCCTGCGGGATCCTGGCCTTAGCAGTCGGCTGCAGCAGCACACCCGCCACGGCTAAGCACGACGCCACATCGACTGCATCCCGGGCTCCAGCAGCCGGATCCCCCGAGCTCAAGCCCATCCGGGTCCAGCAGTTACGTCACCACCTGTTGACTACTGACGACTTGGGGCCGGGGTACACGCAGACCGAGACCCCTGACGACGAGAAGGCTGCCGACCCTCACCGGTACGACGACATGGGTGTAAGCGGCTGCCCCGCGCTGGAGGAGCTAGGCAAACACAGCGACGAGGTGCGGTTCGCAGCGAAGACCTCCGCCGGCTTCACGTTCGGCGCGGACTCGACATTGGGCGAGGAACTGCACAGCGATACGCCATCCAAGCTGGCCACAGGGCTGCGCATGCTCATGCATGCTCAGACGTCATGCCCCACCTACACCATGACCTCCGGCAGCACCCCGATCACCGTCACCGTGCGCAAAGACAAGACCCCCGGCCTCGGACCAGACGCCTACGCCTTCACCACCACGCTCAGCGGCCCAGGAGGGTGGTCGAACGTACTGAAGACGGCCGCCGCCCGCCGCGGCAACATGCTGGTAATGCTCGTGGGCGCACCCGCCCTAGTCGACCGACACATCCAAGCTGCCATCGACAAGCTCCAGGCCAACTGAGCGAGGGCAGCGCGAGCTCCCTGAGCAAGTCGGCGTCGAACCGCTGCCCGCGCCGAAGGATGCGGCGGGTGAAAGGTGGGCAGCGGGTACTGTCCCCGCTGCCCACTAAGGGACCACAACTCGGCTGCTGCGAACGTCGCACAACGGCACGAGTTCTCGAACTCACAAGGCCAGCTCGATTCCACGGGGACAGGACAGTGTTTCCTTTTGGGGTTCGATGGCAGTGGAACACGAGCAAGATGCGGCGCAATACTGAGGTCAGGGTGCGGCTAACGGCCCCGCCCGGCAGACGAGGACGGAGAGGGCACCTGTGACTGACGTCTGGCACGGCAAGCAGCTCCAGGACGCCGAAGTGGCCTGGGAGACGATTCACTATCGCGTCCACGATGCCGAGACGGGTGCCCTGCTTGGTTTTGGCTCTGCCGGTGGTGATGGCGCCTTGATGGCAACCGTGCGGCACTTCTTGGACGTTCAGGCCCAGCACCCCGACCGTCAACTGATGATACGACGATACGATCAGCCCGCCTAGCAGGGCTGGCCGCACCTTGGTGCGGCATCCCGCGCATAACCACCAAAAGTTGGCCAGACATGTCGCCACGAGCTCCGAACCATGTTTCGCCTCACGGCTCAAAAAGGATTCACCCGGCGTGTCTCAACAGGGGAAGCTACACCGCATTCGCTAGCGTGCACTAACGAAGGTCTGCCTGCTACTCACGTTTCACAATCCGGGTAGCAGGAGGTCTTAGCCTGGGGGAGGCGCGCACATGCGGTTTGGCTTACTCGGCCCGTTAACCGTTCACATCGACACGGTTGCTCGTCCAATTGGCAGCGCCAAGGTTCGGACATTACTAACAATGCTCCTCTTGACGCCCAACCGTACCGTCCCGCTACGCACCTTGGAGGCAGCCCTTTGGTGCGGGCATCCACCCGCCACCGCGAGCTCCTCAATGCACAACCACGTGTCGCGACTGCGACGCATCCTCGGCGAGGGGGGCCGGCCCCGGTTAGAGACTGCGCCGGGCGGCTACGTGCTCACCGTCGAAAAGGGGGAGCTAGACAGTGAAGTTTTCACAGAGCGGCTGGCTGTCGCCCGCGCTGGCCGAAAGCGGCAGGACTGGGTGACAGTCGCGAGGGAGACGGCTGCAGCGCTGGGTCTATGGCGCGGCGAGCCGCTAGCCGACTTGCCGGACCTCAGCTTTTCGGTGGCTGGGATACGGCCACATATCCAGCACCTTCGAGAAACCCACCTGCAGGCGCTGGAATGGCGGTTCGACGCAGAGCTCCGCCTGAACCAGCACGGTGGTTTGACCCCCGAACTCGCCCAGTTGACCGAGGAGCACCCGCTGCGGGAAGAGTTCCATCGCCAGTTGATGTTAGCCATGCACAGGACCGGCCGACAGGCTGAGGCGCTGGCCGTTTTCCACCGCCTACGCAGGACACTGATCGACGAACTTGGCATCGAGCCAGGTGCCCCAGTCCAGGACGCGTATCAAGAGATCCTTAACGCTCACCAGTCACCAGGCCCCGACCAGGAAGCCCCCCAGCTCTCCGGTCGTCAGCACAGCGCTGCTGATGATTTGGACAAGTTCGCTACAACCCCGGTTGCGTCCGTTGCGCCGCCGTCGTTGGCTCGACAGCCACGTCCGACCCCCGCGCAACTACCTATCGGCACAGCCAATTTCACGGGACGACTGAAGGAACTGGAGCGGCTGAGCGCCACGCTGCGGCCGGGTACCGACATATCGGTCCCGCGTGTAGTGGTTGTGTCAGGTATGGCCGGCGTGGGCAAGACCGCAATGGCCATACACGTCGCACGCTCATTGCGTAGCGATTTTCCCGATGGCCAGCTCTATGGAGATTTGCGCGGTTCTGGTGCAGGTGATGAGCGATCCGTCCATGCTCTACTCGGCCGCTTTCTCGCAGACTTAGGCGTCCACGAAGGGTCGCTTCCCGACCACATCGACGACCGGGCGGCGTTGTTCCGCTCGGCTCTGGATGGTCAGCGAGTGCTGCTGTTGCTGGACAACGCACGGGACGGCGCGCAGATCGCGCCGCTGCTACCAGGAAACAGTGGCTGTGCAGTTGCACTTACTAGCCGTCATACGCTCGCGGATCTGCCGGGCGTAGAACGGTTACTCCTGCAACCTTTAAATAGGGAGGAGTCTCGACACCTGCTTGCGGCGCTTTGCGGATCTCAGCGCGTCGAGTCCGATCCTGAGGGGGCGACCGCGGTGCTTGCCGCTTGCGGAGGGTTGCCACTCGCCCTGCAGATCGCCGGTGCGTGGCTAGCCGCGCGCCCCACCTGGCCACTGACTGCGTTGGCGCAGCGCATGAGTTCTAGCAGTGGCCAGCGACTGCGGGCACTGGCAGCTGGCGGGCTGACCGTCCGCGATGCCTTCGCAAGCAGCTATGTGGCGATGCGGGATAGCCCTCGGCCACTGGAAGCTGATCAGGCGCGCACCTTCCGACGGCTTGGGCTCTGGTCTGCATTTGCGCTTACTGCTAGTTCGGCCGCCGCACTGTTGGGTCGCCCTGCAGGGGAGACTCAGGAGTTGTTAGAAGCGTTGGTGGATGTGCATTTATTGCAGACACCTCAGCCCGGAGTGTACACATTCCACGATCTGCTGGGTGAGTACTCACTCGAGCGCGTCATGGAGGAAGAACCCCGAGAAATCAGGACGGCCGCAAAGCTACGGCTGCTGGTCTGGTACAGCGCAGCCTCTGAAAAGGCGAAAGAAACCTTACTACCGGACTCCCGCCCCTTGCCACCATTGGCGGAAGCGATAGCGGCACCACTGCCAGTCTTCATCAATGCGGAGCAGGCACGACACTGGTGCGTACGGGAGCTGCCCGCGCTCAGAGAAGCAATTCGGCTTGCAGTCAGATACGCGAGGCCGGACTTGGTTAGACGACTGCGTGCGGGCTTGTCCCCCTACGCACAGCTCCACCCGAAAAGGCAGGCAGGGTAGCCGATCGAGCTTTCCCCCTGCAGCAGTTGTAAGAGTAAGGCCGGGCACCCACCTCCGTGGTAGCCCTCCCCAACCATCAATTTGCGCCTCGGGCTAATTATGGACTATCGCCGAGAGATCCAAAATAGCGTGCCGCCATGACGGAGCCCGCACCACTAGCGCGCAGCGGCGAGCAGAAAAACATCAGGGTTTTGCTCCTATCGACGCCCCGGCAGACGAAAGAGCATCACGCCATACATCCTGTCCTGCGGACAAAAGCCCCACATCCGAGAATCCTGCGAGTCGGAGTGATCGCCGCGCAAAACCAGCATGCGGGGCGGCACCACTCGCTGAGCTTCTGGCACCCAAGGCGGCACAGGCTCCCCAGCCACTGCGACAACCCGCTTGACGAAATATCCGTCTGATTCGCGCTGACCCAGAGGGCCACTCCACCCCGCATGACTGTCGGGCCGTTGAACGACAACGATACGCCCTGGTCGGCACCGCCGAACGTGCTTCAGGACGAGCAGTACATCATCGTGCAACAGAGTCGGATTCATGCTTCCGCCCCTTACGTTGACGGTAGACAGCAGTCGTCTTGCGCCCCCTAGTGCCACAATTCCAAGAGCTGCTGCGGCGGCGTATCTAGCCCCGTGCTTCCTCATTCGAATCATTGGACCGCCGCGCATTTCGAAGCCGCGTGGGGGTTCGGGTAGGGCGAATCGCGGTAACCCTCTGCTTGTGCCTGGAAGAGCTTTGCGTAGGCGCCGTCCGAAGAAATAGTAAGCGAGTCGTGATTGCCGCTCTCCACGATACGACCGTCCTGAATGACGACGATCTTGTCCGCTCTGCGCACGCTGCTGAGCCGGTGGGAGATCAATACGCTGGTGGCGCCGGCCCGCAATTCCTGCAGCCTCTCGTGGACCATCCGTTCGGCGACTGCGTCCAGACCGGAGCTGGGTTCGTCAAGGACCATCAGGTCACGGCCCTGGCGCATCAGGCCACGAGCCAGTGCCAGGCGTTGCCATTGCCCGCCCGATAGATGAACTCCGGTGGTCGGTTGGGAGTCCTCTCCTTCTTGATCTTGATCCTCGTCAGAGTCAAATACCCTGCTCAGCATTGTCTGGTAGCCGGCGGGGAGGCGCTCGAGGGTCTCGTCTATCCCTGCACGTTCCGCTGCTGTGCGAATGCGGTCCAAGTCGTCTAGGTCTGCAAGGTCGCCGATACCGATGTTCTCGGCCGCGGTGAGGTCGTAATGCATGTAGTCCTGAAATACGGCCCCAACGCGATTCCGGAGTTCCTGCACGGACACGTCTCGCACATCAACGCCGTCCCATAGGACGGCACCCCTCTGCGGGTCGTAGAACCGACAGAGCAGCTTGACTAGCGTGCTCTTGCCGGCGCCATTCAGCCCGACTATAGCCAGACTGGTTCCGTGTGGGATCGTCAAGTTCACGCCCCGTAGCACCCACTCTGATTCCTCACTGTAGCGAAACCACACGTCTCGTAGCTCCACGGCGTGAGCCAGCGGCGCCAACGGCTGGAGCTCCCGAGGGGCAGCTAAATCGTCTTGGATTCCCACCACTGTCAGATAGTGATGAAAGAGCAGAGCGGACTGATGCCCATGCGCGATGCCCTCTACCAAGGATCCCAGACCTCCTTGGAGGCCAGCTAGGGCGGCGATAAAGACAGAGACATCACCAAGGGTGATGCCCTTGGTTACTGCCGCATGCACGGCCCACAGCAGACCACCGGCCGAGAGAATGGCGCCGAGGACGGCGAGCGTGACCTGCACCCGTACGACACCGCGCTCCAGATCGTCCTCGGCGCGATTTGCCGCGCGCAGTTCAGTGAGCATGCGGTCTCGCAGAAAACCTCCCAGCCAAAACAGCCGAATTTCCTTCATTGCCTGGGGGTCCGTCAGCAGCATCTGGTAGAAGAATTTCCGTCGCATTCCTGGGCTGATGCGCCACAGCAACCCCGCGCGCTTGCGGCTCAGCGTCAGGTGAGCAGCCAGCGCGGGCGCGGCGGCCAGGAGCGCGATTGCCGCCATCATTGGGTTGATTGCCACGAGGGTACCCAAGAACCCGGCGGCCGCCAGCGTGCCCTGCAGCGTGGACAGTCCCAGTCCCACCAGTTGGTCTGGACTGTTCTCGGCAGTTTGCTGAGCCATCCGAAGCTGATCGTGGAAGCGGGGGTTCTCTAACCGTGAGAGACCGCTCAGCCTGTTGATCGCAGCAAACAGTCGGCTCTGGGCGGTCAAGCCGATTTCTCGACGGGTTCGTCCCTGGGCGTAGGTGGCGAGCGCTGAGGAGGCAGCTACGGCGATCCCCATGCTCCCGATGCCGGCAGCATGCCATATCAAGAGAGCGAATCGGGGCTCGGGGGTCGATAGTTCGTCAAGTACAGCCTTAGTCAACCAGGCAGCGGCAACTGGGGCGGTACCACTGACCAAAGCCATCACAGTTTGGAGCACTAAGAATCCAGGGCAAGCGCGCCAGCATAGTACATAAGCCTCTTTGAGGCCACGTAGAACGGAGGGCCTTGCTGCATCCTTGGCGTCGGTAATCAAGCCTTTTACATTCACAGCGTGGCTGGCTGCGCGATCTCGCCCAGCCCCTCCAATCCGTACCCGGAAGCGGTGACGACCCCGTCGTGGCCGTAGTGAACGAAACAAGGGTAGACTCGGGCATCAAAAAGGTTGCCAAAGGGAGCGTCCAAGAACTCCGGGATAACGAAATCCGCCGAGGCCGAGACGTGGGAGAGAAGTTCACTGTTGACTGCGTCAATGCCAACAACTGTGGCCATAATGCGCCCTCCCCTGGTCCGTACAGCCTCAGCGACTTCCGTGAAGGCTGGTACGCTGGCATCGCAGCTGGGGCAATCCAGCGAGAGAAAGGCAATTAAAGCCTCCTGCCCTGCCAAGTCTTGGTTGGTAACGGTCTCTCCGGTGGCGGTGGTACCGGTGAACACAGGCATCCGATCTCCGACGGCGATGCCCAGATCTGCTTCAAACGGTGCGCCATGATGTTGCGATACTGAAAAAGCTCTAATTCGCTGACGCCAACGACGGGAAACCGCCCAGGTCAGCGCGATATTAAGTGCCGCTATTACCGTCACCAGAATGACCCCCGAGGCGACGAACTCCATGCGTAGTCCTAACTTCATCCGCCACTCCTTCCCCGATCTGCGTACCCGATAGGACCGACGATCCGAAGATTTTGGCGATGTCATCTGTGAAGACGATCAATACGGTAAGCACAGAGGCCGCGGTCACTGCCAGGGCGATCCCCGCGAGATTCCACGTTGGGCTGCCGCCGATATGCAGATGCAGATACGCCCCAAGGCCCGCCGCGGTTAGTAGCACCGTATTGCGGAGGATGTGCCAGTTGCCCAGGGGCACATCGGTGGCGCCGAAGCAGGCGCAGCTCACCCTCTTCCCACGGGCTACTACGAGGACCGTGAACGCAGTCAGACCGCAACAGAACAGCACTGCACCAATGAGGCCGGCCAAGAGGCTGGACGGTAACGTCAGCAGGAGTGCGATGAGAAGTTCAGCAGCCGGGACCAGGACCGTGAGCGGTCGGCGCAGCCAGGTGGGCACGACCTCGAAACCATCGAGCGAAGCGGCGAAGCTGCTCAGGGCGCGCAGCTTGCTGATCGCCGCGAGTGCCATCACCGCCGTAACGCCGAGCCGGCAGGCGAGCAATACATACGGCACGGGAGTCCCCAGGTAGGTGTGATGATTCGTGTGGCCGCCCCTCACGGAGCGGCCACAGGACTAGATCAGCAGTGCCCGGCCTTCTTGAACTCCCAGGGGGAGCGAAGGATGACGCATCCCGGGGTTTGCCTCACCAGACGCGCGTAGCAATTTCCATCTATCGTCTTCCTCTCCCACCATTCGTCCCCGGTACCGCAGGGGGCAGCATCGGCCGTAGCCTTGGGCAGCAGCCCTTCGATGATGTGGGTAGTCCAGTGGCTCATTTTATCGAACATGAAATCTCCCTCAATGTTGTGTTGTGGCATGGGCGAAGCCTCTTCGTCGACCCTGCAAGCCAAACTGCAGGTAGATCGCCCCGAATTACGGGATTGAGCGGATGGCTGAAATGTGGGGTCAGTCAGGAGCCACCAATTCCTCCTGGAGAGCGAACACGCCAGCATTCACTGAGGTCACCGTACCGTCTGGGCCATACAGGACATAGCTCGGGTAATGCTTGGCCCCGAACCTTCTCGACAATGCGGCTCCGATATCCTCTGGGATTATGATATCGGCGACAGAATCCAGCATAATGGCTAGCTTGCTGTCCGCAGAGTCAATTCCATGGACGATCGCTATCGTGGTACCGCCACTGGCCCTTAGCTGTTCGGCGTGCCGGGCGAAGTAGGGCACAGCCTCGACACATGCATTGCACGTACGCGAGAAAAACCCGATCAGCGCTTCGCTTCCGAGGAGGCTCTTTTCTGTCACTTCTGCGCCATCCAGCGCTCGAGATGAGAAGCGCGGTAGTGGATCACCAACCTGAATACCGGATCGCCTCAAGTCGGTGGAACTATAGCCATGAGCTGCGACACCAGAGGTTTCAAGCTCACTCCACCGACGGAGAACAACCAGAAGGATCACCAAGTTAAGTGCGCTTATTGCTCCGACCAGGATAAGCCCCAGGACGAGTATCACGAGATATATCCCCTCCCCCGGCATTTCTGCTTCAGCAGCGTTAATTCTGCTGAGGCTGTCGGCAGCACGTCAGACCGGAAGCCGCTCGTGGAGGAGCCTGCCAAAGGGAGCCAACACGACACCAACGTCCGACTAACAGCCCGCCAACCTCCTTCCTTCGCCAGTCTTGCCAGGTCACACAGGCAAGGGCGGATTTCCCCGGTGGTACTTGCGAAGCGGCGGGTTGGCCAGCCGGTACCGTCCTGGGCGACGTTGCCCAGGCGCTGGCGCTGCCTGGCACTATCGGCAACGTCATTGGGCAGTTGACCGGCTCCCTGGTCGGTGCGTTGCGTGAGCGGCGGCAGACCGTGCGGGCGCTGGCCGGGTGCCGACGTCTGGCTGATCTGCTGGAGGCCGAACCCGACCTGGAGGCCCTCTCTTTCTACCCGCACCTGTTGGCCTGGGAGCTGGCCCAGCTGCCGGCCGACAAGAGGGTCGTACCGGTGGTGTTGCTGGATAACTTCGAGGACGTCGGCGACCCGCCGGCTTCCCCCACCAGTCCCGCCGCGCTACGGCTGACCGAGCGGCCCTTCGTACGCGAGAACCCGTGGGGCCTGTGGCCATTCCACTGCACGACCTGATCCGCTCCACCCTCCGCAACGCCGCGGACCACACCGACGACCGCTGGTCACCGGACTACTGGCTCGCTGGCGCGCGCCGCGCTCACACCGCGCTCGGTGGGGCGTGGGAAGCGGGCGGCGGCCTGGACCGTCGGTGCTGGTCGGCTGCTGGTCGGCTGCCTGCGCCAGGGGCTGGCTCTGGCACGCGACTTCCAATTGGAGCTGGGGTGGCTGGTCGACGCCGCCTGGGTCTATGTGCGGGACGCGATCTGGGAGCCTCTCGCCCCGCCGGCACGGAATGCAGACGAGCGCGGGCAGGCGCGTTGGGAGACGGCCGCAGACGGCCTGGCCGAGGTCCTCAGCGCCCTCGCCCGCCGCCAGCACGACCACCGCGCGCACATCGCCGACCGCCTCGCCCGCGTCATCGACGTCGACGTGCTGCCGGATGACTTGCGGGAGATGCCGATCTACTACCTGGCCAAGGACCAACGCGACCTGGGCGACAGCGCGGCATCCTGCGCGGTATGCAGCAGGTCGCAACGGCGGCATGGAGAGCATGGGCATGTAACGCTCAGACCGCCAGCGTTCCAGCCCGAAGCGGAGACCTGGCACAAACCCATGACTCGCCGAGCTGCGTATGCACCAGGCTCGGCGAGGGGGAGCACCAGCACGCTGATGCTCCCCCTCTCGCTCGTGGCGGCATCAGAAATCGAGCTCCATGTAGTCGATGTCGGTGAACTCGACCTGGAGGCCGTCGGCGCGGCGGCCGCGGTCCTTGAAGTAGATCTCCTGCAGACCCTCCGCGGCGATGTTCTGCAGCTGCTGCTCGCTGGCACCGGCAGCCTGGGCGTCGAAGAGACGGGCAGCGTAGGCGGGTGGCAGGTGCTGGGTGATCAGCCGGATCCGCCCGTCGTCGGTGGTGCCTGGCGCGGCGGTGAACCCAAACCTCGCCCGGGTCTCGATGACGATGCCGGTCTGGGTTGCTGCCTGCTTCTTCGCCTTCTCCCGCACGCGGGGTTGCCAGCGCTTGCGCACCTCACGCTCTATGCGCGCGGCGAGGTCCTTGCGGGGCCGCTTGATCTGGTCTTTGAGGTAGCGCTCGACGGTGCGCTGTGAGATGCCCAGCAGCTGCGCGACGGCTTTGGTGGAGGCCTTGTGCTGCTTGACCAGGAACCGCATCTGGGCGCCGGCGGATTTCGGGATCGGGCGGGTGGCGGTGATCTCTGCGGCCTTCTCCAGGCTGTCGCCGAGAATGCCCACGGGTGCTCCTACTCTCCGTCGAGTGCGGCGTCGGTGCCCTTGATGTGGCGGGCGGGGTTGTGGCCTTCGTCGAGCATTTGCACAGCCCACAGCAGCTCTTGGGTGCCCTCGTGCTTGACCATCCCCGGCGAGACGCCGAGGCGGAACGTGCCGGGAGCGGGCTTCCCTTCAGCAGTCCGCGGCAGGAAGTCGAGCGGGCTGGGGCCGTCGGAGAGGTAGACGGCGCAGTCCGACAGCAGCGCGATGGGGATCAGTGCATCCTCACCGAGCGTCAGGCGGCTGGCTCGGGGTGGTGTTTGCTGGAGGGCGAGCGCCGTCTTGAGGATTTTGCGGTGCATGTTGACGCGGGCGGCGGAGATGACGGCGGCGCGGATGTCGGGGCGCCAGGTCGGTCGCTCCAGCGCCGGCCAGCCCTCGCCGAACTTGTAGCGGGCGCCCTGCGGACGCTCGCGCAGTTTGCCGATGCCGCCCTTGACCGTCGACTTGATTGCCGACAGCACCGCGGCCAGGGCCGGGTCGGTGGCCTTGTGCTGCTCCATCGCCGCCAGGAAGTCCGCCTCCGGCATGTCGGAGGTGACGCCGAGGTCGGCCATCGTCGCCTTGTACGCCTCGGAGAGACGTTTGTACCAAGGGTCGAGGTACGGGCCGGACTCGGTGCGCAGCCACGCCTCCAGCGGCCGGATCTGCACCGGGAGGCGGTAGCTGTCGATGAGCTCCTGAGCGTAGGCGACGGTCGGCGTCGCATACCAGGCCGGGCCCTCGGGCCGAATGCCGTGGGGAGTGAAAGGGTTGGGCAGGCGGGGGTCGAGCTCGATGCCAGAGAGGTCCACCAGCCACGAGCCCGGTGTCTTCTTGTCGAAGGCCGGCGCCTTGACGTGGACCGGCGCACCGAGCCCGACGACCAGGCGGTTGGCAGCGGCGAGGAACGCGGTGTTCACGTCGATGCCGACCGCGAAGGCGCGCTCGCATTCGGCGTCGGTGAGTAGCTGCGGGTCACGGATCCACTCATACGCCTCCTCGTCCAGAACGTCGGCCGGGGTCCGCTGGTGGCTGCGGGGGTGGAGGGCGGCGACGACGGGGTGCTCGTCCGGGGCCTCGACCGGCGCCGGGTCGACCGCCTCGGTCAGCGAACCGGGCATCGGGCCTGACACCCAAGAGCTGGTGGACTCGTCCTTTACTGCGCGGGTCGGCGGGCGCAGGGCGGTCATCGCCTCCAGGCCGGAGACGGCGCTCGAACCGCGCGGGGTGATGACTCGGGAGGCGTAGGTGCCCAGCACGCGGGCGATGTCGGCCGGCTCCAACTGGTCGGTACTCCCCCACGAGCGGGTGTCGAGTGCGCCCCAGGGCAGGACGGCCAGCTGCACGCACTGGCGTTGGCCGCCCTGGGCCGGCCGGTAGACGCGGGCCCACGGTCCGAATCCGCGCCGGGTCAGCTGCCACTTCGCACGTGTCAGTTGCTTGACGACCTTGTGGTCCTCCGGCAACCGCAATCCGCGCCGGTCCTCCAGCACCTCCGGCAGGCCGAGCTGCTGGGCGGCAGCGGCGGTGAGCACGATCAGGGGGTCGGCGTCCTTGCCCGACGGATGCAGCCGCGGGGACCCCAACTGCGCTTCGGCCAGGGTCCAGTCGACCAGGGTGGGCACCGTCTTCGCGGGGCAGTCCAGGACCAGGCCGCCAACGCAGTACAGCGAGCCGTCGCCGTCCAGTACACCCAGCGGCCCGTTCACGAACCGCTCGTCCACGGCCGCTGGCGCCGCTGCGGGCTTCCGGGTGGCCTTCTTCGCAGCCGGTCGGCGTGACGTCTTTGGTCTGGCGGCTTGTGCCGAACGAGTGATCCGATCCTTGACTGGATCCGGGGCGGAACGCGTCGGGTGTTCGGCGGAAGTGGTGGTCTCGTTCTCCCGCTCAGCGCGCTGAGCGGGTGATGCGGCCTGCGCCTGCGAGGACGCGTCAGTGAACGCGGCGGGCGCCGCCGGAGGGGAGGTGGTCGCGTCGGGGGCTGGGAAGCGGGCGGCGAGGCCTTCCAGGAGTCGGGCGTAGGCAGCGCGCTTCGGGGGCCGCGGCTCCGTGCGGCCGGCCTCCCAGTTCCCCACCGCCTCACGGCGCGCACCGAGGGCCGTGGCGATTTGGGCCTGGCTCAGGCCCGCCGCCTCACGCAGTCGCTTCCGCTCGACAGGCGTGGGCAGGTCATCCTGCGCGACCTGCTCCAGCAGTGCATCGACTGCGCTGAACAGCTCGTTCTCCGTGGACACAGCGGCCACCTCCAACGGCCACCCTACCCAAATCGCGCTATCATTCGCACGTCAATCGCTCTCCAATCGCGCAAGTGGTTCCATTGCGGCGGTCGCGCGGGCGGGCGAAGCTGGCCGAGATCGCTGGCGTACGCCTCGCGACAGGGGCGTGATCGACGGCGGCCACAGCCCAGGTATGCGGTCGGGCAACGCTTGCCACAATTCGAATAAGGTCGGAACAAGGGGGAATCCATGAAGCCGTCATTCGAAGCGCCGTACGACCTGGGCCGGATCCGGACCTCGGCATGTGGCTGACGGAGTTGGCCGAGTACGCGGACCGGATCGTCCACCTCGGGCCGGACGACGGACGCAACCACGGGCAGCTGTGCTGGGACGTCTTGGCGCCCACCGGATTGCTCGCACCGCACTGCGGGCACTGCAAGCACGGACATGGCGGCCCACGAAACCCTCAAGAGATGGAGACCGCCCTGCGCTTGCGTATCCCCCCAAACGAGCTGACGCCCTGGATAGCTGCCACCCTCACCCGCGAGCTCGTCCACCCGAGCCCTGACGGCCCGATGCGCCTGGTGGCCGACGCCATCGCCAATGGACTGATCGCCTTGCTCGGCCCCGAGGCGGACTGGCGCGCCAACGGCTACGCCGCCTACAGGGAGGGCGCCAGCGGCACCAGCGCGGGGTGGGGGCCGGTCACCGAAGCCACTTTCGACGCGGCCGTGGTCGGCAAAGGCAATGGCCACGCCGTAGTCGTCGTCGCCACCGGCGAAGACTGAGGCGCTGTGCAGGCGGCTTGGCGAATCCGCTAGGGCTGCCGGAGGGGCTCCCAGAACGTGAGGGTCGCCGGCGGCTCAGGCCGACGGAGCCGACGGTGATGGTCGGCTGACCGGTGACCTTCTTCACCCAACCCGCCAGGTTGAGCGGAGACTTGTCGAATTCGGGCTGCCAGAAGCGCCGCGTCGAGCAGTGAAGACATCGACGCCCGCGTCAACGAGCGGGGCCAGGAAAGTCTCCAGTTCCTGGGGGCTGTCCGCGATCCGCGCCTTGTAGTGGGCGACCTTCCTCTGCGAGATGCGCAGGATGATGGGGAAGTTGGGGCCTACGGTCGGCAGGCGCGGGCTACCTCAACGCCGAAACGCGTCCGGCCGGGCCACCTCCATAGGCATCAGTGCAGTGGTTGGTGACACCCCAGAAGATTCGGGGCCGCGGCCAGACGCCTTGATCGCTGATATCGGCCCGCCCTCTGTCGAGCGATCTGAACCCCTTCCCGGAAACCCAGTTTCCCCACCAGGAAAGAGCATTCATGAACGCATGGGCCCCGGCACTGGAGCAGGTTCC
>NZ_JBICZL010000028.1:0-67855 GCF_043201875.1 Streptomyces sp. NPDC048248
CTCGCGCGCGAGAGTCCGGTACTGCTCCTGCATCGCACCAGCCTATGCGGCCCCACCGGCGGGCGGGCACCGGGCGCCCGCGGGGGTCACGCCGCTACGTCCTGCTGGCGCGGCTGCGGGCGGGCGAGGGCGACCGGCCGGTGTTCCTTGCGGCCGGCCAGCGCCCGGTCACCCATCGGGCCGCGGTCCGCCACCTGGTGCGCAACCGGGCCCGGCTGGCCCGCAAGCACGGCGCCGACGGCCAGTTCTGCCTGCTGCTGAAGGTGGTCAACTCCCAGGCGTACGGGCCCGATGTCGTCGAGCTCGTCGCGGACGTCACCAAGGCCGCGATCACGCCGGTCGAATCGAAGGGTCACCGGGCGGGGGCCTGAGGCGCGTGGGCAGCGGCACCGGGCACCGCTGACGCGTCGGCCGGACGCACCCCTCGCCGCACCCGCGCCAGCAGGAATGTCACCTATGTCTCTTTTGGCCTGATTTACTTCCGTCTGTCCGTTCGGCAGCTCTAGGCTGGTGATCCAGCGGCACCACCACCCACGGAGCCCGGATCGGCACGGAAGGACACCCCTTGACCGCCACCCCCGTGAACCACGACGGCCCGGCCATCGTCACGCTGGAGGGGGAGCAGGACGTCCTCACCGCACCGCGCGTCTCCGCGGCTCTCACCGCGGCGGCCGCCACCCGGGACCGCATCCTGGTCGACCTGCGCAACGTGACCTTCATGGACACCACCGGCCTCGACCCGCTGGTCACCACCGCCCGCAGGCTGCTGGCGACCGGCGGCAGCGTCACCCTCGTGATCACCGACCACCGGCTGCGCAGGCTTCTCGCCCAGACCCGCGTCGAGAACCTCTTCCGCCAGGTGAGCTCACCGGCCCAGGCCTGACGGCGGCACGGACGGCGCCCGGCGAGCGGCGCCGCGGCCCGGCCGGGGAGCCGCTCCCCCGCCCCCGCGTGAGGGGGGCCACCCCCTTCGCCGGAACGCCACTCGATGGTTTATCGTTCAATTGGAAGCGGGTGCCGTCACGCCGGTACCCACGGGCCGCAACCGTTCCCCCGCGGTTTGCCTGCCCGTCGGGCCTCCCCGCGAGGCCACCGCGACAGCACCCGCGCCCTGGACGCCCCGGCCGAATTCCCCCGTTCGGCCGGGGCTTTCCCTTTTCCTGACTCCCGGCTTCCGGTCCGCCGGTCTGCGGTCTTCCCGCCACCGTCACCTCAGGTGGGACGCCCCGTTGACGTCCAGGACCGTGCCGGAGGACCAGACCGCTTCGGGCGAGGCGAGATAGTGCACGGCGGCCGCCACGTCCTCGGGGGAGGCGACCCGTCCGAACGGACTCTGCTGCCGGACCCCGTCCGTGATGCGGTCCGCCACCCGCTCCGTCGCGACGAACCCGGGGGCGACCGACGCGACCGCGATGCCGTGCGGCGCGAGATGGACCGCCAGCGACTGGCCCATGGCGTGCAGGGCCGCCTTGGTCGCACCGTAGGCCGGATGATCCGGCTCGCCGCGATACGCACCGCGCGACCCGATGTGGATGATCCGGCCCTCGACCGCGCGCTCGATCATGTTCCGGGCAGCCCCGTAGCTCACATGGGCCGCGCCCAGCAGGTTGACGTCCACGATCTGCCGCCAGGCGAGGTGCCAGTCCTCGAAGGACGTCCGGTCCAAGGGGTGGGCCACATTCGTGGCGGCATTGTTGA
This sequence comes from Streptomyces sp. NPDC048248, assembly GCF_043201875.1. NCBI lineage: Bacteria > Bacillati > Actinomycetota > Actinomycetes > Kitasatosporales > Streptomycetaceae > Streptomyces > Streptomyces sp. NPDC048248. Next base: position 1,699 of record NZ_JBICZL010000028.1, read on the forward strand.
CCAGCACGTCGATCCCGCCCAGACGCGTCACAGCCGCCTCGACGACGGCCGCCGCACCCTCCGGAGTGCCCACATCGCCCTGGACGAGGACGTGTCCGCTCCCCTCCAGGGCGGCGATGGCCTCCTCCGCCGCCTCGCGGCGGGAGCCGTAGTGCAGCGCGACCCGGTCGCCGTGTGCGGCGAACCTCTCGGCGACGGCCCGTCCGATGCCGCGCGAGGCGCCGGTCACCAGCACCGCCCGGCTCACAGGCCGGCCTCCGGCCCAGCGTACGAAGCGTGTCGATTGCTCACGGATATGCCTGCCTCACGTCGCGTCGGATCGTCCGGTGCCGCCTCATGCGACGGGCGCACGCGCTGCGCGGTTCCGCCCGGAGGCGATCCCCATGATCGTAAGGAACCGTGGGAAGGCGGGGGCGACCGAGGTCCGGCGTCAGGAAACGGAGCTGCGGGAGGTCGGGGCCGGACCGCGTTCCGGCGGGTGCACCACCACCCGTCTCACCGCGTGGGCGTGCCACGGTCGCCGAACGGGCTTTGAATGCAGAGTGTCCGATGCGCTCATGCCGGACGCTCCCACGGGAGGCGCCCGCACGAGCACCACCAGACCGCGGCGGCCCGTCGAGCGCCGGTCCTCGTCGGGAGCGCCCATGCCGTTGCCGCACACTCCGAGCAGCCCCACACCGCCCGGCGGCGCGCGCTCCCCTGGCCGGCTGGGACGCCTCGGTGAGTGGTGTGCGCGGCACTGCGTGGTCGTCATCGCACTGTGGCTGGCCGCCCTGGTCGGGCTCCAGGTTCTCCAGCACGCCTACGGTGGCGGCTACTCCGACAACTTCACGCTCCCCGGCACCCAGTCGGAAAAGGGCCTGGACGTACTCCGGGCGCACGACCCCAAGGCCGGCGGCTACAACAGCCAGGTCGTGCTGCACGACAGCGCGCAGCCGCTCACCGCCTTCAGCAGCCAGATCTCGGGCGCCGTCACCTCCTTGGGCACGTTGCCGGACGTCCTGTCGGCGCAGAGCCCGCTGCCCCCGCCCGGCTCCAAGCCTCCGGCACTGCCGCCCGGCACGCCGAACGTCGGCCCGCTCTCCGCGGACGGCAAAACCGGCTACATCACGATCCGCTTCGACAAACAGCCCTCCACCCTGGGCTCCGGCTATCTCGACGGCGTCGACAAGGCCGTGCAGCCACTGCGCTCCGCCGGTGTCGACGTGGAGTACGGCGGAACGCTGGGCGAACTGGCCCGTCCGAAGGCCAACGACCGGATCAGCGAGCTGATCGGTTTCGCGGTGGCGATCCTGGTCCTGCTGATCGGCTTCGGCAGCGTCCTCGCCGCCGCGGTGCCCCTGGTGACCGCGCTGCTCAGCGTCGTCTGCGGGCTGGGGGCGCTGGGACTGGTGGCCGCCGCGTTCACCTTCGCCACCGTCTCGCCGACCCTGGCCACGATGATCGGCCTCGGCGTGGGCATCGACTACGCGCTGTTCCTGATCACCCGGCACCGGCAGCACCTCATCGACGGCGCCGATCCGGTCGGCGCCGCCGGACGTGCCGTCTCCACCAGCGGCCGGGCCGTCCTCGTCTCCGGCTGCACGGTCATCGTCGCGCTCGCCGGGCTTTCCGTCTCCGGTGTCAGCTTCATCTCCAAGCTGGGTGTGGCGGCGGCCGTCACCGTGGTCTCCGCGGTGCTCGGCGCACTCACCCTGGTGCCCGCGCTGCTCGGACTGATCGGCAGGCACATCGACCGCCTCCGGGTCCGCAAGCCCGTCGCGGAGACGGGGGCCGCGCCGGGCGCCCCCGAGAGCGGCACCTGGCACCGGTACGCGCAGCGGGTGGAGCGCCGCCCGTGGTGGTTCCTGGCGGGCGGGGTGGCCGTCGTGGCCGTCCTGGCCATTCCGGTCTTCTCCATCCAGCTGGGCCACATCGGCGACGGCGCCGATCCGAAGTCGTTCACCGACCGCCGCGCCTTCGACCTGATGTCGTCCGCGTTCGGCCCCGGCTCCAACGGGCCGCTGACACTGGTCATCGACCAGTCAGGGGTGCCGCAGGCGAACCGCGCGGCGCTGGCGACGCAGGCCGGGAAGGCGCTCACGAATGTGCCGGGGGCCGCCACCATCACCCCGCTCAAGGCCACCCCGGACGGCGACGCGCTCGTCGGGACCGCGTACTCCACGCAGGCACCGCAGGACGAGACGACCACGCACCTGACCAACCACCTGGTCGACGACGTACTTCCGCAGGCGGTGCGGGGCACCGCCGCGCACGGCTATGTGACCGGCACGACCGCGGCCCAGGTGGACTTCCTGGACATCGTCTCCAGCAGGCTCCCGCTGATCATCGCCGTGGTCGTCGCCCTCGCCTTCCTCATCATCCTGATCGTCTTCCGCGGTCTGCTGGTCGCCTTGAAGGCGGCGGTGCTCAACGTCCTGTCGATCGCCGCCTCCTACGGGGTGGTCGTGGCCGTCTTCCAGTGGGGCTGGGGCGGACCCGAGCTCGGGGTCTCCGGAACCGTGCCGATCGAGAGCTACGTGCCGATGATGATGTTCGCGATCGTCTTCGGGCTGAGCATGGACTACGAGATCTTCCTGCTGTCGCGGGTGCACGAGGCGTGGTTGCGTACCGCCGACGCGAAGGCGAGCGTGGCCCATGCCCTGGAGATCACCGCGCGGGTCATCACCTGCGCCGCGCTGATCATGGTGAGCGTCTTCGCTGCCTTCATCATCAGCGAGAACATCGTGGTGAAGATGCTGGGCCTGGGCCTGGCCGTGAGTGTGCTGATCGACGCCACCGTGGTCCGGCTGCTGATGGTCCCCGCGGTGATGACGCTGCTCGGCCGGGCGGCGTGGTGGACCCCCCGCCTGTTGGACCGGATCCTGCCGCACATCGACACCGAGGGCGAGGAGACCCAGGCACCGAAGGCCGGGAAGCGCACCGGCGAGGGATGAGCCGGGGGGGCCGCCCACACGGTCCACCCGATCGCACGGTGCGGTCCGAACGCCCTCTGTGCAGCCCGCAGAAGAACTCCGAGAGCCCCCCGGGCGGGGCGTCCCGACCAAGGGGCCCGCCCGGCTTCCGCCGAACTGCGCCTGCCCGTGCCGCGCCCGATCATCGACATATGGCTCCGACCGCCGAGGGTGGTTCTGTCCCCTACCCCGTGATCCGGCCGATGCTGGCCACCGTCGCGCCGCTGCCGGCCGGGAGCGAGGAGGCGGCCTGGGCGTTCGAGGCCAAATGGGACGGCGCCCGCTGCGTCGTCAACACCTCCGGTGACGGCACGGTGCGGCTGGTCACCCGGGCCGGCAACGACGCGACCTCGACCTATCCCGAGCTGGGGCCCCTCGGCGCACAATTGCGCGGGCGCCCCGCGGTACTCGACGGCGAGGTGGTGGTGCTGGACGCCCGGGGACGCCCCGACTTCGGGCTGCTGCAGCGCCGGATGGGCGTGGTGAACCCGCGCCGCACGGCCCGGCTGGCGATGGAGCACCCCGTGCATCTGGTGCTGTTCGACATCATGTACCTGGGCGGGTCGCTGCTCGGCACGCCGTACCACGAGCGCCGCGCTCTGCTCTCCGGGCTGGGCCTTCGCGGCAAGAACTGGTCGGTGCCCGCCCACGTCGTGGGACACGGGCAGGAGGCATGGGAGGCGTCGCTGCGGGGCGGCATCGAGGGCGTGGTGGCGAAGCGGCTGACGTCCCTCTACACGCCGGGGGTCCGCTCACCCGAGTGGCGCAAGACCAAGCATGTGATGACGCTCGATGTGGTCATCGGCGGCTGGGTGGCCGGCCACGGCGCCCTCGGCGGGCTGCCGGGCGCGGTGCTGGCCGGCGTCGAGGAGCCGACCGGGCTGCGCTACGTGGGGTCCGTCGGATCGGGGATGTCCGACCGGGAACGCCGGGACCTCGCGGACTATCTGGGTGTCCTCGCGCGCCCCCGCTCCCCCTTCGCCGACCCCGTGGACCTGCCCGACGCGCACTGGGTCGAGCCCCGGCTGGTCGCCGAGATCACCCTGTCGGGCTGGACATCGGCCGGCCGGCTGCGGCACCCGGTCTGGCACCGGCTGCGCCCCGATCTGACCCGTCTCGGCTGAGGCGGGCGAAGGCACGGGCCGAGCCGTGCGCGTAGGTGCCGGCGCGCACGCGCAGCCGCGAGGCAGGGACGGCTGCCCCTCGGCTGCCTGGGCTCACGGGCGGCAGAACGCCGCAGAGGTGAGCGACCCGCCGTCGTTCTCGTCGTCGGTGCCGAGAATCCCCTCGCGGGAGCGGGGCAGGCAGAGCAACGCCTCGATCTTGTGCCCGGGGAAGGTGGCGAGCCGGTGCGGCGCGGCGGACAGTGACAGGCGGACGTCCCCGTCACGGCCGATCAGGACCCGGCCGGCGTCGTAGAGCGCGGAGTCGTACGGTCCGTCGTCGCCCGGGTCGGAGGCCGAGGAGACGGTCAGCGCGCCGGAGCCGGAGATCTTCACATCGGAAATATGCCGCACGTCCTTGGTGGGGTAGGGCACCCGGAATTCCTTGGAATCCCGCTTCCCGAATGTGTGGGTACGCGGATTCCATTCGGCCGCCGTGAGTTTGCCGGGGCGGTCATCCTGGCCGCGATCCGCCCAGACCGCGGCAATGGTGCCCTGTGCGGCGATCAGGGCGAATCCCTCGTAATTGTCGTCGGCGGCGACGCCGGGCAGTCGGGTGGCGCGCACCACGCGCACCGTGTCCCCTTCCCTGCCGTCCCCTTGGATTTCCCGTTGGATGTGATATGCCGTACCGCTGCTGGAAACGGCGACATAGGAACCGTCGCGGCCCGGCACGGCGTCGATCGCCTCCAGGTCCACCGGCTGCTCGCCGCGCCAGGTCACCTCGCGCACCCGCGGCTTCGCGTCGGGGCTGTACCGCACGGCCACCAGGCGGTTCTCGCCGGGCTTCTTGTTGTCGCGCACGGCGAGCGTGTCGACGGCGGCGCCGTGCCGCCCGGCTGCCGCCAGGCCACTGATTCCCGCGGTGATGCCGTCACCCACGCGCTGCCATTTCGCGTCCTGCGGGACAGTCTTCGACCTGTCCGGACTTTCGGCTGACGGAATTCCGGATGCCGGAATTCCGGAGGGCCCGGGGTTGGCGGTTGCCGTAACGCTCACGGCCGGTATGAGGAGCGCGGCGCCGGCGAGGGCCGCACCGAATACTTTCTTGATCATCGGTCGATTGTAGGGCCGCCCGCGAGGTTACCGGCCGGTGACGATTATTGCCTTCGTAAAGAATCGCGTCCTGCGTCCACGAGCCCCGGAAATGCCGCGACGATATCCCGCGCTCCGGACAAATCCCCGCCCCCGCCGAGCCGTACCCCGCCGTCGGCCCGGTGGCATACCCCCGCGTGTCCAGGAAGGCTCACAGACAGGGAACAGCTCAGAAGGACACGTCCAGCAGCACGCGTCGAGCATCCGCGCACGGGAAAGGAGCGGGCGATGGGCCGGCCCACCGACAGCGACACCAGGACGGACGGCAACACGGAGTACGGCCGCAAACCGTTCAAGCGGTCCAAGAGCCACTTCGCGGACCGCGTCACCGCTGACGGCCGCGACGGCTGGCCGGTCGAGGCGGGGCGCTACCGACTGGCGGTCAGCCGCGCCTGCCCCTGGGCGAGCCGCGCGGTCATCTCCCGGCGGCTGCTCGGCCTGGAGGACGCGCTCACCCTCGCCATCGCCGATCCGGTCCAGGACGACCGCAGCTGGCGCTTCACCCTGGACCCGGACGGCCGGGACCCGGTCCTGGGCATCCGCTTCCTGAGCGAGGCGTACGACGCGCGCGAGAAGGACTATCCGAACGGGGTCAGCGTGCCGGCCCTCGTGGACGTCCCCAGCGGGCAACTCGTCACCAACGACTACCACCGGATGACCCTGGACTTCGCGACCGAGTGGACGGCCCTGCACCGGCCGGGGGCGCCCGACCTGTATCCGGAGCCGCTGCGCGCGGAGATCGACGAGGTCATGGCCGCGGTCTACCGGGACCTCAACAACGGGGTGTACCGCGCCGGGTTCGCCACCGGGCAGAGCGAGTACGAGGAAGCCTGCCGGGAGGTGTTCACGCGGCTTGAGCTGCTGTCCGACCGGCTGGCTCAGCGCCGGTACCTGGTGGGCGACACCATCACCGAGGCCGATATCCGGCTGTTCACCACGCTGGTCCGCTTCGACGCGGTCTACCACGGCCACTTCAAGTGCAACCGCTTCAAGCTGGCCGAGGACCCGGTGCTGTGGGCGTACGCCAAGGATCTCTACCAGACGCCGGGTTTCGGCGACACCGTCGACTTCCACCACATCAAGCAGCACTACTACCGGGTGCACACCGGCATCAATCCGAACGGCATCGTCCCGCTCGGGCCGGACATGTACGGCTGGCTGACCCCGCACTACCGCGAGGAGTTGGGCGGCAGGCCCTTCGGTGACGGCACTCCCCCGGGGCCGGTGCCGGCGGGCGAGGAGGTCCCGCCGTCCGGACGCCCCTGACCTGGTTCACGGCCCCGCGTCCGCGCGCGGAACGCCGCGGGAGGAGCGGCCCGGCGCGCGGAGGATTATCCGGCACGTCCGGGCCGTGAGATCCTGAGAACGGTGCGGCCGGTCCTTCCCGCGAGCGCGCCGAGCGCCCCGAGCTCCGGTCGACCGCGACTGCGCGAGGAGTGAGCTCGATGAGGATGGTTCTCAAAGCGCGGATACCGACCGACGCGGGCAATGAAGCGATCAAGGGCGGCAAGCTCCAGAAGGTCTTGGAGTCGGCCTTGGCCGAACTCAAGCCCGAGGCGGCCTACTTCACCCTCGACGACGGTGACCGCGCCGCGTTCTTCTACTTCGACATGCAGGAGGCGTGGCAGATGCCGGTCCTGCTCGAATCGTTCTTCATGGAGCTGAACGCGAAGATCTCCCTCCAGCCGGTGATGAACGTCGAGGACCTGCGCTCGGGTCTCCGGGACCTGATGAGCGGCAGCTGACCCGCCCCTGCTCCACCCCGCCGCAGCACACGCCACTCACCGCCGCCGGACATCGACAGCCCTTTCCCGCTGACCACTTCGAGCGTCGGCACGGCGCCTCGGCAGGCCCGCGCCCGGCCCCGTACGAAAGTCGGTGCCCCGGCGGCAGAGTTCTGTCGCCGGGGCACCGGCAGCTTTCGCCTGCTTGATCTCCCGCGTTCGACGCGTCAGCTCGGCCAGGTGCCCGTCACCCGGCGCACGCCCACGGCGCCCCCGCGGCCCACGGCGGCCTTCACCGCGGCGAAGATCGCGCCCTGCAGCGCGGCCGCCGCCAGCACCTCGCGCCAGCGGCGGTCCTCGTCGGTGGCGTCCGGAGCGTCGTCCTCACCGGCCACGAGCTTCCACAGCTGCTTGAAGATGGCGCCCGCCACCACACCGCCGAGCACCCCGAACAGCAAGGAGAGCGGCTTGTACAGCAGCTTCACCATGGGTCAGCACCTCTTCCCGCCGCGGTGCCCCCGCAGCCACAGGAACGCCACAAGCACCGCCGCACCTGCCGCGAGGACCGCCCCGGACCTGCGGGGCCCCGTTCGCTCGGCGGCGACCCGCACCTGCTCCGGAGTCTTCTCCTGGACGGTGTGGGAGACGTGCGCGGTCTTCTCCTGGACCACATGCGCGGCCTGGGACGCCTTCTGCTGGACCCGGTCCCGTACCTCGGCCGCCTTGTGCTTGGCATGGCCCGCCACATCCGCCTTGGCGGCCAGCTCCTCGACGGTGTCGCCGAGGTGCTCCCGGGTGCGTTGCACCTGCTCGCGCAGCTCCTCCGGGCTCTGCGCGTCGGGACCGCCCGAGTCAGGAGTGCTCGTCATCGTCGTGCCCTTCCCTTGATCTCCTCGACATCGGCTTTCACACTGCTCATCGCCTGCTTCGGGGTCGGCGGAACCGCTCGGCCGACCTCCTTCTTGCCTGCCAGCGCGAGTACGCCCGCCACGACGAGCAGAGCCCCGGCAACGATCAGAGCGGCACCCCAGACCGGCACCACCAGCGCGAGCCCGGCGATGGCGGCAGCTGCCAGCGCCTGGAGCGCCACGAAGCCGACCACCCCCGCGCCGCCGAGCATGCCGCCGCCGATCCCGGCGCGCTTGCCTTTCTGCGTCAGTTCCGCCTGCGCCAGCCGCATTTCCTGGCGGACGAGGGTGGAGAGCTGCTCGGAGGCTTGTTGGACCAACTCACCCACTGAGTGCGCACCTGTGCCGTTCGGGTGGTGGTGAGTGGAGTGGCTCACTGTTCTCACCTCTCTACCGTTCCTGGGAAACACCCGAGTACCCGTTATCGGGCCGGTAACCCCGCGCGCCCGACAGGGATCGTCGCCCGCCCGATGCCCGCCGCAGGCCCTCGGCACGAGGGTCTCCCGCCGTGTCCGCACCGGCCAGCGCACCCGGCCGTTGCGGGGTGCCCGGGGCGGCGTTCCCACCGGTCCCGACGGCCCTGCGACCGTCCGGGTGGCTACGGCCGAACGGGTGGAAGCGCACGCCACGGCCACTCCGGGTCGACACTTGTCAACTCTGCCGGGGAGAGTTATATACGTGGTGTCGCCATGTGCATCGTGCATCCGCGAGGGAGTGACCGATGGTGCTCACGCGAGCCGAGCCCTTCCGCGAACTCGACCGGCTGACGCCGCAGGTGCCCGCCACGGAGCAGCCGGCCGGAAGCTGATCACCCAGCGGCCGACCGGGGGCCTCGACCGCCGGCTCTTCCTCGGCGAGGTCCTGGATCCGAGCGCAACCGCCCCCGATCGGCCGGCCCGGCCACGGCGCCCGCCGCCTGCCACAGGCCGTCACGCCCCCTCGCACCGTGCAGTGTCCGCAAGACCAAGGGGAGCCCCGAGATGGTGATGAAGTGGGAAGCGTTCCTGTCGGCCGTCCAGGAACGCGGCGAATACCCCTCACAGCAGGAGGCGGAGCGGGTCACCCGCGTGGTACTCGCGCTCCTGGGAGCGCATGTGGTGGGTTCCGAGAGGTCCGAGCTGGCCGCCCGGCTTCCGGAGACCTGCACCCTGATACTGCTCGACCCGCTGCCGGCGGCCGAGCCGCTCGACGCACAGCGGTTCGTGCGGGCGACGGCGGCATGGGTCGACGGAGCCACCGAGGAGACGGCGAAGTGGGATGTCGGCGCGGTGCTGAGCGTCGTGGCCGACGCGGCGGACGAGGAGCTGATGGGCCGCATTCTGCTCCAGCTCCCACCGGGCTACGACCTGCTCTTCGGCAGGCCGGAACCGGCCTGACCGCATCCGCGCCCGCCGCCGCGTGACGACGGCGGCCCGCGCAGGGCCTCCGGGTGTGCGTCAGCGGACCCGCCCGGAGGCCAGCAGCGCCGCGTGCGGCAGCACCAGACGGCCGTCGGTCCCGGTGAACTCACGACTCAGCTCGACGAAGTGGCCTCTGATCCGCTCGATCACCTCAGGGCGCTGAGCGGTCACGATCCGGCCGATCGTCGCCACACCAGCGGCCGGCCCGCGCCACCACTCCTCCGCCGTGGCGTGGTGGTCCCAGCGCAGCGGAAGGCAGCGCACGTCCGTGAGGCCGGCGGCGCGCAGCAGTCCGGCGAAGCCGTCGGCGGTGCGCGGGAAGTCGTCCTCGGCGGCCAGGGCCGGCAGGTGCGGCGGGCGGGTCACGCCGGCCGCTTGCAGGGCGCGGCCGAGCAGCGCCTGCCCCGGTGCGCCGGGGGCCGCCCAGATGGTCAGCGCGATACGGCCGCCCGGCCGCGTCACCCGCCGCAGTTCGCCGAGGGCCGCCAGGGGGCGCCCGACGTGGTTGAGGACGAAGTTGCCCACCGAGGCCCCGAACGCGCCGTCGCGGAAAGGCAGCTGGGGCAGGGCGGCGATCAGGGCCGCCGCATCCGGGAGGGTACGCGCGACGCCGGCCGCCATACCGGGCTCTGCGTCCACCGCGGTCACCCGCGCACCGCGGGCACCGGCCGCCTTCGCGGCGGCCCCGGTGCCCGTCCCGACGTCCAGCAGGCGGATCCCGGCGCCGACCTTTGCGGCATCCAGCAGCCGCGGCACCGGGTGGGCGCAGAGCCCGCCGAACCCGGCCGCGTACGCCTCGGCGGTGCCCGCCCAGATGCGGCGCTCACTCTCGTCGAACGGCGTCTGCGGCACCGCTCCCCCTTCCGGCCTCTTCCGGTCCCTTGCACCGGGAAGGATGAGCGGGCAGGCGGCCCGGTTCCGTCGGAGCCCCCCACGGAGCGTGACGTCAACTCGGCGCGTCATGACCTCACTCGCGAGCCGACCGCGCCGACTCCCCCTCACCGCAACGACGTTACCCACCCGTAACCTACCGACGGGTTACCTCGGGTAAGAGGCGGACTTTACTCTCCATTCACATCGAGTTGACGGATGCCCCTCCTGTCTCCGGACAGCGTCCGGCGATTCGCATCGAGATCTGGAGCAGAAGATGACGCCCTCCCGCACGACTCTGCGCGCCGCCGTCGGCACCGTCTCCGCGGCAGTGCTCGCCACCACGGTGCTCACCACGGCACCCGCGACCGCCGACGCGGCGGCGGTGACGTCGGCACCCGCCTCCGCCGCGGCGGCCGCCACCTCGTCCGTGAAGTTCGTCGACATCACGGGTGACGGCGGCACCGCCCTCAAGGCCAATGTCTTCACGCCGGCCGGTGCGGACGGCACCCGGCGCTACCCGGTCATCGTGCTGCCCACCAGCTGGGCGATGCCGCAGGTGGAATACATGGCGCAGGCCAAGAAGCTGGCGGACGCCGGCTATGTGGTCGTCGGATACAACTCACGCGGGTTCTGGCAGTCCGGTGGAAAGATCGAGACGGCCGGGCCGCAGGACATCGCCGATGCCTCGAAGGTCATCGACTGGGCGCTGGCCAACACCCCGGCCGACCCGCAGAAGGTCGGCATGGGCGGGGTCTCCTACGGCGCCGGGATCAGCCTGCTGGCCGCCGCGTTCGACAAGCGCATCAAGGTGGTCGCGGCACTCAGCGGCTGGGCCGACCTGATCGGCTCCATCTACAGCGGCCGTACCCAGCACCTCCAGGCCACCGCGATGCTCGGCGGGGCGGGTGCGCTCACCGGGCGCCCCAGCGAGGAACTCCAGACCGTCCTCAAGGACTTCCTGGCCTCCAACCTCGACAAGGAAGAGGACATGATCGCGTGGGGGAAGAAGCGCTCCCCCGCCACCTACCTCGACCGCATCAACGACAACGGCGCCGCCATCATGCTGGGCAACGCCTGGGGCGACTCGCTCTTCCCGCCCAACCAGTACGCCGACTTCTTCGAGAAGCTCAAGGGTCCCAAGCGGCTGGAGTTCCGTCCGGGGGACCACGCCACCGCGGAGGGACTCGGTCTGCTGGGGCTGCCCAACGACACCTGGACCAACACCAAGCGCTGGTTCGACCACTACCTCAAGGGCGCGGACAACGGCATCGACCGGGAGTCGCCGGTGCTGCTCAAGTCCCGCTCGACCGGGGCGTACGAGGGCTACCCGAGCTGGAAGGAGGTGCCGTCCGCGCAGCGGAGGATCGAGCTGAACGACACCAAGCGGATCAGCGCCAACCTCGACTCCGGTGCCAACGGCGGGCTGATCTTCCTGTCCAGCATGCTGGATCAGTTCCTCAAGCTGCCGCCGATGGCCTCGATCCCGCTGCTGCCCCGCTCGCTTGCCGCGGTCTGGCAGTCCGAGCGCTACGAGAGCGGGCAGCGGGTGCGCGGGACCACGAGGTTGCACACCACCGTGACCAGCACCGCGGAGAGCGGCACCGGCATCGCCTACCTCTACGACGTCGGCCCGCTCGGCGTCGGCAAGCTGGTCACGCACGCGCCGTTCACCTTCCACGGCAAGACCCCGAACCAGCCCTTCGGCGTCGACCTGGAGCTGTTCTCCACCGCGTACGACGTGCCGGCCGGACACCGCCTCGCGGTCGTCGTGGACACCGTCGACCCGCTCTACATCGAGCACAACCCGAGCGGCGCCCGGCTGTCGTTCTCCTCCCCGGCGGGCGACCCGTCGTATGTGACGGTGCCGGTTCGCGACTGACGCGCGCCGCACCTGCCCTCCGACGAGTGCCGGCCCCGTCCTCTGCGGGCGGGGCCGGCACTCGCGCGTTCCGTGACGTGCGACGCCTCAGCCGGCGGGCCGCTTGTGGCCGCCCGGCAGCAGCGAGCCCGGCTCCGGAGCGCCGACGTCCGTGGCCTCCACCTTCGGGTTGCGCTTCTGTCGCCTGGAGACCCAGTTGGCGAGCCAGGAGAGCAGCATGCACATGCCGATGTAGATCGGCGAGATGACCATGACGACCGGGATGAACGGCAGGTCGTAGTCGAGATTGGAGGCGATGAGCTTGCCGGCGTGCAGGAACTCCTCGTAGGTGATCAGGAATCCGAGCGAGGTGTCCTTCAGGGCCACCACCAGCTGGCTGATGATCGTCGGCAGCATCGCCCGCACCGCCTGCGGCACCAGGACGTGCGTCATGACCTGGGTCTTGCGCATGCCCAGCGCGTAGGACGCCTCCCGCTGGCCACGGTCGACTGAGTTGACGCCGGTACGGAAGACCTCGGCGAGCACCGAGCCGTTGTAGAGGGTCAGCCCGGCGACCAGGGCGGGCAGCGGCTCGACCTTCAGCGCCACATAGATGAAGAAGATCATGACCAGTACCGGCATCGCGCGGAAGAACTCCACCAGCAGGGTGCACACCCAGCGCAGGACCCGGTATTCGGAGAGCCGGCCGGCCGCGAGCACCGCGCCGAGGGCCAGCGACAGCACCGCGGCGAGGCCGAACGCCTTGAGCGTATTGCCCAGGCCCTTGAGCAGCAGATCCTGAATCCCCTGGTAGGTGAAGGGAGTCCACTTCTCGGCGACGAACTGGCCGGTGTCGAAGAGCAGGTAGATGATCCAGCCGATGAGGGCGAGGATCACCACGGTCGACGCGAGACCGTAGAACAGATGCCGCCGCTTGGTCCTCGGCCCCGGGACGTCGTAGAGGGCTGTGGTCATCGGGCGACTCCGAAGCGCTTCTCCAGCACGTTGAACAGCGCGCTGATGGTCAGGGTCACGATCAGATAGCCGACGGCGATCCAGATGAAGGTCCAGACGATGCTGTAACCCAGCTCGTTGAGCGGCTTGTAGACGCCGAGCAGCTCGACGACGCTGAACGATCCGGCGATCGCCGAGTTCTTCGCCAGCGCGATGAGGGTGGAGCCGATGGGCGGGATGACCGACCGGAACGCCTGCGGGAGCACCACGTCCCCGAGGGTCTGCGGAAAGGTCATGCCCAGGCTGCGGGCCGCCTCGCCCTGCCCGACCGGCACGGTGTTGATGCCGGAGCGCACCGCCTCGCAGATGAAGGCCGAGGTGTAGCAGCCCAGCGCGAGGATGGCGAACAATTTGAAGGGCAGCACCAGCCCGAAGCGCGGCAGACCGAGCACGACCGCGAAGAACAGCAGCGTCAGCGGCGTGTTGCGCAGCACCGTCACCCACGCCGTGCCGAAGACCCGCAGAGAGCCGACGGGCGCGACACGGAAGGCCGCCATGAGGAAGCCGAGGACGAGCGCGAGCAGGGAGGCGAAGACGGTGAGTTCGACGGTGCCCAGCAGGCCCTCCCCGTAGAGGGACCAATTGTCGAAGAGAACGTTCATCGGTTTAGGTCCTTGCTCCTCAGCTCGCCGGATAGCGGTCGACCGGGGGCGGCTTCGGTGCGGGAACTCCCGACAGACCCAGAGTCGCGTCGTACGCCTTCCTCCAGTCGCCGTTCTTCTCGGACGCGACGATCGCGTCGTCAAGGGCGAACCGCAGCGCGTTGTCGCCACGCGGGACCCCGATGCCGTAGGGCTCCTCCGAGAACGGCTTGCCGACCACCTTCAGCTCGTCGGGCACCTTGGCGGCGTAGCCCAGCAGGATGGCGTCGTCGGTGGTGACCGCGTCGACCTGGAAGGTCAGCAGGTTGTCCACACACACCGAGTAGGTGTCGTAGGCGATCAGATCGGCCCGGGGGTAGTCGGACTGGATGCGCTGGTACGGGGTCGAGCCGGCCGCCGAGCAGACCCGCTTGCCGGCCAGGTCCCGCGGCCCCTTGATGTCGTTCTCGTCCGTACGGACCAGCAGCGACTGGCCGGCCATGTAGTAAGGGCCGGCGAAGCCCACCAGCTTCTTGCGCATGTCGTTGATGGTGTACGTGCCGACGTAGAAGTCGATCTGACCGTTCTGCAGGGCCGTTTCGCGGTTGGCTGAGGCGATCGTCTTGAACTCGATCGTCTTCGGGGGGAAGCCGAGGGCAGCGGACATCATCTTGGCGATCTCGATGTCGAAGCCGGTGTAGAGGCCGGAGGCAGGGTCCTTCTCCCCCATGTACGGCTGGTCCTCCTTGGCGCCGATGACGAGGTGGCCCCGGCGCTTGGCCTTCTCCCAGGTCGGGGAATCGGGCAGCTGGAAGTTCTTCGCCACCTTGTACTGGGGCAGCTCGCTGCCCTCGGGGCCCTTGACCGGCGGGCTGCCTTCCTTGCCGCAGCCGCCGGTGGCCAGCGCGAGCGCGGTGAGCGCCACCGCGGCCAGGGCGCGGCGCAGGCGCGGGCGCAGGGAATGGATGTGCATCGCAGCGCCCCCGTTCAGTGCTTGAGGATCTTGGAGAGGAAGTCCTTCGCCCGGTCGCTCTCGGGCGCCGTGAAGAACGCTTCGGGGGTGCGGTCCTCGACGATGCGGCCTTCGTCCATGAACACCACGCGGTTGGCCGCGGAGCGGGCGAAGCCCATCTCGTGGGTGACGACGACCATCGTCATGCCGTCCCGGGCGAGCTGCCGCATGACCTCCAGCACCTCGTTGATCATCTCCGGGTCCAGCGCGGAGGTCGGCTCGTCGAAGAGCAGTGCCTGCGGGTCCATGGCGAGCGCGCGGGCGATGGCGACGCGCTGCTGCTGGCCTCCGGAGAGCTGCGCCGGATACTTGTCCGCCTGGGAGGCGAGACCGACCCGGTCGAGGAGTTCGCGGGCCCGTCCGGCGGCCTCGTCCTTGTTCTTCCTGCGGACCTTGATCGGCGCCAGCATCACATTGGCCAGCACCGTCTTGTGCGCGAAGAGGTTGAAGGACTGGAAGACCATGCCGACTTCGGCGCGCAATTGGGCGAGCGCGCGGCCTTCCTCGGGCAGCTCCGTGCCGTCCAGCGTGATACTGCCGGACTCGATCGGCTCAAGGCGGTTGATGACCCGGCACAGGGTGGACTTCCCGGACCCGGAGGGCCCGATGACCACCACCACCTCTCCGCGGCCGACGGTGAGGTCGATGTCCCGGAGGACATGCAGTTTCCCGAAGTGTTTGTTGACCCCGCGCAGCTCAATCAGCGCATCACCGGCCATATGCAGACCTGCCCACTCTCATCCGTACAGCGGAGAGCCCGCAACCTACCGGGATGAAAGGGGCGTTTTCCTACTGACACGCACGGAGGCGCGGAGACAGGGGGAGAAACCAGGGCGACGAATGAACCTGTTGGGGCGGATGGACGACCGATCCGGCGCCGGGACGCATGCACCGCGCCCGCCGCACCGCCGCCGGCCCCCGGCGCGGCTCAGCTCTCCGCGACCTCGGCATAGACCTGCGACAGCTCGGGCGCCCCGACATCGGCCCACTCGTGCCCCACCGCCACCACATCGATCTCCCGCCCCGACGCCAGCCGGACCACCGGCTGCCCGTCCTGCCGCACCTCCCAGACCGCGCCGTGCACCGTGCGCACGAGAACGGTGCCGAGGTAGAGGCCGGCGTCGTTGCCGAGCCAGGGCACCACTTCCGGGTCGTCCCGCCAGACCGGCTGCAGTTGGTCCAGCGCTTCCAACGACCCCGCGGAGTCGTCCAGTTCCACCCCCGCGCCGTCGGCCTGGGCACGCAGCAGCTCGCACTCGGACAGCAGCTCGACGACGCTGTCCGGGTCGGCGCGCACCGAGTCCGCGAGGGGCACCGGATGCTCCGCGTGCAGGCGCTTGCGCCACTTGTCCAGGAAAGACATGTTCATGGTCTGCAGGGTCCCACCGCCACAGGGGCCCCGGCCACAGGCGCGCGGCATGACAGTGACCTGACCGTCATCTTGACGCCCCCTCCCGGCCTCCCTACTTTCATGGCACTCGTATCGGATCAGCTGGATCCGCAGGAGTCCCCCTGCCCCTCGCGGAATGGCCGGATCGCACTACTGCACCTGCCTGTTGGCGCCACCCGGAGGGAACGCAGAGATGCGCGTACGACTATGGGGCACCGCCCTGACACTCCTGCTCACCGCGGCCGCGCTGCCGGCCGGTACCGCTGTCGCCGCGGGGCGGGCACAACGGCCGCCCGCTCCACTGCCCCTGGCGAGGCTTTTCGACAATACGGCGATCAGTGACAACTCCGGACCCGGCGAGGCCGACTTCGACGGGGCGGGGCACTCCCTGTCCGCACAGGACCTGGCCGCGGCCGGCTGGTCGCCAGGGAGCGTACTGACGATCGACAGCGCACGGCTGGAGTGGCCGCGCCGGAGGTCCGGGGCCGCGGACAACGTGATCGCGGACGGTCAGACGGTGGCCCTGCACGGACGGGGTGACGCGCTGACCTTCCTGGTCGCCGGCACCGGCGGGAGCGGCGACGGCGTCACCGGCAACGGGAGCGTGCGCTACCGCGACGGCTCGCGCAGCGGCTTCGAACTCACCGCGCCCGACTGGCGGTCGGGCCCGCTGAGCACCAAGGCGGTGGCACTGCCGCACATCAACGGCACGGACGGGCAGCAGGGCGGGCCGGCGCGGCTGTACGCGGTGAGCGTGCCGCTGCGGGCCGGCCAGGAGGTCGCCTCGGTGGTACTGCCGCGGCGCACCGAGGGGGCGGGCGCCCTCCATGTCTTCGCGATGTCGGTGCGGGACACCGGGCAGGGCAGGACCGGGAGTTGGGCGGCGAGCGCCGCCGGCTACCGGGCCGTCGGACCGTGGCAGGACCGTACGCTGCGGCTCGTGGTGCACGCCGGCGCCGGTGGGCCCAGGGCGCGAATACGCCTGGCGAACACCTTCGCGGCGGCACCGGTGGACATAGGCGCCGCGAGCGTGGCGGTGCAGGGCTCGGGTGCCGCGGCGGATGCCGCGCCGGTGCCGCTGACCTTCCGCCGCGGGCACACCGGGACGCGGATACCGGCCGGGGCGGAGGCCTTCAGCGATCCGGTGGACTTCACCGTGCCGGCGGACACCAATCTGCTGGTGAGCATCCATCTTCCGGGGACCGTGGTGGCCGCTCCGGTGCATCAGGAAGCCATCCAGCAGTCCTATCTGAGCGCGCCGGGCAGCGGGAATCTGACCGGGGACACGGACGGCGGCGCCTTCCCGGGGACCATGACCATCTGGCCGTTCCTGTCCGGAGTCGATGTCGGCTCGGGGCCGGGATCGATCGTGGCGCTG
Source organism: Streptomyces sp. NPDC048248 (assembly GCF_043201875.1). NCBI lineage: Bacteria > Bacillati > Actinomycetota > Actinomycetes > Kitasatosporales > Streptomycetaceae > Streptomyces > Streptomyces sp. NPDC048248. Next base: position 19,049 of record NZ_JBICZL010000028.1, read on the forward strand.
GGCGACTCGATCACCGACGGGGTCAAGTCGACGAGCGGCGCGAACCGGCGGTGGCCCGATGTGCTCGCCCGGCGCTTCCAGGCGCAGGACCGGTTTCCCCGGTACGGCGTGATCAACCACGGCATCTCCGCGAACCGCATCGTCACCGACCGCTATCAGGGCGACGGGGTCAGCACGGACACCGGCGGTGTGAGTGCCCAGCACCGGCTGGAGCGCGATGTGCTGGCGCAGCCGTCGGCGCGGACGGTCGTGGTGTTCGAAGGCATCAACGATGTGCGCTGGGGCACCTCGGCGGACGAGGTGATCGCGGGACTGCGGGCGATCGCCCGGCGGGCGCACGAACGCGGACTGCGGGTCGTCGCGGCCACCATCGCCCCCTGTGAGGGCTACGCCGACTGCTTGCCTGCGGTCGACGAGCGGCGGCAGGCCGTCAACGCGTTCCTGCGCGGTCACGACGGGGTCTTCGACGCCGTACTGGACTTCGACGCCGTACTCCGCGATCCGCAACGGCCCCAGCGGATGCTGCCGGTCTACGACAGCGGCGACCACCTCCACCCCGGCGACGCGGGACTGAAGGCGCTGGGCGAGTCGGTGGATCTCGCCGCGCTGGTGCCCTCACGGCGCTGACGCCGGGCAGGCAGCCGGGCGCCGTGCGGGCCGCGGTGCGGTCGGGCCTCCGCGCATGTGGACCTCGGTGCCTGTGGACCTCGGTGCATGCGGGCCCCTGGTGCATGCGGACCCCGCAGTACGTGCGGATCTCGCCGTGGCGCCATACGCACCCGGGGGCTCGTCCGGCGGCTCATCGCGGGACGGGCCCCGGGCCGGTCACCGGCGTCCGGATCAGGTCTGCTGCTCGCTGATGTTGACCATCCACGTGATGCCGAACTTGTCCGTGCACATGCCGAACACATCGCCCCACATCTGCCGTTCCAGGGGGACGGACACGGTGCCGGCGTCGGACAGCTTGCTCCAGTAGCCGCGCAGCTCGTCCGCGTCGTCGCCGCTCAGGCTCACCGCGAAGTTGTTCCCGGGATCGTGCTCGGACCCGGGCGGGTTGTCGGCGCACATCAGGGTGAAGCCGCTCGTGGATTCGAGCTGGCCGTGCATGACCTTGTCGGCGAATCCGGGCGGCGCCTCGCTGCCGAAGTCGCCGTAGGTGTTGACGTTCAGGGTGCCGCCCAGGACCTCCTTGTAGAACTCCAGGGCTTGCTTGGCTTCCCCGGAAAAGGTGATGTACGGGTTGAGGCGAGAGGCCACAATCTTCTCCTTTCGTGACGAATGGTCAGCGCGGGCAGCCTACGCGCGGAAAGGGTGAAGTCGGATGAACCGAGGGTGGGGGTCGCTCGCCCGGGCGGATGCGGTCGTGGGCCGCGCCCTTCCTCTCGGGACAGGGGTGCCCTGGCCGGGGCGCCGTGCGGCAGCCCTCCCTTGCCAGGTCCGGCGGCGCCCGCACCCGCCAGGTTATTCCTGTTCGTCAGCCCGGCCCGGGAACGCCCTGAGGGCCTCGTCCGGGCAGGCGGGAGACAGCCCGGCCCCTCATCCGGGCCGGGCGAGAGGAGCAGGGCAGAGCCCGGGCCGGGCGGACGAACAAGGCGGACCCGGTCCGGGCCGGCCCGGGCCCGGATCCGGGGAAGCAGCGCGGGGACAGGTCCTAGACGTCCAGGTCCACGACGACCGGCGCATGGTCCGACGCGCCCTTGCCCTTGCGCTCCTCGCGGTCGACATGGGCATCCGAGACGGCCTTGGCGAACGGGGCGTTGCCGTAGACCAGGTCGATCCGCATACCGCGGTTCTTGGGGAAGGCGAGCTGCCGGTAGTCCCAGTAGGTGTACGGCCGGTCGTACTTCAGGGGGCGCGGCACGACGTCCGACAGGCCGACCTCACGCAGCCCGGCAAGCGCCGCACGCTCGGCAGGCGTGACATGGGTCGCGCCCTCGAAGGCGGTGGTGTCCCAGACGTCCTCGTCGGTCGGTGCGACGTTGTAGTCGCCGAGGATGGCGAAGGGGCGGTCACCCGCCGCGTCCTCGGCGACCGCCGCCTTCAGCGCCTCGAACCAGCTGAGCTTGTAGGCGTAGTGCGCATGATCGACCTCCCGGCCGTTGGGGACGTACACCGACCAGACGCGGGCCGGGCCGCAGGTCGCGGAGATGGCACGCGGCTCCTGAACGCCCTCGTAGCCGGGGCCGCCGGTGAGGCCCATGACGACGTCCTCCAGGCCCACCTTCGACAGCAGGGCGACGCCGTTCCACCGGCCGTCGGCGTTGACCGCCGCCTCGTATCCGAGGTCGCGCAGGGCCTCGCGCGGGAACTGCTCGGCCGAGCACTTGGTCTCCTGGACGCACAGCACATCCGTGCCGGTGCGCTCCAGCCAGGCCAGCAGCCTCGGGAGGCGGGCGGTGATCGAATTGACGTTCCAGGTCGCGATGCGCATATCCGTAACCTACAGCGAGGGACTGACAGTCAGACCGGACCGGTGCGGGCGCCCGGGGCGAGGCGGCCGTGGTCGGTGCCGCCCAGCTTGTCGATCATGGAGTCGTAGATCGGCCTGGCGTGGTCCTGGAGCAGGCTGTCGTGGATGTCGATGGCCCGGCGGGGCGCGACCTCGCGGACGTAGTCGATGATCTCGGCGACCTTGTTCCAGGGAGCGTGGACCGGCAGCAGCAGCGTGTCGACGGTGCGGCCGTGCGGCACGGTCAGCGCGTCTCCCGGGTGGAAGACGGAGCCGTCCAGCAGGAAGCCGACGTTGGTGACGCGCGGGATCTCGGGGTGGATGACGGCGTGCAGCTGCCCGTGCACCTCCACGTCGAAGCCGGCGGCGGAGAAGGCGTCGCCCTCCCCCACCGTGTGCACCCGGCCGGGGAAGGCGGCGGACAACTGGTCGGCGACGCTGGCCAGGGTCCAGATCTCGGCCGCGGGGTTGGCTTCCATGCCCGCCCGCAGCCGGCCCTCGTGGAAGTGGTCCGGGTGCTCATGGGTGACCATGATCGCGTCCGCGCCGACGGCCGCGTCCTCCTCGCTGAACACACCGGGGTCGATGACGAGCGTCCGCCCGTCCTTCTCCAGCCGGACACAGGCATGGGTCTTCTTCGTGAGTTCCATACCTGCCATCTTGCCGCGCACGGCTGCCGGACCGCCGACCGACAGCTCCGCCGGTTCTCCAATCCCCGGGCGGGCCGGGGCCGCCCGGGGAGGGACATCGCCGGCCCCTTCGCGACGGTTCGCCCAACTACCCCCAGCTGGTGAGCAGTTGCCCGCCGCTTATAGGCTCGTCCCATGGTCACAGACAGCCGGCCGGCAACCCCGGCGAACTCGTCCGTCACGTTCATCAACGTCTTCGAAGTAGCCGCGGAACACGTCGACGCGTTCGTCGCCCGGTGGGAGCGGCGGGCCGCGCTCATGAGCACCAAGCCCGGCTTCCTCGACACCCGGCTGCACCGCGCGCGTGCGTCGGACAGCCGGTTCCAGCTCGTCAACGTCGCCCACTGGGAGAGCCAGGAGGCGTGGGAGGCCGCCACCGCGGACCCCGATTTCCGCGAGCGCACCCGCGCGGCGCGGGAGGACGAGCAGTTGCCGGTCACGGCGAGCCCGAGCCTGTACGACGTCGCCGTCGAGTTCGTCGCCGAGGCGGGCGAGCCGGTTTAGCTCTCCGGCGTGGTCTCTTCCCGTATCACCTGCTGGGCGACCCGGAAGGCGGAGTTCGCGGCCGGTACGCCGCAGTAGACCGCGGTGTGCAGCAGCACCTCCTTGATCTCCGACGGGGTGAGGCCGTTGCGCAGCGCGGCACGGGTGTGCAGCGCCACCTCGTCCTGATGGCCACGGGCGACCAGCGCGGTGAGCGTGATGACGCTGCGGGTGCGGCGGTCGAGGCCCGGTCTGCTCCAGGTCTCACCCCAGGCGTAGCGCGTGAGGAGGTCCTGGAAGTCGCCGGTGAAGTCGTCGGTCCCGGCTTCGACCCGGTCGACGTGGGCGTCGCCGAGCACCTCGCGGCGGACCTTGATGCCCTGCTCGTACGTACCGCCGCGGACCTGGGCCGGCTGGGCGAGGCCGGACTCTATCGCGGCGGGCGGCGCCATCGGGGGCGGCGGGGGCGCTATCTGCGGCTTGGGGGCGGCGGCGCCTATCGCGGCCTGCCCCGCGGCGCCGGGCTTGTCGTGCCAGGCGGTGGTGAAGTGCCTGATGAGCAGGTCGGTGACGGCCGAGGGCTGCTCGACGGGCGCGAGGTGGGAGGTGCCGGGCACCAGCGCGAGGCTCGCGTCCGGAATGCCCGCCACCAGGGTGCGGGCGTCGGTCGTCGGCGTGACCTGGTCCTCGGAGCCTGCGACGACGAGCGTGGGAACGCCGACCCGGCTGAGGGAGGAGCGCACGTCGTAGGCGGCCAGGGCCTCGCAGGCGGCGATGTAGCAGCCGGGGTCCGTGGTGCGCACCATCTGGACGGCCCACTCGACGATGGCGGGCTGGGCGCCCGCGAAGCCCGCCGTGAACCAGTGCTCGGGGGCGGTGCGGGCGATCGGGTCGAGCCCGTTCGTCCGGATGACCACACCGCGCTGGCGCCAGGCGTCGGCCGTGCCGTAGCGGGCGGAGGAGGACACCAGCGCGAGGGAGGTGACCCGGTGCGGGCGGGTGAGGGCCAGCTGGGTGCCGATGGCGCCGCCGATGGAACAGCCGGCGTAGCCGAAGCGGTCCACTCCCAGGGCGTCGAGGGTGGCGACCAGGCGGTCGGCCAGCTCGGCGATGGAGGAGGCAGGGTGGGCGGGCGAGCCGCCGTGACCGGGCAGGTCGAAACGGATGACGCGCCAGTGGCGGGTCAGTTCGGGGATCTGCCGGTCCCACATGTGCCAGGTGGTCCCGAGAGACGCGCCCAGTACGAGTACGGGGGCATCGTCGGGACCGTCGATCCGGTGCTGCAGGGTCTTCTCGCTCACCCGCCCACGCTACCGACTCTCTGACGCGATCCTGACACCCGGGTCAGGAAGAGCCGTCGGAGCGTGCCCGCCGGGCACGCCCGACGCGGGGTTTGCGCAGGTCAGAGCCTCGCCATGGGGCTAAAGAAGACAGCGGGGTGAACCCGGTTCGTCATAGCACACCATGATCCGCGGGTACGGATCCGGTGCCTTGCGCGTGATCGGGACCGGGCGTCTTCCGGCCCGGAAAAGCGGCGTCGCAGGGCGTACCGATATCTGAACTCACCCCTTCACAAGCTCAGACCCTCACGATTTCGCACGTGGTGGGGCCGCAACCGCGAATGCCGGGCCGCCGAGCCGGACGGAGACGCTGACGGCACAGGGCGGCCCGAGCGCTCCTCTCGCTCTGCCACGGCCCCCTTTGGCGGGGATGCTGCTGCGCACCTGCCGACAGGCCCGGCCCTCAATGCCTTCTGGCATTGGACGATCCTCCGATCCGCTACCCAGTCGAGCTGTAGGGACTGTCCGTGTGCCTCTGCGCCGAGCATTGCTCTACTGATCCCGCCGTTGCGGCTGTTCTGCACGTCGGAAGGAACCACCATGAGCGAAATCGCCCGCCGCCCCTTGCTCGCGGGATCCGTTGCCCTTTCTTTCGGCCTCATGGGCTGCACGTCCGAGAAAGCCTCGCCCGCCCGCGCGACTGTTTCCGATACCGATGGCCCGCACAAGGTGAAGGTCTATCTTCTCGGCACCGGAGGGCCGGAGATGACGACCACCCGACAGGGAATGTCGACCCTCATCGAGGCCGACGACCGACGATTCCTCTTCGACGCGGGCCGTGGGGCCACACAGAACATGTACGAGTCCCAGGTCCACCCCAAGGACGTCACCAAGGTCTTTCTGACCCATCTGCACAACGACCATTACGAAGACCTTCCGTCCCTCTGGCTCAACCCGTGGTTCATGTACGGACGGAAGGAACGGATCGAGGTCTGGGGCCCGCGGGGGACCGCCGGAATGGTCAGAGGGATGCGGGCGATGTATGAGCACGATGTGGACCACCGTGCGAACGACCTCTTCAAGAAGGAAGACCTGGACATCCGCGTCCACGAGATCGAACCGGGCGTCGTCTACGACAGCGACGGCATCAAGGTGACCGCATTCACCGTGGAACACCACGACGGAAATCCCGCCTTCGGCTACCGCTTCGACCACGCGGGGAAATCCGTACTTCTGTCGGGCGACACCACCTACGAAGAGAATGTCGTCTCGCACGGTGCACATGTCGATGTGCTGATCCACAATGTGGTGGCGCTCTCGGAAGAGATCGCCAAGTCAGGAAAGTTCAAGGCCGTTGAGGCGAAGCTGACCACACCTGAACAGGCGGCCCGGGTGTTCTCCAAGGCGCGCCCTCGGGCAGCGGTCTTCTCTCACATTGTGAAGAAGGGCCTGCACGGAGAGAAGGGCGACAAGGTCATCCTGGAGCGGACCAGGAAAGCGGGATACCACGGTCCGCTGCACATGGCGGTGGACCGGATGACGATCGAAATCGGCGACAAGGTGACGGTGAAGGCACCCCTCTCAACCGAGAACCTACCCGACCTGGACGGACCCGATGTCCGGCTCGCCTGACCCCGGACCTGGCCCATTCCACCACGCAAGTGGAGACTCCTTAAGGCCGTTCATGTCCGCGCTTCCCGCGCAACTCCCGCGATGACCCCGGGCACGGACGTGCGGACGGATTGCGGTTCGGGCGGGGTACCTTCTCGATCAGGACCGCAACGCCGGTCGGCCGGCGCAGGCGGGCGCGAAGGCCGTCCCGGGAGGTGACAGGGATTCCACAGCAGGAACTCGAAGCGGCTGTATATGCGGTGGAGCATCCCTTGGGGCCCAGGGCCCCCCTCCGCGTGCCCTGGTCCTCCCCTCCCATCGCCGGAGCGCTCTTCCACGCGCTGAACTGTCGGGGGGCCGGCCAGGCCCTCACCCGTGAGGCCCGCCGGCCAGGTGGGAGGAGATCGCCCACCCCCCCTGGGGACGTCCGAGCGATCAGCACACGAGTCATTCCGCAGGTAGCCATTGCTACCCGTCGGATATCGGGAGTTGAGGCACTCGTCAATCTCCCACCCGCATACGGACGAAACGGCCCCTGCCGTGAGTTGCGCAGGCGCATCGCCCTCCTCCAACCCGGCCCGAGCCCGTGCGGACTATCGGTCAGTGGCAGAGGAGCACGATGAGGCCGCTGCAGTCGTCGTCATCATCGTGGCCGTGACCGTGACCGTGGCCGTGGCCGTGGCCGTGGCCGTGGCCCTCATCGTGGCCGTGGCCCCAGCCGTCGCGCTGGCCCAAGATGTTCTGGCCGCCGGTTGGGATCGAATGGGCAGTAGCGGCGTTCGTGGCGACGTGTCGGGCGGGCGTCGCAGCCACGGCGGAGGCGGCCGTCGCCGTCCCTGCCGCAAGAGCGATGCCCAGGGCAGCGCTGACCGCGAATACTCGCGAAACGGTTTTCTTCTGGTGATTCACCTGTGCAGTGTCCATGCCAGCACCCTGCACGCCCCTGCAGCCGATTTCCCCCCGAGCGCCGCTGATCAGGTGAGGCATGCGGATCCAACGATTCGGGTTCGGAGACCTGTTCCGCTTCACCAGGAGCGACTGCGTGAGCCCGGCCGGTCAACTCTCGGAGGGAAGCAGCCGTTGAGGCCGGCCAGGTCCACCGGCACGGCCGTACGCAGACGCGCCGTCGAGCCTCGGCCTGGAGTGGCGCAAGCTGACAGCCCACCGCGGCCCACTTCAGCGACCACGCAGACTTCAACCCCCGCTGGCCTACAGCTGCGTTGAGCACGCCGAGTTCGTCGAGCAAGCCGATGACGTCATGAGACGCGGCAGCTACGACGGTGTGCGCACCCGTAGCGGCACCACGTCGCCCGGCATAAGGCCGGCGAGGGCTCCTCGCCTCTGCAGGTGGTCCCGAGAGACGCTCCCAGTACGAGTACGGGGGCGTCGTCGGGACCGTCGATCCGATGTGCAGGGTCTTGCCGGAAAGCGTCAGAATTTTACGGTCGAGACGGTGTAGACGACGGGATGCCCGGGCTCCTCGAAGCTGACCATGATCCGCTGGGAGGGGTGCGGCGCCTTCTTCGGGTTGACCGCGCCGGCCCACTCCTCGTCGGTGGTGAAGTCCCAGCCCACCTGGGCCGCCTGCCCCGCCGGGATGGTGACCTTGCCCTTCTTGAGCGCCGTGGAGTCGGTCCCGACCTTCCGCAGATAGCGGTCCAGCCCCCCGTCGTTGGTCCTGAACTGCACGAACAGCGAGCTGCTCTTCCACGAGTTGCTCTCGTAGTAATAGACCGGGGTGGAGCCCTTCGGCACCGGCACGTCGTAGATCCGCTGCTGGACGCGGGCGGGGAAGGCGTTGGTCAGGCCGGTGGCGGCGGCCTCCTGCTCCTTGCCCTCGCCGCTGTCGCGGCTCTGCTCGGCGGAGATGACGATGTAGCCGGCCGGGATGGCGATCAGCAGGAAGACGATCAGCGCGAACAGCACGGGACGGCGGGGCTTGGTACGGGGCTGCGCGGCGGACTGGTGGTCTTGGTCGTCGTGCAGGGGCGGCAAGTCCGGGTCGGTCATCGGCGGCCGGACCGTTCATAGCGCTCGGAGCGCTCGACGCGGCGGCGGTTGGCGCGCCGGAAGCGGCGGGCGACCAGCCGGGCCAGGTCGGCGGCGCCGACCATGCCGGCCTCGGGACCGAGCTGAGCCTTGGCGAGACGGGCCTCCGGACGGTAGCCGCGGCCGGTGAGATGGCGCCGGAAGGCGTCCCTGGCCGGGCCGATCAGCAGGTCGTCGGCGGCACTGACGCCACCGCCGATGACGAAGCAGGAGGGGTCGAGAGCGGCCGCGAGGTTGGCGATGCCGACCCCGAGCCACTGGCCGATCTCCTGGAGGAGTTCGACGCACATCGCGTCGCCCTCCCGGGCCAGCTCGGTGATCAGCGGCCCGGAGATGTCGCCGATGCGCCCGCCGACCCGCTCGATGATGTTGTACGCGACCGGGGAGTCCGCGGCGGCCAGCTCGCGGGCCTCGCGGACCAGCGCGTTGCCCGAGCTGTACTGCTCCCAGCAGCCGCGGTTGCCGCAGGGGCAGCGGTGCCCGGCCGGGACGACCTGCATATGGCCGAATTCACCGGCCACGCCGTACTTGCCGCGCTTGACCGCGCCGTCCTCCAGGATCGCGCCGCCGATGCCGGTGCCGAGCGTGATCATGACGAGGTGGTCCTCGCCGCGGCCGGCGCCGAAGCGCCACTCCGCCCAGGCGGCGGTGTTGGCGTCGTTGTCGACCATCACCGGCACCGCGAGGCGGTCGGCCAGCCGGTCGCGCAGCGGTTCGTTGCGCCAGTTCAGATGCGGGGCGAACAGCACCTTGCTGCGGTCGGCGTCGACCCAGCCGGCCGCGCCGATCCCCACCGCGTGCACGTCGTGCCGGTCGGAGAGGTCCAGCACCAGCTCGGTGATGGTGTCCTCGACGACCTTGGGGCTCTTGGACTTGTCCGGCGTCTCGGTGCGGACCTTCTCCAGGATGACGCCGTCGGCGTCGACCACGCCCGCCATGACCTTCGTGCCGCCGATGTCGATGCCGACGGTGGGCACGCGCGGCGCCGTCAGATGCGAGCGCCGCTCGCGGGTGCCGACCGTGCGCAGCACGGTGGCTCTGGCCGATCCCCGGTGGACCCGTTCCCGGTAGATGCTCATCGACCCACCTCATCGCCGTTACGGCTGCCGTTACGGTCGCGGCGGCTGCGTGCTCGCAAGAGTCGTCTCGTCCCTGCGGGGTCTCGGGAGGCCGGGGCCTCGGCGTGCATGTTTCGGTGCGATTGTGCATCACGCGAACCATCCGGCGCACCGCGAGGTGAGGTGGGACGCCCCGCGGCGGGTGGCCCGCCGCGGGGCGCGGGGCGTCAGTCCGGCCGGTGGCCGCCCGGAAAACTCGGGGTCGCCGTGCGGGCCAGCTCATGGCTGAGCTGTTCCAGTTCACTGCCGCCCGCCATTTGACGGGTGAGCTCCTCCAGGGCGATCTCCGACTTGGCGTGGCTGCCGGCCATGGTGCCGCGCTTGAGGAGGACGAAGCGGTCGCCGACGAGGTAGGCGTGGTGCGGGTTGTGGGTGATCAACACCACTCCGAGGCCGGCGTCCCGGGCCGCCGCGACGTACTTCAGGACGACGCCGGACTGCTTGACGCCGAGCGCCGCCGTGGGCTCGTCGAGGACGAGGACCTTGGCGCCGAAGTAGACGGCACGGGCGATGGCGACGCACTGCCGCTCGCCGCCGGAGAGGGTGCCGATGGGCTGGTCGACGTCACGCAGGTCGATGCCCATCCGCAGCAGTTCGCTGCGGGTGGTCTCGCGCATGGTGCGGACGTCGAGCCGCTTGAAGGGGCCCACTCCCGTCGTCGGCTCCGAGCCGAGGAAGAAGTTGCGCCACACCGGCATCAGCGGGACGACGGCCAGGTCCTGGTAGACGGTCGCGATGCCGCGGTCCAGCGCCTCGCGGGGCGAGGAGAGCCGGGCCTCCTCCCCGTCGATCGTGAAGGAGCCCGCGTCGTGCTGGTGCAGCCCGGCGATGATCTTGATGAGGGTGGACTTGCCGGCGCCGTTGTCGCCGAGCACGCAGGAGATCTCCCCCGCGTGGACCTCGAGGGACACGCCCTCCAGCGCCTTGATGTTGCCGTAGAACTTGCTGATGCCGGCCAGCTCGACCAGCGCGGGCTTCGCTTCGGGGGCGGTCTTGGTCAGCTCAGTCATGCTTTCTCCTCCGCCCGCTTGCGGACCCATGCGTTCAGGAGCGTGGCGAGCAGCAGCATCGCGCCGAGGAAGAACTTGTACCAGTCCGGGTTCCACTGGGCGTAGACGATGCCCTTGCTGGTCATGCCGAAGATGAAGGCGCCGACCGCGGCGCCGATCGCCGAGCCGAAACCGCCGGTCATCAGACAGCCGCCGACCGCCGCCGCGATGATGTAGAGGAATTCGTTGCCGACGCCGTCGCCGGACTGGATCGCGTCGTACGAGAACAGCAGGTGCTGGCCGGAGACCCAGGCGGCGAAGGCGACGCCCATGTAGAGGCCGATCTTGGTCTTGGTGACCGGGACGCCGACCGCCCGCGCGGCGTCGGAGTTGCCGCCCACCGCGAAGATCCAGTTGCCGACGCGGGTGCGCAGCAGGATCCAGGTGGCGACGGCGACCAGTACGAGCCACCACACGATGGTGATCTGGACGTCGACGTCGCCGATGGTCAGGTGCGAGGCGAAGAGCGCCCGGGCCGACTCGAAGCCCTCCATGTCGGCGATGGTCTTCGTCGAGACGGTGCCGCTGATCAGCTTGGTGAAGCCGAGGTTGAGGCCCGTCAGCATGAAGAAGGTGCCGAGGGTGATGAGGAAGCTCGGGAGTTTCGTCCTGGTCAGCAGGAAACCGTTGAAGACACCGATGGCGAGGGTGACCAGCAAGGACACCCCGACGCCGACCCAGGTGTTGGCGGTCATCTGGTAGCTGAACATGGACGAGATCAGCGCCGAGCTGACGACCATGACACCGGCCGACAGATCGAACTCACCGCCGATCATCAGCAGCGCCACCGGCACGGCCATGATGCCGATCGTCGAGGACGCGTAGAGCACGGTGGAGAGGCTGGACGCGCGCAGGAACGGTTCGGCGGCCACGGAGAAGAAGACGAGGACCGCGACGGCGCCGACGACCGAGCCCAGTTCGGGGCGGCCCAGCAGTTGGCGCGCCGGCGAGCGGCGCACCAGCCGCTCGTCGGCCTTGCTCACCGCCGGCTCCCGCGGAGGGGCTTCGGCGCTGCTCATCGGGTCCCCCGCTTCGTGTACTCCTGGAGCGCGGAGGCGTCCTTCCTGGTGATCACCTGGGGGCCGGTCAGCACCGGCTTGCCGCCGCCGAGGGCGTCGGAGTTGTACTTGTACAGCCAGAGCAGGTCGACGGCCTCGTAGCCCTGGAGGTAGGGCTGCTGGTCGACGGCGAAGCCGAGCGAGCCGTCCTTGAGGCCGCCCGCGACCTGCGCGTTGAGGTCGAAGGTGTCGATCTCGGCCTTGCTGCCGGCCTGCTCGGCGGCCTTGACGGCGGTGGGCGCGAACGGCGCGCCGAGCGTGACGACGGCGTCGATGCCGCTGTCGGCCTGGAGCTTGGACTCGATGGCCGACTGCACGTCGGGCATGTTCGTGCCCTCGACGTAGAGCTTTTGCAGGTCGCCCCTGAAGGTCTTGGCGGTGCCGTCGCACCGCTGCTCGTGGCCGACGTTGCCCTGCTCGTGCAGGACGCACAGGGCCTTCTTCCGGCCGCGCTTGTTCAGTTCCTCGCCGACGGCCTCGCCGGCCACCTTCTCGTCCTGCCCGATATGGCTGAGCGCGCCGAAGGCCTTGGACTCCTCGGCGCCGGAGTTCACCGTGATCACCGGTATACCGGCCTTACGGGCCTTGGCGACGACGTCCTTCATGGCGTTGGGCTTGGCGAGGGAGACGATCAGCCCGTCGACCTTCTGGTCGATGTAGGACTGCACGAGCTGGCTCTGCCGCTGGGCTTCCTTGTCGTGGCCGTAGACGAACTTGATGTTGTCCTTGGCGGCGGCCTGCTCGGCACCGTTCTGCACGATGTCCCAGAAGGTGTCGCCATCGCCGGAGTGGGTGACCATCGCGAAGGTCCACCGCGGAGTGTTCACGGCGGCCTTGCCGCCGGCGGCCATGGCGGCCCGCTCGTCCTCGGCGCGCTTGCCACCGGTGCTGCTGCATCCCGCCAGGGACGCGCCGAGCACCGCTGCCAGAACGGCGCTCACGACGCGTACCCGTCTCCGAACCCTTGCCACGAGGACTTGCCCTTCCCGCTGATGAACTGCTGTGTTGGCTGCGTGTGCGGTTGCGCACCTCGGCGCCGGAGCTCCGGCCCCAACCGCGCAAGTATCCGTTACCGGTGATCTGTACCGGTTCATCGGGTCCCGTCTTCCGTAGGGCTGTACAGGGCGCGACGGCGCGGCCGCACCGTGTCATCGGGCCCGGTGGGCTTCGTCGGCTTCGTCAGGTCCTTGTTGCCGGCCGGGGCGCATCCGGTGGGCACCGGTTCACCGCTGCCGAGGAGGCCGGGCGCCATGGTCCGCACGGCGCCGCCCGCCTGCCTCCCGGCCCTGACGGAGAGCGCCGGCACCGGGCATGCGTGCCGGACGACCGCGTCGGCGGCCGGGCGACACACGTCACGGTCCTGCCCGGCCCGGCGGGCTCTTGCGCAAGGGCCCTGAGGAGCCTCGCGTGGCCCATGGCGGTGGCGCCGCGGGCAGGGAAGGGCCGAGCCGTACGCACCCCGATCATCGTGGCACCGCCTTTGCTCCCGGCCGCCGGAATGCGGCTGGAGGAGTTCTAACGGCGCGCGAGGAGCCACGTCAATGGTTTGTCAGAACATTCTTACGCCGAGCCCGCGCAGAGCGGGACATCCCGGAGCGATACGCCCCGGGGTCCTTCCATCTGGATCTTGCCGGGCTTGCGCGCCGTGGCGCTGCTCACTGATTCGGCCTGATCCGAACGAAGGGCCCCAGGGCGTGTCCGCAAAGTCCCGTCGTCCGCCCGGAGGGCGGGGCCCGCGGCGTCCGGTGCATGCGATCGCAAGAGCGAGGATCGTCCCCGCCACGAGGGTGGTGGGGACGATTGGGCGATCCCGACAACGCAGCGAGCGTGCGTGCCAAGCGCCGCGGGCCGGGCGGGACTCTGCGGACACGCCGTAAGGCGGACCCGCCCTAGGGGCGGACGAGCAGCTGGAATTCGAAGGCGTAGCGGGAGGCGCGGTAGACATGCGAGCCGAATTCGACGGCGCGCCCGGTGTCGTCGAAGGTGGTGCGCTGCATCGTGAGGAGCGGGGCGCCCTCGGGTTCGTCGAGCCGCTCGCCCTCCTCGACGGTCGCGGCCCGCGCGCCGACGGCCTGCCGGGCACTGTGCAGGGTGATGCCGGCGGACCGCATCAGGCGGTACAGGCCGGTCTCCTCCAGCTCGGCGGTCTCCAGCCGGAGCAACCCCGCGGGGAGGTGGTTGCGCAGGTGCGCGACGGGCTCGCCGTGCGTCAGCCGCAGTCGTTCGACGAGCGCGACCTCGGCGCCCTCCGCGATGCCCAGGGCCGCTGCGACCTCGGCATCGGCGGTGGTGGTGGTATTGAGCAGGACACGGGTGGCGGGCTTCTGGCCGGCCGCCTCCAGGTCGTCGTAGAGGCTGCTCAGCTCCAGGGGGCGCTTGACCTGGCTGTGCACGACCTGGGTGCCGATGCCGCGACGGCGGACCAGCAGCCCCTTGTCGACCAGCGACTGGATCGCCTGACGCACGGTGGGCCGGGAGAGCCCGAGGCGGCCGGCGAGTTCGATCTCGTTGCCGAGCAGGCTGCCGGGGGCGAGCTTGCCGTTCTCGATGGCGGCCTCCAGCTGCTGGGACAGCTGGAAATACAACGGGACCGGGCTGCTCCGGTCCACGCTGAACTGGACGGGGCCCGAGGCGCCCGCGGTATCTGCTTCGCGTTTCCCCACGCTCGCGAGCGTAACCGGAGGCGCTGATGACGGGAAGTCCAGAGGTCACATTGTCCGGACAAGGGTGGGTGTGCGGGCCGTCGGTCGACGATCCGCCGAGCGGTGGGCCCGGTGCTTCCCGTGCGAGGAGCGGGCCGTCAGCGGTCGGCGGGGCCGTTGAGCGGCATCACGGTCCCCTGGGCCACCGCGCACACACGCTCCGCGCCCTCCGCGTCGATCACCGACAGGTCGCAGCGGCAGACGGCCTGCCGGCGACCCGCCTGGACCACCTCGGCGCGGGCGCGCAGGGTCCGCCCGCGCGCCGGGCGCAGATACTGGATCGAGAACCCGCCGGTGAGGACCGCGGGCCCCAGGGCCGTGGCGGCGGCGAAGGTGAGGGTGTTGTCCGCGGCGTAGGCGAGGACGCCGCCGTGCACGAAGCCGTGCTGTTGCAGGAGCTCCTCTCGGATGTCGATCTCCAGCGTCGCCCCGCCGGCATCGAACGCGGTGACGCGCGCCCGCATCAGCCTGCTGAACGGCTGGGAATCCAGGGCTTCCTGGGCTGCCCTCAGATCGAACGCCGTACTCCCCTGCCCCGCATCCGCACCGGCCATCGCCCGCCACCTCTCATTCGCAGTTACCCGGTATGGGAGCCACGTCCGCCCGCGGCCTCCGGGCTCACTTCATCCACGCGTCCTCGTACTTCCGGTACGTCCCGTCGTGGGTCGCGAGGTGCACCCACTGGTCGACGTACTCCCGGAACTCGGCGTCGCCGCGGGGCAGCGCGTACGCCTTCTCGGAGAACGTGAAGGGCTCGTCCGGGTGGACCGAGCAGAGTTCGGGGTGGATCTTGGCCTGGTAGCGGGTCTCACTGGCATCCGTCATCATCAGGTCCGCTCGCCCCGCGACGATCTCGTCGAAGATGGTGGTGTTGTCCGGGTGGACCTTGAGGTTCGCCTGCTTGATGTGCTCACGGGCGAACTGCTCGTTGGTGCCTCCGGGGTTGACGATGACGTCCGTCCCCGGCCGGTCGATCTGCTCCAGTGTCCGGTACTTGTCCTTGTCCTCGCAGCGCACGATGGGCGTCTTGCCGTCCGTGCGTGTGGGCTCGCCGAAGGAGACGGCCCGCGCGCGCTGCAGCGTGATCGAGACCCCGCCCATGCCGATGTCGCAGCGGCCCGCCGCCAGGTCGCCGACGAGGTCGGCCCAGGTCGTGGCGACGTATCGGGGCTTGGCGTCCAGGCTCTTGGCGAGGTCTTCCGCCATCTTGATGTCGATGCCGCTGTAGTCACCGGTCTTGGTATCGAGGTGGGTGAAGGGGCGGTAGTCACCGGTGGTGCAGACGCGCAGCACACCGCGCCGCGGGACGCTGTCCAGGAGCGAGGCGGCTGGGCGGTGGCCCGCCGCGGCGCCGGCCGAGGCTCCCACGGGTCCGGCCGCGGGCGCGGTACCCGGCGTCGGCGCGGGAGTGTCCGAGGAAGCCGGGGCGGCGGCGGTGACGGCGAGCAGGCAGGCGAGGGCGGACAGCGTGGCGGCGCGCTTCATGGTGACTCCTGTACGCGGCGGAACGTCTGGACGCGGCGGGGGCGCGATCCACGGTCGGCTCGGGCATACGGTCGTGCGCCGTCAGCCGGCGGGCGGCACCGACGCGGCGGGATCGCATGATCGAGAGCTCAGCGTGGCAGAGCCCACGGCCAAGGTGAAGACCATGACCGCCCGGCGAGACGACACGCGCCGGACAGCGGGTCACCGCCCGGGACTTGATGCCGGGAGGCGAACGCCAGGGCCGGGACCCTGTGGGCGGCCTCGGACCCCAGAGCCCCGCCCGCCGAGGCGAGCGGGGCGGGCGGGCGTCAGTCCTCGTAGAGCTCGGCGGTGCCCCTGGTCGTCGGGCGGTCCGGAACGGCGTCGGCCAGGCGGCCGAGGAGGTCGGCGGCACGCTTGGCGACGGTTTCCCGGTCCCCCTCGGAGAGGGCCGAGCCCATCCCGACCGCCACCGCGCCGGCCTCGATCCACTCCGGCGCGCTCTCGACCGTCACCCCGCCCGTCGGCAGCAACGGGGCCTGCGGGAGCGCGGCACGTACGTCCTTGACCCAGGAGGGGCCGTGGGCGGAGGCCGGGAACAGCTTGAGCGCGTCCGCGCCGAGTTCCAGCGCGCGGACCATCTCGGTGGGCGTCGAGACTCCGGGGAAGACCGGGACGCCGTAGCGGTGGCCGGTGCGGATGACGTCGGCGTCCAGACTCGGCGAGACGAGGAAGCGGGCTCCGGCGTCCACCGCCATCCGGGCCGACACCGCGTCAAGGACCGTGCCCGCGCCGATGACGGCGTCGTCACCCAGCTCGCGGGTGAGGGTGGTGACCGCCTCCAGCGCGAAGGGCGTGGTCAGGGATATCTCCAGGCTGGTGATGCCTGCCGACAGCAGGGTGTCGGCCGTGGCGCTGGCCTCGTCATAGGTCTTGCTGCGGACGACTGCGAAAACACGCTGCGCCAGGGCGGCCCGGGTGATCTCCCAGCGATACACGGCAGTTCGCCGTCCTTCCTTGTCTCCGACGCTCCATGCCGCCTTGCCGTGACTCACGGCAGACGCAGCACTTCCTGGAGGGGGACGGGGCGGCAGACCACGGATCACCACATGATCCCTATGCCGCCGATGCCCCGCCCACTCCTCGTTTCTACCGAAACGCTACCGGGAACCTCCGACAATGCTCCCCCGGGGGTGCGCCCGGCGCACGCCTTCCGCCAAGTACGGCCGAACGGGATCCGTGTGCACAACGGGGAGCACGGGAAGCACGGGGGGCGCGAGGGGCGCGGGGCGAGCGGGGAGACCGGGTGAGGGCGCGAGGGACCAGGCCGGGCCGGACCGGAAAGCCGTCCCACGAGGCCGGGGGCCTACGGGGCCACAGGGACCTACAGAGAGAGGGTCACATGCCGCGGGGCAGCCCGTCGTCGCGGCGCGAAGGACTCACCGCGCCGCGCCGGGCAGCACGACGGCGGCCGGGGTGCCCGTGCACCCCGGCCGCCGTGTGTCCTGTGTCGTCCGCCGCGTCAGCAGCTGCGGTCGACGAGGTCGAACGACTCGTAGTGGTCAGCGGTGTAGTAGTCCTCGTCCGTCTTCTCACCGGCCACGATGCGCC
Source organism: Streptomyces sp. NPDC048248 (assembly GCF_043201875.1). NCBI lineage: Bacteria > Bacillati > Actinomycetota > Actinomycetes > Kitasatosporales > Streptomycetaceae > Streptomyces > Streptomyces sp. NPDC048248. Next base: position 36,612 of record NZ_JBICZL010000028.1, read on the forward strand.
GGGCGCCACGGTCGGGTGAGCCGGGGGTGACGACGGTGAACTCGTGGTAGTAACCGGAACTCTGCTGCGGGAGGATGCCCTCGCGGTTGTCGAAGACCGTCCCGTCCTGCGGATAGGGGTAGGGCCCGCCCTTCTCGATCAGGTCCAGCGTGTCGTGGGCCTGGGAGGGCAGCTTGGAGTAGCAGATGTCGCCGACGGCGTTCACGTGCACGGGCGCGGTGTACGCCGACGCCTTGTGCGCGGTGGCGGTGGACACGGTGGCCGTGTGCGGCGTGGCGGCGGGCGGGGCGGCGACTGCGGCGCCGCCACCCATGAGAAGGGCCGATGCGAGGGCGCCGGCGGCGCCGATCCTGGTGATCCGTGGGGGGATTCTCATGGCTCCAGAATGACGCGCGTAGACATGACCCTGTCAACCCAAGAGGCGGAAGTTTTCCGTGAGTTCACCGCCTCGGAGAGCGGCTGACGGCCTCTCGGCAGGCACCCGGCAGGGTGCAGACATTGGCCGAATTTGATCACCGGGCGCCCGTCGCCCCGGCCGGACACGCAGGAGCGCATCGACCTCCCGGACCGTGCCGGGTGGCACCGGATCGAGACTTGCCTCTGAGGCAAATCTTTTGCCTCAGAGGCGAGCCCTCGCTATACCCGGTGTATGAGCGAAACCTCCGACGAGCCCGTCGCCGACCCGTCCGACGATCTGGCCACCGTCGCGCCGCGCTTGCGTGACCTGCGACGACGCAGCGGGCTGACCCTGGAGACCGCGGCCCGGCGGGTCGGGCTGTCGCCTGCGCACCTGTCGCGGCTGGAGACCAACCGGCGGCAGCCGTCGCTGCCGATGCTGCTGGCACTCGCCCGTATGTACGGCACCACGGTATCCGACCTGCTCGGGGAGACCACGCCCGAGCGGGACCCCATCGTGCGGGCCGGCCGCACCGAGGCGTCGGAGGCCGGCGGCTGGACGTACTGGACGGTGGGCGGCGCCGGCCGGGCGATGCAGGCCCTGCGCCTGCACGTGCCGCAGCGGGCCCAGGGCGACCTGGTGCGGGTGCATCCGGGTGAGGAGTGGCTGTACGTCCTCAAGGGGCGGTTGCGGCTGGCGCTCGGCGAGGCGGTCCATCTGCTGGACCCCGGCGACGCGGCGCATTTCGACTCGTTGACCCCGCACCGCATCGCCGCCGCCTCACCGGGCGGGACGGAGCTGCTGTTCGTGCACACCCTGCTGCAGAGCGGCGCCGCCGAACTGTGCCTGGGCGACTCCGCGCCGCGCCGCGGCGTGTGACACCCCCGGCCACCGCCGGGCCCGTACCACCGCCCCCGAGGGGAAGGACCCTTCCGCCGTGCCCGATCAGCCCACTCCCGCGTCCGGCGCGCCGTCGCCCGAGGGCGAGCCCGCCCGCGCCTATGTCGAGAACAAGCCACCCCGCGGGCTGTATGTCCGGGTGTTCATCTACGTCATCGCCACGCACGTGCTGCTGGCGTTCATGAGTCTGCTGGTGGTCATCGCCAAGTCGCGTTGAGCGGCGGCGTATCAGCCCGCGAGGACGGCCCGGGGGCTTCCGGTCCGGAGCACTTCGACCCGCGGGAAGGTCCGGGATGCCCGGCACGGCCGTTTCGCCAACGTCCATCGACCCGGCGGGAAAGTCCATTGCTCCGCCCCGGCATCCGGGTGAAGCCTGCTTCCGCGCTCGGCGGTCGTCCGCACCGCGCAGTCGTCCGCACCGCACAGTAGGCACCGCACCCGCTGGACCGAGGAGGACCGAAGGATGCACCGTACGCGTACCGCGGCCGCCACCGCGCTCGCCGTGGCCCTCACCCTGATTCCCCTGACGGGCATGTCGGGGCCACCGGACAGGACTTCCGCGCCGGTCCCCGCCTCCGCCCGGGACAGCCCGGGGGCCGCCGGCTCCCTCTCCCCCACCCCGCAGTCCGTGCACGCCAGGGACGACCGGGTCACCATCACCCCCACGGTCACCGTCGTCAGCGGCCCGAAGACCGACCGGCCGGCCCTCGACCTCGTCGTGGCGTCCCTGAAGGACGCGGGCGCCGAGAAGGTCGTGCGCGCCGAGCGTGCCCCGGCCGGCCGGCAGCTGAGCGTGTTCGTCGACGGGCCGGGCGCGGCACGGGCCCTGACGGAACTGGGGGCGGGCGAGACCGGCGAACTCCCCGCGCAGGGCTACGCGCTGGCTCTCGGCGAGGGCCGCATCGCCCTGTCCGGCAAGGACGCCACCGGCACGTACTACGCCGCCCAGTCGCTGCGCCAGCTCCTGCCGCACCGCGACCGGCCCGGCGCCCACGTCCGGGGCACCGCCGTGCGCGACTGGCCCGCCACTCCCCTGCGCGGCGTCATCGAGGGCTTCTACGGCACTCCTTGGTCGCACGCGGCCCGCCTGGACCAGCTGGACTTCTACGGCGAGCACAAGATGAACATCTACGTCTACTCGCCCAAGGACGACGCCTATCTGCGGGAGAAGTGGCGCGATCCCTATCCCGCGGACCGACTGGCCGAGATCAAGGAACTGGTGGACCGCGCACGGTCCCGGCACGTCGAGTTCACCTACGCCCTCTCCCCCGGCCTGTCCGTCTGCTACAGCTCCGACGCCGACCTCGCGGCGCTGACCGAGAAGTTCCGCACGCTGTGGGACATCGGCGTACGGACCTTCGCGGTACCTCTCGACGACATCAGCTACACGGACTGGAACTGCGCCGCGGACAAGGACGCGTTCGGTACCGGGGGCGGGGCGGCGGGCACCGCGCAGGCGCACCTGCTCAACCGCGTCAACAAGGAGTTCATCGCCCGGCACCCGGGCGCCGAGCCGCTGCAGATGGTGCCCACCGAGTACTACGACGTGAAGCCGTCGCCGTACAAGAAGGCGCTGGCCACGAAGCTCGACGAGGACGTGCTGGTGGAGTGGACGGGCGTGGGGGTGATCGCGCCGACGATGACCGTCGACCAGGCGCGGCAGGCCCGGGAGGTGTTCGGGCATCCGATCCTCACCTGGGACAACTACCCGGTCAACGACTACGTGACCAACCGGCTGCTGCTCGGCCCGTTCAGCGGCCGGGAGAAGGGGCTGCCGGCACAGCTGGCCGGCATCACCGCGAACCCGATGATCCAGCCCGCCGCCTCCAAGATCGCGCTGCACACCGTCGCTGACTACGCGTGGAACGACCGCGCCTATGACGCACGGGCCTCCTGGGGCGCGGCGATCGAGGAGCTCGCCGGTGGCGACGCCCGCACCGCACGCGCCCTGCGCGCCTTCGCGGACGCCCACTACTCCTCGTCCCTCAACCCTCGGCAGGCTCCCGAACTCGCCGATGCCATCACCGAGTTCGACAAGGAAGGTGACGTGCGACGGCTGGACGGGACGCTGCGCACCCTCCAAGACGCCCCCGGCGTGCTGCGCGACCGGCTGCCCGACCGCGGTTTCGTGGCGGACAGCGGGCCGTGGCTGGATGCGACACGGGCCTGGGGCGCCGCGGCGCGTACGGCACTCCGGCTGATCGAGGCGACACGGGCAGGCGACGACGACACGGCATGGCAACTGCGGCAGCGCATCCCGGCGCTGGTGGAGACCGCCACGTCGTTCGTCTATGTCGATCTGAACGGCAAGAAGATCCCGGTGCTGGTCGCGGACGGGGTGCTGGACACCTTCGTCGAGGATGCGGTCGCCGCGCACGACAAGGCGCTGGGCCTCACCGGCAGGCCCACGGCCTCGACGGACCTGGCCGTCCATCAGGACAACGCCGTCTCCCGCATGACCGACGGCGACGACAGCACCTACTTCTGGAGCGCCGCGGCACCCCGGTCGGGCTCGTCCGTCGGCCTGGACCTGCATGCCGAGCGCCCGCTCGGCACCGTCACCCTGGCGATGGGCAAGAGCGGCAGCCCCGACGACTTCCTCCGGCACGGCGTCCTCGAATACTCCTCGGACCGGAAGAACTGGACGAAGCTGGCCGCCTTCGACGCAACCGCGGAGGTCACGGCCGAGCCGCCGGCCGGGGCCACGGCACGATATGTGCGCGCCCGTGTCACCGAGGCACAGGACAACTGGCTGGTGGTACGGGAGTTCACCGTCGCAGGGGAGAAGCGGGGCACCGTGACCGGCAACCCGCCGGCGGCGGACGACAGCGCGCTGCGGTCGGCGGCGGACGGTGTGGCGGAGAGCGTCTACCGCGCGGCGCGGTCCGCCCGGCCGGGAGAGGCGTTGGAGTTCACACCCGCCGAGCCCAAGGCCGCACGGTCGGTGGTGGTACTGCGGCCGCAGGGCGCGGCCGGGGACGCACGGGTCGAGGTCCGAACGGCCGCCGGCGTGCGGACACTCGGCACGCTGTCCGGTGCGTACACCGCCCTCCCGGCGGGCGACGACGAGATCAGCGCGGTGCGGCTCGTGTGGCCCGGCGGGTCGGTGACGCCACAGGTGAGCGAGGTGATTCTGCGCTGACCCGGCGCCGGATCGTGGGAGCGGGGCCCGGCAGGCCGTCTGCCGGGCCCCGCTCCGGATCGCTCGCCCCGCGTCACACGCCCTGAGCTGCTGTCCTCCGCCTTACTGTGAGCCCTGGCCACCCTCGCACCACCCGCAGGAGACCCGACACCATGGCCCGACCCGCAGACACCGCCCGCCCGACGGCGGCCGCCGTCCTCGACGACGCCGTACGCGCCCTTGCCCCGGACACCGGCACCAACCGGCTGGTCGCGCAGATCGCGGCGGGTCAGGCGCCGCGCGCGGTGTTCACCACCTTCGCCCTGGAACAGCACCAGATCATCGCCGCCGACCGGCTCAGCTTCCAGCACCTGGCGCGCCGGGCCGACGCCGATCCGCCGGTGGCCGACTTCTTCGATCTGCTCGCCGAGGGCGAGGCGCTGGCCCTCAAGCAGCTGGCCGGACTGGCCGACGCCTGTGAACTGACCGACCGGGAGATCTCCGCGTACGAGCCGCGCCCCGGCTGCCAGGCGTACCCGTCCTACGCGGCACGGCTCGCACTCGGCGCGGAGCCGACCGACGTGGTGATCGCGCTGAGCGCCAACTTCGCGGCCTGGGGCGCCTATTGCGGCACGGTCGCCGCGGCGATGCGCGCGCACTACGGCTTCCCGGAATCGGCACTCGGCTTCTTCGCCTTCTTCACCGAGCCGGCCACGGACGTGGCGGAACGGGCCGACGCCGCGCTCCAGCACGGCCTGGACACCGGACAGGCACGTCCGGAGACCGCGCACCGCTACGGGCGGCTGCTCCAGGCGTACGAGCTGATGTTCTGGCACTCCCTCACGGACGGCCCCGCGAGCAGCTCCTGACCCGCGTTGTTCCGTAGCACGCACCGCCCGGCGGCAGCTGGATACGGAGTTCCGGGACATGCGCCCATGGACAGCGGGCGTTCCGGGACGAGGGCTCTCGAAGAAGTGTGGGCACCCCCGGGACCGGGGGTGCCCACCCTGCGATGGTCGTTGCGGCCGAGGCTCAGCCGCCCCACTCCTGGTGGCGGGCGCGCAGCCGCCGCTCCCCCTCGTCGGTCAGCGAGCCGTGCAGCCGCAGCCGCGCGATCCCGCCGTCGGGGTAGATGTCGATCCGGACGTGGGTGACGGCCGGTGCGTCCGCCGGGAGCAGGAACCGGTGGACGGTGTCGGGCTGCAGCCTCGTACGGGGCAGCAGTTCGGTCCACTCGCCATCCGTGCCGTCCCGCCCGAGCAGCCCCGCCCAGCCGGCCGCGTTGCCCTTGAGGTAGCCGGTGTCGATCTCGACCGCGCGGATCACGGCCTGCTCGGTGAGGCGGTAGCGCACCCAGTCGTTGCCGGAACCGCGCCGTCGCCGGGTCTCCCAGCCGTCGTCCATCTTCCGGGAGCGGCCCGGCTGGATGGTGTTGGTGGGCGAGGAGTAGAAGCGGTCCGAGGCATCCTCGACCTGGCCGCCGTTCTCCAGCGCCGCGAGATCGAAGGTGCCGAGCGCGGCCAGCCACTCGGGGGCGGGCACGACCTCGCCGTGGACCCGCAGGCGGGCGACGCCGCCGTCGGGGTGCTGGTTGAGCCGCAGGTGGGTGAAGCGCCGCTCGACGTCGACGGCGAATCCGTTGGCGGCGTGCCCGCCGACGGCCGTGCGGGGCACGAGGGTGGTCCACTCGATGTCGTCGGCGAGGAGTTCCCCGGGCGAGGGGGAGCCGGCGACGCAGGTGCCCTCGACACTCACGGACTGCGGGTAGTTGCCCCGGAAGTGGGCGGTGTCGACGACGATGCCCCGGATCACGCCGGGCGCGCCGAGCCGGATCAGCGCCCAGTCGTGGTCCTCGTCCGTCGGGAAGGGGTGCGTGCCGTCCGCACCGCGGCGGCGCCGGGTCTCCCAACCGTCCATGATCTTGCCCTTGTGGCCGAAGGCCTCGGGGTCGAAGTGGGCGGGCTCGGGCTTGAGGAGGTTCTCGCGCTCGGCGAAGAACTCGTCGTTGGCGGCGATCACGCCCGCCCCCAGCCGCCGGTCCGCGAGATCGGCGAGGTGGGCGAAGGGGAACTCGGCGGTGCGGTGGTCGGCGTACGGGTCACCGCCTCCGAACGGCGCGGCGTCGCCGGTGAAGCGGGGCAGGTCGGCGGTGGTCATGTGCGGTGCGGCCTTTCGAGGAGTTCGCCGGTGGGCTCGGCGAGCGTGGCACCGTCGTTGATCTGCCGGCCGCGCAGCCAGGTGGACCGCACGACGCCGTACAGGGTCTTCCCGGCGTACGCGGTGATCTTGTTGCGGTGCTGGAGGGCGGCCGGGTCGACGGTGAAGGTCTCCTCGGGCGCCAGGACCGCGAAGTCGGCGTCCCTGCCGGGCTCGATGGCGCCCTTGTGGCCGAGACCGACCAGGGCCGCGGGGGCGGTGGCCATCCAGCGCACCACGTCGTCCAGGGTGTGGCCGCGCTCGCGGGCCGCGGTCCAGATGGCCGGCAGGCCGAGCTGGAGGGAGGAGATGCCGCCCCAGGCCGCGCCGAAGTCGGCGGTCTTGAGGTCGGCGGTGGAGGGCGAGTGGTCGGAGACGATGCAGTCGATGGTGCCGTCGGCCAGGCCCTGCCACAGCGCGTCCTGGTTGGCCGACTCACGGATCGGCGGGCAGCACTTGAACTCCGTCGCGCCGTCCGGGATCTCCTCGGCGGTCAGGGTCAGGAAGTGCGGGCACGACTCGACCGTGATCTTGACGCCCTCGGCCTTGGCGGCGGCGATCAGCGGCAGCGCGTCGCTGGAGGACAGGTGCAGTACGTGGACCCGCGCGTCGAGCCGCTTGGCGAGGGCGATCAGACCGGCGATGGCGTCGTCCTCGCTGACCCGGGGACGGGAGGCGAGGAAGTCGGCGTACTTGGGGCCGTGCGGCTCGGGGGCCGCGTCGAGGTGGCCGGGGTCCTCGGCGTGCACGATCAGCAGACCGTCAAAGCCCGCGATCTCGCCGAGGGCTGCGGCCAGTTGCTCCTGGTCGAGCTGCGGGAACTCGTCCACCCCGGAGGGCGAGAGGAAGCACTTGAAGCCGAAGACCCCGGCGTCGAAGAGCGGGCGGAGGTCCTTGACGTTGCCGGGGATGGCGCCGCCCCAGAAGCCGACGTCGATGTGCGCCTTGCTGCGGGCGACCTCGCGCTTGATGTCGAGGTGGTCGACGGTGGTGGTGGGCGGGAGGCTGTTGAGCGGCATGTCCACGAGGGTGGTGATCCCGCCGGCCGCCGCCGCGCGGGTGGCCGTCCAGAAGCCTTCCCACTCGGTACGGCCGGGGTCGTTGACGTGGACGTGGGTGTCCACCAGGCCGGGCAGCAGGACATCGTCACCGACGTCCTCGACCCGCGCCCCGGCGGGGACCTCGGCGTCGTGCGGCAGCACCGCCGCGATCTTCCCGTCCTGGACGGTGACGGACGCGGCACGCGTCCCCTGCGGGGTGACGACGCGCGTGGAGCGCAGCACCAGCTCTACCTCGGACACCGGGTCCCCTTCTCGATTCGTGTCTTCATCGTCGCGTGATGGCGCGTGGGGCGCACGGCCGCCGATGAGCCGTGGAGCCCGCACCGCGGAATCTCGGCTTCAACAGACTGTTGAAGCAGTCTTCACTCCGGACCTCACCCCGTCAAGACCCTTCGGCCGGCACCGGCCGGACGGCCGCCACGGGCGCCTCCGCCACCGCAGGCTCCTGCTCCGCGACGCCCCTGACCTGCGACGTGATGATGTCCTCGGGGACCGGGCCGACAGCGGTCGTCTCCCGTCCGCGGCGCGAGACCAGGGCGTAGAGCCCGCCGGCCAGCCCCATTCCGAAGATCCACGAGAACGGCGCCACCGCGCCGAAGGCGGGCACCAGGGCGAGCGCCGCGGACACCACGGCGGCCGGCAGGAAGGCGACGACGGCCTTCGGGTTGTAGCCCTTGCGGTAGAAGTACTCGCCTGCCCGGTCGGCCGAGAAGAGGGCGTCCACGTCGATCCGCCCGCGCCGGATCAGGTAGTAGTCGACGAGCAGGATGGCGACCAGCGGACCGAGGAAGGCGCCGAGCGCCCCCAGGAAGTACTGGATCACCAGCGCCGAGGAGTACAGCTTCCACGGCATGACGACGATGGCCAGCACCGCCGTGATCATGCCGCCGCGTTTGAAGTTCAGGTACTTGGGCGCGAGGTTGGCGAAGTCGTAGGCGGGCGAGACGAAGTTGGCGACGACGTTGATGCCGATCGTCGCGATGATGAAGGACACCGCCCCGATGACCGTCACGACCGGGTTGTCGATCTTCTCGATCACCTTCACCGGGTCGTAGATCGCCTCACCGAAGACCGAGATGGTGCCGGCCGTGACCAGCACGGCGACCACCGCGAAGGCGGTGAAGTTCACCGGCAGCCCGATCAGATTGCCTCGTCGGTAGGACCGGTGGTCAGGGGTGAAACGCGCGAAGTCCGCGTAGTTGAGGACCAGGGTCAGGAAGGTGGCGACCGTGAGGCTGACCGCGATCAGGCTCTGTTCGACCTGCGCGGAGCCGCTGAGCCCGGTGAGACTGCGGGTCAGCGAGATCCCGCCGTCGGCCTCGGCCACGAGGTACACCGCGAGCGCCAGCACCACGAGCCAGACCACCGGGCCGGTCGCGAAGTCCTGGACCTTGCGGATGAATTCCATGCCGCGGGTCAGCAGAGCGGCCTGCAGCCCCCACATCACCAGGAACGCGATCCAGCCGAGGGTGGACAGCCCCAGCACGGAGTTGTGGTTGTAGGCGTCCAGACCGGGCGCGACCTGGAGCGTCAGCAGCACCACAGCGGTCGAGGCGAGCCAGGTCTGGATGCCGTACCAGGCCACCGCCATCACGGCGCGCAGCAACGCAGGGATGTTGGCGCCGTAGACACCCCAGCTGGCGCGTGCCAGCACCGGATAGGGAACGCCGGTGCGGTGGCCTGCGTGGCCCATGCGGTTCATCAGCCAGTAGACGAGCGAGATGCCGACGAGCAGCGCGAGGAACACCTCCCAGGCCGGCAGACCCAGCACGAACAGGCTTGCGGCGAAGGCGTAGTTGCTGATCGCGTGGGTGTCGGACATCCACAGCGCGAAGATGCTGTACGTGCCCCATTTGCGCTCGGGAGCCGGCGCCAGGTCTTCGTTGTAGAGCCGCGGGTCCGGCTTCGGGGGTGTCGTCACAGGTCCTCCCAGGCAGGTGGGGTGGAGCTTCGGTTATCAGATGCCAGTTATCAGATGTCTGATGTCTAACGTGAAAAATCGGTGTGACAGTTTGCGCCCACGACGCGCTCCGACGGAAGGTGCGCACTCAGCGGCCAGGATCCGATCGCCTTCGGACGCGGCGGCGCGAAGCTGCGGTGGGCGCTCGTGGCGAGGCCGAGTCCGACGACCGCCTCCGCGAACTTCACCGCGGCGGCCACGCCGTCCACCACGGGCACCCCGAGCGCCGCGGCGACCTTCTCCTGGAGCCCGGCCATGCCGCCGCAGCCAAGACAGATCACCTCGGCGCCGGCCGCGACGACCTCGCGCGCGGTCTCGATGATCACCTCGACGGTGCGCGCCTCGTCCTGCTCCAGCTCCAGGACGCCCAGCCCGGTGCCGCGTACCGCGGCGCAGCGCTGGAGCAGACCGGCGGTCAGCAGCCGGTCCTGGATCTGCGGTACGGCGCGGTCGAGCGTGGTGACGATGCCGTAGGCGTGGCCCAGCATCATCGCCATCTGGGCGGCGCTCTCGGTGATGTCCAGGACCGGGACGTCCAGGAGCTCCTGGGCGCCCTCCCTGCCCGGCTCACCGAACCCGGCCATGACCAGCGCATCGAAGGGGGTGTCGAGGGTGGCGAGCCGGTCCAGGACGGCCGCGGCGCTGAGATACCCCTCGAAGTGCCCCTCGATCGATTCGGGGCCCCACAGGGGCTCGGTGGCGACGATGTCGGTGCCGGGCGAGGCGGCCGCGGTGGCGGTGGCGCGGATCGAGGCGGTCATGGAAACCGTGGTGTTCGGGTTCATGACGAGAATGCGCATGACGCTCCAGCGATTTGGAGGATTCCACAGAATGGACAGTAGGTTTCGCGCAGCAGAACGTAGCTACGGCCACTGGCACCGTCAAGGGATCGCGACTAACGCATTGCCGCTCCATGATGCCGGGTCGCTGACCGGCGGGAACGAGTGTGCGAGAGACAGTGTGTCCGCGGAAGGGGACCGGTAGGCTGCTCCGGTCGGGCCCGGCGCCCGCAAAGCCCCAGGGCATGACCCAGCCGAGACCGATCCGCCCCGCCCCGAAAGGAACGCGACGTGCCGCCGTCCAGCGCCAGCACCTCCGCCGCCGAAGCCAAGCCCGCAGGCGCCAGCGGCGGCGTCCAGTCCCTCGAGCGCGCCTTCGACCTGCTGGAGCGGATGGCAGACGCAGGCGGCGAGGTCGGCCTGAGCGAGCTCTCCAGCAGCAGCGGGCTCCCGCTCCCCACCATCCACCGCCTGATGCGCACGCTCGTGGCCTGCGGCTACGTCCGCCAGCAGCCCAACCGCCGGTACGCCCTCGGCCCCCGCCTGATCCGGCTGGGCGAGAGCGCTTCGCGACTGCTCGGCACCTGGGCGCGGCCGTTCCTGGCCCGTCTGGTCGAGGAGACCGGCGAGACCGCCAACATGGCACTGCTCGACGGCGACGAGATCGTCTATGTCGCCCAGGTGCCCTCCCGGCACGCGGTGCGGATGTTCACCGAGGTCGGCCGGCGCGTGCTGCCGCACTCCACCGGCGTGGGCAAGGCCCTCCTGGCCAACCACCCGCCGGAGGAGGTCCGCGCGCTCCTCGGCCGTACGGGCATGCCGGCCGCCACCGAGAAGACGATCACCGACCCGGACGCCTTCCTCGCCTCGCTCGCCGATGTCCGCCGGCTCGGCTACGCCGTCGACGACAACGAGCAGGAGATCGGCGTCCGCTGCTTCGCGGTACCGGTACCCAACTCCCCCACCTCCGCGGCCATCTCCATCTCGGGCCCGACCGGCCGGGTGACGGAGGCGTCGACGGACAAGATCGTGCCGGTGCTCCAGGACGTCGCTGCGCAGCTGTCGGTCGCACTGGCCAACCAGTCGCCGGCCTAGGGCGGCCACCCTCGCCACCGGCGAGAAACCGCCGGGCCGGGAGGCGTACGCCCCCGGCCCGCGGTCTTTTGCGCGCACCCGTTCATCGGCTGCGCGGCAGCTGCCCGAAGCGGTCGATGCCCTCCCGGACCTCGGTCAGCGCCGGCGAGAGGGCGCTGACCGAGCCGACCGCCCCGGCGATCAGCAGCAGCGAACGGCGCAGCCTGGGCACCTCGGGCATCCCATGGCTCACCATCGCGTCCAGTGCGGCCAGTTCGTCATCGGCGGCCGCCCTGTCGGGTAACTCCCCTGGAAGTACGGCCAGTTGGCGGCGCAGGCGGGCAACCGCGCCACGCAGCTCCTCGACCCGCGGGTCATCTTCGACCCCGGTCACTCGCCTCTGTCTCTGTTCCACAACGACGGCGCTCTCCAAGGACGTTGGCCCGTTTCACAATGCGGGACAGTTAACGCCACTCTGTGGTGACCGCGCCATACGGAGAGCGAAAAAATCGGATCACCGTCCGGATACGCGCCGTGCCGCACAGTGCCGTGCCCGTTCCGCGGGCCCTGCCCGGCGGCGGCACCACACGGACGATCCCCGCCCGGCCGGCGAACCGGTCGTGACGGGGATCGTGAGCAGCGGCGGATCGCGCCTGCGGGGCGCGGCCGGCCCGGGTGGTCAGGAGTTCTCTTCGGGCTCCACCGCGTTGCGCCACACCCGCACGTCGACGGTCATGTACTTGCTCGGGGACGACTCGGGCGCGTAGCCCCTGAAGGTGATCAGCGCGACGTGGCCGTAGCTGGTGGTCAGGCACATCTGCGAGCCCTTGCTGAGGCGCTTGGTCAGGATCGTCTCGGTGAACCGGGTGTCGCTGCGGCAGGTGTCCAACGTGCCCTGCTGGCCCGCGTCGAGCAGCACCAGCTTGCCGGTCTGGGTGTCCACCTGGTCGTCGGAGTAGTTGTTGTCCTGGTACGAGAAGTCGATGTCCGAGGAGTTGTCCGCGTTGCTGGGCTTGACCGGCTCTTCGGCCACCGACAGGTGGTACTCGTCGGGCAGGTTGATGCCCTTGAAGTCGACCGGCTCCGGATCCTGCTTCGGGGCCTGGGCGTTGTCGCCCGGCTCGGCCCCGGACGCGCCCGTGGCGCCGTCGCTGGGCGACGGGGTGGCGTCGGTGTTCTTGGTGGTCTTGCCGTCGGCCTGGGAGTTCTTCTTCGCGCCGTCGCCCTTCATGACGTAGTAGACGGCACCGCCGCCCGCGCCCGCGAAAGCCAGCAGACAGACCAGCACCAGGGCGGTCACCAGGCCCTTGCGCTTCTTCTTGGGAGGCTGCGGGGCCGGCATGGCAGTTATCGGGCCGGTGGCACCCGGTCCGCCGGACATCGGCGGGACCGGCGCCGTGCCGGTGGCGGTCGGCGCGTACGCGGCCGGGCCGTAACCGGGCGGCGGGGTCTGCGGCTGGTTCAGCGCCGTCGGCACCTGCTGCACCGGCGGCGGAGTGGGCGGCTGCGCGGGCTGCGTGGGCGGCTGCGGGACGGCGGCCTGGGAGGCCGGCGCCTGCAGCGGTGGCGGCGGGGTCTGCACCGGCGCGGGGGCGGCGGTACGCGTGGTGATGTCCGCGGCGACCGCGGTGGGCAGCCACTCCTCGGGGCGGCGCAGCTGCGTCTGGCCGGATGCCTCGCCGCACAGGGCGATCACCTCGGCGACGGACGGCCGCTCCGAGGGATCCTTGGCCAGGCAGCGGGAGACCAAGTCACGCAGCTCGTCGGGGAGTCCGGTCAGGTCCGGCTCCTCGTGGACGATGCGGTAGAGCACGCCGTGCGAGGTTCCCTCACCGAAGGCGGGGGTGCCGATGGCCGCGTACGCCGCGACCTGACCGAGCGCGAAGATGTCGGTGGCCGGGGTGATGGTGCTGCCCGCGGCCTGCTCGGGGGCCATGAAGGTGGGGGTGCCGACCGTGACGCCGCTGCTGGTGAGCGAGGTGGCGTCGGCGGCGCGCGCGATTCCGAAGTCGATGACCCGCGGGCCGTCCGCGGCCAGCAGGACGTTGGACGGCTTCAGGTCACGGTGCACGATGCCCGCGCCATGGATGACCTGGAGGGCCTCGGCGATACCGGCCACCAGCAACAGCACGGTGGAGACCGGCAGACGGCCGTGTTCGGCGACCGCGGCGGAGAGCGACGGGCCGGGTACGTAGGCGGTGGCGAGCCAGGGGCTGGGGCCCTCGGCGTCGCTGTCGATGACCGGTGCGGTGAACAGACCCTGGACGCGCTGCGCGGACTGCACTTCCTGCTTGAAGCGGCGGCGGAACTCCGCGTCCTCGCTGAACTCCGGGCGGATCACCTTGATGGCGACCGGCCGGCCACCGGGCGTGTAGGAGAGATAGACCTTGCCCATGCCGCCGGCGCCGAGCTTCGCCGAGAGGCGGTAGCCCGCGATCACCCGCGGGTCGTCGCCTTCCAGCGGCTGGAAAATTCCGGACGGGCCCACACTGTTCACCACGACGTCCCCCGACTGAGAAATGGGCCCGTCGTCGACACGACGGCCTCGATATCCGCAACGGGTCAGCACTTTATCCGGACCGGCGCGGCGTGGTGACATCCGTGGCCCGCGAAGTTCGCGCCTTGTCCGAAGAGCCGGTTTCGCGCCCCCTTCGGGCGCGCCCTTCGCGCGTTGCCCACAGTAGGGCTGATTATGCGTCAGACATGCGTTCCCCCTGACACCCGTTGGTGTGGGCGTACGCGATCCGATGCGTAGCGCGGAAGGGGATGGAGCATTCTCCCTTCCGGGGAAATGTCCGGCATATCACTGGATCGGAGACTGTCATGGAGTCCAACAACGGCCCCGAAACCGGCCCGGACCATCGCCGCGTCAGCGTCGTGCAGCTCATCTGCCGGGCGTACGGCCTCTCGGATGCGTCCGAGATCACCGTCGAGCACATATACCGCTACGTCAACGAGCGCCGGCGGGAGGAGGAGAAGGCGCACCACGTCCGCGAGCGGCTGCGCCCGAGGATTCCCCGCCCGCGGGCGGCCGCGGACGACGCGGCGTGACGCCCCTGCGCCGCACACCGCGCGCCGTGCCGCGGGCCGCCGTGCGGTAAGCAGTTCCCATGGCACCCACAACACCGGCCGCACGGCCGGGAATCACGGCACGGACAACGGGGGGCGCCCGGCCGCCCCAGGGGAAGGTGGCCGGGCTGCTGCTCGCCGCGGGCGGCGGACGGCGGCTGGGCGGGCGCCCCAAGGCGCTGCTCGACCACCGGGGGCGGCCGCTGGTCGAGCACGCCGCACGGGTTCTGCGGGAGGGCGGCTGCGGCCCGGTGCACATCGTGCTGGGCGCGGCCGCGGACACCGTGCGCGAGGTCGCCGATCTCGCGACGTACGAGACCTCCGACAACCCCGACTGGGCGCAGGGCATGGGGTCCTCGCTGCGGGTGGGACTGACGGCGCTGGCCGGGTCGGGGGCGGATGCGGTGGTGGTGTCGCTGGTGGACCAACCGGGGATCGGCGCCGCGGCGGTGGCGCGGGTGGTGGCCGCGTACGACGGCGCCGACGCACTGGCGGCCGCGGCGTACGGGGGGCGGCGGGGCCATCCCGTCCTCTTCGGGGCGGCGCGGTGGGCGGACATCGCGGCGAGCGCGGAGGGCGACCGGGGGGCGCGGGACTACCTCCGGCGGCACACCGACGCGATCCGGCTCGTCGAGTGCGCCGATGTGGCCGACGCGTACGACATCGACACCCCGGAGGATCTGCACCGGCTGGAGGGGCCGAGTGCCCGGGATGCGGGTAATGGAGAGTGACCACGATGGCACCCAGAGCCATTCGATCATGACTTCTGTCGACTCGGAGAATCTCGATGTCAACAAACCATTGAAGTTCCGCGATAAGGAAACTACTCTCCACTGGTCAGAAGCGCCCTGAATCCAAACGGCGCCCGCGACCGTATCTCGGAGCCCGCGGCACCCCGTGCCGCTCGGGCGCCCCGGCGGCCGCCAGGCACCGCCGCTGAATGGAGTGACAGCTCATGTCCGCACCAGCGCCGTCCCCGCTGGCCATCGTCGAAGTCGACCCCGACAACACCCCTGCACGGCAGGGCGAGGTCCTCACCGACGCCGCACTCGCCTTCGTGGCCGAGCTCCACCGGCGGTTCACCCCGCGCCGCGAGGAGCTGCTCGCCCGCCGCGCCGAGCGCCGGGCGGAGATCGCCAGGACCAGCACGCTGGACTTCCTCCCGGAGACCGCGCGGATCCGCGCGGACGACAGCTGGCGGGTCGCCGGCGCGCCCGCCGCGCTCGACGACCGCCGGGTGGAGATCACCGGCCCCACCGACCGCAAGATGACGATCAACGCGCTCAACTCGGGCGCCAAGGTCTGGCTCGCCGACTTCGAGGACGCCTCGGCTCCCACCTGGGAGAACGTCGTCACCGGGCAGCTCAACCTGATCGACGCCTACGAGCGCCGGATCGACTTCACCGACCCCCGCTCCGGCAAGTCCTACGCGCTCAAGCCCGCCGAGGAGCTCGCCACCGTCGTGATGCGGCCGCGCGGCTGGCACCTCGACGAGCGCCACCTGCAGTTCGAGGGCCAGGCGGTCCCCGGCGCGCTGGTCGACTTCGGCCTGTACTTCTTCCACAACGCGCAGCGTCTGCTGGATCTCGGCAAGGGCCCGTACTTCTACCTGCCGAAGACCGAGTCGCACCTGGAGGCCCGCCTCTGGAACGAGATCTTCGTCTTCGCCCAGGACTACGTCGGCATCCCGCAGGGCACGGTGCGCGCCACCGTCCTGATCGAGACCATCACCGCCGCGTACGAGATGGAGGAGATCCTCTACGAGCTGCGTGAGCACGCGTCCGGCCTCAACGCGGGCCGCTGGGACTACCTCTTCTCCATCGTCAAGAACTTCCGTGACGGCGGCGCCAAGTTCGTCCTGCCGGACCGCAACGCGGTGACGATGACCGCCCCGTTCATGCGGGCGTACACCGAACTCCTCGTCCGCACCTGCCACAAGCGCGGCGCACACGCCATCGGCGGTATGGCCGCCTTCATCCCCAACCGCAAGGACCCCGCCGCCAACGAGCAGGCCCTGGCCAAGGTGAAGAACGACAAGGACCGGGAGGCCGGCGACGGCTTCGACGGCTCCTGGGTGGCCCACCCCGACCTGGTGCCCATCGCCCGCGCCTCCTTCGACGCCGTCCTCGGCGACAAGCCCAACCAGAAGGACCGGCTGCGCGAGGACGTCGACGTCAAGGCCGCGGACCTGATCGCGATCGACTCGCTGGACGCCAAGCCCACCTACCAGGGCCTGGTCGACGCAGTGCAGGTCGGCACCCGCTACATCGAGGCATGGCTGCGCGGCCTGGGCGCCGTCGCCATCTTCGGCCTGATGGAGGACGCCGCCACCGCGGAGATCTCCCGTTCGCAGATCTGGCAGTGGGTGGACGCCGGCGTCGTCTTCGAGAACGGCGAGAAGGCGACCGCGGACCTGGTGCGCACCGTCGCCGCCAAGGCCCTGGCCGACATCCGCACCGAGGTCGGCGAGGACGCGTTCACCGCCGGCAAGTGGCAGCAGGCGCACGACCTGCTGCTCCAGGTGTCCCTCGACGCGGACTACGCGGACTTCCTGACGCTGCCCGCCTACGAGCTGCTCGGCTGATACGCGCCGGGTCCGGCGGGAGCCGGATCCGGCACACCGAAAGGCCCCGGCCCGCACCGGCCGGGGCCTTTTCGGCGCGCGGTTTCATGAGAGGCTGAGATCTCGGGCTCCATTCCTGCTCACCCTTGTTGAGGCATGATGCGCGTCACCATTGCCGGCGTTTTCTTCTATCTCCAGGCGAGCGAGGTGGAGCAGAAGATGAGCACGGTCGAACCGGAGCCGATCGA
Source organism: Streptomyces sp. NPDC048248 (assembly GCF_043201875.1). Lineage (NCBI taxonomy): Bacteria > Bacillati > Actinomycetota > Actinomycetes > Kitasatosporales > Streptomycetaceae > Streptomyces > Streptomyces sp. NPDC048248. Next base: position 53,980 of record NZ_JBICZL010000028.1, read on the forward strand.
CGGGGACTCCGTCGTGGTCGGCACCACCGCCTACCCCGTCAAGCAGGTCGGCCGGATCGTCACCGGCCAGGACCCGCGGGACTTCAGCACGGGTGAGATCGTCCGGGCGCTGCGGCAGCTCGGCTTCACCTGCAAGCCCCGCCCGACCGCTCCGGAGCCGACTCCCTTCCTCTGACCGGACGGGCATGCTCGCCCGCCCCGGCCACGCCCCGCTCTCCGGGCCCGACGAAGGCGCCGGCACCCGCGCGCCGGCCACCGCGTCCCGCGCGGTCAGCCGATCACCGCGCCCAGCGCCACGAAGCCGCAGATGAGAGCGGAGAGGACGGCCAGCAGTGGCCAGACGAAGCGCAGATACTTGTCATAGCCGACCTTTGCCAGGGAGATGCCTCCCATGATGACGGCGGTGGTGGGGACCCACAGGTTCATCCATCCGCTGGCGGCCCCCCAGGCCGTCACCACCACCGCCCGGGACACCCCCGCGAAGTCGGCGAGCGGCGCGAGGATCGGCATCGCGAGCGTGGCGTGGCCCGAAGTGGACGGGATCAGGAACGCCAGCGGCAGATTCACCACGAACACCATGATTCCGAAGAGTGCCGACGGGGTGCCGGAGACCGCGCCCTCCATCGAGTGCAGCACGGTGTCGGTGATCTTCGAGTTGTTCATGATGACGGTGACGCCGCGGGCGAGCACGATCACCAGCGCGGGCGCCATGAAGTCCGCCGCGCCCTGGACGAAGGTGGCGCTGATCCGCTGCTCGCCCATCCGCGCGAGCAGCCCGACCAGCACCGCGGCCACCACGAAGAGGGCCGCCAACTGCGGGAATGACCAGCCGAGTTCGAAGCCGTACAGCGCGGCGTCGGCGTCACCGGTGAGCGCGCCCGCCCAGGGGATCACCGAGAAGATCATGAAGGCGAAGACCAGGGCCACCGTCACCAGGATCGTGATGTGCAGTCCGGTCAGCGCGGGCGGTTCCTCGGCCCGCGCCGCCGTCCGCGCCTGCTCGCGGTCCCCGGGCAGGAAGCCGCACAGGGAGCGGCCGGGGTCGGCGCGCACCCGGCGCGCATAGCGGACCACGTACGCGATGGTGACCGCGGTCAGCACCACCCACATCGCGAAGCGCAGCGCGATGCCGTCGCCCAGGGAGATCTCCGCGGCCGAGGAGGCGACGCCGGTGGCGAACGGGTTGACGGTGGAGCACAGCACGCCGACGCCGGCACCGAGGATGATCGTGCCGGTGGCGACCAGCCGGTCGAAGCCGAGCGCGAGCATCAGCGGCACGATCAGTCCGTAGAAGCCGAGCGTCTCCTCGGCGAAGCCCTCGACGGTGCCCAGCAGCGAGAAGAGCGCCATCACGCCGACGATCAGCAGCGGGCCGCGGTCGCGCAGTCGGTGGGCGAGGCGGCCGATCCCCCGGTCGAGGGCGCCGGTGGCGAACACCACGGTGATGAAGGCGCCGATGGCCAGGACGAAGAGGAACACCCCGGCGCTGCCGTACAGTTCGCCGCTCAGATCGGGACCGACCTGCCCGGTGCGGTCGTCCTTGATGCCGTACAGACCGTTGACCGGGGCGAGGAAGAGGTCGTCGAGCCGGTCGAGGAAGGTCTGGTCGGACGGCTCACGGTGGTAGGTGCCCTGGAGGGGGCTGCCGTCGCCGTCCCGCTCGTAGGTGCCCGTGGGGATGACGAACGCCAGGATCCAGACGGCGAGGGTGACGGCGGCCAGCACGGTGAGCGCGCTGGGGAAGGTGAACCGCCGCTTTTCGGGCGGCTCTTGGGCGGGTGTCGCGGGCGGCCCATCGGCGGGCGGCACCGGGCCGTGCGTCCGCGGCTGCGTCATCCGGCTCGTCCGGGACGGTACGCCGCGGCGTACTCGGCCAGGAAGGCCGCCTCGGCGAGCAGCGCGCCGCGCAGTTCGGACAGCAGTACGCGCTCATCGGGGCCGTGCAGGTTGCACCGGTTGTCCTCGGCGCCGAAGAGCAGGACCTCGGCGTCGGGCACCGCCGCGGCAAGGCCGTTGACCAGCGGGATGGAGCCCCCGCTCGCGGAGTGCACGGGATCTGCGCCCCAGGCACGGCGCAGCGCGGTACGGGCGGCACGGTAGGCGGGGCCGGTGGTGGCGGCCTCGTAGCCGGGGCCTGCCTCCCCCGGGGTCACGGTGAGCGGGATGCCGAAGGGCCGCACCCGTCGTAGGTGGCCGGCGAGTGCGTCGAGCGCTTCCCTGGGGTCCTGCCGGGGGTGGACACGGAGGTTGAGCTTGGCGCGGGCGTAGGGGACGACGGCGGAGGCGGCATTCGCGACGGGCGGCGCGTCCAGGCCGATGACCGTGATGGCCGGACCGGACCACAGGCGTTCGCCGAGGCTGCCGGTGCCGATGAGCGGCGTTCCGTGCGGGACGCCCGCCAGCTCGCGGAATTCGTCGTCGGTCAGGGTGGCGCCGGCCCACGGCTCACGGCGCAGGCCCTCGACGGCCACATCGCCATGGACGTCGTGGAGGGTCCCGAGGGCCTTGAGGAGGACGAGCAGCGCGTCGGGGGCGGGGCCGCCGTACTGACCGCTGTGCACGGCGGCAGGCAGGGTGCGGACCTCGACGAGCACTTCGGCGGCGCCGCGCAGCGCGGTGGTGAGCGTGGGGGTGCCGGGGCGGATGTTGCCCGTGTCGGCGATCACCATCGCGTCGCAGGCGAACAGATCGGGGTCGGTGGGCGGGTAGTCGTCGAAGGCGCTGCCGTACTCCTCCTGCCCCTCGAAGATGATGTTGATGCCGACCGGGGGCCGTCCCCCGTACGCCCGCAGGGTGCCGATGTGGACCATCAGGTTGGCCTTGTCGTCCGCGATGCCACGGGCTCGGATGCCGCCCTCGAAGTCGGTGGGCTCGAAGGGCGGCGAGGTCCAGTGCCGCTCGTCGCCCGGCGGCTGCACGTCGTAGTGCCCGTAGAGCAGGACGGTCGGGGCATCCGGGGTCGGCGGCGGGATGCCGGCGGTGATGACCGGCGCGGTGCCGGGGAGGTTCAGCTCGCCGATGTCCGCCACACCCGCGTCCCGGAGCAGGGCGACGAGCAGGTCGCGAGCCTGGAGGACGGGCTCGGGCGAGAAGCCGGGAAAGGCGATCGAGGGGATGGCCGCGAGCCGCTTGAGGTCGGCGCACACCCCGTCCATCAGCGCGTCGACAGTGGTCTCCAGAGCGGCGGCGTCCTTGCGGGCGCGACCGCCGGGGCCATGGGCTTCCTGGTTCACCGCGGAACCCCTCTCCGTGGCGCCGCCGACGGGCGCACTTGACACTATTTCAGGGCCAATGCAGCATAACGGCTATATCGCTCCTTGCTGCGTCGCCGGACGGGCGTCGCCGGGCGGGCATCCGGGAACGGGGGCTGCCCACCGGGGTCACCTGTCGGGCGACATGGCCACCACACCTCGGAGCGACGACATCCATCCCGGGAACCTCAGGCGACGGGACGTCAACTCACCTTCTTGTGGCGCGACTTGATGGTTGCGGCGCAACGCACGCGCGCGGCACCATCGCACGGGCCGGGCGGCCGCCCGCCGTCGACGGACACGGAGGGTCGCCGCACCCCCGCTACTATGTTTGTAGTAAGCGGACCGGACCTGATCGAGCGCGGCAAAGGAGCGGATGGCGTGGCACGACGGCGGGAGCAGGTGCTGGACGCGGCCGTTGACGTACTGGGAGCCGAGGGTTCCCGGCGGCTGACGTACCAGGCCGTGGACAGCGCGGCATGCGTCCCCACCGGCACCACATCCAACTACTTCCGCAACCGCACCGCCCTGATCGACGGCATCGTCGACCACCTCCAGGCCCTGGAGCGGCGCGAGTGGGAGTCCTTCGCGGCGGGCGTCGACCCGGTCGACCTCGGTGAGCTGGCCGAGGCGATGGCCGCGTTCGCCCGGCACACCACCGGCCCGGGACGCGCCAGGACCGCCGCGCGCTTCGCCCTCTTCCTGGAGTCGTCGGCCCGCCCCGAACTGCGTGCGCCCCTCTCCCGCGGGCGGGAGGCGGTGCTGGTCTGGAGTGCCGCGTGGGTGCGCCGGTTCGGCTCGTGCGACCCGGAGCGCCACGGCCGGATCCTGCTGGACCACCTCGACGGCGTCGTACTGCACCAATTGGCCTTCCCGGACGAGGATTTCGACCCGGCCCCCGACATCCGGCAGCTGCTGACCGGACTGCTGGGCTGAGGCGTCCCGGCTGCGCACCGCGCAGGGAGCGCCCCCCGTGCGGCACGTCGGGTGCACCTTGCCGGCCGGCGTCCCGGCCCACCTGCGACGCGACCGGCGATCCGCTCGCCGCGCCTCACCCCGTGTGGTGAAGTGGCGCCGATGACGACTCATGACAGCGACAGACGGGCGGCCGCCTACCGCGCCGCGTACGACGAGCAGCTGCGCGCCCGCGGTTTCGCGCCGGGCCGGCAGGGCTCCGCACGCGTCGGGCCGGTTCTGCGCAAGGCCCATCCGGGGCAGGGCGGTCTGATCCTCTATCGCGATCTGGGCGGCCTGGACGGCACCGAGCTGGACGCCTTCATCGCGGCCCAGCGCGATCACTTCGCGGCGCTGGGGCAGCCGGTCGAGTGGAAGTACCACGGCCATGACCTGCCCGCCGATCTGCCCGAGCGGCTGGTGGCCGCCGGCTTCGCCCCCGGTGAGCCGGAGACGGTGCTCATCGGCGAGGCCGCGGAGGTCGCGGCCGAGCCCCGGCTCCCGGAGGGCGTACGGCTGCGCGAGGTCACCACACGGGCCGACTTCGACCGCATCCGGGTGCTCGCGGAAGAAGTCTGGGGCGACGACTGGGGCTGGCTGCCGCCGGCGCTCGCGGAGTGGGTGTCGGGTGCCGGCGACCCCTGCACCGTCCTGGTCGCCGAGTCGTTGGCCGGCGAGGCGGTGAGCGCCGCCTGGATCCGCTTCCACACCGGCACCGACTTCGCCTCGCTGTGCGGCGGTTCCACGCTCCCCAACTGGCGCGGCCACGGCGTCTACCGGGCCCTCGTCGGCGCGCGGGCGGCGCTCGCCGCGCGGCGGGGCTATCGCTACGTCCAGGTCGACGCGCTGGAGACCAGCCGCCCGATCCTCGTCCGGCTCGGACTGGTCGCGGCAGCCACGACCACGCCGTACGTCTGGCGGCCCGGCAGCGGGAACTGACTCACGCCCCCGGCACACACTCAAAGGCGCGCGGAGCGGCCGGAGTTGGCAACGCCTGACGGGTATACGTCCCTCATCAAGTCTGGTAGGAAAGCTTCCTAACGATTGGTGACCCCCCACGCCCCACTCCGAACCGGAGGACTCCATGCGCATCCGATCGATAGCCGGAGCCATGCCCAGGACCGCCGTCCGCGTCACCCTCGGCCTCGCCCTGCTCGCCGTACCGGCAACCGCCGTCGCCACCTCGGCCATCCCCGCCGACGAGGCACCTGCCGGGGCACACTCCGCACCGCATCACGCGCGCGCCGCGGCCGGCCTCGACGACCCGGCGAAGAAGGAGATCGCCATGCAGCTGGTCTCCAGCGCCGAGAACTCCTCGCTGGACTGGAAGGCGCAGTACAAGTACATCGAGGACATCGGCGACGGCCGCGGCTACACCGGCGGCATCATCGGCTTCTGCTCCGGCACGCACGACATGCTGGAACTGGTCGAGCTCTACACCCAGCGCGAGCCGGGCAACGTCCTGGCCAAGTACCTCCCCGCACTGCGTGAGGTCGACGGCAGCGACTCGCACGAGGGCCTGGACCCCGGCTACACCGCGGACTGGAAGAAGGCCGCCGCCGACCCCGCGTTCCGAAAGGCGCAGAACGACGAGCGCGACCGCGTCTACTTCAACCCCGCGGTCAAGCGGGGCAAGGCCGACGGGGTGGGAGTGCTCGGCCAGTTCGCCTACTACGACGCGATCGTGATGCACGGGGACGGCGACGACAGCACCAGCTTCTCCAGCATTCGCGAGCGCGCCCTGGCCAAGGCGAAGCCGCCCGCCCAGGGCGGCGACGAGAAGACGTACCTGAACGCCTTCCTCGACGCCCGTGTCTGGGCGATGAAGCAGGAGGAGGCGCACAGCGACACCAGCCGCGTCGACACCGCGCAGCGGGTGTTCCTCGACAAGGGCAACCTCGCGCTGGACACGCCGCTCGACTGGAAGGTCTACGGCGACAGCTACCACATCGGCTGACGTCGCCCGCGGACCGCACCACGGGCCCGCCCACCGCCAAGGTCAACGGCCCGTAACGGAACGGTGGTTGCCGTTCCGTTACGGGCCGCCCGCCGTGCCGCGTCAGTGCGCGGGGGCACTCGCCGGCTCGGCGGAGTCCGCCTCACCGCGGCGGGGCTGCGGCGGGATCTCCACCTCGCCATGGCCACCGCCGGCCTCCGCGTCGAGCGGGTCCGGCTCCGCGTCCGCCCGGCCGCCGAAGTGGTTGAAGGCGAGGTTCAGGACGATGGCGACGAGGCAGCCGGTGCTGATGCCGGAGTCGAGCACGACCAGCATGTCCTTGGGGAAGGCGTGGTAGAAGTCCGGCGCCGCGATGGGGATCAGGCCGATGCCGACGGCCGCAGCGACGATCAGCGCGTTCTCGCCCTTCTCCATCGCCGCGGACGCCAGCGTCTGGATACCGCTCGCCGCGACCGAACCGAAGAGCACGATGCCGGCGCCGCCCAGGACCGGCAGCGGGACCAGCGAGATGACCGAAGCGGCCACCGGGCACAGGCCCAGCACGATCAGGATCAGGCCGCTGGTCGCCACGACGAAGCGGCTGCGCACCTTGGTCATCGCGACCAGACCGATGTTCTGGGCGAAGGCACTGTTGGCGAAGCCGTTGAAGAGCGGGCTGATCGCCGTGCCGAGGGTGTCGGCGCGCAGTCCGCCCTCGATGGTCCGCTCGTCCGCCGGACGGTCGACGATCTTGCCCAGGGCGAGCATGTCGGCCGTCGACTCGGTCATACAGACCAGCATCACGATGCACATCGAGACGATGGCGGCGATCTGGAACTGCGGCGCACCGAAGTGGAAGGGCGTCGGGAAGCCGACGATGTCGGCGTCGGTGATGGCGGAGAAATTGGTGATGCCGACGGGTATCGCGATCAAGGTGCCGGCTATCAGTCCGAGCAGAATGGAGATCTGCTGGAGGAAGCCGCGCAGCACCCGCCGCAGCACCAGCACGATCAGGAAGGTCAGCGCCGCCATTCCGATATTCGTCAGTGAACCGTAGTCCGGGGCCCGGTCGTTGCCGCCCTGGGACCAGTTGAAGGCCACCGGCAGCAGCGAGACGCCTATCAGGGTGATGACGGTGCCGGTGACCACCGGCGGGAAGAACCGTACGAGCTTGGAGAAGTAGGGGGCGAGCAGGAATCCCAGCACACCGGCGACGATCACCGCGCCGAAGATGATCGGCAGCGCGTTCTCGGGGCTCTCCGCCTTGCCGATGGCGATCATCGGCGTGACACCGGCGAACGAGACGCCGTTGACGAACGGCAGCTTCGCGCCGACCTTCCAGAAACCCAGCGTCTGCAGCAGCGTGGCGATGCCCGCCGTGAAGAGGCTGGCGCCCATCAGGAACGCGGTCTCGGTGGGACTCAGCCCGCAGGCGGGTCCCACGATCATCGGCGGGGCCACCACGCCCGCGTACATCGCGGCCACGTGCTGGAGGCCGCTGGTGAACATCTTGAAGGGCGGGAGGGTCTCGTCGACCGGGTGCTTCCGGTCCCCCTCCGGCTTCTGCCCGGGGTTTGCGGCCACTGCGGGCCTCCTGTCGATTTCTGCGCCGACGGGGCCGGCGACGCGAGGCTGTCACGGAGGGCGTGCGTTGTGGTGCGGTGGTGCGAGAAGCCGCGCTCGTGGGCGGTGCTGCGGTGCGGCTGCGCTTGTGGCGCGAGGCCGGCGGTGGGGCGGTGTACCGGCCCGGAGGTGCGAGGGGAAACCCCGCACCTCCGGGGTCCGGCGCTTGTGGATCCCGCTCGGATCCACAAGCTCGGCCGAGAGCCGTCCCTCCCGGCCGAGTTTGTGAGGTAAGGCCACGGAAGGATCAGCCCTCTGCGGCGATACGGGCCAGACGCTGCGCCTCGGCCCGCGCGGTGCGGGCGATGGCGTCCTCGTCGACGTTGGTCAGGTGGTTGTCCTCGACGACCGGCTTGCCGTTCACCAGGGACAGCGTGACCGGGGCGGCCGCGCCGAAGACCAGCGCGGTGACCGGGTCGGCGATGGAGGAGTGGCCGAGTCCGTCCAGCTTCCACAGCACGAGGTCGGCGAGCTTGCCGGCCTCCAGGGAGCCGATCTCCGCCGTCCGGCCGAGGACCTGGGCGCCGCCGTAGGTGCCCAGCCGCAGCGCCTTGCGGGCGTTGAGGGCGGCCTCCCTGTGCGCGCCGAGGCGGTTGATGAGCAGCGCGTTGCGCAGTTCGGTGTGCAGTTCGCCGGACTCGTTGGAGGCGGTGCCGTCCACGCCGAGGCCGACCGGGACGCCGGCCGCGAGCATGTCCGGGACCCGGGCGATGCCGGCCGCGAGGCGGGCGTTGGAGGACGGGCAGTGCGCGACGCCGGTGCCGGTGCGGGCGAAGGCGGCGATGTCGGAGTCGTTCATGTGGACGCAGTGCGCCATCCACACGTCGTCACCGAGCCAGCCGGTCGACTCGAAGTAGTCGGTGGGGCCCATGCCGAAGAGTTCGTGGCAGAACTTCTCCTCCTCCACCGTCTCCGAGCCGTGCGTGTGCATCCGCACGCCCTTGCGGCGGGCGAGCTTGGCGCCCTCCCGCAGGAGTTCGGTGGAGATGGAGAACGGCGAACAGGGGGCGGCGGCGATGTGCACCATCGAGCCGAAGGAGGAGTCGTGGTGCTTGTCGATGGCCTCCTCGGTGCCCAGGAGGGCGCCCTCGGTGGTCTCGACGGCGAAGTCCGGGGGCAGCCCGCCGTCCTTCTCGCTGCGGTCCATGGAGCCGCGGGCGAGGGTGATGCGGGCGCCGATCTCGGCCACGGCCGCCAGCTCGGCGCTCACCAGGTCGCCGGAGCCCTGCGGGAAGACGTAGTGGTGGTCGGAGGCGGTGGTGACGCCGCCCTTGACCATCATGCCGAGCGAGCCCTGGGTGGCCGCGGCGAGCATCGGGGCGTCGATGCGGGCCCAGGTCGGGTAGAGGGCGACCAGCCAGTTGAACAGGTTGTGGTCGGTGGCCAGGCCCCGGGTGATCCACTGGTAGAAGTGGTGATGGGTGTTGATCAGGCCGGGGGTGACGAGGTGTCCCGTGCCGTCGATCCGGCGGACGACGTTGGCCAGGCCCTCGGGGGCCTTGCCGGCGCCTACCGACTCGATGACGTTCCCGGCGACGACGACATGACCGGTGGCGTACTCGGTGTCGTGGGCGTCGACGGTCGCGATGGCGCAGTTCTCGATGACGATGCGCTCGACCGCGCTGTCAGGGGATGCCGATGCAGCCATGATGCTTCCTACTTTCGGTACTGGCATGGAGGTCCCCCTGGGGCTTGTCGGAGCCTTGGGGGAGGGCACGGCATGGCCCTACGGGATTTGAGTGCCGGAGCCGGGCGAGGCGGCTGACAGTACCGCTGCCCGTGGCGTGCTCCGGGTGCCGAGATGGTGAAAGAACAGGTTGAGCAGGACCGCGACCAGCGCGCCCGCGCTGATCCCGGAGCCGAGGACGGTCTGCGCCCACGCGGGAAAGTCGGCGTAGAACGTCGGCGCGGCGAGGGGGATGATGCCGGCGCCGAGCGACACGGCCACCAGGATGATGTTGGAGCTGTCGTCGAGGCCGGCCTCGGCGAGCGTACGGATACCGCTGACCGCGATCGACCCGAACAGGACGATACCCGCGCCGCCCAGCACGGGCATCGGCACGAGCGAGACCACCGCGCCGAGCACCGGGAAGGCACCGAGGACGATCAGGGCGCCACCGGCCACCGCGACGACGTACCGGCTGCGTACCCGGGTCAGCGAGACGACTCCGACGTTCTGCGCGAAGGCGCTGGTCGGGAAGCCGCCGAAGACCGGTCCGAGGAGGGTGGCCAAGCCGTCCGTGCGCAGTCCGCGGGTGATCGTCGAGCCGGTGGTGCGTCGGTCGCAGATCTCACCGAGGGCGAGCATGCCGGCCGACGACTCGGTCATCAGGACGAGCATCACGATGCACAGGGACAGGATCGCGGCGGGCTGGAACTCGGGGGCGCCGAAGGAGAACGGGGTGGGCAGCGCGGCGATCGGCGCCGAGCGCAGCCCGTCGAAGCTCGCCATGCCGAAGGGCAGCGCGGCGAGGGTGCCGATGACCAGGCCGAGCAGCAGGGCGATCTGCTTGACGAAGCCCCGGGTGAAGCGCTGGATGAGCAGGATCACCACGAGGGTGAAGGCGGCGAGCGCGAGGTACTTCATGTCGCCGAAGTCGGCGGCCTCGGCGTCGCCGCCCTGGGCCCAGCCCACCGGGACGGGCATCAGGGTCACCCCGATGAGGGTGATCACGACGCCGGTGACCAGCGGCGGGAAGAAGCGGAGCAGCTTGCCGAAGAACGGTCCGATCGCGAGGCAGAACACTCCGGCGACCATCACCGCCCCGTAGATCGCGGGGAGTTGGTGACCCTTGGCGGTGGTCTCGGCGATGGCGAGCATCGGGGTGATGCCGGCGGAGCTCGCCGCGTTGACGAACGGCAGCCGGTTGCCGACGAACCCGCGGACACCGAGCGTCTGCAGGAGCGTGGCGAGGCCGGCGATGAGCAGGCTCGCGGCGATCAGCCGGGTGCTGCCCGCGGCGTCCAGGCCGACGGCCTGGCCGATGATGAGCGGAGGGGTGACGACGCCGGCGTACATCGCAGCGATGTGCTGGAGCGCGGCGGGGATCAGCCGCTTGGCGGCCGGCTTCTCGTCCACCGGGTGGACCGGCGGGGGGTGTTGCTCAACGTGCGGATGCTGTGCCATGGGTCGTTCCCCTCAGGATTCGCGCCCCTCCCCGCTGCGGGGTGGGGAGGGGACGCGAGGCACGGCGCTGCGTCGGAGCCGTTTAGAGGTTCGTCAGATCCATCGGGATCCGGGCTTCGACACCGTCGCGCAGAACAGTGGCTTCGATGAGGCCGTACGGGCGGTCCGCGGCGTAGTAGACCTCGTTGTCGTTCTTGAGCCCGAACGGCTCCAGGTCCACCAGGAAGTGGTGCTTGTTCGGCAGCGAGAAGCGGATCTCGTCGACCTCGGACCTGTTGTTGATGATGCGCGAACCCATTTGGTACAGGGTCTGCTGGAGGGAGAGGCTGTAGGTCTCAGCGAAGGCCTGCAGCATGTGCTTCTTGACCTGCTCGTACGAACGCTCCCAGTTGGGCATCCGCTGCTCGTCGTCGGTCCAGTTGAACCGCCAGCGGCTGGATACCTCGGTGGCGAGGATGCGGTCGTACGCCTCCTTGAGGGTCGTGTACTTGTCCTTGATGTAGCCCCAGAACTCCGAGTTGGTGGAGTTCATCACGACGAGGTCCTTCAGGCCGGAGATGACCTGCCAGCTCTCGCCGTCGTAGGTGATCTCGGTCAGGCGGGTCTCCTGGCCCTTGCGGGCGAAGGAGTGCTTGACCTCGTCGGAGCCGATGAAGCGGGAGTTGCCGTCGGAGGTGGCTATCCGCTCCCAGGCGTACTCCTCGATGCGGATGCGCGCCTTCTTGATCGGCTCCTGGCTGGTCACGAAGTGCCGGGCCAGGTGGATACCGAACTGCTCGGCCGACTCGATCCCGTGCTCCTTGGCGAAGGCGTACACGGTGTTCTTCGTCGTGTCGGTGGGCAGGCAGTTGGCGTTGGAGCCGGAGAGGTGGACCTCTTCCAGGTCGCCGGAGAGCGCGACCGAGACGTTCAGGTCCTTGATGTGGTGCGTGTCGCCGTCACGGGTGATCCTGACGACGCGGTTTTCCGCTTTGCCGTACTGGTTCTGGCCGAGAATCGTGGGCATGTCGGTGCTAGCTCCCTCGGTATACGGAGTAGCCGAACGGGTTGAGCAGCAGCGGTACGTGATAGTGCTCGCCCGGCTTGACGGCAAAGGTGATTGCCACCTCCGGGAAGAAAGCTCCGCTGTCCCTTACGCGGGGGGCGTCCTGCTGTTCCTCGGCTTGCTGGTCGGTCTTGTGGTGTACGAAGTACTCCTCGACGGCGAAGTCGAGGCGCACGTGGGTGGTGCCCTCCGGCAGGGCCGGCAGATCCTTGCAGCGCCCGTCCGCGTCGGTCTTGGACGCGCCGTGGGCGGTCCACTCCCCCTCGCTTCCGGAGCGCACCGAGAGCGTGAGGGCGACGCCCTCCGCGGGGCGGCCCACGCTGGTGTCCAGGATGTGCGTGGACACCGACGTCGGTGCGGCCGTCTCGCTGCTCATGCTGCCTCTCCTTCTGTGCCTTCCGCGATACGCGTCAGGCGAATGCGGTTGATCTTGCCGAGCTCCACACGAACGATCTCTCGTTCCTGTTCCGGCGTGTTGTCGATCCGGTTACGGACCGCGTCCCGCATCTGCTCCCCGGTACGGCCGGAGGCGCAGATCAGGAAGACATGACCGAACTTCTCCTGGTAGGCCAGGTTGAGTTCGAGCATCTCGGCCTTGAGCTCGTCGGAGGCCCCGGCCATCCCGCTCTGCTCACGCGAGGAGGTCGGGTCGCCCGGCTTCGGCCGGCCGATCGGCGGGTGCCCGGCCATCGCCTCGGCCAGGTCGCCGGCGGTCAGCTCGGCCATGGCGGCGTCGCTCGCGGCGAACAGGTCGTCGATGGTGGCGTACGGGCGCTGGGCGAGGATTTTGCTCCCCCAGGTCCCGCTGGCACACACCTCGTGCAGGGCGGCTAGAGCCGCACTGTCGTCGGCGGTGTTGAACCGGGAAAGCCCCGGGGTCGAACTCGAAGACACGGGAAGCCTCCGTGGCCTGGTGCTGGACAGCTCTGCTTGGCTGGAAACAGCTAAGACCCCCGGCAACATCACGTCAACACTTTGTTGAAAACTCGGCAACACAAAAGCCGCCGTCCGGAGAACCCGGACGGCGGCTCAGGGGCGTCGACAGGCCCGGCGAACGACTTCTCTCAGTCGCCGCTCTTCGCAGCGTTCTCCCTGTTCAGGTAGTTGTAGACGGTGAATCGGCTGACCCCGAGGGCGCCGGCGACCGTCTCCACTCCGTGCCGTACGGAGAAGGCCCCGCGGGTCTCCAGAATCCTGACCACGGACTGCTTGGTCTTCCGATCCAGCTCCGCGAGCGGCATGCCGTGCCGACGCTGCAACTCGGTGAGGATGTGGTCCAGCGAATCCGACAGGTGCGGCAGCCGCACCGCGACACGGTCCGCCCCCTCCCAGGTCAGCACGACATCGTCGCCCTGGGCCAGGTCGGGCGACACCATCTGTCCGCCCATGGCGTCCACCAGCGGCTTGACCGCCTGGACGAACGGGTGATCGGCGGGCTCGGTCATGTGGCGCTCCCCTCGGACCCCTCGGACCGTTCGGGGTCCGCGGACCCGTCAGCCTCCGCGATCACATTGACCTGCAAGGAGACCCGGGTTGCTCCCGCCCCCAGGGACTCGCGCAGCAGGGCGGTCACCGCGCCGAGCACCTGATCGGCGTCGCCCTCGGCCGTATTGCCGAACGGACCGACGTCGACGGCGTCCAGCTCGGCGCCGGTGACGACGTCCCGCGCCACCACCGCATGAGCCGGCGCCTCGTCCAGGTCGAACGGCTCCGTCGTGAACTCCACTCTCAATCGCACGTCGCTCAACCTACGCGCGGTAGGGCTCCGCCACCAGAAATTGCCCCCTGCCCCTCTTGACAGCTTCCGAGCGTGACAGGCAGTGTTCCATTAAGCAGAAAGTAAGTTCCGCTATCCGGAAGGAGCGCCGGCCCTTATGGGTTTCACGGACACGCGCTTCAACGTCAATCTGTCGATTTTGTTCACCGAGCTTCCGTTGCTG
>NZ_JBICZL010000029.1:0-66562 GCF_043201875.1 Streptomyces sp. NPDC048248
AGTCGCTGATGCCGCTGCGGCTGGCGCGGTACGGCGTACCGCTGGCCAGGACCGCCCCCGCCGGCCTCGCCGCGGCCGGCATCGCACCGGCGGCCGCAGCCCTGGTGGCAGACCCAGCTCCCGCGCTGGCGCCTGCCGAGAGCCACCAGCCAGCCGCCGCTGCATCCAATGAGACCCACGAACAGTCCCTAGGCCAGGAGGAAGACACCAGCCAAACAGCGGGCATCAGCACGCGGGAGATGCTCGGGCGGGCAGTCGGGAGCGCCGACCTCGCCAATGCCTTCCACGCCTACATCGCCCAGTACGGAACTTTCCCCAACTCCCGGCAGTTCGGCCTCTACCTTGCGGACGCCCACGCGATCACCGATTCGGAGACAGGCGGGCCGCTTCCCGAGGCTGCGTTGCGTCCCGCACTGCAGGAGCTGCGTCGGGAGCACCCCGTCACGAACATTGGCGCCTTCGACAGCGTGCGCCCGGTGGCCGGAGAATGGGAGTCGGCGGGCGCCAATGCCGCCGCCTACGGCAGCCTGGCCGAACTAGAGGTACCAGACAACGCCGCGATGGCTCCGCTTCAGGAGCCGGTCACGGCGTCGGCCACTAGCCAGGTCCCGACCGGGCAGCCTGCCACTGAGCCCGGAGTCCGGCCATCGACCATCCCGCCCGCGCGTGTGCCGGACACGACCGGCCGACTGGAACGCTGGGAGGAAGCCGCTCCGGACGCCGGCGCGGCAACAGCGCGGAAGCCACAGCGCCAGGAGCAAGAGCGCGATACCGAGGAGCAGAGAATCGAGCAGGTGATGCAGTGGCTGATCGAAGCTGAGGCCACCGGCAAGAAGCTGTCAGGGGCCGAAGTTGCTCGGCGGCTGGAGGTAGCCCCGCGAACAGGCCAACGAGCGATCGCGGCGGCGAAGGAAATCAAGAGCGCGCGTGAGCGGGAGAGCAGCCAGAGGCACGGCCGGGCACACCTGAGGTCGGTCACCCACCGCACGTGATCGCACCACACATCGGCCACCAGCGGCCGAACTTCGCTGCACCGGATCGGCCATGGCCGATCCGATCCGTCCCGTGGCCGATGACCGATGACCGATGACCGAAGTATCCTCGCCGGATGATCCGAAGGCATGGCATCCCGGCGGACCTCGGATGCGGTGCTCGGCAGCGTATGACCGGAGCGGCCATGGAGACTGCCCACTGCTGCCTGTCATAGGTGTCGGTTCGAGGGTCAGCGCTCTGCAGCGGGCCCTTGAACCCCAGGGTGACAGGGCCGGATCAGTCTCCGTCCGCGGGCAACCTCTCAGCCGGCGATGCGGGTGGGGGCGTTTTGGTTCCCGGGAGGCGTACGACGGCCTCGGTGCCGCCTTCAGGGTGGGCTCGGAGCTCTACAGTTCCGCCAGCTTGTCGAATGGTGTTCGCCACGATAGCCAGGCCGAGTCCACTGCCGGGTAGGCTGCGGGCCGTGGGGGATCGCCAGAAGCGATCAAATACATAGGGTAGTTCGTCCGTGGGGATTCCTGGGCCGTGATCACGCACAATGAGCGTGCCTGAGGCAAGGCGCACGGAGATCTCACCCTCTGGGGGTGAGAATTTTACGGCGTTATCCAATACGTTCACCAAAGATCGTTCCAATGCAGCTGGATCGGCGTGGGCGTACCAGGGATCCAATTCGGTTTGGAAGATGAGATTTGGCCCGCGCAGTTCCACTCGGTCCAAGGCTCGTTTGGTGATCTCGTGCAGTGCGACAACGCGTAGACTTCCCGCCGAGGGTGCTGAATCGGGTCGGGAGAGCTCTTGAAGATCTCCGACAAGTTTCGTCAGTTCGCTGATCTGAGCCTCAACGGAACCGAGTAGTTCCTGATGAGCGTTTGCGGGCAGTTTTCGCCCGGACTTTTCACTCCGGATGAGTAGTTCGATGTTGGTGCGCAGCGAGGTGAGCGGGGTTCTTAGCTCGTGGCCGGCGTCTTCGATCAACTGTTGTTGACGATCACGGGAAGCTGCCAAGGCTTCCGTCATGGCATTGAAGGAACTGGAGAGCCGTGCGATCTCATCGGTTCCGGCGACAGGGATTCTGACGTCTAGGTCCTCAGTGCGCGCAATGTGCTCCACCGTCTGGGTGAGCCGCTCAACGGGACGCAAACCGGCGCGTGCAATGGCCAGACCTGTTGTGATCGCTCCAGCAACACCTACGCCGGCCACGCCGAACAGGACGAGGGCGAGGGTGTTGAGTGGTTTGTTCACCATGCTCAGCGGTTGTGCGATGGACACCGCATATCCATCGCCGAATCCGCCCGGGAGGTTGGTGCCTGACGTCGCCACGCGCATTGGCGTTCCGTCTTTGTCTGTAGCGTCGTGCAGGACCGAGTCCAGCTGGCCCCTGGCGACGGCTCGGTCGCTCCGATCGACGTTGATGGGTGTGGTTCCAGGCGCAGCGCAGACCGTTCCGTCGGCGGTAACGACCTGCACGGTATACGACGTGGGTGTGTCAGCCGTCGTGCTGTCTGGACGCTGCGTCAAACCGCAGGTGCGCAGTAGCGCTTGCACATACCCCGGGGAGGCTTGGACGCTCTGTAGGCTTGCGTCGAGCTGGTTGGTCAACTGCTGGCGGGTCACGAACCAAGCGGCTGCTGCAGCAACAGCGACGGCAACAGCAACAGCAACACCTGCGAAGAGGGCCAAACGCGCACGTAGCGTCAGACGCCGAAGGTAGGGGATCACGCCCGCCCGCCTTCGCAGCAGACGGGTGACCGGAGGGCCGAGGGCAGTGGTGTGCGGGTGCTCATCGTGACAGTGTGTGCTGCGAAGATGAAAAACAGCTAAAGAGAATCTGTGTGCAGCCTTGTGGTCGTGACCATGGAGGTAAGCCGGGTGAGAGGGCAGGCGGGTGTTCACCCGTCAGCCCGGACTTCAGTGGGTGTGCCAGATCCGGGATGTCGAGGCTAACCGCCTCTTCCGCGCCACTGACTACATCAGCGAGCAAAGGCGAGCGACCCGAAACATTGAATCATTTTGGCGAAGTTCTGAAGTAGCTGCAGCAGTTCTCTGTGCCCCGCGTTGGTCGTTCACGTTGGCGCGCCGGCGCGATGACAAGCCCATGGCGCAGGGAACTGTGAAACGACGTCAGACGTACCGGCCCTAGAGAGTTTCAAGCCCCGAACAGCAGGAGAACGAGTGCGTGTCGAGGTGGGTCGACCAAGCGCAGTATGTGTGCGGTCGACCCACCTCGCTTTCTAACCGGCCACTGCTCCTACGAGTCAGGCTGTCACGATGGTGCTACGGCAGTAGTTAACCGTGCTGCCCTGGTAGAGGCACACCTTGAGTGTGTAGCCCTTACCTTCCTTGAGGTTGTGAGAGCCCCCATCGCTGGCCTTGGCCGTCGCGCAGTTCCCGGTCCCGCCCCGCTTCAGCGTGTAGGTTGCAGACCACTCGTTGGGGCCAATTCCAGCAGTAACTGCCCAGCCATCGGCCTCAAGGTCACAGACTGTCAAGACGTCGCCGTTGCTGGTGAATTTCGCCCGCCCGCCGGGCGCTGCATCGTTGGTGTACAGCGTTACGCCTGCGGCATACGATTCAGTACTCATGGTGAAAGCGAGTGCAGCGGATGCTGCTACGACACCAAGGCTTCGTGCGACCTTCATTTCTTAGATCCCCCCATCTTGAGCCAGCGCCCAAATGCGCTTGCTCGACGCGGACTAGAACGTCTCCACGCGTCTCGAACATTCTAGCGATCATGGAGGCTTGAGGCAGCCAATTTCACGCCAACGCCCAGATGCAGCTGGCCGAAACCTTGATGACACCCGCCCAAGGGCCTACGGCTCAGAACGGGCGGGCCCTTGTCCGTCTGGGCGCCCACCATCACTGCGATCGTGCCGCGTGGAAAGCCCAACGGCACCACTCCCACGTGGGGCGAGGCGAGGTCAGGTGCTCGTCATCAGAACTGCGCCCAGGGTGCCGACGATCAAGAACGGTCCGAAGGCAAGGGTGCTCTTGCGGTGATGGCGCCGAGTAAGCAGCAGCGTTACCGCAACCGTGGCGCCGAGGAGATAGCTCAGGACAAGCGCCAGAGCGGCGACCTGCCAGCTTCGCCAGCCGAGCACTGCGCCGAGGGAGATCGCCAACTTCGCGTCACCCAGTCCCATGCCGCACAGCGCGAACGCCGTGAACAGCCCGCCGGCGGCGGCCGCGACGGCAGCTGCGCGCAGAAGGCTCCCGGCCTCGTGATGAACGGCTGCGGCCGTGAGTAACGTCAGCGTGCCGACGGCGGCAGTCAGCGTCAGCACGTTCGGCAGCCGCTGCACCGCGCTGTCGATCAGCAGAAGGCCGGCGCCGAGGAAAGCGATCCAGTACTGGGCGGCGGCGTACCAGCCGACAGCGCCACCGGCCGCGACCACAGCGAACGCGGCGGCGGTGGCGAGCTCCGGCACCCAGGGCGCACACAGCCGCACACGGCAGTTCGGGCAGCGTCCGCCGGGCGGAAGGAGCCGCAGGGCGTGCGGGCCCCACGCCGGCACCGGACGCGGTGAGCAGGCCGGGCAGGTGACATCGGCAGGCTGCCCGGCCGGGACAGCGAGGGCGACGACGACCGGGCGCAGGCCAGCTCCAGCCACAAGGCCCACAAGTGCGGCCAGCAGCTGGCTGAGCATGCGGCGTCCTCTCGTGCTGCGCGACCGGTGCGCGTACAGGTCGGTTGGATCAGGCGGACTTGCTGAGCTGGGCCAGGATCTCGGCGGTGGACTCCTCCATGTCGACGCCCAATTCCATGTTCAGGGTGTCGAGCTTCTCCGCGGCCCGCTCCAACGCGTCCCAGTCACCGAGGGCGGCGTAGGTGCGGAACAGGATGCGGTATAGGTTCTCCATCTCCGGTGCCGCGTCCAGCCCCTTGGTGGCCGCCCACAGCGCGCCGCGCGGATCGCCCTGGGCCAGGCAGTGCTCGGCCAGGTCCGCGGAGGCATCGACGATCGCGGAAATCATGTCCTGGGCTTGGTGCTCGGCCCAGGCGTAGCGTCGGCTGTTCACGCCGGAGAACGGCCGGCCCCGTACGAGTTCGAGTGCGGCACGCAGCTGGGCTGCGGCCTGCGGGCCGGGGCTCTGGGTGGCGGCCGCGGTCAGCCGCTGGAAGTGGTGCCAGTCGGAATCGACGGCCGGGGCGAGGGCGTAGCGGGCGTCGCTGGTGGTGGCGATGGGCGGGAAGAACGGGTTGCCGTCCTGATCGGTGCCCAGCCAGGTCCGCAGGCGGCTCACCGTGGCGTTGCGGTACTTGCGGGCGGTGTCCCGGCCGGGCCACATCGCCTCATCCACGGCGTGGTGGTCGAGGTTGGGGTGCAGCACGAGCCAGGCGGCCAGCTCGATGCACGTGCGCTTGCGCTTGGACTCGATGGTGCCCTGGGTGCCCTCGATGTCCACGGGTCCCAGCATCCGCACCAAGGGCCCGTCGCCCGCGGTGTCCTCCACCGCGGTCTCGAACTCCGGCGACGGCTCCGGCATCTCCTTCAGCAGCGAGACATGTGCGTGTACGGCCGGGCCACAGCTCTGTGCCGCAGCCGAAGAGGAGTCAGATGGCGTGGGCTCGTCCATCCCACCGGTGGGGAGGGGAAGGCTTTCGCCGCCCTGGCCTTCGGTGCCGTCCGCAGTGGCATCCGCCGCGTCAGCTGCTTCGGCGGGCGGTTCGTCTTCGTAGAGGGCGAACTGGGCCATCAGGCTTGGCACCTGGGCCGGGGAGCTGGGCGGCGCTGCCGGGGGAGCGACGGGCGCGGCCGCGGGCTCATCCGTCGCCGCCGTGTACTGCGGCAGATCCGGCACAGGCTTCGGGGGAGTGGCGACGGGCTTTGCGGCCGGGACGTCGTCCGCGCGGGTCGTCGCCAGCACCTCCAGCGCGTAGGCGTAGTCCTCATCGCTGAGCGCCTGCACATTGCACGAGACCTCCACCTCGGTGCCCGGCAACAGCAGCGTGACTGGCCCGGCCGCCGTATCGGCTGCTACCACCTGGGCCCCGGATGGGACGGCCGCACCGATACCGGTGGTCACCAGCGCGGTCGCCGACCGCGGATAGTCGGCAACGACCTGCCGCAGCTCCTCAAGCTCCGGGGCCGCACCGTCCTCAGCGTCGCTGAACAAGAGGTGGGGGCTCCATGCAGCGGCGGTCTCTTCCCCGGTTCGTGCGCGCCGCAGACCAGGTGTTCCCAGGACGGCCAGGGCGCGCTGCTGCTCAGTGTGATGCGCCCGGAAAGCGCCCAGCGCGCCGGCGATGTCCGCGTGCTCGATGACCCGCTCGGGCAGTTCCTCGCGCAGGCCGGGCGCCGACTGGCCGACGGCGGAGACGGTGAGGTGGTCGGCGAATTCGGTGGCGGCCAGCTCCAGTGCCAGGGTGCGCAGCATCCTGTGCCGGTCGACTCCTGTCAGGTGCAGGTGACCGGCGTTCTCCAAGTCGAGCAGGATCAGGTGGCCCTGCTCGTCCCACCCAAGGGAGGCCAGCGTCGGGTAGGGAGATTCGACGTCGTCGGTCTGCTCCTGGGGCAGCAGTTCGCCCCCTCGTGTGGGGCATGTCCACCGCTGCGCGTCGGGCGCGGCGCTGAAGGGCGCTACGGGCGCGGCCGGTTCGGTCAGGTGCAGCACGATCTCGCGCGGGCCGATCACCGCTGCCGACAATGGCGGCAGCTCCCGGTCGGCGGCGGTGAGGTGGACCGCTGCGGTGCGCAGGGCACCGTCAAGCATCGTGGTGTCCAGAGCAGCTTCGGCGGTTCGCAGATGCTGCTCGGTGGCGGCAGCCCCTTCTTCGGGGAGTTTGATGCGGCGGCCGCGGTGCCGGCGGCGCTGCTGCAGGACGCGACGGGTGGCCACCGCGGACAGCAGCGCGGCCGCCAGGACCCCGCCCCCGATCGCGGCGATCTGCCCTGTGCTGGCCTGCGTCGAGTCCGCTGTGGGGGCGGGCTGGTGCGGCGCGGGAGTTGCCTTCGTGGGAGAGTGCGGGGCAGTGGGCTCAGCGGTCTCGGGCGCAGAGGGCTCGCGCTGCGGCGCCGCTGTGTGCCCTTGCTGCCCTCCTGCCTTCTCGTCCGAGGCATCGGGCGCAGCAGGAGCGGGCTTGGCGTCCGCTGCGTCCCCGCCGTGCTCCTGGTGCTCGTGATGGGGTGCGGCATCGCTGCCGTTGTCTGGCTCCGGCGCGGAGTCTTCGTGTTTGGGTGCCGTGTCCTGGTCGTGCTTGCTGTGCTCGCCGGGAGGGCCCGGGGTGGCCTGTGGGGGCAGGTCGACGCGCTCCCCGGGATAGATCAGGTCCGGGTCGTGGATCGTGTCCTTGTTCTCGGCGTAGATGTCGGTCCACCGGTCGCCATCGCCGAGCTTCTTCTGCGCGATACCGGAGAGCGAATCCCCCGCGGCCACCGTGTACGTCTCGGTCTTCGCCTCCTGCTGAGTGCTGGCCGGGGCGGCCGCGGCGAGATCTGTGTGCACGCCGCTCGCGTCGGCCGGCAGGTTGACGGTGGTCCCGGTGGGAAGCGTCGCGGTCTGCGGCAACCCGGGGTTCAGGGCACGGATGTCGGCGTGGCGGCGTCCGTCGCCGAGGTAGTGCTCAGCCAGGTCCCAGAGGGTCTCACCGGTGGCCCCCACGGTGTGCCGGGGCCCGGTGTGGGGGGCCTGCTGCTGTGGGACCGAGGCGCGGGGAGCGGAGGGGCCGGGCGCTGCCGTGGCGCTGTGGGCAACCGCGGTAGCGGGTGTCGCGGCAATCGCGTTGGCCGACGGCAGCACCAGCAACCCGCCCAGCAGAACGGCCGCCAAACGCTGTGGCGCGGCTAGGCCCCGCACGCGTGGCGCGGCACGGTGCCGCAGCAGCGCCGCGGCCTCCACGACCAGCGAGGCGACAAACCATGCCCACAGCACCCAGCACACGAGCGTGATGGCAATGAACAGGACGTGCCCGTCGTCCGGAGCCATCAGCGTGTCCCCGACATCGCCCGGGGACGGAACGCCGGCAGGCAGCGTGCCGACGCGCAGCAGCCCGATCGGCAGACCGACGACGAGCGCGGCCAGCGCCAGCAGGCTGCCGACGGCACGCACCAGGGTGAGCGGCCAGGGTCGGCGCGCGGGGGAGTGGGAGTGGGGCATGTCAGTCAGTCTCCGACCTGGTGGACGAGCTGGGCGGTGCCGTGCCCGGTGACGGGCAGTGTGGGCCGGCCGACGCCGGTGAGCATCAGGCAGTGGTAGGTGTCTCTCACGGTCACGTCCAGGCGCTTGCCGCCGCCGGAGACGGTGACGCTGCCGTCGACTCCGGCATTGCGCAAGAAGTCCCGGGCGACGGAGACAGCGGCTTCCGGATCGACAACGACGCCCCCGCCCGGGATGGCCTGCCCGGCATCGATCTGCTGACCGCCCGCCCGTGCCGCGGCGTTGGCGACGTCGTCGGCGTGTGCGGACGCTTTGAGCTGGCCGCCGCCGTCCACGACGAGGGCCAGCAGGCCGAGGAAGACCACGCCGACGATGATCCAGAACAAGGTGGCCGAGCCGCGGTCATCGTCAGCGCCGTGGCAGTGGCGGCTGAGGAACCGGCGGGTGGCGGCGGGCAGGGGCAGCATGTTCACTCCGCGCGGTCGGCGTACTGGTCCAGCGCGCTCGTGGCCGTGGCGGTGAGCGTCTTGGAGCCGGGCAGGCCCGGGACCGCCAGCTGGGAGAGCGGGATGGTGCAGGTGACGGTGGCGGTCACGCTCGCGGCCTGGCCCAGCGGCGCGTTGAAGGCGCCGGTGTCGATACGGACGGTCCGGCTGGTGCAGTTGCGGTCGTCCTGGCGCAGGGCGGCATTGGCAGCGGCCCGGCCGCGGGCCTGGGCGGTGTCCGCGTCGGCGGCCTGTGACGCAGCGCGGGCCGCGCTGTTGGCGGCGTTGTCGACGGAGCTGTCGAATACCCCAGCAAGGCCGTAGGCGGCGAGCAGTCCCAGGAACGGCAGAAGGAAACACACGCAGATGACGGTTTCCAGGGTGTAGGTACCCCGGTCGTCCCGCCAGTGAAGGCGGCGCAGCAGGCTCATTACGGCCCCACGTTCCAGCGCTCGACCGGCACTTCGGCGCTCTTGTTGACCTGCGGGGTCCAGCCGGGCACCAGCGAGAGGCTGGTGCCAGTGACGGTCACACGGACTCGGTCGGCGGTGGAGCCGGCCGAGGAGACGGCCGTGCCCTTGATGAGGTGTACCCGGGCGAGCCAGTTGCGGGCACGGGCGGTGCCGTCGGCGGGGGATGCCTGGTAGGCGGCGCCTGCCGTGGCGGCCTTGCGGGCGGCGGTGAGTGCGGCCTCCTGGGCGAGGTACCACATGCCCAGCTGCAGCCCGGCGCACAGGATCAGCATGACGACCGGGGCGATAATGGTGAACTCCAGCGTCCCCATCCCCTCATCACCCCGCATGCCTGCGCACCGTGCGCGCCACCGCTTCCTCCCGCTGCGCCACATGTCAGAACGAGCTCTTGAAGGTGGTCATCAGGCTGTCGAACTTGCCGTTGAACGCGACGCCGAAGGCGGTGGCCGCCACGATGAGGACGGCGCCGATGATGAGCTTCTCCAGGGTCTCCAGGCCGGCGTCGCTCCGGGTGCTCGTCATGCGGGCAACGACGGTCAGCCAGCGGTCGGCCATACGGGATCGCAGAGAACGGGCGGTGTGCTTCATGGGATCTCCCCCTTCGGTGGTGAACTTCTAATCGGTGCCGCCGGAGCGGTCAGGTGCTGATGAGGGTCTGGAAGAGCGGATAGCCGAGGGTCGCGAACAGCACGACGAACAGCACCGTGCCCGGCACCACACTCTTTTCGGAGTCGGCGTTGGCCTCGGCCTGGACGTCGGTCTGCAGCCGCTTGCGCAGCGCCTTGGCCTGCGTCTCCAGCGCCGCGATGATCGAAGCTCCCTCGCCGCCGGCATGCGCGAACGTATCCGCAGGTCCGGCCAGCTCGGGGACGTCCAGCTGCTCGGAGAGCGCCTTGAGAGCGTCCCACGGCGGGGTGCCCGAGAGCCGGGCCTGATCCAGCGCGGCCCGGATCCGCACATAGACCCGCCCGTCCCCGACGGCCGCCGTCTCGTACAGGGCCCGCTCAGCGCCGGAGTGAGCACCGCGCTGCAGCCGGGCCCGCTCCATCAGAGAGGCCACCGCGTAGCGGTACTCCAGCCGCAACTTCGTTGCCTTGGAGCGCACGTTGGTATCGGCGGAGAGCCACATGATTGCGGCGAACATCACCGAGACGAACAACGGCACCACGAACGGCAGTGGCACCCCGAGCAGCGCAGCCATGGCCAGCGCCATCTGCGGCATCGCGAACCCGCCGATAGCACCGATGACCTTGTCCCCGACGTGTTTGGCCGGCGAGATGCCCAGCAGGTCCAAGTCCTTGCGCGGCACGCCCACCCGCTCGCCAGCAGAGGCCAGGACACGGGTGCCGACCTGCTCGGTCCAGATCGCGCTGCGGGAAGCCCCCGGCGTCGACTGGCCCTTCGGGGCCGGAGAGGTGTTCTCCAGGCGGTCCAGGACGGCGCCCAGGTCCGGGCGCGACGGCAGCAACTCCCGGACCACCAGGAAGGCGCCACCGCCGATCATCGCGCCATACACGGCGCCTGCCATCGACATCATCCAGCGCCCCCCTGCCCGGCCATCGCGGCCTGCCTTGTCTCCTGGGCCGGCCTTGGCTGCAGCAGCCGCGGCGAGGGCCGGACCGCGCACAGGCGCCGCAGCCACACCAGGGCACCCACGAAGGCGGCGCCCATGAGCAGCAGCCACATCTGCCCGCCTGCGCTGTTGTAGGCGGGCCCGAAGCTGCTGCCCATGGAGAAGCCCATGGCCAGCACGATGATCGCCACCCAACGGGTCTGCGTGCGCACCTTCTGGCGGTCCGCGTCCACTGTTCGCAGCGATGCTGCCTCTTCGGCCGTCAGGTCGGAGAGGGTCTGCAGTGTCTCGACCATGCCGCGGCCGCGGTCGCGGATGTGGGTGATGAACACCAGCACCACGTTGTCGACCGCGCCGTCATCGAAGTCGTCGGCAAAGGCACGGTAGGCCGCTTCGGGATCCACGCCCATCCGCAGACGGGCCTCCAGAGTGCGCACTGGGGCGTGGATTTCCGCAGGGACCTGGCGCATCGCACCGCTGATCGCGGCCTCCAGGGTGTGCCCGACGACGTGCGCGCCGGCCAGGTGCTGCAGCCATCGCGACAACGCCTCCAGCCGCACGATGCGGCGAGTGGAGGTGACCGACGGATGCCAGATCCAGGGGAAACCGGCCACCACCGCTGCAGCCAGCAGTCCCTGAACGGGCCGCGCAGTCCATACCCACACCACGACCGCAACAACGCAGGCGCCGACCACGATCCACCTATAGCGCTCCGCCCACGCACCAGGCAGCGACTCGCACACCCGCTGCCACAGCGAGGCCCGCCGCGGCCGCCCCGGCGTCGCTTCGGCCGCCGGCCTGAACGACCGTACGGCCAGTGCAACACCGGCCACCATCAGCAGGCCACACAGCGCGCCCAACATCCCCAGCTGTCCCAGACTCATCGCCGCACCAACTCCATCGGCTTGGGCCAGCGCCCGAACTGCTCCTCGGTCAGCCACCGCTTGTCGAAGCCGGCATCGGCCAGCTCCTGCAACACCTCACCGGTCGGCAGATCCTTCGGCACGCCCCGCGGGTCACCGTCACCGGCAGGCGCGAAGATGCGGCTGAAGGCGGGCTGGCCACCTTCGCCGGGGGTGACTTGCAGGACGTCGGAGACGTAGCGGTGGCGGCGGCCGCCGATCTGCGTCTGGTCGGTCTGCCGGATGAACACCACAAAATTCACCGCGTTGGCCACCAGCTGGTGGGTGGATTCGACGTCCTTGCCGGCGCTCTGACACAGCTGCACCAGACGGGGCAGGACCAGGCGGGGGTAGGCAGCGTGCAGGGTGCACATCGAGCCGCGGCCGCCGGAGCTCATCGCGTCGAGCATCGGCACGACCTCGGTGGAACGCACCTCACCGACCACCACGCGCGTGGACAGCATCCGCAGGGTGTGCGGATACATGTCGGAGATCGTGATCCGCCCGGTCTCCCGACCGTCCTTACCGACCTCGCCGTTGGAGGCGCGCTCCTCCATCGCCATCACATGCGCAGCGACATCCGGATCCTCGTCCAGGAAAAGCTCCCGGTCGGTCTCCAGCGTCACGATGCGCTCACCCGCGCCGACCTTGCGCACCAGAGCCCTCAGCAACGAGGTCTTGCCCACACCCATGTCCCCAGCGATCAACATCGTCTGCTTCGCCGTGACCAGCCCCCACAAGAACACGCGCAGCGCGGGGCTGAGCGTCCCCCATTCGACGAGGTCTTCCAGGGAAGCGCTCATGACGCGGTGACGGCGAATCGCCATGGTGGGCCGGGTCGTCAGCAGCGTCGCCGCGACGCGGGACCGGTCCGGAAGCCGAAAATTGACCATGGGGGTCGCGGGGTTCAGGACGCGGTCGCCGTGCCCGGAGCGTGCGGCGAGCCGGTTGATGAGCGCGACCAGGCTCTCGTCGTCGTCGGCCACCGGGTCGACGCGCTGGGTGGGCCGGTCGAAGTAGTCGACGAGGACCTGGTCGCCGTCCACGACGATGTTCTCGACGCTCTCGTCCTCCAGGTACTTCTGAAGCGGGCCGGCCTTGAACAGCGAGTCCAGGATCGCCTGACGCACCGCCTCCAGCTGCGCGCCGGTCAGCGGCTGCTCCGTGCGGGCGTGCTCCACAGCCCATGCGGAGACGCGCTTGGCGACCAGGGACCGCGCGAGCTCGAATTGGTCCTCGGCGCTGAGCCGGTCCTCGCTGCCCTGCTCCTTGTCCACCAGATCCTGCGAGACCGCGTCCTGCAGCGCCCGCACCACAGCCCGTGAGACAGGCAGCACACCAGGGAGCTCCGCCAGCCGGTCCGCACTGGAGGGGCTGGCAGGATCCTTCCCGAGCTGCACTGCCGGCATCGCCGATGGCGGCGCTGCGGGAGCCGGGGCGGCGGTGGCGCCGTGCTGGCGCTGCGCCAGCACGTCCTTGAGCATCCCGGACAGGGGAGTGCCAGCTCCGTTCACCGGCGTGCCGTTGCGGTTAGCCACTGATCGTCACCTCCTGGTGCGGGGCAGTCAGCCGCTGCACCACGCTGGCAACCACCGGCGATGTGACGGGCGGCGGGGGCAGCTGCATCCGAAGTCGGCGCGTGCTGGCGTCGACCTCGGCGGCGCGGGCCGCTTCTCGGGCGTGCTTGAGCAGCCGCATCGCCGACGGCTTCACCTGCCGGGTCGTGCCGTGCGTGAGGATGCGGGCGGTCTTCTCCTCCCAAGGCAGCGTGCCGATAACCGGGATCTGCAGACGGTGGGCAATGTCATGGCCCGACACGTCGCCCTCCTGCACCAGCAGCAACCGCAGGGCATCCGCCCCCGTCCCGCGCTCCGCCAACTCCTGTTGGAGCGACCGGGCGACAGGCAGCGACTGGGCGACGGACGTCATGGTGTTACGCATGACCAGCAGGACAAGGTCGGCGCGGTGCAGCAGTGGCCGCGGATACAGGGAGGGATGAACTCCACCCGGTTCGATAACGACCCGGCCGGCATCGATAACGACGTCGTACCCGGCGTGCTGGTCCATGGCCTGCAGCAACAGACTCAGCGGCTCCCAGGTCTGGGCAAGGGCAGCAGCCTGCAGCGGATCGGTCAACCCCGGCAGCCACAGCCGGCTGCCAGAGGCATCCAGACGGCGCAAATGGGCCTCGAAGGCTTCCGCCACCTGACCCTCGCGGTCGGCCTGGGCCAGGTGCCACAGGCCGACTTCGCCGCCCCACTCGCCCATGCGATAGCCGGTCCGGATGCTGCCGCCCTTGGCATCCGCCTCCGCCAGCAGCGACGGCCTAGGCCCAGCCAGCGCCATCGCAAGGGAAGAGACAGTTACACCGCTCGCGTGCGCCGAGGTCAGCGCGATCACAGACATCGCGCTAGCCCTTCGACGCCAGCACGATCGCCACACGACCCGTCGCCGCCCGCGCGGCCACCAGCGAGCTGTCCGTACCGGCAACGGAGACCTGCACGACGACCGCACCAGAGGCGTTGGGTGCACCGACCTTCACGATCTGCGCCTCGATCTCCTCCGGCATCTGCTTCGAGACCTGCTCGTCCTTACCCGGCGTGGAGACGATCTTCACTTGGTCGCCGGGCGCGAGCGCGTCCACGGGCGCGGCGCCGCGCTGCACCTCAACGGCCACCAACTCCTGCCCGGCAGGGAGTGCTTTGCCCCCATGAATCTGGGCGTCGGTCAGCAGCTCGCCCCGGTGCAGCGGGGCCGTCGCCCGCCGACCGATGACGCTCGACTTCTCGCTCGCCTTCACCGGGGCGAGGGCAGGGTCGTTGGGCAGGGCGGCGGTGGTGAGGTCCTCGGCGGTGATCTCCTGACCGGCCGGGACGTCCCGGGTGACCGCCAGCACATCCACACGGTCCCCGGCGCTGCGCACCAGCATGCTCGTACCCAGCACACCGACCAGAGTGACTAGTACGCCGAGCACCAGCATCGAGCGTTTGCGGCGCCTGGGGACCGGGCCGGCCCCGATGGGGGTTTCGGGCCGCATCGGAGGCGCCGCGGTGGGGGCAGGGATCTGGGGGGTGTTCTTCATCGCGCCCGACTTTCCGTACGTGCTGGCCCGTAGAACTAGTTGAGGACCTTGAGCTGGCCGATGGTGATCTGCGCCTGGGACTGGCGGGTTTGGGACATCTGACCGGACTGGCCTGCACCGTTCCAGTCGACAGTCCAGGTCGAGGTGGCGGTGACGCCATACTTCTGGCCCGGCTCGTCCTTCGAGGAGCGCTTGTAGAGGTAACCGCAGTCCGGCGAGCGACGCTTGCCGTAGGACGCCTCGTAGGGGGTGCCGGCCGAGGTGCAGGTGACCGTGTGGCCATCGCCCATGTCCCACACGATCTTCGAGACCCTTGCCGTGGCGGTGACTGTGACAGCTCCTGCGGTCGCAGACGCCGTATTGGGGCCGTACGTCTCGGGCGTCTTCTCGGTCCACATCCACACCGGAAGACCCACCAACCCGTTGTGGCCGGGCTTAGGCACGATGCCGATGTCCGGCCCCGCCAACTTCATCTTGTCCACGGCGTTCCGGGCGACGTCGACCGGGTCAACTGCCGCTGCGGGCGGCGCACCATTGGACCAGAAGTTGCCCATATTGACATTGCCTGCCGCATCGACGCAGGTCCGGGAGTAGATAGCTCCGTCACTAGCATCGTCGGGCTTGTGGCCTGCCCAGGCGAGGTTGTCAGCTGGGGGCTGAGGATTCAGCTTCTTAACAGTGCACTTTGTTTTGGGCTTCGCGGTGCCCTTCGAAGGCGACTTCCCTGTTGAGGATGGGCGCTGCTCGGCTGAAGAGTCTGGGGCACTCTGTCCCTCCCCGGCGTGGACGTAGACCCAGCCGGCTCCTCCCTGAACATCCCCAGAGCCGTTGTGTGGCTTTTTTCCGCTCGCCTGTGCAGCGGAGCAGAGGCTCACGGTCGTGAGCCCAGCGATGGCCAGAGACGCGCCGAGGCGTTTCAGCACTTCTGCCCCTTGGGTTCGGCCTTGGTGATCATCCAGCCGTTGGGCCATTTTTCCGCGGACACGACGGTGACGTAGCGGGTGAGGTTCCCGTGGGAGAGCTTCAGAACCTTCCCCGTCTTGCGGTTGATGGTCTGCCACGACCGGATGTCGAGGCAGTCGGTAATAGTCGCGTCTGGTGTCTTCTTGCTAAGCCCGAGCGCCGTCACTTTGGCGTCGTGCTTAGGCGAACCCTTCATGGCATTGCCTGCGGCCTTCATGTTCAGAAGGTCCGCTCGTGCACGTCCCAGTGCGTCCAGGGTTGCGTACTTCTGAAGGTCGGTGCCTTTCTCGCTACCCTTAGAGAAAGCCTTGACCTGCTCAGCCCAGTACTTGTTGTACCTGGCGAGCACTTCCTGCTTGGTGGCCGCCTCAGGATCAACGCTCTTTGATGGCGCCGGCTTTGTGCTCGCGTCCGTCGGCTTGGCGCCTGCTTCGCTAGACCCCCCGCCGCTGCACGAAGTGACTGTCAGTGCCGCACAACTGGCGAGAAACAGGGCAACTGCGCTGTTCTTGCGTTGACGGCCATAACTGTCCCTGATCCGTGTCTTTCGCATCAGTGCCCCTCCCCAAGGGTGCGATCTCCAGGCATTTTATGGAAGTTGTCGCTCTGTGGCGGTTTTCTTGATCACGCACCGTAGGGGTGGCAATGAGCCAACCGGGTGACCGGACCTGCACCCTACCGCCCGTTTTGCAAACCATGAAGTCTGTTTTCTGGGACGGTCATCGCATCCCGCGCATTTCGGTGCGGAGTGCCATCTGGCCTTCCCCTGGGCTCCGTTGAACCGTGATGAGAACCCCCTGGCCGATCGCGGCGTCCGGTTCGCGATCTTCCTTCGAAGGTGGTCTCGGCGCTCCGGGGGTGGTGACCTCAACGGTCACCCACCCGCCGTGGAGCCCTCTGGGAAAGTGAAATCCATCCGACCTTCTTCACTGCTGCCCCCTCGCCTGCGACCACCAGGCCGCCGAATCCTGCTGGGGCGCCGATTGTGCCAGCTCAGACCTATCAAGATCAGGTCCGTGGGAGACGGGGCTGGAATCCGGCATTGGTGGTGCCGGCGTCCTGGCCTCGAAGTCTCCCTCGGGCGTCGTCAGTGAGCACCACTGCTCTGGTGCTGGTTGCGGCGGCACCGAATCCTCAGGATTTGGACCGCGGCGAGTGGCGGCAGGCTCCCATGTCCGCGCACCGTGCTGTCCCGGCACGCGACCACGGCGGGTGGGGTGGGCGTCGTCGGTCAGGAGATCGCCGATAGTGCCGCGGCCGTCGGTCTGGTGGTGCCAGCCGGCCAACACCTCACGGACGATGGAGCGGGCAAGCAGCCGGTACGAGTCTGGGCAGCATTCCCGCTCAGACAGCCACGACAGGTGACGCGTGTGCGTGTGCAGGGCGATCAACTCGGTCACCAATGGCCCCAGCGGCTGAGACACCACGGCGAAATCCGCGCACCGATCGGTGTGCCGGTCCGGGAAGGCGGTGACGTCGACAACAGCTATGGAAGACAGGGAAGGCCCGGCCGGCGTCTTGCGGTGGGCACGGCGAAAGAAGCTGAACATGTCTCTCCCAGGTTCAGGCCGCGGACGCGGCAGCGTCAGATGGGCGCAACAGGACATCGGTCGTCTCGCCATCACCAAGGACTGGCGTGACGATCGGCGCGAACGGCCCGTGGTGGCACAGTTGTTCGAGGGTGGTCACGCCGGCGTTCAGGTCTGAGGCGGCCGGTTGCAGGCGTGCGTCCGCGGCCGCCAGGGCCCGCAGATCGTGGGTCCGCTTCGCCAGCTGAGCGTCAGAGGCGCCGTCCAGCACCAGCAGGATCCGGGGGAAGGACGGGTAGCGGGCGCGCCATGCCTCGCGCCGGTACCCGCCTGCCTTCGGCCGGCCGCGGCCCAGGGCCGGCTGGGGGATGTAGCGGGCGTAGCGGGCGTAGGCGTGCAGCTTCGCGGCCAGGCGGGCGATGCTCATCGTGGCCCGGTCGATCTCGCAGAAGAACGTCAGCAGCATTCGCTGCTGCTGTCCGCCGTCGCCGGTGGTGGTGTGGATGTAGCGGAGCACCGAGTCCGGCACCAGGAACGCCTCGTCGCCCAGGCGGCTGTCGCCGTCGCGGAGGCGGTGGGCGACCTCGGGGTCCCAGTCCAGCGGCCCGCACTCGTCACCCAGGCGACGGGCGTGTTGCACGAACGCCAGCCCCATGTCGTTCACGGCCAGGGTGTGCTCCTGCAGCTGGCTGGCCGCAGCGTCTTGCGTCATGCGGTAGGCCCGCGGCGCGAGCTCGCCACCGCTCTCGACGACCTCGCATCCCAGCGCGGTCGTGTACCAGAGGAGTTCGCCGGCGCGGCTGGTGCGGCGGACCGAGGCATCGGCCAGGCCGCGGCCGTGGAGCACCTCCAGCTGCCGTCGGATGTAGCGGGTGGAGGTGGCAGTCGGGCGCAGGAGCTGGGTGAGCTGGCCGGCGGTCAGCAGCCGGTGGCGGTAGAGCACGGGCAGGATCTCCTGTCCGAGCTGGGACAGACCCCTCTGCGTGGGGTCCAGGAAGCGCGGGCGTGGCATCGGAAGCCTTTCTGCGAGTGGGGTCAGGCGGGGCGGAGCGTGCGGACCACGTCGCCGGACCCGTGGCGGGACGGGCGCGGTGGTTGCGTCCGGCGGGTGGTGAGGTGGGCGAGGATCGCGTCGTCCAGGCCGCGCTGGGTGGCGAGGATTTCGCCGACCGTGCGGCGGTCCAGGTTTTTGTCGATCGCCGTATCCAGGGCCGGCAGCCCCGCTTCGTTGCGGTAGTCGGCGAAGACCTCATCAACCGGGACGCCGCGCACCCGGAAGGGCGTGGTGCGCTTGCCGCGGAGCATGACCGACTGGATGTACTCGTACTTGTCCAGGCCCAGCACCGTCTCCGCGTCGATCCCCGGCAGGCGCTTGGCCACGAAGGCGGCCTCGTCGAAGTCCGCGGCCGTCGCCGACAACAGCGACTGGTTCTGCATGAGTGCGGCCCGCGTCTCGTTCGACAGCCGCATCGCCATCTGCGTCATCCCCATGAAGCGAACCTCGAATTTCCGCAGCTGCTCCAGGATCTTGGCGATGTGGCCGTGCGAGGCCCCGTCGACCGCGGTCAGCTCGTCCGCCCACGCCCAGAGCGTCACCAGGTCCTCGACGGGGGTGTCGACGCGGGATGCACCGGCTCGAAAAAGGTCGAACAGCAGCAGCGCGGTGACCAGCTCGTCGCTCTCCCCGGTCCCGGACGGGCACACGAAGACGACCTGCCGCTCATCCATCGCCCGCCGCACGTCATACGCTGAGCGCGGCGATCCCAGAAAAGCGCGAAGAGAAAGGGAGTTGTCGAGTCGGTAGAGAGCGTTGGTCACCGGATTGAGAGCGCCGGATTCCATATGGGGGAACGACTTGCGCCAGAAGACGGCTTCAGCCGGATCCAGGACCGCCAGCACCGCCTCACGCCATTCCTCGTCCTCCAGCAGCGTCTTGATCTGGAACACGGTCGGCTGCAGCTGCGGATGCCCGCTGGCCACAAGGTGGTGTGAGAGATGGGCGAGGGTGCGCGCCGCGCTGGACAGAAGAGTTCTGGCCCGGGTCGCGCCTTCCCCCCACGCATGGGCGGAGGCGATCGCCCCCACCACCGAGCCGACGATGTCCTGGACCTCCTCGATGTCCCGGCCCTCCATGGACAGCGGATTCCAGCACGCCATCCGGTCGCTCATGGCAGGGCGGGCCAGGTTGATCTCCCACACCCGGCCGGCGACCGCGGGATGCGCGAGGTAGGGGCGGGCCCGCTGCCACGCCGCACCGTGCGGGTCGAGGAACCAGGCCCCGTCGCCGGCATAGGCACGGGCCAGGCACTCCACGAGCGCCTTCTCCGTCTTCCCGAACCCCGACTTCCCGTAGGAGGCACCGAAAAGCACGTCTTTCGCGTAGGCACCTGCCAGACGCTCGGTGCCGTCGGAGCCCGTCACCCGGCCCAGCGGCAGCACATCGCGCTGCCCGGTCCACGTCGGCAGTGCGGCCGGCGCCGGCGGGACGACACCGCCGCAGCGGGCCACATTGGGCGCGTCGCAGCGGGCGGTGGGCGGCTTGAGCAGCCCGGCGATCTCCTGCCACGTCACCCACTGCCGACGGGCTGGCGCGAAGTCCCCCCGCTCCAGCCGCCGGTCGAAACGGGCACGAAGCCACCACGTACTCGAATACCGACGCCACGGGCCCCACGTCGGGCCGACCGGCACAAAGCGGTTCTCCCCGCTGAACGCCTCCATCGCCGCCAGCATCTGATGCAAGCGCGCCTGCGCCTGCTGCGGATGCCGGGCCACACACCGCACCAGCACCTGGACGGCGAACACCTGCGCATCCGCACCGGGCGTGAACTTCCCTACCCCCTCGGACAGGTCACTCTGCCGCGGCACCCGCACCGTCCGCTTGGCCCCACCACCGGCAGAGACGCCCAGGCCATCGCGCAGGATCTCCATCGCTCCGCCCGCGCGGCCGCCCCCGCCGAGCTGCTCGCCGTACGCAGACGGCCCGCGCCGTGTGGCCCGGCGCATCAGGGCACGGCGCCGCCGTGCCACCTTCCGGCCGGGCACCGGGACCAGATCAACGACCAGCTCGGCCTCTTCACCAGCCTCGGTACGCACCTGAGCGCACACCGCAGCCAAGTGCTCCAGAGGATCAGGGTCCAGCCCAGCTTTCCCCAGCGGGCGGTGATCCGGCCCGGCCAGCACCAGCTCCGCACGCGCCACGTAACGCGGCGCGTCGACGCCGGCGCTCTTGGCAGCCGGCTTGGTCAAGTTGACGGTGCTCACCACGAACCACCCCGCTTCAGCGGCGCAGCATCAGCGAACCGGATGCGCCACCGTCGCTCGGAACGGGTGCGAGGGGCGACCACTTCGACGCGCCGGTATCCGCATTGCCGCAACACTCCAGCCGACCGCTCCGGCCCCTCCCACCAGTAGTGCAGGCGCCCTTCCTCACCAGCCGCGATGCGTATGCGCACCGCGGCAGCGCGCCGGGGAAGCGTCCCGCCGGCCGAACGCACACTGGCCAGCCGTCCCGCCACGCGACCCACCTCCAAAATTTCTGGGTCGAACGTGGCCGCCGGCACCAGCTCGACCCGCGTACGGCCGGCAAGCTCGCGCACCGCCCGACGGCGCCACCACACCGCGACCGCAACCCACGCAGCCGCAGCAGCAAGGGCGATCCACCAGAGGCTCAGACCGGCCTCCACGAGCACCCACAGCCAGTTCCCCACCTCCGACGTACGGGGCAGAATGCCGGTCACCGCAGGTCTCGCTGGCTCGTCGTGACTCCGTGCGGATTCATCAGTGCCTCCTCGCCGGGCGGCACACCTTGCCGCCTCATGCAGAGAAGGGAGCCGAATCGGTCCCGATGTGACACACGGGCTCGCCTTTTCTTCCTTCGCCGGGTAATCGGCCTCGGCACAGATGTCCTGTGACAGTGAACTCTGACCGTTCGCCCCCCCCAAGCTGTCCTGCACCGGCGACCGCGAGCCCTGCCGCGCCGCCCGTGTTCCCGGCGAGCGCAACTTCGCTATCGAGGGAGACCTTGCCCGCCCTGATCGAACGCCCCCGTGGTCTCCCCATTCCCCATCGCCTGGGTCACCGCCGATTGCGCCAACGGGAAGGGCTCGTGTCCTCTCCCGATTCGCGGGGATCGCAGATGTCGATCTAGTATCTGACCCGCTCATGCCATGTGGTTACCGTCGTACCGAGCTGCCTGTCATGCGCTGAAGTCGTGACAGGTCGACACAAGCGAGGGTGCGGAGCCGGATGGGCAGCGAGCTGTCGACAGGGACGGCGGAACTGCGCGCGCAGATGGCCGCGTTCCTACGAGGTGAAGGCGATCCGCAGGCGCTGGTCGAAGCCGCGCAGGGCGCGGAGCTTCTGCTCCCCCTGCTCGGTGAAGGCGCCGTGTGGAGTGGCGAGTTGGACGATATTCGCTGGCTGTTCGCGTTCACCAGCACAGGTGAGATGCACGCCTTTCTGCAGCAGAAGTGGGAGGCAGCCAAGCCCGACGAACTGCCCGCCGAACTGGCCCGATACGTACGCTACCTGCGCGTGGGCGGTGAGGAGCTGTTGCAGGAACTGCTTCCTGAGCTGGTGGAGCGGGACCGGGTTCCGATGGGGGTCGTGGTGGACGTGTCCTCTGGACTTCGCGCCTTCCTGCCACCCGTGCCCGGAATCGTGCCGGATGGGATTGCGCTCGATAAGGAATCTGTCGCCAAGGGGGAGCTTGCCACGTGGTGAGCGGTGGTGATTTCGGGGTCGATCCTCAGATCCTGAAGCAGGTGTCCAAGGGCATCAACGATGCGCTGGACGAGCTGAAGAAGATCACGGATGCGACTGAGGCGTCCACGGGTCAGGGCTTCTCCGATCTGTCGGTGTCGCCGACCGTGATGGGGCACTCCGATGCTTCTCAGATGCTGGACAACTTCGCCGACCGTTGGGGCTGGGAGGTCCAGGCGCTCCTGGACGAGGGCGACGACGTAGCCGGGGCATTGGATCTGAACGCGGGCTACTACGAGGAAGCGGAAGAGTACGGCACGGACGTCCTCAAGGACGTTGTGCTGTCCGCGACTGCGGACCCGACGCTGACCTCGGAGGATGCGGAGAAGATGTCCTGGAGCCGGGTGGGCGACAAGATCAAGGATGGCTACACCCCCGACTACTCCATGGACAGTGTCAACGACGCTTCCCAGGAGAGCCGGAAGAACCTCTCCAACGCCTGGACGGACGTCACCGAGACCGGAGTGGTCGGGAGTCCCATCGGGGCGGTGAAGGCCGTCGGCTCAACACCCTTCAGCGGTGACAACGACGGACACGACGCCGACACCGCAGCGAAGGGGAAGTGATGGGCCTCTTCGACGATCTGGACCGCGTCACCCAGTCGGCCCGCGACACCTTCGCCGACGGGGTGCAGAACGTCGCCCACGGTACTTCGAAGCTGCTTGATGAAGTGGGCGCACACGACTGGGCGGACAAGGCCGACGCAGCCGGCTCCTGGGCGGCCAATGAGCTGGGTGCCCAGACCCGCGAGCTCGAGCTGAACGAGACCGACGACCCCGCCCTGCTGCTGCACGGGGACGCGAGCAGCATCCGTAAGTCCGCCCGGCAGGTGAAGAAGTTGGGCGCGGCCTTCGAACGTACCGGCTCTGCGCTGCGCAAGATGGATCCCTCGGACTGGCACGGACAGGCCGCTGACCGCTTTCGCGAGAAGGTGCAGACCCACCCCAAGCGCTGGCTGACCGCCGCCGACTCGTTCGAGGACGCGGCCGCTGCGCTGGATCACTACGCCGACACGGTCGAGTGGGCGGGTAAGCAGGCCCGCGAGGCGGTCGAGCGGTGGAAGCAGGCCCAGAAGCAGACCGCGGCGGCCGTGGAGCAGTACAAGCGCAAGGTCGACAACTACAACCAGCAGGCCAACGCCACCGGGCACGAGCCTCCGCAGGAGCCGGGCCCGTTCCACGACCCCGGCGCCGAGGGACGCAAGTCCGCAGAGCACCTGCTCAAGACAGCCCGCAGCCAGCGCGACAGCGCCGGCACCCAACTGGCCGCGAAGCTCGCCCGAGGCACCTGCCGGGCACCTGCCGAGCCCCAAGGCTTGGACCGCATCAAGCGCGACGCCGGCAACATGGTGAAAAATCAGCTGGTCGGGGCCGAGCACCAGCTGGGCGGCATCATCAAGACCGGCACCTCGCTGCTGCGCCTGGTCCGCACGGTCAACCCGCAGGACCCCTACAACCTGACCCACCCGGCCGCCTACGCCACCAACCTCACCGGTGTCGCCGGCGGCCTGATCCACACTGCCAACCACCCCACCGAGCTGGTCAAGGGCGTCATCGGCGAGGGTTGGAGCACCGACCGCAACCAGGCCATCGGCGCCTTCGCGACGAACTTCGTCGGCGGCGGAGGCGCCGTGAGCAAGGTCGGAGCCAAAGCCGTCGCCCACGGCATGGAAAGCGCTGCCGCCAAAGACGCCGCCAAGGCCGCCGCTAAGGACTCCGCCGGCATTGCCAGGCACGCCGATGACGCGGCCGACGCAGCTCGACATGCCGATGATCTGGCAACGCATACCGATGATGTTGCCGAGTACGCAGATGAGCCCGCCGGGGCGGGTAGGGAACTGGACCCGGACGACCCTCGCAGCCTTCCAGCAGCCGCCGACAATAGCGTCGACGTGGACAGCATCAGCCACACGCCGGTGTGGCGCGAAGACCACGAGCCGCTGTATCGCAACGACAGCCGCGATCCCGAGGAGATCTTTGACCAAGGCTTCCATCCACGCGACTCGTCCAACGCAGATCTTTATGGCTATGTGGAGGGCAACCAGGCGTCGGCCTTTGTGGGCACTACCAAGGACGCCGATGCCAACTGGCTGACCAAATACCGGTACGAGGTGGATGCTCCCGGCGGCATCGACGTCAACCAGACCTTGCCGCATAACAAGTACCGAGGTGAGGAGGAGATCGCCTTCCCCGGGGGCATTGACCGCAGACATATTAAGGGCGCCTGGGAGCTCCTCCCCGACGGGTCCAAGGGAGAATGGACGCCGAACCCCCAATACGAGCCTCATACCCCCAAAGAGCCCCCTGCTCCCGCCCCTGAAGCACCGCCCGCCAGTCAACTGCCCGAAGGATGGACCCGATGAGTGGCTACCTGGTCCCCGCCCGTTTCGAAGTCCTCGCCTTCAACGGCGACCAGCAGGCCGACGCCGTCCTGAGCTGGGAGGGCGAGAACCACGATTTCACCGTAATCGCCGACGGCCCATGGGGCCATGTCACCGGCAAAGCAGATGACTGCTTCGAGGCGCTCACCCGCATCCGCGAGCAGATCGAACCCCAGGGGTGGCTCCTGGGTGTCAACGGCTCGCGTCGCGACACCTGGCCCTCCGGGATGTGCCGTGGGACCGGGGGTTTCCTCGTCTACCGACTCAGGCCCGGGCTTCGCCCCACCGGCGCCGATCGCATCCAGACATTCCAGCCCGCACCCCGCGAGACGCTGGCCACTGTCGCCGAGCAGATCGCCTTCGAAGAGCAGTGGAGCCAGTCGCTGTGACCACCCCGTCCAGCCCTGCCCCCGCCGTTCCCCCGGTCACCGAGGCTCTGCGGACCCAGGCCGCACAGCAGCGCGGCGGCTACGTGTACGCGATCGACCCGCACTTCGACCCCAACGGCGCCGTCCCCCCGTACGGCATCGTCGGCGGCTGGTCCGTCGGCAGCTCCGGCCAGCTCGTTTCCTTCAAGCACAACCCGAACTACCGCCCGTCGCCGATGGCGTTGGAGTTCCCGCCCCCTCTCACCGCCCTGGACGAAGCCCTGCAGCGCGCCGTCACCGGTTATGGCAGCGAGCAGGAACTCCTCGCGGCCTTCCGCGACGCCACGCTCCTCCTGTTCACCCAGGATGGGCAGACCGGCCTCTACACCATCGTCGAGGACGACGGCAGCCGCTACATCCCGGCCTTCACCCACCCCACCCACGCCCCCGACACCTGGCACCAGTGGCAACAGACCACCGGCCATCACCTCGCCGCCACCGGCCTCCCGATCCGCCTCAACCCCGGCCACAGCATCAGCCTGACCATCCCAGGCGAGGCCGGGATTCAAGCCGGTGGCGAGAACGCCGGCCCCAACTCGTCGTCCTACAGTCTCCCCGAGGCCCTCGTGGATGCCCCGCTGCTTGCCTCCGGCCTGCTCGCGACGCTCGGCCGTCGACGCCGCACGGCCCTGTGGCAGTCCGCCATGGGCGCCAACGGCCGCCGCACCCCGGAGCTTCGCCAGCCGAAGGGTGTCGCCGCCGATACCCAAGATGCGCTGCTCATCGGGGCTGACCCGGAGGCCGTACGCGATCTCGACCATGCCCTGAGGGGACTGGCGTCCGCTTTGGCCGTCGAATCGCGCACCCTGCCGACCGTCTACGTTGCCTGGCTCACCGACAGCGAGCTCAACCTCCAGCTCGCCCATCCCGCAGCTAAGCCCCCAGCGCCATGGCAGCTCGGCCAGAACGAGACGTTCTGGCGCATCCAACGGGCCAACATCCCGGTACACGAAACAGACGCCGGCACTGCCGCCCCCTACCCGGGCCTGGTCAGCCTCGGCAGCCTCGATGGCGCGCACCTGCTGCTGAACCTCGAAGCCGCCCCCGGACTCGTCTCACTCACCGGCACGCACGCGGACCAGAGTGCCGTCCTCACGTCGGTCGCCGCGGAACTCGCCACCAGCGGCTGGTCGGACCGAATGACAGTCACCCTCGTCGGCTTCGGCACGGAGCTCACCACGCTCGACCCCGCCCGTGTCCGCCATTTCGACGACGTCGAAACCTTCTTGGAAACCATGGACGCTGAAACCCGGCAGCGGCGCGGTGCCCTCGCCATGGCGGGCCACGACTCCGTATCCACCGGCCGCACCGGCTCCGCACAGCCCACCCAATGCGCGCCCCACCTGGTCCTCCTCGCCGCACAGCCGACCGAGGATCAGGCAGCGAAGATCGCCGAGCTCGTTGCCGACTCGGGTCGACTGGGCATCAGCTACCTGGCCGCCACTGAGGAGAACGGCCTGCCAGGCGCGACCTGGAAACTCGAAATCACCCCTGACGGACGCCTCCTGGCCCCGTTCCTCGGCCTGGAACTGCGAGCACAGCTCCTGCCCCAGGCCCAGCACGATGCCGTGCTCCAGCTCTTCGCCGGCGCCACACCCCACGACGACCTCGGCGCAGACCCCGACACCCCGCAGTTCATGGTTGACATCACCTCGAGCGGACGACCCGCGGTGTACGCACGGCTGGTCGGCACCTACGAGATCACCGGCCTTGACGTACCTGACGCCGAGCACAGCCCGCTTCTCCACGAGGCGCTGGCCATGCTCCTGCTCCATCGCGAAGGAGTGCACCCGCGCGTTCTGGCCTCCGGACTGTGGCCCCGCGGCGTAACAGAGGATGTCCGTGACGCCCTCATCGAACGCCTGCGAACCTGGCTGGGGAGCGACCCCGACGGAGCCCCGCGCCTCGGCACCGACACCACTGGTCGGCTGACTCTCGCGCCATCCGTCGTCTCCGACCTCGACGTGCTCCGCACCCTCCACTACGAGGCCACCGCGGGCAGAGGCGCAAGTAACGCACGCATACGGGAACGCGTGCTCAACGACGCCCTGGCACTGGCCCGCGGCCCCCTGCTCGCCAACCGCCCACAGGGCCGCTACCTCTGGCTTTCCCACGAGATCATCGAGGCCCAGCTGCCCCTACTGGTGGCAGACGTCGCACTGGCCCTGTCCGCCCACCACTTGGAGACCGGCAACCCGACACCAGCGCTCAACGCCCTCAACACGGCCTTGACCACCGCGCCGACGGACGAGCGGCTCTGGAACGAACTTCTACGCGCCGCACACGCCACAGGCGATACAGCCAAGCTCGGATCAATAGCAGCGTCGCTCATCGCCCGCAATCACGAGCACAGCGGCGGCGCCCGTAGCCTCCCGCCCCGCACCGAGGCCCTCCTCGACGAGCTCTTGCC
Source organism: Streptomyces sp. NPDC048248 (assembly GCF_043201875.1). NCBI lineage: Bacteria > Bacillati > Actinomycetota > Actinomycetes > Kitasatosporales > Streptomycetaceae > Streptomyces > Streptomyces sp. NPDC048248. The sequence goes on from NZ_JBICZL010000029.1 coordinate 27,075, forward strand.
GTCCTGGCGTGATGCCTAGTACTGCAATTGCGTTTGTGGTGACGAGGTCACGGCTCTATGGGCTGTGGCCTCGTTGTTTGTAGTGGCTTTGGCGGGCTTGGTGTTGTTGGCGGCGTCGCCAGATCGACCAGTGCAGGACGTGCTTGGTGGTGTGGTGGCGGGACAGGCGGATTAACGCAGCCCGGCGAAGAGATCGTTCTCGGGTACGGCCGCGCCGGTGGCGTCCTTGACACGTACGCCCGGATTCTGGCACCCCGCCCGTGCGGCGCCGGCCCTCGGCCGATGCGACCGTGCCAACAGTCCGGGCGGGAGATCCGTGAAGGTGTGATCAAGGACCGGAGCTGGGGCCGGGAACGAGGCAAGCCGATCTGGTGGTTTGAGGTCCTGTTCGACGGTGACACCGAGGCGCGCGTGTACAGGCCCGGGGAGATCGCTGTGGGGATGGAGAACCTGCCCTCCTGAGGGTCGGGCCGCTGGAGCCAGGAGAGGGCCCTGGTCCGGGGCGAGAGATCGGCCTTCGCCACATCCAAAGTGGCGGGGGAGCTTGTGGCTCCGGTGGTTGAGCCCTCCGACTCAAGGCTCCGTCTGGATTCCGAGGTGGCCCGAAAGGCGTTGCGGATATGCTGATCTGATGTTGGAAGTCCGTCGCGCCGACCCGTATGACGGGGACGTGCTTGGTGAGATCCACGCCGCAGCCTGGGAGGTGGCTTATGCCCCCTTCTTCGCTCCCGAGTTCGCGGCATGTGCGGTCCAGAGCAGGCGGACGCGATGGCACGAGAGGATCGCGCAGGGCGCAGCGACAATCCTGCTAGCTGAACTCGATAGCCGCCCTCTGGCACTGTCCGCCTTCAGTCCGTCCTCGACCCGGCCGGGTCTTGCCGAGATCCACACCTTCTACAGCCACCCCGACAGCTGGGGCACTGGCGTCGCCGCCGTATTGATGACCGAGACGCTGGTTCGCGTGCGCGACGACGGGTTCGCCCAAGTGCACCTGTGGACCCTGCGCGACACCCCACAATCCCGTCGCTTCTACAGCAAGTGCGGCTTCACCGAGTGCGGGGCCGCACGCTCCTTCGACTTTGGTGACGGGAACACCCTTGTCCAGGTCGAATACGAGCGAGCGTGTTGAACGGCCTCTCGCCGCTTAAGTCACAGCTGACTTCTACCGCAGCCTGTGTCGGCTGACCCTAGACGGGTAGTTCCGTTGTCCGGGCTGCTGAGCAAGTTGGTGCCGGATGCGTGGTCGGGTCATCGTCATGCCTTCGGGTACTGCTGGAGCTGATGTACGGCAGCCGAGCCATGTGCGAGTGATTACCTCAGCGGTCCGTCAGTCGATGGGTGGGCTGTACATACGGCCGACCCTGCGAATCTCCTCCAGCGGGTACGGGATCTCCCTACTCTCGCGCTGGAACTTGCGAAAGAAGTCCGCCATCACTGCGGTGAGCGGGGCGTGTCGGGCGAGGATTGCCGCGGCTTCCTCTGGAATTCCCGTGGGACGCTCGCCTTGGGCATACGCGCGCACCTGCGCCTCGCGGTCGTCTCTTCCGTACCCGTACAGGGCGGTGACCAGCCAGTTCACCAGGTAGCTGGCTGAGTAGCAGCGGTCGTAGGTCCGATGCCGGTCGAAGAAGCCGACCTCCTCCTGAGACAGCTCGAATCGGGAAGAGATTGCAAGTCCGTAGTCCGCGAAGAAAAGGCGCTGGCCGTCGGTCAGGATGTTTTCGAAGTGGGCGTCAAAGTGCAGGAGGCCGCGGCTGTTCATGAACGAGGTTCCAGCTTCCAGGTCCCTCTCCACCATGGCGCAGGCTCGGTCGGCGGCCTCGCTGCCAGCGTCCATCTGCTCGCCCAGCCACTGGTGCAGGTTCTGTGGGACGTACTCCAGGAACAGCGCGACGCTCGCGGAGGACTGCTGGATAGCCTCGATCCGGCGGCGCACCTGCGATCCACCGCCCCAGTAGGCGACTGCCCGTTCGACGTCGGCGAGTTCCTCGGGCAGGGGCGTGGAGTCCGGCAGCACCCGCCAGTGGTACATCAGAGGGAAGCCCTCGTATTTCCCCGCGAGCACCCAGTTCGTCGTCATGGTGTGCACGGCGAGCTCCCTCCAGGCCCCGAAGCCCGGCCCGCCGATGGTGCCGACGCCGTACTGGCAGAAGACCGGCAGCGCGAACAAGTTCGCTGTGGAACGGACGCTGTCCGGTTGCCTCTCTGGATCGGTGAGGGGCACCCGCTTCACGAAGACCGGTGTTCCGGCGACCTCCAGCAGGGTCGACTTGCCGCCGATGCCGGAACCGATCGGCACGGCGACGTCCACGAGCTCGCCCAGGGCGCGATCACTGCACAGGGCCAGGGTTGTGGAGACGGCACTATGAGCGGTGAGACGCGCGCCGCGCGACATATCAGGGCACTTCACCGCTTCCTCCACCTGGGCACCGACCTCGATCCTTCAATGGCTACGCCGTCCTGCCAAGCGCGACCGCAGCTTGGCTCTCACCTGCGAGTCGTGCTGCAGCCGCTTGACGTAGTCCGGCATTGCGCGTGAGCCAGCCGGTTACGACGCTGCCGGCAATCGCCGACCCTGCCGCGATCAGTGCTACCCCCCAGGCGCTCATGACGACATCCTCTCGCGTGCGGCTGTTACTCGACGGCGCGGGATGGCCGACGGGGAAACATTCCCCCGGCAGGCGGGGAAGGGAATCGTCGCGTATCCGACGCGCCGCGCCGTGAAGCTGGGAGCATGGGTAATTTCCAATGCCTGGGGGCTGTTGTTGGTACCCGCTGCGGCGGACGTCCCACGCGTATGGCTCCCCATCACCCGGCCAGACTGATGACCTCGACTGATTGGCTGGGCTTGGGCGACGTGCAGAGTGCAGAGTGCGCGAGGGCGGGCGGGCCACTGCTGCCTGTCTCGACGGCCCGCTGGCCGTCGCCGTTTGCGGCGCGAGCACTGTGAATCGATTCGCGTCAGGCCGCACGCGGGCGTGCAGCCTGGCGCGGTCGATGCCGGCTGTTATCGGTTCACACAGTCAGCCGCGGTCAGGCGCGGTCGTAGAAGTCCCCGACACTCGGCACACCACTGCCGTTCCATATGGAGGCCTTGAAGTGGTAGCGCCTGCCTTCCGTGAGGTTCAGGTTGCAGACCTTCTTCGCCCCGTAGCCGCCGGAGGCCCTGCACAGTGCCACCCGCTTCTCATTGCCGAGATCGTCAACGGTCTTGTAGACCCAGACCTGGAAGGTGTACCCGTCCTTGCGGTTGTCCTTGACCGTGAGGACGTCGCCCTTGCTGACGAAGCTGACCGTGCCGCCCGGGTAGCTCTCCTTGGTGGAGGCGCTCGCCGTACCTGCTCCGGCCACGACAGCCAGGCCGGTCATCAGGGCAGTCGCTGCCGCGAGGCCATGAGCCCGCTTCTTCATTCAGTTCTCTTCTCTCATCGCTTGTGATGCCCGTCTTACGCGGAAGCGCAGCGGATGCCGAAACAGCCCGCCAAAGTGCTCACTTGCTCCGCCCGTGTGTCCCCCGTGGGACTGAGGTCAACGAGCCGGACGGCCCACCGACCACGCAGCGAGGACCGCTTCCGTACTGTCCAGTAGACATCAAGGTGATCAACGATTGCTAAACGTCGGCCCTGAACCGGCAGTCCGCCGCCGCTGCCTCCGACGCCCGGACGACGCGCCTCCACGGCCCACCGCTGTGAGCTCGGCCGGCCGCAAAACCCTGGGCTTCCAGTGCCCGGCTCTGCAGTGTCTGGCTGCCGTCAGCTCTGCTCGACATTCACAAGCCGGTTGATCGCCAGCCGTATCCGAGAACGCGACGAAGCTCCCAGCGGTCACAGGGCCAGGGGAGCTTCTCACCCGACGCGGCGGACGTCCCACGCGTACTGCTCCCAGTACCCCGACAAGCTGATGACTTCGACGGACTTGCCAGGCCGGGGTGCATCGACCATGCGGCCCCCGCCGGCGTAGATCCCGACATGGCCCCAGTCGTCTTTGTCGAAGACGATGAGGTCGCCAGGTCGCATCTCCTCACGCGGGACGGACGTTCCGACGTGACGCTGTTGTTGTGAAGTGCGCGGCAAGACGATCCTGTGGCCTGTCCCTTGATACACCGCGTACGAGGTGAGCCCGGAGCAGTCGAAGCCACCGCCGGAGGGCCCGTTGACGGTGCCGCCGCCCCAGACATAGGGGACACCGAGCTTGCTGACAGCGGCCTGCACGATGGGGTGGGATGCCCCATCACCGTCCGGCCCGGGGCCGCTGGGCTGCGCCGTCGCGTAGGTCTTGGCCTGGGCGAGCACCTTCTGCACGTACCAGTCGGCGTGGTTGTAGGAGTAGACCGCCTTGTACAGCCCTTTGCTGGTGCCGGTCTTGGCGCCGTTGGCGCACAGCATCCGCGCTGCGGCATACACGGCGTCGGTGGGGTCCCAGGGGGTGGGCGGGTTGGCGCCGCCGGGCGGGACGGGGTTCGCGTACCCCTTGAACGTGCTCGGCAGGAACTGCATCGGCCCGACCGCTCCCGCGTACGAGTGCATGGTGGGGTGGCGGGCGTGGTCGGTCTCGACCTTGCCGATCGCGGCGAGCACCGACCAGTCCAACCCCTGGCAGGCAGCTGGCGCGGCCTGCCGGTAGAGCGCGAGCATCCTCGAGGGGATGTCGCCCACAGGACTGCTGGCCGCCGAGATCTGCGTCCCGGCCGTCCCTTGCTCTTCCTGGTGGCTGGCCGCGCCGTTCGCCACGGCAGCGATGAACAGCACCAGCACACCGATCAGCGCGACGGTCCCTACCCCTATACCGGCGCCGACGGCTACGGCTGGCTTCTTCATGACCGCCTCCTGGGCCGGGTGGGCCGGGGCGGCGGGGGCTGGCGGCGCGGCGGTGCGGGCGGGGTGACGGGCCGGTTGGCCGCGGCGGCGCGGGTGCGGATGCGGTGCAGGCGCTGCTGCAGGCTCGCCTGCTGGCTGGACGCCGGTGGGGTCAGCGGCCGCTGCGGCACCATCTGGTGCCGACGGCTGCGCCGCGGTGACGCGGCAGGCGTCGGATTGAGCGGCCGGCCCGGGGCACGATGCGCCGCGGAGGACAGAGGCCCGGTGGTTCGGCGGGCCGAGCGGCCCGCGGGTCGTGAGGGCAGCGGCGGCAGGCCGCGGCGTGCTCGGACGCGGTTGCTGATCCAGCGGCCGCCGATGCCGCGCCAGTACTCGTCGCCGAAGTCCCGTACCTGCGGCTCATACACACTCCGCGCGGTATCGAGGCGGTCCTTGAGCTGGGTGGCCGCGGTGCTGACCTGGCCGGGGACGGCCTGGACGGCGGCCGCCGTGCGGCGTGCGGCCCGCGGCCCGTAAACGGGCAGGCCCACCGTGGACTTGAGCCCGAAGCGGCCTGCGCGCATGCCGGTCCGGGCTCCGGCACGCACCGTCCGTTCGGCGCCGCGCGCGAGGCTCCCGGCGCCCTTGGCCAGACGCCCGGTGAGCGCTCGGGCGCTGCCGGCCCGGCCCAGGCCGCCGCCGACAGCGCCGGCGGTGCCGCCGGTGGCGGCCATCATGCCGAGCATCAGCGCGGCGCCGCCGATCTTGCCCAGGGCGCCGCGCCGGCCGCCACCGCCGCCGCTACCGAGGTCGGACGGGGCGGCAGCGCCGCCGAGCTTGGACGCTCCGACGCGGGCCTTGAGCCGGGCAGCCATCTGATGCGACTGGCGGATCAGGCGCTTGCGGAAGATGAGCGCGCCGACACACAGAATGTCGACGGTGACGAAGCGAACGACGATGCCGCCGGGAATGTCTTTCGCGGGCGCGGAGACCACGGCGGTGACAGCGACGACGAACACCCCGAGCCCCACTACCAGGCCGATAAGCAGGGCCAGGCCGCGGGCGATCGCGGCGCCCCGCGACCACAGCCATGCCCGGCCCGGTCCCGGCAGGGTGCCGGCGATCAGCGCGCAGCGCAGCAGCATCGCCTCCGCGGCGAGCCAGACCTGGGCGGCCAGGTAGCCGCCGGCGAGAGCGATGATGAGCACGCAGACCAGCAGCGCTGCCAGGAGCATGAAGAACGCTCCGGCGAGCTTGTCCACGGAGGCCTTCTTCGCGGCCTTGGCGTTGCCGCTGACGCATGCCTTCTCGAACTTGGCGTCGGGCTTGGTCCCGAAGGTGTCCATGCCCCACTGCGCTGCCTTGTCCTTGACGACGTCTTCAAGATCGCCGCCGACACCGGGCAGAGCGATGTCGCCGAGGCCCGGCATGTCCTTGATCTTCTTGGTCTGCTCGGCGACCTTCTGATTGACGAACGCTGTCGTGATGCGGGACGACGTGAACTGCGACGCGCACTTGTCCTTGGTGTCGTCAGTGAACGTCTGGCCGTAGGTGAGCACCATGCTCGGCTGCACCACGAACGCGTTGACGAGTTCGTCGGTGATCGGCGTGGTGATGCCGGCCACCGCGTCGGCCGAACGCCCAGTGGGGTCCTCATCGCCCATGACCATGGCGGCTACGGCCACCCCCAGATCGCGTGCCTTGCCCACGGCGCCGTCGGGGCCGAGCAGCGTCTGGGGCGGCGAGGCCAGGCTGGTGACGGCGAGCGCGGAAATCAGTAGCGACGCCGTGAGCTCACCCCAGCCGCGGGAGCGGTCACCGAAGAAGAAGTGCCATGCGGCGACGGTGCCGCTGAAGGCGAGGAACAGGCCGGGCAGACCCATCTGGAGCAGAACGCTGTTGTAGAGGGAGTCCGAAACCGCCAGGGCCGGCTTGAGGAGCAGAGCGGCCAGCTTGAAGCCCAGCGCCCAGGTCAGCAGCCAGCAGGCGAAAGCCACCAGCCACTTGATGCACATGAACAGCAGGCTGGTCAGCCACTCTTGGACCTTCAGGTCCCAGTCGGACCACTCGCCGCTCTCGGAGTCCACCTTGAACGCGCTGACCGGGATGCCGTTCTCATCGGTGACATGAAAGGAGTCGAGCAAGTCGTCCTTGCCGATGCCCAGCCGATGCAGCTTCTTGCGCAGCGACTCCTTCGCCAACCGCTGCGCCTTCTTCGCGGCCGCCTTGCCCTGAGCCGTGTCCTCGTAGGCCGCCACACCCGCACGCTCGTCCGGCGCAGGCTTCTCGCCGGAGGGGGAAGGCTGCGCACTGGTCGATGTCGACACGGAGGGCTTGGGCTCGGGAGCCGCTGCCGCATGCTCGCCCAGCCCCGTGGTGAGAACCGCCGCGGCGCACAGCACCAGCACCAGCCGCCAGGTACCCCGCCGCCCTCTCCACGCCGTCTGCCCGGCCACGCGCAGCCACTTCATACTGCGAGCGTCGGGTCGGAGTGAATGGCGGCAGCCGCCTCGGGGTCGGCCGGGATGACGACCTGCATCCCACCGATCCGCCCGTACAGGTCGCGGTGCAGGCACTCACCAGCCCGCTGCGCACGGACCTCATCGGCCACGTCCATGGGGGACAGGCCGGTGGTGACCAGCTCGACCAGGTCCTCGTCGGCCGGGTCGAGGTCGAGGAAGGCCAGGCCGCGACGGGCGAGGGCGACGTCGGTCTGCCTGAACAACAGCTTCCGAGGAAAGAGCCCGCGGATGACCTGCCCGGTGGCGGATGCCTCGGGGCCGATGTCTTCGCCGTCGTGGCTGCCGACCAGGCAGCCGGCGTTGTGCTTGCGGCCGTCGCGCACCAGCTCCAGGAGCAGGCCCATGCCCTCGGGGGAGGAGGTCAGCCACCAGCACTCATCCCACACGGCCACGCAGAACTCACTGGGGTTGGCGAAGCAGACTTCGCGGCACAGTGCCGCGATGAGATACAGCGCCGCCCTGCCGAAGACCTTCTCGAACTCCAGCGTGGAGAGCCGGTCAGCACTGAGTTCGTGCTCCTTGGGCAGGGCCAGGTTGGCGGTGGCGAAGACGATCGCCTCGGCCTTCGAGGTGTCCACCACCGGCAAGGCCGGGTCGAAGATGGTGCGGGCCAGGTCCTTGCGGGCCACCGAGGCGAGCTTGCGCGCAACGGCGTTCGAAGTCGCATCGCGCTTGCCCCGCCCTTGCAACTCACCGACCAGCCCTGCCATGGACGGCGCCGGACCGGCCAGCGTTGCCTCGATCGCCTCCGACAGTGCGATGCCCTGATCGCTCATGGGGCCGAGGCCCAGCAGCAGTGTCAGGAAGCTTTCGGTGCGGCGCTGGGCCTGGGCACGGTCGCGGATGGTGCGCAGCGGATCGAGGGAGACCTGGGCCTGGGCGTCGATGGTGATGACCTGGGTGGTGCCGGGGCACGCCGTGGCGAAGCGGACCCACTCCTGCTGCGGCGTGCGGTCGACGATGACCGCCCGCCCCCGGCTCCCGGGAAGACCAGCCTTGCGGCCGGCGGCGAGGATGGCGTAGACGGCGGCCTTCATCGCGACGCTCTTGCCACCGCCGAGCTCACCGACATACGCCGCAGACGCGGACGCCGACTTCTGCGGACCCAGCGACCAGTCGGTCAACACCGGCCGGGTGCCGCCGCCGGCCAGCTGCAGACCGTACAGCGGACCCTTGGCGTCGCCCAGCGCGCTGCCGGCGAACGCACCGGCCATCGCGAAGTCCCGCGCGAGGAGCACCTGCGCGTAGGACGCCATCACCTTCGGAGTACGGGCGCCCGGCAGCATCCCGTACCAGAGGTTCTCCTGTTCACCGAGAGGGCGGGTGAAGGCGTAGTCGTTGCCCGCGAAGTGCGTTTGCAGGTCGGCCGCGCGGGCCTCGACCTCGGCCGGAGTGGCGCCCCACACGCACAGCGCACCCATCGCCTGGACCTCGACTTCGGTCTTCGAGCTGGTGATGGCGGCGCGGTATTCGTCCATCCCGTCCGCGGCATCCAGCACCCGAGAGGGGACACCAGCCGTCTCGCCTTCGTACTCCCCCGCCTGACCCGCCAGCTCGCGTGCCTGCCGACGGGCCTTGGCCTCGGCGACATCACCGGGCGTGACCTTGATACGCATCGCCCAGTCCACGGGGAAAGCGAACTCATCCAGGCTCGCCAGATACTCACTGCCCGGGAAGACGAACCGCTCGGGCATCTCCGACAGCGCCAAGACCGTCTGGTAGGACTCGCCCCACTCGGTGCTCACCTGCAGCCAGCGTCGCCCGAACCGGCCCCGGTGCGCGTCGGCATCGTCACCGCCGTCGCAGGGGAGGGCGCCCTCTGCCACTACCACCTGCCCCAACGCTGCTGCGCCGCGGCCGCGACCGCGCCCGGCGCTCTGCTCCGGGTCGGGCAGGAGGGGCTCCAGCACTCCGCGCCGCGCGCTGTGCCCGTAGATCCACAGGATCTCGGCCTCGGTCGCGGGCCGCAGCGCCACGGTCGAGGGCCAAGTCGCGGAGAGGTCCTGCGCCTGTCGCAGCCGGCGCACTTCCTCGCGGGCGCTGACCGGTGCGGGCAGCAGGCCCAGTTGCTGGGCCATTTCCGCGCGGGCCGCATCGATCGCCATGCCGGCCGCCTGCTTCTTGCCGCCGGCAGGCATCGGTACGGCCAGCCAGTCCGCGCGGCTGGTCAGCTCCAAGTGCTCCAGCTGGTCCCACACTCGCGTCGCCAGCTGCGCGTAGCGCTCGCTCGCGGCCAGGTCGACGCCGTCGGTCATGCGCCGCACCACCTCGGCCGGGTCGACCTGCGGGCACAGCGACAGCAGCATCGCCTCGCCGCGCACCTGCTTGACCAGAGACTCCAGAGCGCGCAGCCGGCGTTCCTTGACGGTGCGGGAGGACTGCGCGTGTCCGCTGCCCTCCACCCGCCACAGCGCCCAGCAGGTGCCGTGACGGGTCCAGATGACATTGCCGGCGATGTGCCGTACCGGAATTCGCATTACTGCCCCAGCTCGGTCGTGTCCGTCGTGCTCGCGGCCCGTGCCGCGAGCAGCGCGCCGACGCCCGACGCCACCCGCACCACGGGGGCGTCGGCCGCGGACCGACCGGCGGCCGGCCCGTTGTCCGGGAGGGTCGACGCGGGAGTCGGGCGCACCGGCTTGGCGAGGGCCTCCGCCCCTGGTGCTGCCGTGCAGCCGGGTTCGGTCGGCGGCTGCCAGGTGAGAGTGCAGACGCCCACCAGCGCGCCACTTCGGCGCTGCCGCACGGGCCGGCCGTCCAACCGCCCCGCGCTGCCGCTCGCGGCAAGGCCCAGCGCACTCGCGGCAACGGACAGGGGGTTGCGGCCATCGACATGGATGCGCCCCACGACCAGCGCCAGCGCGTAGGGCACACCGACCAGCGGCAGGACATCGACCAGACCGTGGTGCGCCCACAGTCCGCGGGTGAGGAAGGCCGCGGCGAAGGCCGCGGCGGCGACGATGATCTGCGGGACCGTGTAGGGGCCGCCCCAGATGCGGCCGCCGCCGGGCCAGTGCCCCACCACGAGGGTGTGCTTGCGTGCCTTGGTGAAGCACCGGCCGATCAGCGGCTCCGGCGAAGCAGTTGCGGTGCTCATGGCCGGCCGCCGTCCAGGGGATCGATGTGGTCGACGACGCGGACCGCGGCCGGGGCCGCCGTACCGCCGGAGGGGTTTTTGATGTCCTCGCCGATCTTGTCCCGCAGCACGGTCATGTTGACGACGACGGCCAGGACCACCGCACCACCGATGGCCGCGACGCCCGCCTTCAGCACGCTCTTGGTCTGTCCCCACACAAAGACGATCGAGACGACATACATCAGCCCCAGCACGCCCACGAGCAAGAAGTTCTTGAGCTGCCTGACGATGCTGTTGGCGTCGGAGATGGCCCCTGCCATCTGAAGGAGCTCATTCATGAGCCCTGCCCTTCCTGAGAGTTCGAGTTCGTCCCGGGCGCCGCGAGAGCCGGCGCGGCTTCAAGGGAGGCGACCTCCCACCGGCCGTCACGGGCACGCAGTTCGATCGCGTACGTCATCGGCCGGCTGCTCGTGTGCTGGCCGTCGCCCTCGACGTCGACCAGGAGCCGGCGCTGGACACCGTCGGGCGGCGCCTGGGCTTCGGCGCCTTCAGCCGGACCTTGGCCGTGGTCGGCGATCTGCGTGAGCGCCACCGCCGTGTACGGGGCCGGCCGCACCGCGTGCAGCGCGGTGCCGGGGGAGAGGTAGCGGTCCAGCTCACCTCGCCCCGTCAGGTACGCCGCCAGGAATCCGCGGACCGTCTGGACGGCCGGGTCGGAATTCAACGGCGCGTGCGCCGCGCCGTACGACAGTTCAGGCGCTGCGCCCTTGGCGCCGGTCGGGGCGGCAACCTCGGCAGGCAGCGCCGCAGCCGTCCAACCCGAGGCTCCACGGCCGCCGGTGGCCCTCACCGGCACCTGGAAGTACCGGACGCGGCCGCTGTCAGCGTCCTTCGCCGAGCTGGTGATCCGCGCGGCCACCGTCACCGACCAGTAGCTGGCCGAGATCTGCCGCACCTGCACCGCCGACGCCGACTCCGTGCGCTCCGCTCCGCCCTCGCTCGACCACGACATCGAACGCGCCGCCGGGTAGAACGCCGCCAGCTCCTCCGCGTCCGCGTCACTGTCGCCGGCCTTCACGTAGGCGGCGACGTACACCTCGGCAAAGCCCGCCGGCGCCACCGAATCCGACGACGCCGGCTGCGCCCGCGGCGCCTCCGCCCGCGTGGGGACGGCCGCGGGCTGGGCCGTGGAGGCCAGCGCCAAGCCCCCGAGAAGCGGCCCCGTCAGCAGCAGGCCCCAGGCGCTCCAACGCACCACGGCCGTCCAGTTCGCCATGGCACCCGTCGACATCGACGTGGTGGCCCACCCGGTGTCCGGCTGCGCGGACTCCTCCACCGGCAGCGGGGTCTGCTCTTCCTTACGGCGCCACTTCATGACGCCGTCACCTCGCCCCGCACCGTCTTGGACCGGGTCAGCTCGGCGATCCGCTCGCGCAGCCGCGCCGGCGGAAGCGCCAGCACCTCCCGCACGAGCACCTGCGCCTCATCGGCGTCCCGCTCCACGTACGACTGCAACTGCGCGTGAGTGTCGGCCGAGAACGGCTCCGTCACCAACGCGACCGCCAGCTGCGTCGCCCGCCGGCGAATCGCCACCAGCCGCAACTCCTCCGCCTTCAGCTCCACCGCTTCTCCCTCATGTCCCAACCCCTCGTTCACCACGGCTCCCTCCGCTGCGCTCGGTGCGCGGAATCCTCCGCACGAACAGAGAAGGGAGCCGGATCGGGCCTGATGTGACACCGCGACCCGAAAAAGTTCCGACGGCTTCTCACGCCGCCTCGACCCACTGGGGCGCCGCCTGCCGCAGCCGCGCCACCGCCCGGCTGCGCCGACGACGCAGCGCCACCGGGCTCACCCCCCACGCCGACGCCGCCGTAGCATCCTGCGGCGCGCCCTCGCGGTAGTGATCGCAGATTCCGGACGCCGCCTCCGTGGTGAGCACCTCACGCTCCAACGCCCACACCAAGAGCGCGACCATCTCGCCTCGAGCCCCCTCCAGCTCCTCCACCGCACTCGTTGCGGCCTGAAGTCCGGCCGCCTCGGCGGCACGCGCCAGCAGCAGCGGCTCGACAGCCTCCGCAGGCTCGACACCGCCGGGGAGCGCCGCCAACCGCGCCTCGTCCAAGCAGTCAGAGGGCGCCAGCTCCTGCTTGAGCTCACGCGAGACCCGGTGCCACAACTCCATGCGCAACCCCGACGCGACCCTCCGCGGCCGCCGGACGATCGGGTAGGTGCGCACCACCTCCCACAGCGAGGCGACCACCACCTGCGCCACGTCCTCGCTGCTCTCACCGCTGCGCACGCAGTCGCGCAGCATGCGCCGGGCGCAAGGCAGCATCGCCTGGACCAATATGCGGACGGCCAGCTCCGCATCCCGTCCCTCGCCCGCACTGGCCCGGTGCAGCAGGACACTCATCCAGATGTCGCTGAACTCCGGCCCGTCTTGCTCGGAGTGTCTGCGTAGGAGAGTGAAGAGTTCACCCAGATCTGCGGGGGCCTGGCCCTCGTCCAGCACGCCGGCAGCGAGCATCCAGGCGCGCACTCGATCACTGTTGCCGCGGTCGGCGCAAAGCCACTCCCACTCGGTGTTCAGACGTGTCACCAACGTCGGCTGTACGGAGTTCACGGCAGGCTCCCTTCGGATCGACTGCCGTGAACTCTGCTCAGCACCCCTTACCCAACTGCTTGCCCCAAAAGGGCAAAGCGGCAGGTCAATTGGGGTATCCAGCGGGGCAACCAGTGGGGTATCCGCACCCCGAGCAGGGGCATTGAAGGGCGCTGATGGCTTCTCCAGCTGCCCATGCGGCCGCCGAGGAGGTCGGCCACAACCCGGCGAGAGGCTTGCAACGTCATCAGGGCTGGCGCAGCACACGTGCGTGTCGAATGTGGCCCGGCGCTGCCACCCCGGTACGTCCAGACGCCAGAGCGAGCCGTAGCTGCGCAGTCGGAGGGGCGGTCTCGGCTGCCGTGTAGCTGAGACTTCGGGCCGTCGGCCGTGGGGGTGGTAGGTGCCGCTCGCAGCGCCCTGGGCCGGTACCACCGCAGGTACCGCCGTGAATACCAGGGTGCGTTCCACTGTAGGTACCACCGTGCGTACCACCCTGCGTACCAGGTCGCTTTAGACCTCAGATGTATCCGTGCAGGTCAGGGCGCATGGGTATGCGGTCGCCGCCACTGACACCTCTTCCTCAGGAGGAGGAAGAGGCCCTTTCTCTTCCTCTGACCGCGCGGCGTGGGGCGTGGTTCAGCGGGACCTATTCAGATTCCTGTGCACCCGCGAGGGCCGTCGCGCAGGACCGACGGCGCGCGGAGCTGCCCCTGGCAGATGGCCTCCATGACTGAGCTGGCGACGTCCTCCGCTCGGACCATGGCCGAGGACTGGTTCTTCGGTGCGGAGGAGCTGGCAGGCCTGTACGTGACTCCGAAGCGTCGCCAGCGGAGCCCCTCGGCCCGCCGGAGAAAGATGGCGGGCTGTTCGGCGACCGGGAACTGGTGGCCGAACAGGGCGACGCGAAGCCGGCGGGGACGGCGGCGGTCGCCCGGGGGCGGCGGCCGGGACTACGGGCACACACTGCGTCGCCGGCGAAGGCGAACTTCTCGGGGTGGATGCACGGGGTTGGGCTGCGGACGTCGACGATCTCGCGGGCATGGTGGCTGAAGCGGAGATGCGTGCGTGAGTCAGGCACACCGATCGGACGTCTGTGGCCGGGACGTCAGCCACCGGCTTTGATGGGTGTCGTGGCCGATGGCCGATGAAGAGCACATGGGTAGTGGCCGAGTTCTGCCGATCGGCCGTGGCCGACCCCCGCTGCGTGGCCGATGGCCGATATGACGGTGTCGGCCATGCGTCATGGCCGACGGTGGCCGGTGAGTCATGGCGGTGCGGGGCGCAGGGCATGGGGTGGCCGATGCGCTGTGGTGCCGTGATGGCCGCGTCCGGCACTCCCCGGATACCCCCTGCTCACAGGCGGGTATCCGGGAGGGGTAAGCATCCGGGTATCCACTGTGCGGAGTTGCGATCGGGGTATCCGGGGTGGACGCAACCGGGTATCCGCAGGCTGGTTAGTAGGGGAGGCGAGAGCGGTCACCTGGCCGATGTGTCGCTGTCCGGCCGATCGATGTCCAGGTTCAACAGACGCGCATCGGCCAAGGCGCGGGGCCTTCGTCCGATGCCAGCCCGTCCCTAGCGCCACGATGCGGCAGGTATCTCGTTGCGCTCAACACTTGCAATGTGTGGGTTAGTACCTGTAATATATGTGGTGTCGGGAGGGGCGAGCACCCCGAACGGCGAGCAGATTTCCAACTCAAAAGAGGTAGCCGTGACAGACGGAACCCTGTCGCTCTCTGAGCGACTCGCCATCGTCTACGAGCGCTTAAATGCGCTGCCACCGCCCAAGGGTGCGAGGGAAGCCCTCCGTCAGCTCTCCGAGACGCTGGAAAGCGTCGAAGACGAGTTCAGCGGAGTCCCGAGAAACCCGCAGCCGGGCCTGAAGTTCGACGGCCGGATGTACCCGCCCCGCGCGGACTACACCACCGAAGACGCCGACGGCAGGCTGACCGCAGTCACCAAGGGGAACGTGATCTACGCGGACCCGGACGGAACGCTGACGATCACGAGCAGGCGGAGCGGCGAAACGATCTACAGGCGAGCAGGCGGCCACTAGGGCAACGCCCGCCCCGGAGCCACCGGGGCGGGCTCTTCCGTCGCACAACTACCGCAGAGCATCAGGAGCCCCCTTGATCATCGATCTTGCCGTGATCTACACCAACCAGCTCGACGAGTGCCGCGACTTCTACGCCGGCCTCGGTCTTGACCTCGTGCCCGAACAGCACGGCAACGGGCCGGCGCACTACGCCGCGGTCCTCGCCGGCGGGAGCGTCCTGGAGCTGTACCCGGCCACCAATCGGCCAGCAACCGGACACCTACGACTCGGCCTCACCGCGCCGGCCGCCGGTGCACCGTTGCCGGCGGGCCGGCACACCCTCACCGACCCGGACGGCCGCACGGTCGTCCTCACCATCCCGGAGGAAAACAGCATGACCACCGAGCAGAGCGCACGCGCCGCTGTACGCAGCGTCCTGGGCGACGACGCCCAAGCCGAAGTGACGGTATTCCCCGCAGGCAACCTCTCCCTCACCGTCACTTGCGGCCGGCATGTGGCCACCATCGACGGGGACGACGCGACCGCGTGGGGATGGAGCGTCGATCCCGGCACCGACGACGGGTTCACCGGCCACGAGGAGACGGCAGAGAGCCTCGAGGAGGCGCTGATCGCCGTCCGCGGGAAAATCGAGGCCTGAGACGACGACGGCCGACGGGGCCCGGTCCGAAGACCGCCGCAATGCGGTGAGCAAGCCCCGTCGGCCAGCAGATTCCCCAAGAGGAGAACACCCCGATGGTAGCGACCAACGCACCCGCCCCGCCCCCCGGCCGCGTCGGCGTCACTTTCGCCGAGATCGCCGAGCACTACGGCAAGGCCACGCGCTACGTCGCCGAAAACCCTCGATGGGGCAGGCACCCGCAATGGCCGTCCAGCATCGGGAAACGCGGGCGCACTTACGAGTACAAGCCCGAAGACGTCGCCGCCTTCGTCGCCGCGCACCACACCCGCGAAGCCGTACCACTCGACCCTGAACGCCTCTACACCGTGCCTGAGATCGCGACCGCGACCTCGGGGCCGGCGGACAGCATCTGGGCGGACATCAGCCGCGACCGGTGGCCCGCCCCAGACACCACCACCGAGGACGGAACCAAGCTGTGGCGCGGCGCCACGGTCATCAAGCACCTGGCCGGCCGCCGCGCCTATCGCAAGCGGGGGTGAGCGCTCGGACGCGGTCCTCCAGCCGAAGCGCCCCGAGGACCTCGACTACGTGCGCCAGGCCCTCGACAAGACGCCCCGCCGCCGCGGCAAGCCCCGCTACGAGCGCGACGGACGCATGGTCGGCTACACCGAACTCGACGCCCACGCCGCAGAGCGCCACATGTACAGCCCATTGCGCGGAAAGTGTCAGCGGCTGGGCAATCGCCACAGCCGTGTCCCTGCCCGGGCCTGCTCCGCAGGTATCTCACGGACGAGATGGTAGAGATTCTCAAAGTACTCCTGCCACCGGTTGGGATCCGGCAGAGCGTTCTGTGCACGCCGGGCCCGTTCCACCGCTACCAGCGGTTCCATGCGCTCCCACACCGAGATCACAGATCCGCCCAGGTAGCCGGAGACAGGTTCAATCTCCACCACGCCGTGTGTCACGAGAGCGCCGAGATTGTCGTAATACCAGGCCAGCTCGCGCACCAGGTCCTGTCCTTCGGCAGGCAGGCCGGCCAACCCCAGGGACAGATCGCAGGCAGGCAACTCCTCATGCACAAAGGTGCGCGCCCGCGCCAGTCGTACGCTGCGATGCTCCCTGAAAAGATCCACCACCACCGGCAGCGTGTTGGCCTGCTCCGAAAGCCGCAGCTGACGCCAGGACAGCGCGCCAGACAACCCGAGCGCCACCAACGAAACCACCAACGCCGCAATTTCCATCCCGCCCCCCGGCATCCCCATGTTCCCCACACAACGCCTGTCCCCACATCCTGCCGTCCCGACAGGGTCCGGTCAGCTGACACGGCAAAGAGTTCGGCCCCACGCCTGCCCCAGCAAGAGCGAAGACGGGGTGTTCGACCTCGACGAGATCTCCCACTACAAGGTCGGCACGACCGTCAAGCTCACCAACATGACCCGCGGCACCAGCGGCGAATCCGGGGCCGCGCCAACCCCGCCCATCCGCTTCGACATCACCTTCGTCAACAGCCCCAACCGACCCACCCTCGACCTCAACGAGGCACAGATCAGCTGCTGGCGACGACGGTAAGGCCGGTGAGCAGGTATCCGACTCCGCTTGGGGCCTCAACGCGCCCCCGACTCGCGTCTCCTTCCGGGCAAGTCCGCTACCTACACCGCGGCCTGCGAAATGCCTACCAGCCAGAAGGCGGTGCACATCGAAGGCACCCCGGGCTACGAATACCAGGCGTCGATTTTCACCGGCGCCGTCAAGTAGCCACCCCGAGCCGACCGGCACGGCAGCAGCACCCACCGACCAGTGCCGAACACTGAAGGAGACCCGATGCCCCTTCCCCTGTGTATGAGACGCTCCCTCGCCGGTGCCGTACTCGCCCTAACCGTGGCCTACCCCCTCACCGCTTGCGGCGACACCCCGAGCCCCAAGGCGGCCGCGAAGACCACCGAGCCGCAGCGCACCTCCAGCCTCGCTGCCTGCGAAGCCCTCCTCGAAAAGACCTACCAGGAACGGCAGCTGCGCGACGTCTCCAATGAACCCGAGTGCAAGACCCTCTCCCACGATCAGTACGTCAAGGCCGTCGGCGACGTCCTCGGCGCACACAAGGACGACTTCCTTGACCAGGGCGCCAAAGAGGCCGACTGGGACGAAGCATGGGATACCACAGCCCCAGCGCAGCAGGACGTCGTCTGTCGCCGCCTCAGAGAGGACGGGGCTATCGCGGTGGGGAAAGAGATGGACGAAGCGGCCGGCAGTGACTCCACCGGCGACGAGACGGAGATGGCGCAGTACTTCCTGACCGACAAGTGCGGCCAGCCGTGATGCGCCTCCACCCTCTGAAGTTACCGACGCTGTGCCGATGGTGGTCACCACCTTGGGCCGGCTGTGCGAGCACGGGCCTTTGGGCCCGGTCTGGTTCCGCTTCGGCCACCCCGCCTGGCAGACCCTCCCCGACGCCCTCGACAACCCCGACGACGAGCGCCTTCGACCGCCGCCGACGTCGGCGCGAGCAGCTCCGTGAGCAGCAGCGCGAGCTGGAGGAGCAGCAGCGTGAGCGCGAGCGCCAGGAAGAGCGGGAGCGGTGGGCGGCGCAGGAGGCTGCCGCCGATGCTGCCAGGGAGCCCGATCGGGTGTGCCAGGAGTGTGATGGGCCGTTGGAGAGCAGCCCCTTCGAGTACGACCCGCAGGAAGAGGACGCACCGGCCGGCCGACGGAGTGCACTGCGCGGGCTGCCGTATCCAGCTGGCCGAACCCACTGGCCGCATCGGGCGGGTGCTCCGCAGGCTGGTGAACGGGGAGGAGCGCTACCCCCGCCGATAGCGGCGAGGCCGGGCCGCATACCCGGATGCTTACCCTCGGCCTGTTCAGGGCGCCTCGTCGAGCATGTCGGGGGTCAGATCGCCTCGGATGCGGAGTACCTGGGGCCTGTGGCGGTAGCGGCCGAACTCGGGGCGGAGTTGGTCGACCTGCAGCTCGACGACCATCTCGGGGAGCACCGGCAGGTAGAAGACGGGATCGGCGCCGGGTAGGCCGCCAACGGTTCCGGGCAGTTCGCGCATCGTGTTGCCGGCCGGGTGCAAAAGGGGAGCCGCGGCCCGTCGAAGGTCGGCACCCACCGGAAGGCTGACGCCAACGGGCCGCATCCGGCCCGCGCGGGGCCGGCCCAGGACGAAGGCCTGCGTGGCGGGGGTCGTGCCGGTGACTCCGATGACGACGGCGTCGACGGTGTGGCGCTGGCGCCACTTCAGCCACCCCGAACCGCCGCGCCCACCCAGATACCGGGAGTTCCGCGGTTTCGCGACGACGCCCTCCACTCCGCCGAGCGCGCCCACCCAGCCCGTTGCTACCTCGACGTTGGTGGTGGAGGGGACCGGTTGTAGGGTCGTCGGCCCGTCTTCGAGGGCCTGCAAGAGTTCGGCTCTTCGCTGGTCGTACGGCTGGCGCCGCAGGTCGGTGTCGCCGATGGCCAGGATGTCGAAGAGGGCGACGTGGACGGAGAAGCCCGCACCGGGTCGTGGCCCGCGTCCGGCTCGGCTCTGGAGGCGCTCGAAGGCCACTTCACCGGCATCCGTGACAGCGACGAGCTCGCCGTCGAGCACCACGTCCGGCAGGCCCCGCGCCGCCTGCGCGACGTCGGAGAACGCACGAGTCAGATCGGTGCTGTGCCGGCTCCACACCCGGCCCGAGCCGGTGTGGATCTGGCAGCGCCAGCCATCCCATTTCGGCTCCAGCGCCCAGCCCGGTCCCTCGGGGATCTCCTCGACGGGACGGGCCAGGGCGAGCTCGACGGGCATAGCGAAGGGCGGCGGCACGAGCGCCCTCACGTGCTCGGCGCACGGCGTGCGATGGAGGTAGCCGTAGCGCGCATCGTCTCCCGCCACCCTTCCTCGGGGAATTTCAGCGTATGACCGAGGCCCGTGACCATACGCAGCGGGCCGTCGCCTGTCCTGTGCCAGCGAAGTTTGAGTGGCGCCGAACGCAGCCGATCGAGAGGGGAACGCTGCTTTCCTCCTGCGGCCTCCGGCGTTGTCTTGGCCGGCCTTGCTCCCAGGCGCGGCACGCCTGGGAGCTCTGGCCTTGGCTGCAGGTCAGTCCTGCGAGAGGTCCTGGGTGACTTGGAAGGTGATGAACTCCGCTGGCCGGACGACCGCCACACGGATGTCGCAGACCAGCTTGCCCTCGGAGGGGTTGTTGCTCTTGTCGCAGCGCACGTAGAACGCCTCCGCCGAGCTCCGGCCGACCAACATGCCCTGGCGCCACAGGCTCGTCAGGAAGTTGCTGACGGCGTCCTGCACAGACGCCAGCAAGCTGTCGTCGTTGGGCTCGAACACCGCCCACACCGTGGACCGGTGGATGGACTCCTTGATGAAGTTGACCGTGCGGCGCACGTTCAGGTACCTGAGTTCAACGGATTCACTGTCGCCGGCGGCCAGTGTGCGCGCGCCCCACACCAACAGTCCGGTGCCCGGGAACGAGCGCAGACAGTTCACCCCCTGATCGTTCAGCACGACCAGCTCCGCGTCGGTGACGTTGCGGGCCAGCGCGGGCACGCCCCGCAGGTCCTCGTTCGCGGGCGCCTTGTGTACGCCGCGTTCGGTGTCGACCCGGGCCCAGACGCCGGCGACGTGTCCGCTCGGCGGTACCGAGATCGTTGCTCCCGCGGAGTCGGTCACGTTCACCCACGGGTAGTACGCGGTCGTCCACGGCCGTGCCGCAGCGGGAATCGCCAGCACGTCGGTCGCTTTCGCGTCCGGCGCGGCATCCTGGGCCAGGTGCAAAACCGCGACGCGGTTGCCCATCCGCTCGCAGTGCGCTGCGATGCCCGCCGCACGAGCCGGGACGTCCTCTGGGGTGCTCCACAGGTCCGGGGCGATGACGATGGTCACGTCGTAGGCCTCCAACCCCGCCAGGCCTCCCGGCTCACCGGCCTGCCGGTCCCCCTTATAGCCGTCGGCGGCTGAGACAGGGACCAGATACGCCTCGCCACCACCGTTGACGAACCATCCGTAGACCGAGGCCCATGCCTCCGAGGACAGCTCCAGCCTCTGTCCCTCTGGGTCTTCCTCTGCTCCGGTGACCCTCGCGAACTCTTTCCACGATGTGATCCGCACCGGCGCCGACTCACCACCCGCCGTCTCCACCAGGAACGCCGCCACGGCTGTTGGCGCCGCCGTGATGAACCGCGTGCCGCCGCCCTGCTCCTGCACCCAGACACCAGGCGGGCGACCTTCAGGGCCTACCTCAACGACTCCGGACACGGCGAACCCCTCTCACGAAGATCAACAACGAAGCCAGGCTATGACTTAGCCCGACCCACGCACCGGAGGTTCTCTAAAGCCTCCCACCCGATCACCCGTACGTGTTCGTTGCAGGAGCCTCCGGACATCTGGCGCTGGCCCGGTTCGACTCAGCCTTCGGTGACACAACCCACCGGTTGATCAAACTTCAATGACACGGGCCACGGGGAAGGCTGCGCGGCACGCTTGCTCAGCGTCCAAGAATCGAACGGGTGAGCGTATTCTGTGTCGTGTGGCTGACACCTTCGACTTCCCTCAAGATCTGCTGGACGCGCAGCTGGAGCTGCATCAGGTCCAGGCTGAGCTGCATGCCCTGTATGAGCGGCTTCCCTGGTCGGCCGAACCGATGAAGGGGCATGGTGGAGACTTCTGGCGCCCGCGGCTGCGCACCGACTCGCCCGGCTACACCGACGATGAAAAGGCTCAGCTCGCAGCGCTGCGTGCCCGGCAGCTCGACCTGGCGGTCACGGTCTCGTGCCACGCCTACTGGGCCTCGTGCCTGGGTGACGTCGTCAAGGCCCGCTCCGCGCTGAAGCACGCCCATGAGCCGGCGGACGAGCCGGAAGAGATTGCGGCGTAGCGATGGAGGGGTGCCGCGATCAGGAGACCGACGCCCGCCCGCGGGCCGAGGTCACCCTGTCCGACGGGCAGCGCCTGCTGGCTGCTGTCGTGCACCGGCGCCGCGACCGCGTGGGCGCGTGGTGGTACGAGCTGGAGATCGAGATACCCGACTGCGACGAAGAGGGCCGCAACGGTGCCGCCCTGACCTCCCGGGTCGTCTCTTTCAGTGCCCCGTACCCCCTGGTCCAGCCCCTGCCGGACGAGGACTACAGCCGCCTCGACCCACCGCCTGCGCACGAGCGCCGGCGCTGGCGCATCTACGACGCACCCCGCACCAGCCCCGCCGACTACTACATCCACCGCGACGACTGCGCCCAATGCCTCGGCGACCGCCTCCTGAGCGACACCGAAGCACTCCAGCAACTCGCCGACCCCGAGAACGCGGTCCCTTGCCCGGTCTGCCGCCCCGACACCGTCCTGCGCCGTGTCAACTGATGTTGTCGGTGGCTGCTGGGGAGGGCGGTCGATGGCGACTCGGAAGCGGCGGAGACCGGAATAGGGTGAGCGCCCGCCGCCTCCCTCCGGGCGGGCCGACCGGATGCGCCGCCACCTCGCCGCAAGGAGCCTGGCCATATGACCGCTCGCATCGTCATTCACCCGCCCGTCGGCACCGGCGGGCGCCGCGTACACATCGACGGCACCGTCCTTGGCCTCGCCCGCAGCGACATGGACGTCGTGGAGTTCCTGCGCCGTGCCGGGCTCCCCGACGGCGAGCCGCTCCTCGATAACGCCGAGTGGGTGGAATGGCGAGGCGGACAGCCGCACGACTACGGCGGGCCAAGCATCAGCAGCGTTTGACCTGGCCTGGCCTCGGACGAGGCGGCCGCCGCCCGTCCGGCGTCAGGTCATGGATCTTGAGATTGAGGGCGAGAGCGGATGCGGCGAGGAGAATGCGGTGAACACCAAGTACGTCGCTCGGCTGCAGTTCACGCCGGACGGGGCAGCAGTTGAGGGCGAGTGGACCGTGGCCGCCACTGCCCGAAGCCGGTACCGGGAATGGGTCGGGCGTTACGGAAGTAACCCGGCCGTGATGATCCGGCTGATCGAGAAGACCGACGGCTGCGAGCGCATCCGAAGGACCTGGACGGCGCAGGGTGAAGTGGAAGCGCCGAAGAGCCCATAGCCGGATTGACCGCGGACACGGCCCGCGCGAGCACAGGGCCTCCCAACGCGGGACCGCACAGCATCCCCGCCCGCCCGCGTTCAGCGTAGACCTCTGCCGGAGTGCGGTAGCCGTGGGTCTTGCGCGGACGGTGGTTGAGCTCGTGGGCGATGGCGTCCAGGTCGGCCGGGTTGAACGTGCGGAGGTCCGCGCCCTTGAGGAGGTACTGCCGAAGCAGCCGATTGGTGTTCTCGTTGGTACCGCGCTGCCACGGGCTGCGCGGCTTGCAGAGGTAGATCGGCATCCCGGCCTCGGTTGTGATGGCCTGGTGTTGGGCGATCTCTCGGCCGCGGTCCCAGGTGAGCGTCCGCCGCAGCTGGGGTGGGGTAGCGAGAAGGCTCCTGGTGAGGTGCGGGGTGGCCATCCAGGTGCTCTCCTGCACAACCGGCCTCCGCGTACAGCTCGACGATGTAGGGGCTGTGGTTGACGAGGGACTGGGCGGCGTGGTCGAAGCCGAACACCGCCAGATCCGCCACCGGCTCATCGGCGACCAGAACCCGCCGGCGGTGCTGCTGCCCTCGTTGTGGTCGTCGCCCTCGTAGAGGTCGTAGAACCCATACCTCCGCGGCACTGCACGGCTTCTGGTGGAGAGCAGCGGAGATCGTCAAGGAGAACGAGGAGCGAGCAGACGTCGTAGTGCCGTTGGTGTGTGGCCCAGATGCTGGCGCATGGTCCTGCACAGGTGTGCCTGGTCGGCGAAGCCGAGGTCTGCGGCGAGGGCGCTAAGGCTGCCCTCTCCTCCCTCCAAGCGGTCCAGGGCTTGGCCGATGCGGACCCGATTTCGATAGCGGGTCACTGACACCCCCATTTCGCGGGTGAAGGACCGGCTCAAGCTGTACGGCGATACCCCGAGCAGTTCTGCGAGCGGAAGCAGTCCGCCCGAGGCTGGGTGGTCATCGCTCATCGCCTGACGGGCCGCCGCGACGAGAGCTGCTTCGCCCCTGGGGGCTCGTGCGCCAAAATGTGTGGGCGCGGAGATGATTTGGCTGACGGCGGTGGCGAGCAGGCCGAGCAACTCTTCCGTCACCGCGTAATCGATGTCCCCGGTTCGGGCGGTCGCGAGGAGCCGGCGATGGGTGAGGTCGAGGCGGGCATCGACGTACACGCTCTGCCGGGCCAAGCGCATGACACCGCCGGCCGTGCCGTGCCAGAGAGCCGGCGTCAGGCTGATCGATGTGCACATGTCGCCTCCGGAGGGATGAGCGAATTGCTCTTCCTCTCCCGGCACTCCGACGTAGGCCATCGTCGGGTCGATGTCGGCGGGGGCGCCGGCTGCGCGCCTGCGGAACCGACCACGGCGTACGAGCACCACCCGGTAGTCGTCACGTACTTCGGTCTCGGACCAGGTCGCGTGGTTGTCCTGGCACGTCACCGCGAGGATGCTGAAGTCAGGCCGGGTGGCGAGGGTGGTCGCTGAGAGCACCCTTGCACGCTACGCGGAGGGTCTGACATTCACCCACGCAAGAATGTTCAAGACGAGGACCGACTGCCACGAGCAAGCTGTTCGAAGTGAGGCAGACCCCACCGCCCGGCCCACCGCGCCAACATCATGTCCTCCGCACAGGCAGGGTCACGCCTCCGGGCGGTGAAGCCCGGATTGCAGCTAGGCGACCCGACAGGGGGTGCTGCTCCCACCCTTCGAGGGCTCCTGTTCTTCCCTATCAATCGCGACTGACACCCTGCAGCGAGGAGATACGCACATGGCTCATGTCCACAAGGAATTCCTGGTCGACAGCTCCCCCAGCCACGTCTGGGCGGCGGTCCGGGACTTCGGCGAGGTGCACCGGCGCCTGGCGCCCGGCCTGGTTACGCACACGCGCCTGGAAGCGGATGTCAGGGTCGTGACCTTCGCGAACGGCGTGGTGGTGCACGAGCTCCTCGTCGACATCGATGACGAAGCCCGCCGGGTCGCCTACGCGGTGGTCGGTGGATCGCTGACCCCGAAGCACCACCACGCCTCCATGCAGGTCTTCGCCGACAGCGCGGAAAGCAGTCGGTTCGTCTGGATCACCGATGTGACGCCGGACGATCTCGCGAGCCCTATCGCCGAGATGGTCGACCAAGGAGCACGCGTGATCAAGCAGACGCTGGAGACCGCGGCCACACAGAACAATTGACCAACGGACTGGAGATGCTGAGCGCCTCCGGCGGGAGACTGACTCGTCCCACCGGAGGCGATTCACCAAGAGACTGTGCAGCGGGTGTGAACGGTCCCGGCCTCCGCCATCAGCCCGTCCATCGCGCCGAGGTCATCAAGAAGTCCGCCACGATCCCAGAAGCCGGGTCCAAGCTTCTGCACGGCTGCACCCATCCGCGTGCGGGTGTGACCGACGGCGACACGACCCCGGCGCCTTCGGCGACAAGGCGTGTCACTGCGCTCCCTGCCAGACCGTTGCCGTCAGCGCCTGGAAGTGATTGACCTCGTCGGCCGACCCCTTCTTGTCGTACTTGCCGCGCACCACGTCGACGGCGAGGTGGAACTTGCGGACCTGCACGAAGCCGAACCAGCCGGCGAAGACCAGGCCGGCGACCACGAGCCAGGCAACGATGAAGGGGAGATCCGTTCCGCCGACGGGAACGGAGTAGAAGACGACTTCGCCGCGCCACTTGGTATGCGCGCTGACTGTGCCGCGGGTTCACGAGATTCGGCTAATCGTTGCTGGCGTTCGGCGGGGTTGCGTTGCTGCCAGGCCACACCGGCGGCGATGAGGGTCAGGCCCAAGGGTGGCGAGGGCGCTCATGGTGCGCCGAGTGCTGCGCTGGTGGCGTCGGCCAGCTGCGATCGAGGCACCGAGGAAGGCGGATTTCGGCGGGTTGAGCAAGCCCTGCAGCTGACCGGGGAAGCCGTCTTCGCCTGAGCTGCGTTCAGCCTGATGCAATTGCCAAACTGCGTCGCTTCAGTTGCTCCAAGCGCTACTGAGGGCGTGGGTACGGCAAGTCCTCAGTGGTGTCCCTCCGTCAAACGTGCGGAGCTCGCACAGTGGGGACTACCTGAGGGGCGGCCCGTCCCTCTCGCTAACTGACTGCCGGATTCCGTTTGGCCAGCGGCACAGAATCCTGCTGGCGGGTCAGCTGACCCAGATGCCCAGATGCCCTCGGGTGAGAGTCGCCGTGCGAGGCGCCGGCCCGAGTCGCTGAGCGGGCTGGACCAGGACACGTCGGCAACCTGGTATCCGACAGGTTCGCGCTACCGAGGGGCAGTCGCCTGTTGGTTGCCCACACGACCAGCGCGCAGGCCGCGAATCCGGCTCCCAGGAGACTGGAGCCCGCCCAGCCATAGGTGGTGAAGAGGGCGGTGGTTGCGGCTGCGCCGAGGGCGGAGCCGAGTGAGTAGAAGACCATGTAACCGCCGATGACGCTGCTGGTGCGATCAGGGTGCGCGGTGGTGATCAGGTGTTGGTTACTCACGTGCACGGCCTGGACCGCGAAGTCGAGACCCACGATTCCGACGATGAGGAGCCACAGTGTCCACGGCAGTTGCGCGATCGCTGCCCACGAGAGGATGAGCAGGGTGAGCGCGAGACCGGTGACCGGGACTGCCCGTCCTGCATCCGCCCACCGTCCCGCGCGTGCCGCGCCGAGCGCGCCGGCGAGTCCCACGATGCCGAACAGTCCGATCTGGCTCTCGCTCAACTGCCACGGCGAGCCCGCCAGCGGCAGGGACAGCCCGCTCCACAGTGTTCCGAACGATGCGAACAAGAAGAACGCGATGAGCCCGCGCGTCAGGAAGAGGCGCTCCTTGAACAGTTCCTTGAGTGAGACGACGGCCTGCCTGTACCCCGCAGATCGGTCGTGGCGCTCCTCCGGCGGCAGGACGGCCAGGACGAGGGCAGCGAGCCCCAGTGACAGCACCGCGAGCACGGCATAGATGCTCCGCCAGCCCCACACCTCGGCGAGCGCGCCGGTGACGACCCGTGCGCCCAGGATGCCGACCACAACGCCTGAGGTCACGACACCGATGTTCCGTCCGCGTTCGGCCGGCAGCGAGACCGACGCGGCGTAGGCCACCGTGGTCTGCACCACAACCGCGAACAATCCAGCCGCCGCGAGCCCCGCGAACGCCATCCACGCGGCTGAAGCTAAGGCCGTCAGGAGCATGCCCGCTGCGGTGATCGCCAGGTGCCCGGCGATGAGTCGGCGTCTGTTGGCGACCACGTCGCCAAGCGGCACCAGCAACAGCAGCCCAATTAGATAGCCGAATTGGCCGGTCGCGACGATCCACCCAGTGAGTTCTGCCGGCACACCGAGGTCGCGTCCCATCACCTCCAGAACCGGCTGTGCGGCATAGACGCTCGCCACAGCGACACCACACACCACCGCGAGCAGCAACCGCCGCCACACGTTCATCGCAATCCCCAATCGGTAGCAATCTGAAACCAATTTGACCGTAAGGCGTGGCGGTAGCAGATTGCAACTGATTGACCCTTGCGGCATGATGATTTCAATCCGCAACCCACCGGGAGACGTCATGTCGCGCACCACCCTGCGCGCCGCAGACCTCGACTGGACCGACCCTGACTGCCCCGTCGCCCGCACTCTCGACCTCGTCGGCGATAGGTGGAGCCTTCTCGTCATCCGCGATGCGATGGACGGGGCGCGATCATTCACTGAGTTCCAGCGACGCACCGGCATCGCCCGCAATATCCTCACCGACCGCCTCCGCAAGCTCACCGCTCACGGGCTCCTCGTCCAGCGCACCGCATCAACAGGCCGCCGCCAGGAGTACGTGCTCACCGACGCCGGCCGCGACCTCTTCCCCGTCATCCTCACTCTGCGACAGTGGGGAGAAGGCCATGCATTTGCCCCCGGTGAGACTCACTCCACCCTGGTCGACCAGCACGGCAACCCTGTGCCGGAACTCGCGCCGACCAGCGCTGACGGAACCTCCCTAGACATCGACACGACGCACGTGCAGAAGGCCCGGTAAAAAGCAGACTCGGCACCCTCAGACCTCGCAGACACCGCCCCCACGGCACCGGTAATAGGAGGCGGCCTCGGCGGCAAGCACGCCTGCGCACCGTGGGCCCGTTCGCACGCCGCTGCGCCAGGCGCGAAACCTAGACCGCACCCCACCGCAGCGAGACAGTGCAAGGCCGTCTCCGAGACGAGTGGAGAACCATCACGGTCCGTCCGGAGTGCTCACACAGTGGGCGCCCCGGCGAGGTGCTGGGCGGCGTAGGCCCCACCTCCCTCGTGCGTAGCTGCTTCCGGAGCAGTTTGCACGGCGGCTTGGGCCTCTCGCAGTGTCAGGAGGGGCAGGCGCTTCTCCTCGGCGTCGACCACGCCGTCCACCAGGGCCAGTAGCGATCGTCCATGTCGCTCATGGGCGGTCCAACGCCTCACCCTCAACGTGGTCACGCTCGCCCCCTTCACTGGTGAATCGACCGGTTGTGGGCGTTGACGAAGCCAATGCCGGACGAGCGCGGTGGTATGGCCTGGTGGCGGCGCCAGGGGGCAGTCGCAGGCGGACAACGATGCGCCCGCGCCCTCAAGGACTGGTTCCGTCCCAATCCCGCTGGCGCACGTTTCTACGCAGGCTCTCCCCAGGACACCCTCAAAGGCTGGCGGCTGGTAACCACGGAGCGATGACGAAGAGACCGGCCGTCGGGCTGCCCGAAGCGCCAAGATGACCGCCTTCTCGCTTCTCCTCTTGACCGACCAGGGGCTGCTGGGGGCCTGAGTACGGATACTCAGGCCCCCAGCAGCATCTCTCGGAAGTATGCGTTCCATGACTACTTTCCGAGCTGCACGGCCCCTCAAGGGAACGGCAATCACTGCATTCGCCATCCTTGTGTGCCATGTCATCCTCAGCGTTGGCTATGCCGCGGTAAGGGCCAGGAGGCGTGCGAACCCCAGCGGCCTCTGGGCGGATACCGACTTACGCCTGGCGACCGTTGCTCTGGGGCTCGTGATCGTGATGCCTTTGCTGTTGTGGATAGGCATGCGGATCATGGGAGAGAAGGGCAACTACGCGCTGGTCATCGGCGGAAGTCTGGCCTGGCTGTTCGGAGCCGGCTACAACCTCAGCTACATCAAGTACCCGCCCGGCACGCACCTGCCGGTATCGCTGCTCGTCGCCCTGGTGGCTGTCGGGGGGCTGCTGTCTCTCGACAACGTGGCGCACCGCCTGACGGGGCACACGAGCAGCTGAATGGGTTGAGGCGAAACTCCTGGGTGACCGATGCATGCACCGCGGGTAGATGCGGGGAGCTGACGTCACCTTACTGACCAGGAGCACGCCCGTGGGGGCTGAGCCGACATCACAAGCCCGAGGTTCGAGACCAAAAGGACGCCCTACGGGCGGCGACTGAAGAAGCACGGCCAGGGCTCCGCAGAGCGGCGGATCACCCCGGTGTCACTGCACCCTCTGGTACTCCGAACCACTCCTCCAGCGCCTCTGCCAGCCCGCCCGACGTCGACGCCTTCGCCCCCGCGTCGGCTGCCCAGGCTGTGAAGCCGTCCGGACGGACGAGGACCGCCGCTAGTTCCGGGCGGGAGGGGCAGCCGGCCGTCAGGGTGTCGACGCGGCCGGCATATCCCGCAGCCAGGGCCTGGAGTTCCGGGTCGTCGGTGAGGTCGAGCAGGAGTGCCCGGCCGCCGTGGAGGTGGTCCGCGAGGCGGCTGCCGTCGGTGAGTTCGAGGTCCGGGGTGCTGCGGCCGGTCAGCGGGTGTTCGCCCGGCAGCTCGTACCGCACCCCGGCACCGTTGAGCCGTGCGGTGAGGTACGTGGTGCCCGTTACCGTCTCCGCCAGGTCGCTGACGATCTCGCGCAGGGCCCGGGACTGCGGGTCCGGGCGCATGGCCGCGACCTGGGACCGGGTCCAGTCCAAGACCCACGCACCGACCGGGTGCCGCTCGCAGGTGTACGTGTCCAGCAGCCCTTCCGGCGCCCGGCCGGCGATCACCGCGGCGAGCTTCCAGCCGAGGTTCATCGCGTCCCCGATACCCAGGCTCAGCCCCTGGCTGCCGAACGCGGAGTGCACGTGCGCCGCGTCGCCCGCCAGCAGCACCCGGCCCTTGCGGTATCGGTGACCTGGCGGGCGTGGTCGGTGAAGCGGGTCGCGGTCCGCACCCCTGTGATCGTGACGTCCACGCCGGATACGCGGCGCAGCCGCGCCTGGAGGTCCTCGGTGGTGACCGGCGCGTCCCGGTCGGCCGGCGGGCCGTCGAACTCCACGGTGACGACGCGGCCTGGCATCGGCCCGTGGGCGTACACCCCGGTGTCCGTGGCGGTCCAGCCGACCGTCAGGTCCTCGGCGCCGGTCATCTCCACGACCGCCTGGTGACAGGTGATCTCCGGGTCCGTACCGGGAAATTCGAACCCCGCGAGCTTGCGGACCGTGCTGCGGCCTCCGTCGCAGCCCACGAGCCAGCCGGCGCGTATGGCCCCGTGGCTGGTCCGCACGGTGACGGCCTCTTCGTCCGCGTCGAAGCCGGTCAGCTCCACTCCCCGACGCACGTCGACGCCGAGCTCGTCCGCCCGCCCGCCGAGCAGCCGCTCGATGTCCTGCTGCGCCACGAAAGCGATCTCGGCGGCGGGTCCGGCGTCGTCGAGGCCCGGTTCCGTATGGTCGACCAGGTCGGCGCGCAGCATGATTCCGGCGAAGTGCCCGACGATCCCGAGCCCTTGGCCCGCGGCACCGCCTCCGTCCCCGCCGTTCCGTTCGCGCATGAATGCTTGGAAGCGGTCCATCGCCTGCCGCTGCACCTCGGCAAGCGCGGGCAGCATGCCTCGGCGGTAGAGCGCCTCGGCGCTGGGCGTGGTGATCGCCCCGCCCTTGATCGTCGGGTTCACTTCGGTGAGGTGCTCCAGGACGGCCACCCGCGCGCCTCCGAGCCGGAGCTCGCAGGCCAGCATCAGTCCGACCGGGCCGCCTCCGGCCACCACTACGTCATAGTCCATGGCGCCGACTATGACCGAGGGCAGAAAAGGCCAAAAAAGCGCAGCGGTGTCAAGAGACCGGCCCCGCGAGGAGAACGATCAAGGAACGAGGCTCATCGGCTGCTATCTCCGGGAACGAGCAGGCTCGTGAGCTCGGCGGTCGCCTCTGGGGACGGCTTGAAGTAGCGGCGGACGTTCTCCGGCTTCTGGTGCCGGGACTTCGCTATCAGCATCAGCAGGGGGCGCCCTGCTCGCCGAGGTGGGTGAGGGCGGAGTGGCGGTACTCGTGCAGGTCCCAGCCGGTTCCCGGCCCGCGCGCGGCGATGTGCTCGTCGAGCAGGGCACGGGTCTGGTCGTAGGAGAGGCAGACCAGGCCGGTGTCCGGGCACACGTCGCGCGGGCCGACGACCTTCCCGGACCCGGAGCGGCGGTGGGTGACGAACACCGGCCCCCGGGTACGGCCGCGCAGCTGGCGGGGCAGGAGCCGGGAGTGTGCTCCAGAGGTTGGTCGGCATGGGCCTCGAAACCGTGCTGTCATGATGAGTTCATGATCAGTGGGATGGGTGAACTTGCGGGTGCCGTGCTGGACGATCCGGCGCGGCTGCTGGCCGCGGGGCGGGCGGAGGTACGGGAGCACATCGAGGGTATGACCGCTGAGCACCATATGGGGCGTGAGGTGTTCCAGCAGGCCGAGGCGATGTTTGGCGGCGCTGAGGTCTCGCGTGCGGAGTTCGCGTCGTGGCTGCAGTTCGCCGCGAAGGTGCTCGGGCACGACACGTACGCGGAGCGGATCGCGGCCGCCGAGACGGGGATGCCGTGGCGGACGGTGTGGGCTTGGTGGCGGCCGATGGGGAGGTTCGACGCGCACCCGAACCGCCTGATGGACAGTGGAGCGTGCCGCTATGTGCACGAGGGACGGGAGCTGATCGAGGTCGGCACGTTGGGCGGGCCTGTCTGGCTCGACCTGGAGACGGGCGCGCGGGTTCCGCCCCCTGCGCAAGGTACGGCGCAGCCCGTGAAGGGGCCGCGCCCAGGCGATGGAGAGGCGGACTACCTGAGCGTCCTGGAACTGTCCGTGCCGGAGGACTGGGCAGAGAGCACTCCGGTCCCGGGCGGGGACGACCGGATGCGTTACCTCGTCGATGGCGACGCGCACGGTATCGCGCTGCTGGAAACCGATCCGGCGACCTTCCGGGACTGGCCACGCGGGGAGATGGACCACTCCTCGGCGGAGGCAGGAACGCCCGGACGGATGCCGGCGTTTGCTGCGCCGACGGGGCCGCTCACCGCCGAACGTGTCGATGCGGCGTTCGCGCCGTTCGACGTACGCCGCATACCTGCAGAGCAGCTGCCCGGTGCACTCAAGCATCCCCCCAGCCGAAGGCATCTGCGCGACATCGGTCTGCCACTGGGCTGGGTGTGCGGATGGGAGAGCATCGACCTGCTCCCCGCCGATGCACTGACGACACCAGAAGACGACGCACTCCAAGGCGTCCGGTTGCCCCAGGGAACTCAGGTTGCAGACCTGTTGAGCCTGGGCACGTCCGAGCATGGCGATCTTTTCCTGCACCGCCGCGATGGCACGGTCTTCATAGCCTTGGCTGCGCAGGGGCAGGATGGCCACAGCTGGGAGGCCATCGAAATCGCCCCCGATCTCGACATCTTTACCCGGTATCTGGAGGGCATCCGCCGATACACCAACGCCTGCTGGTACCCGTACCCGGACGAGGAGATGGCGGCCGAGGTGTTCACTGCGGAGATGGATGCCCTCGCGCCCGGATTCTTCGCCCCCGAGACGCGCAGCGGCGAGATGTGGAGCTACTTCTACGCCGGCATCACGGAGCTGAGTGAATACGGATACTAGGGTGAGCCGAAGCGTCGCGGCGGGCCTTTGGCTCGTCGGCTCGCGTAGCTCGTAGCGACGGAGTGACCCCACCGATCAGGAGATCGAAGCCCGCCCGCGACCGTGTGGGCGGGTGGTGGTACGCGCTGGAGATCGAGATACCCGACTGCGAGGAAGACGGCCGCAACGGTGCCGTCCTCACCTCTCGCGTGATCGGCTTCAGCGCCCCAGGCCCCCTCATCCAGCCCCTTGCCGGACGAGGACTACGGCCGCCTCGACCCGCCGCCTGCGCACGAGCGTCGGCGCTGGCGCATCTATGACGCGCCCCGCACCGGCCCCGCCGACTACTACGTCCAATGAGACGACTGCGCCCAATGCCTCGGCGACCGCCTCCTGAGCGACACCGAAGCACTCCAGCAACTCGCGGACCCCGAGAACGCGGTCCCCTGCCCGGTCTGCCGCCCCGACACCGTCCTGCACCATGCCAGTTGACGGCGTAAGTGGCTGCGGGGAGGGCGGTCGATGGCGGCGTGGAGGCGGCGGAGTACCGCGTCAGGGAGCCTGCCGCCTGTTTCACCTCGGGCGCGCCGACCAGCTGCGCCACCACCCCGCCGCTAGGAGCCTGGCCACATGACCGCTCGCATCGTCATCCACCGACCCGCCGGGGCCGGCGGCCGCCGCGTCTACATCGACGGCACCGCCCTCGGCGTCGGCCGCAGCGACGCGGCCACGGTGGAGTTCCTGCGCTGCGCTGGCCTCCCCGACGGCGAGCCGCTCCTCGATGATCCCGAGGGGGTGGAATGGCGCGGAGGACAGCCGCACGACTACGGCGGGCCCAGCCTCAGCAGTGCCTGACTGCGCCTAGCTTCGACGGAGGCAGCCGCCGCCAAGTGCCGGAGCCATCACGGTGTCCTGTCGCCAGAAGCCGAGCGTCAGATACCGGTGGGTTTCTTTTTGTTGAAGAGCCAGGTGTCGAAGACCTGGGACAGGTCCTTTCCGGATTTCTGCTCGCACAGCATGATGAACTGCTGGGTGTCGGCATTCTTGTGGCGGTGCTGCTTGGTCCAGGTGCGGAGAATGTCGAAGAACGTCTTGTCACCGACTGCCTCACGGACCTTGTGTGCCACCATGGCGCCGCGCCCGTAGACGGGGGGATCGGAGACGTGTGCGGCGCTGGGCGGATCGGTCGGGGCGAAGGCCCAGATGCCGTCGCTTTCGGGGTGGGTGCCGTCGTAGAAGGACTCGAAGGTCTCCTGCGCCGTCTTGCCGCCTTGGTCCTCTTCCCAGAGCCACTCCGCGTAGTTGGCGAAGCCTTCGTTGAGCCACATGTCCTTCCACGCGCGCGGGGTGACTGAGTTGCCGAACCACTGGTGTGCAAGCTCGTGCACCAGCAGCTTCTCATCGGGAGCGGAGTCGAAGTACGGCTTGGTCTGGGTTTCCAAGGCGTAGTCGAGATCGGGGAGGTGGTCGACGATGGCGCCCGTGGAGGAGAAGGGGTACGGCCCGAAGCGCTTGCTCGCCCAGTCGGTGACCTGCGGCACCAGGTCCCCTACGTCTTCGGCTGCCTCGGCCTCATCCGGATCCACGGCTAGGTAGATTGGCAGGCCGTCATCGGTCCGATTCTTGGTTATCTCGAAGTAGCCGACGGTCACGTTGGCGAGGTAGCTCGCCATGGGCTCCGTGTTGCGCCAGTGCCGGGTGACTCGATCGCCCTTGTCCTCCTCCTTCAGTAGCATCCCGTTGGCGATCGCGTCGTAGGGGTCGCCGTCCTCGTCCTTCGGGACGGTGACCGTCATGTCATACGTGGCCTTGTCCGAGGGGTGGTGGTTGCCCGGGTACCAAGCCATGGAGCCGGCCGGTTGGCCCAAGGCGGTTGAGCCGTCGTCGGTCTCGATCCAGCCTTCCACTGCCCCGTCGGCGTCCTCGATCATTCTGGGTGTGCCGTCGTACGCGATGGTGGCCTTGAAGGTTTCGCCGTCCTTGATCGCCTTCGTGGGCGTCAGCGTAAGCTCGTTCTTCTTGCGGGCAAAGCGGGCGCCGGTGCCGTTCACCGTGGCATTGCGCACCTTGAGTCCGGCGAAGTCGAGGTTGAAGCGGCTCAGGTCCTCGGTGGCGTGCGCGGTGATGACCGCGGTGCCCTTGAGGTGGTTGGTCTCGGGAACGTAGCCAAGGGTCAGGTCGTAGTGCGCCACCTTGTAGCCGCCATTGCCGAGCGACGGGAAGAGGCGGTCACCCACTCCAGCCGCGCCGGGCTTCGGATCCGAGGCCCTTGCGGGGTGCGGAGATGAACTGGTGCAGGCGGTGCTCATGGTCACCAGGAGCACCGCGACCGGAGCCCAGCGTGCCCAGCGAGGGAAGGGTTGTGAACGGGGAGAGATGAATGCCGCCTTCACAGTCGCTTGGTGACGATGCGCCGGTCGTGGGCGTCGAGAATGATGAGGCTCCTTGCCACCCCGGGGCCGTCATCTGCGTCCCACCACTGCGCGAAGGTGCCGGCGAATGCCTCGGCCTTGGTCCGTGAGCTGTAGTCGGTGGACACTTCAACGTCGTAGTCAGGGCCGACGAGTTCGACGGTGAAGACACTCCTGGCATGACGGGTGGTCGCCGTATCGCCCTCGGCCTTTACCCACGCGCGGAAGTCTTTCAGGAGCCGCGGGTTCGACTCCCGCTTGGTCAGGGGATGGGCCGGGGGGTGCCGCGGGGTGTCGCTGACCCCGTCCTGACAGCCTTTCACCCAGGCCCCACGGTCCTGGTCGGCCCTGGCTCCTGCGTCAAGGGCACGACGGGCACACCCGCCCCACACCACCTCACGCACGGCGACGCCCTTGCCGCCGTCGTGGTAGAGCTTCTTGCCCTGCTCGTATCCCGCCGCATAGGCCCTCGTGAAGTCAGACGAGGCTGCGGGACGCTCTCCAGCCGGACTGGAAGCCGGCGCGGCGTCGGAGCTGGGTGTGCCGTGGGTGCCGCACGCCGAAACGGCTAAGAACCCCGCGGCTGCTGCTGCAGCCACTGCCGCGTGCCGCAGCACATGGCCGTTCCCCGTACGAGGTCTCATTCTGTGGTCTCCAATCGATGACACGACTCCAGGAGTGAGAACCCGCAAACCACCGGTTGGTTCCACCGCTTCGCGATGGGAGAGGCGCAAGTTGAGGGGCGTCGTTTGCCTGCACTGCTACTTGGCCGGGTGTGCTGGGCCGCTATCGTTGCGAATGTCGCCGGGGTGGTGAAGGGCAGAACTGCGGCGGTCGCGGCGCAGGGCTCGTCACGGCCGCGACCGTCGAATGTTTATCACTGCTACATGGGTCGGACGACGCCCCTCACGCCCACCGCATCCCGACCGCGGATAGCTGTTCGACCCGCTCGGGGGTCAGTGTCGCGGCCCGCGAGCGCTGATTCCCGACCCAGGCGCCGAGCTTGAGCTGTACCTCCCGCTGCTCCTGGCCCCCACCGTGGGCCGTGCTCAGGGTGACCGTCTCGATGTGTATGCGCGGTACGCGAAGGTGTCCTTCGCGTTCGTAGTACTGCTGGGCGGCGGTGAGGTGCATGGCCCATTTCTGTGCCTGGCTGGTGCGGGGCTTGGGTTTTTCGTCCTCGGTTGCGGGCTCGATGCCGAGGACGTGCTCGCACAGCCACTGCTGCACTGTGCTCAGGTTGTCCCACCCGAGCCGGACCGACGTCACCCACCGCCCCAGGTCCTCGCCTTGGCGTACGACTTCGCCTGCCTCGGTGGGTAGCGCCTCACCGGCGCCCAGGTGCAGCCGGGTCAGGTGGAAGGAGCGCTGCCAGGTCACCGGCCAGGCGGGGCACCAGGACGCGTCGATCTCCTCCAGCTGCTCACGCCGCGCCTGCGTCAGCGCCCCCGCCGACGACTCCACGGGCAGACCCTCGGCGCGCCGCTGCTCGATCTGCTCAGCCTTGCGGGCGGCGGCCCGCTGGTTCTTCAGCCAGATCCCCACCGCCGTCCCCTGGTGCGTGGCGTCCAGCGGGGCCAGGAGGTGCCCGTGTTCGGCGGCCCATGCGCGGGCGGCGGTCAGGCCCTGCTCCCAGGCGACGTCGTGGTGGGACCAGATCATGCCGAGCTTCTCCAGCTGCTCGATGCGGTCGGCGTCCATGTCGCCGCGGGCGTAGAACCTCCTGGCGTCGGCGGTCCACTGCCCCAGTGGGAAGTTCGCCAGTGAGGCCGGCCACCCGGCCGTCTTCGCGTCCTGTCCGGTCGGGACGCGGAACGTGAACGGCACCCGCAGGTCCCCGTGCTCGCGGGCATAGATCACGGCAGCCTCCACGCCGCGCCGCCAGTGCTCGTGTTCGGGGTTGAGGACGCGGAGGTTGATGAATGCTGCCAGCTGCGCGGGGTCGCGTGGCGTGGAGAACTTCAGCAGCGCCTTCGCCGGAGCCGAAGGCCCCCCGCCCCCGTCCCCACCGGCGTCCTGCTCTTTGCCCTCTGCGTCCTTCTGGATGGGCTTGTAGCGGCTGGGAGCCTGCTGCTCGGCCAACGCCTCCACGACCCTGGCGTCGTGCGCCCTGAGCGCTTCCAAAAGCTTCGCCAACCCGCCGTACGCCTTCGAGGTCAGCATGTTGTCCGCTGTCTCGCCGGGGCCCAGGAGCACCGGCACGACGAGGCTGGCGACCTTGCCCTCGCCCGGCTGCATCCGCAGAGCCCGGCCCACCGCTTGGACCAGGTCCGGCATGGCCCCGCGCACATCCGCCCAGTACACGGAGTCACAGTTCTTGGTGTCGACGCCTTCCCCGAGGACCTTCACGGACCCCAGGTAGCCCTTTTCCACGACCGTGCCGTCGCCTGCGATCCCGTCGGCGAACTCACCCAGCACCCGGCGGCGGTGGAGGGGCTTGTGCTCTCCACACAGCCAGTCCGCCCAGATCGTGCGCGGGTAGAGCTCGGGGTCACTGGCGTGCAGCTGGGCGGCGACGTCGGGCAGGCCGGCCGCGAAAGCTTCGGCTTCCCGCGTCAGATGGTGAAAGACGAGCGTCCTGCGAAAGCCCTCCTCCGATGACGCCTCGACCAGCGCGGTCTGCAGGGCAGCGAGGCGCGCGCCGCGCACCTCGTCCGACCGGCCTTCCGCGCCGAGCAGCAGAGCGGCCTGGAACTGTGTGTCCGTCACATCCACGCATACGACCTGGTAGGGGGCGCAGATTCCCCGGTCGATGGCTTCCGAGAGCGTCAAGGTGAACGCTCTGCTGCCGAAGGGGCCCTCGGGGTCGTCTTCCATGCTAGCGACCAGCTCGCCCGGTGCGCCGGTCTCGTCCTCGTCCCCGAGCTGCCACAGCCGGGGCGTGGCCGTCATGTACAACCGGCGCAGGGCCGGGATTTTCTGGTTGTCGTGGACGACCGCCCACGGTTTCCCGATCCGGCCCGAAACCCGGTGGGCTTCGTCCACAACGATCAGGTCCCAAGCCGCCAAACCCGCAGCGTAAGCCCGCTCCAGTGTGCCGAGGCCGAGGCTGGCGTAGGTGGCGTACACGGTGACCTTGTCCAGGCCGCGGGTCCACTGCACGAGCTCGTCCGCGTCTGTGGTGTTGGGGAAGCCGGCCTCCT
This sequence comes from Streptomyces sp. NPDC048248, assembly GCF_043201875.1. NCBI lineage: Bacteria > Bacillati > Actinomycetota > Actinomycetes > Kitasatosporales > Streptomycetaceae > Streptomyces > Streptomyces sp. NPDC048248. Next base: position 65,099 of record NZ_JBICZL010000029.1, read on the forward strand.
CGCCCCGCAGGGAGGAGACTCCGATCATCGGCCCCCTGAGGCCTCCCTCGCGCCATGCAGCTTCGGTCTGGGTGAGCAGGTCCAGCGAGGGTACGAGCACCAGCACGCGGCCCGCGTGGAGCTCCTGCGCGCTGCGGACCGCCACCCGGGTCTTCCCGGTCCCGGTCGCCATGATCACCTGCGTCCGGAGTCCTCGCTCAGGCACAAGTGATCTTGCAGGCAATTCGAGGGCGCGGATGACGGCGTCGACGGCTTCTCGTTGGTGGGGCCAGAGGTCCTTCTTCGCCATATCCGCTCTACCTCATCTTGATTGCCGGCGTGGCCGAGTCGAGCGTCAGCTGAACGGAAAGCCTGCCTGCAGACTCGCAGTTGCCGTCACAGCGAACCCCTTAGGAGGGCCGTCCTGTATTCGGACTTTGGGGCATTCCGGGTTGCTCCACGCGGTCTGAAGTGCCCCGAAGGTGCGATGCTCTAATTCCAGAGTCTATCCGCTTACTGTTTTGATGCAAGATAGCTCACGGGGGGACCCGTCAAGACCTGACAGTCCGGTAGGCTTTGGGTATGGCCAGAGCGAAGAACCGGCTGCCGAAGCCTGATGCGGACAGTGGCATAGAAGACGTGTCCCTGCTCATCCTGGAGTGGCTGGGCGAGCATGGTGTCAGTGCACTCCTCAGGTTTGATGCGGAACGCTCCCGCAATCAGTGGACCTTCGCGGCAGCGGGTGGGGCACTGTCCCACCCGGTCCGGAATGATGCGGCGTCGGCCGGTGAGTGTTTGAGCAATGGACTCGTCCTCATCCGCAGGCAGGGGATGGACGTCCCCTTCTGACCATCCAGTAGGGGTCAACGAGCGACTCCAGGTTCGGGCATGCTGGTGGCCATGAAGAGGCGCAGTGCACGGCAGACGCTGATGGTGGACGGGGAGAAGTTCGAGGTCTCCAAACGGCCGGGTCAGCGGGGCACGTACGACTTCACCTGGCTGACAGGCCCCAACCCCGGATACGGCTTCACTTCTGCGGTGCAGCCGGCCAGGGCCTTGAGCATCCCGGAGCTGGAAGAGTCCATCCGGGATTTCCTTGGACAGGTCGATCCGGCTACCGGGTATATCGATTAGGCCCCTCCCACCGAACCACCGCCCCCTTGTAGCCGGCCCGTCCGCGTGAGCGGGCGTAGGCCCTGAAGGCGAAGCCGGAAGGACCCCGGGTGGGGGAGCGAAGCGGACCCACCCACCGCCACACCAGCCCAGATCAAGCTGCCCTGACTAGCCACCAGACGGACCGCCCGACCGCCCCTGGAGCGCAGCGGAAGGGGCAGCCCGGCTCGGCCGGGTCTCGGAGAGCGAAGCGAACCGCAACCCCCGTGCGCAGCAGGGGGGTTCGCACCCGCGGAGCGGGTGCGCAACTCCTCCGCGGAGCGGAGGAGTTCGCTTGCACAGCGCGCAGCGCTGTGGGACCCGCTCCGCGGG